>JAHKAM010000079.1 GCA_018826515.1 Alphaproteobacteria bacterium
CAGCCTGTTGCGCACCCGCGCCGGCTCGGCTATCGACGGCGCCTGCCGGAGACGTGGCCGAGTGGCTGAAGGCAACGGTTTGCTAAATCGTCGTACCCTGTAAGGGGTACCGAGGGTTCGAATCCCTCCGTCTCCGCCAGACCTTCCCATTCTATGAGGGTTTGTGCGGTGGTCGCGCGACTACCCATCTTTACACCCATCATTCGTGTCGGGTGTGCTGCCCAATTTGTTAGGGGGATGGGGTCCCCCCGGTGTGAGTTGCAGTCTCGAGAAAAATTAATCGCGTCTGAGCATGTCTGTATCGGGCGTCTAGCGGCCACCGAGGTTGGTTGCCTGTCACTGCGAGACTTGACCAGGCGCTCACCTCGTGACCCGCATCGATGGTGTGCCGGGAAAGCTGAGACGGGCCTTGATCTACAGACTGGAGCGAGTTTGGAACAGGTCCGAGAGGACATGGCTGATCGGACGCATCTGATCCGTCGTGATGTCGAGGACGATCACGGGCAGAGTCTTGCTCGTCTGGGCGACCAATAGGATCTCGGCGCAAAGCGCCCACCCCTGCGTGTCCAGCGCTCCCGCCGCGGCCAGCACGCCCGCCGTGGCGCAGAATGCGCTTGGCGAAAGGGTGGCCTCAAGACTCTCGCGCAACTGTGTGCGCAGGTCGACGTCGCGTATGACTCGATCGATCAAAGCGTCGAGGGGGATGCCCTGATCGAAGAGCGGGAGCACGCGTCGTTCGGCGAGCCGATGAAGTACATCGACCACCATGGGCGACGGCTCTAGCCGGGCGGCCATTTCGACCGCGCCGAGCCATTCATCATGCTCGACCCCCAACTTTAGCGCGGTAACGGTTCTCTCTCCGAATGCCGGATCGTCCGGAGCCAAGACGGCGAGGGCTAGCGCCGAAGAGAGGTCGCCATACGTTTTCAGCCGCGTACGAAGCATGTCGATGATAGTCGGATCGGAAAATTGATCTCGAATGATCTTCGCGGCCACGAGTTGTATGTTCAGGGCGCTGCGTTCGTTCGAGTCTGATCCCAGAACTTTGAGAGCGTGTTTGCGGAGAACATCGCTTCGGGGTGCGACATCCGCCAGTACCCCGAGTGCAGTGATCCCGATTTGATCCGCCTTCTCGCACCAAGCGATGAAGTCCATTCGGGCGCTGGAGTTTGAACTCGCAAAGGGCGCCAAGCTGGCCCATGCTGGCCCGTCGAGAGTCTTCAATCGCTGCTCCGCAAAGTCTTCGCCGAGCGCGGCCTTCAGCTCGTCCCAATGCTCTATCACCAGACTACACAGGGCGTTGCTGACGCCGCCGCGATAGTAGGATCCGAGATTGATGTCCTGCTCGGAACCTTTGCCCTCGATGATGGAGCCGGCTGAATGTATCGCGACCAAGCCTGCAAAGGCTGTGGCGCGGTTCTCTTGAAAGTGGATACCGAGCCGATCAGCCTCCTCAAGAAGACGGGAGACATATTGGTCCGTCTCACCATTGGCGTGGTTGAGCCTGTAAAACTCGATCGCCAGTTGAACCTTTAGCTGGAAAGTCACTTCGTGATCGTAGTTTGCAAGCAAATTGAAGAGCGTGGGGTGACGATCGGCGCTCGCGCCGCAAGCTGCTACGATCACGCCCCGCAGCGCCTGCGGCGCGGCGCGGGACAGGTCAGAGACATAGGTTTGAACCGCGGGTTCATCGGCCATTCCCGAAGCGATGTGAGCGATCGGAGGATCAGCTTCCTGTAACCGTCGCAGCGCGACCTCCCTAACCTTGGGTGACGATCCAAAGCGCGCGAATACGGCGTCGGGAGCGCTCATGGTCTGCGATGGAGCCGACGCGTGCGGCAGCAAGGCGTTCACGGCTTCTGCGTCGCTTCCGTCGACGCCGAGCGAAGCGAGTGCCTCGACGATCAGGTCGTATCGCGGTTTGGCTACGTTTTGCGCGATCTGGATTAGCCGCATGCGTGCGGCTGCGGGGTCCGCATAGAGCTCCGGCAAGAGTGCAACGACCATATCCATTCGGTCGTCCTCAAGAGCGATTATTTCAGCGAAGAGCTCCTGAGCGATCGGGTCATTCGACCAGCCTTCAACTAGGGGCAGGAGACTCCAGTAGCGGACGAAGCCGCTGTCTGCTCGCACCAGCTCTACCGCATGATCGCGAAGCCGAGTGTCCTTCAAGCGTGCGATAATTTCCCAGACCTCGCGCTCACGATATTTTTGCTCGCCTGAAATTATGCGTGTCACGATACGTTCGCGAATGCCTTCATTCGCCTCGCAGTGTTTAACGAGCGAGTCCCATGGCTGCCCCCCTAGGAGAACGAACGGATGTTCGCGTTCGAGTTCTTTTAGGATCCATTTCTCGACCGAGGGACGTCCGGGAACGGTTCCCAGAAGATAAGTGACGGCGAGATCGCGGGCGATCGAATCCTGTGGCGAAGGTCCAAACCCGAGGGCTTGGAGCGCATCGACGATGATACGGTCGTCGTCCGGCCAGCCTCTGAACAGCGTTTCGGAGGCGATCGACCGTTCGGAATAATCAAGGGTCGAATGGAAACCGACCATCTGGAGGCATTCTTTCCGATCAGCCTCGTCGTGAATACCGGCGAGTACACGGGCTTGGATTGCGACGGCGCGGAGCAAGGGCGATCGACTTTCTCGGGCAGCTTCGACCAGCGCGTCCGTGTCGTCACACGGCCAGCCGACACTGAGTGCCTCTAGCGCGGCCGCCGTCACGCCCAGATTGCTGGTACCCGCGACCGTCGCACGGAGCCGAACTCTAACATCTTCATTTCCAGCAAACTTGTTGGCGAGGACTTTCGCCGCAGTTCGACTGGTTTCATGATCCTCGTCGTTAAGGCCGGCGATAAGGATGTCTAGCAAGGTCGAATCGGCCGCCCAGGCGCCGAGTGTGCGGTAGAGGGATTGGCGATACTGGACGCGACGTGGCGCCCATCGTTTCACCTTATCCTCGATGGTCGTGTGGAGCGCAGTGTCGCTCAGCCCGTTCAGCGCCAATCTCAGTAGCGCTGTTCGCTCGACCTCGGGGCCGGAGCCTTCTATCCGATCGAATATCTCCTGAGCTAAACGGAGGGCCGTTCCGGAAGCCATGGCGGACGGACTGAAGGTGATCTCGGCTAAGAGCCGACGGCGATTTACGGCACCCAGCACATCGACATCGGCTGCCTCGATCGCGACCACAATGTCATCGATCTCGCTCGTGCGCGTGTTCAGGGCGACAAGGTTGCGGAACACATTGCGCCATCTCGGGTCGCCAACGTTATCCCGAACAAAGTTGAGCAGGTCTGCGAACCGCCAGCTGTGGATGTGAACTGCCGACAGGAACTCCTCGAGACTGGCGTGGGCGAAGCCTACGTCGCCGGGGCCCTTCTCAACAATCAAACCAACTGTTTCTGCGTTCACCGCGAGCATTTCGTCCGCAACGGCGTCGGCGCGTTCCGGGGTATAGCCATTGCTGGCCAATAGATGCTCACGAATGGCCTTACCCCCGAGCGCGCGGGCGTAGCCGGCGTCTCCTCCGTCTCGCCGAGACGCAAAGGCCAAAGCGGCTAATGCCGTCTGGCGAAGCTCGGGAGAGGCTGCCGCAGTGAAGCGTGAGTTCACGTCACCGGCGGCGGTTGCTCGGCTCTCCGGGTGGATCTCAAGCAGCAGGCGGATGAGGGATTGAAAGGCTTGGGCCCGGTCACGCGGAAGCGCGACGTCCCGTACTGCGAGCGCCAGCAAGCCGACGAAGAGTAGAGGCGTTTCTGCAAGCTCGCCGAGCGCCCGATCACTTTGAAGCTCTTTCAGGAAACGGTCGGTGCGCCACACTGCGACGGCCGAGGATTCCCCCTCTCTTTCCGGGCTCCCTAAATGGCCGAACCAAGTATGAGCAAGGGCCCGCTGCTGGACGCTGGAAAGCGGGGCGAGCTCTGCGGTCTTCCAAGATTGCGGCAAGGTCCCGATCTTGCGCAGCCCGAGTGGTCGACCGGATACTATCGTCGGAATCTGGTGTACTTCCACATATGTCAGCAGGGTGGCGAGAGCGAGCCGGGCAGCTTGTTCGGCGGACCATTCGTCCAGGCCATCTACGATCAGGACGATCCTGTCTTCTTCGATCGCGCGGTTGACCATGGAGACGAGATCCTCAGTCAGCAGCGGCTGGAGAGCTTGAGCCACCAGCTCCTTGAGGCTGACTTCGCCACCCTTTTCGGCGGTGGCGCGCGCCCATTTGGCAAACGAAACAATTATCGGTAGGCGCTCCCCCCAACGGGCCGCGAGAACGGGAAAAACTGTTTGCGTCCCCAGAAGGTCGAGGGCGATGCACCGCAATAGGGTGCTCTTGCCCGCCCCTGCATCGGCGACCACGGCGATGTGCTCGGAATCCGCCAACCAGCTAGCGGCGGAAACACGCCGCAGTTCGTCGCGGGAAAGGACTGAGGTGGCGGCCGGCTTCTGCTCCGTCAATCCGTCGAAATGGCTAGGGGCGACTGGCACCGGACCTTGGCCGGGGTTTGGATCACTCGCTCTGTGCCGAACGTAGACATCTGGCATAACGTAGCGGTCAAGGAGAGCCAGTGATCGATGTGACGAGGCGGGCCCCACGAATCGTGTCGCGACAATTCCCTGATCGAGATCGCTAAAGCGGGCTGTATAAAGCCGCGCGACCTGAGCGCGTATCCTGGCAAATTCTTCCCCGTCCAATCTGGCGGTCATCGCTGGGTCGGCCTGATCGCCGTAAAAGGCGTTGAGCCAAGCGCGTCCAAAAAAGGATAGGACCAGATCTTGATGGGGGCGAAGCCGGTCCGAGAGTCGATCTCCGCCCATGACCTCCAAGGCGATACCCCTCTCCTTCAGTCCTTCGGCCTGCCTTTCGATTTCCTCTTGGACAACAACATCGTCTAGATCCGCCTGAACTGCGATGAAGAACTTGTCCGAGCGGGTAAGCCAAGAACCCTCGGAGAAAGCTTTTACAGCCTTGCGCAGCTGGGCCGTGGAGAAGGACCGGTAGCGTTTTGCTTGCCAGACTTCGTATCGCCCGTCTGCCTTCCGAGCGAAGACATCGATACCCTGTTGCGGCTGCCCCTGACGGCCATAGCGCACAGCGCTTTCGACGAGGGCGGACCGGGCGGCGAGCCGACAACAAAGACGCTCGAAATTTTCCCACGTAAGGGCGCCGAACGGGAGGGTCATCGTCGCGGTCAACACAGGCGGACGCGGGAACGCTCCGCACGGAGGAGCCCAAAGGGCCGCTTGTTCAGTGGGTGGGTGAAGGGAGGCGGCGACCATGAGGGCAACCTAACGGGTACGCTCAATACGCGTCCATGGCTATGTGCCATGCACAGCAGTCTTCAGGAGGTAAAGTCGCACCCACACCTAGGTTTTCGCCCGGAGAATCCGAGTGTGCCTTTCCGTCCGCGGGTCAGAGAGTGCTTTCACTGTAGCATTAGCGCAGCCCCGTGAGGGGTTCTCATACCCCAGAGCCGCCGATGCCGCTCCATGCGCAAACTGGGCGATAGGGCACGTCGTCCTCGAGCGACGAGACACTGTTTGCTGGTAGGCGCCGCAAGGGCTCGCTTCTAGCTGCCATGGGTACTGCAGTGGCGGTTCAGAACAGCCAGCGCGCGATGTAAATAGGAATGGGGCCAAACAGCTTCCCAAGGGCGTCGTCATCCTCGTCAACGGCTTACCCGGCTTTGTCTCGGGTGAAGAACCAAGGCGCCCCCGAGCGGTACCCGATAGGGTGCCCAACTTGGTCCCCTCACTGCTTGACCTGCTTTACGTCTCGAAGCGGCTTTGCCGCTCCCTCGCCGGCTGGTCGGCTGCGCCGCAGCTTGCTGCGACTTGCCTAGGCCCCCTAGACGCTTCTCATCTCAGGGCCGGCATGGAAGCTGAAGCTGAGGGCTCAAGCCGATCCATCCCCAGCGCCTGAGCGCCGGGGCGGACCGAACTCGAAATTGCCTCAGGACCGTATATGGAGGGCTTACGCTTCGGGCTCCCGACCTGACGACGCGTCGGCCGGGCTGGTGGCTACTTTCGACGAAACGTCTCGCCGGCGGCCGCGCTTCCACCTTAAGTCTGCGCTTCGGGTATGGCCACATCCCCATGGTACCGTACGATCAGCGCCCCACCGGTCTTTTATTTCCCGACGACACTGAAAGCCGCGCTGGACGCGGATAATGATGGCTATCTAAGGCCGACTTCTGCCAAGGAGCGGCGCAGTTCGCCGACATTCCAGACGGTAGTCTGAGGGCCCAATTTCTTGGGCTGGGGAATGATACCCCGCTTCACCCAACGCCAGACATTCGAGGCCGATGTCGAGTAGAGTTCCGCCACCACTGGCAACCGGACGAAGGCTCGGTCCGAGAGGGTATCGAAGTGTGAAGTTGGTTCGTTTGACATGCGTCGCTCCTCGCTGAGAGGCCGACTACATGAACAGCGATCCTAACTGTGTCAGCAAATTCGCAGCGCAAGTTGTCGAGAAACTATTTGCGCCGCCTCGCCACATGGGCCTGCAAAATGTCGAGTATTCTCTGCCGGGTTTTGAAGCCGGGCAGCGTGTAGTGCTTTTTGATAGCGGCTTGGATGGTGCGGCGTTTGTAGCCAGTCACATCCTCTGCCTCCGCGATCGCCGCCTCTAGTGGGCCGCCGTTCACGATCTGCTGCCTAAGCACCCATGTAGCTATCGCAAGATGATCAGCGATTTTCTCCTCACGACGCAGTGCAGCCGTGTCCAAGCTGATAGCGCCGATCAGATAGTCCGCAATGAAATCACGTTCTTCCTGAGACAGCTCTTCACCGGTTCGGAGCCTCTCCGCCAACCCATCCATGTCACCCATCTTTGCCCGTGGGAGGGCTGTGAAGGCATCCAACGCGTCGAACCGAACTCTCTCACTCATTGGCCGCGAACCTTGAGAATCGCGACCTCGGAGGAAGCCGGGCTTTCACAGAAACGTGCCCAGTCGTCGGCAAGCCTTCGACGCTTCTCGAACAGGTCGCCTCGCCGATAGGCCGCTTCGACCTTGTTCCCGACCGCGTGTGCCAAGGCCATCTCTGCAACGTCAGAGCCGTGGGTGGTGCATTCGGCAACCCAGTCGCGGAAGGTCGACCGGAAGCCGTGCGGAACGGCGTCCACCTTCATTCGCCGAAGGACGGCCGACAGCGTCATGTCCGACAGGACCCCTCCTCTTGGAGCCGGAAACACAAGGTCGCTACCGCCTATGCGGGGCAGGGTTTTTAGGAGATCCAGCGCGGCCGCTGAGAGTGCGACACGGTGTTCTCGTCCTGCCTTCATCCGGTCGGCAGGCACCGTCCAGGTACCGGCGCCTAGATCGATCTCTGGCCACCTTGCACCACGCACTTCGCCGGAGCGAGCAGCTGTGAGAATTGCGAACCGCAGCGCCTGTGCTCCCATGCCCTCCACCGCTTTAAGCTCAATCATAAAGGCCGGCACTTCGGTGTAGGGCAAGGCGCGATGGTGGACAGGTCGCGCAACTTTCGAGCGCTTGGGCAGCACCTTGTCCAGATGACCCCTCCACCGCGCAGGATTGGGGCCCTGCCGAAGGTTTCTGGCTGCGGCCCAGTCAAGAATCTGTTCGATCCGTCCTCGCACTCGGCTCGCCGTCTCTGTCCGTGTGAGCCAGATCGGGTCGATGACCTTCAGGACGTGCGGAGTATCTAAATCGCTGACGGAGAGGTTGCCGATGATCGGATGGGCGTATCGTTCAAGCGAACTATTCCACTGGGCGCGGTGTTTGGCGTTTCTCCAACCGGCTTCCTGGCTCTTGATGAAGGCGTCCGTGGCGCTTTTGAATGTCATTGCCTTGGCTGCCTCGGCTTTCAGCGCGTTTTTGGCCGCTCGTGCCTTTTCGATCGGGTCTTCACCGTCCCGGATGAGTGCACGGGCGCGGCGGGCGGCGTCCCGGGCCTCGGCCAGGGTGACTTCGGGGTAGCCGCCGAGCCCCATGTCCCGTCGGCGTCCGGCGATGGTGACTCGCAGGATCCACGTTCGCCCGCCTGTCGATAGGACCTGAAGGGCAAGGCCAGGCACCCCGCCGACGAAGTGAAGGCCGGGGTCCATCAATCGTTTGACCGCAAGCGAAGTCATCTCTGCGGCTTTCCGCGCCATGCGCACCCATCCTCAAACCCATCATTGAGTTTGCGATAGGACGCACTGGGTTGCAATGCCCCGCCACGACAAAGGCCCGCCAACATTGAAGAATAGGTTTGCGATCGTCGCGTGCTGCAGCAGGTGGAAGTTCGATACAGGCGGACTCCGTCTCCGCCAGATCCCTTCCTTCCTGCCTGCCTTGAGCCTGTCGCGTGGACGCGGGCAGTGCTGCGGCCCGGTCGACCGAATCCCTGCGCCGGGATAAGTCTCGGGCCCTCCGCAAGGATCGCACGGGAGCAGGGCTTTATGACACGTCAGACGTGGGATGCGGTTGTGCTGGGCGGCGGCCATAACGGTCTGGTCTGCGCCTGGTATATGGCGCGTGCCGGGCTGAGGGTGCGCGTGCTGGAGCGGCGGTCCATTGTCGGCGGTGCGGCGGTCACCGAGGAATTCCATCCCGGCTATCGCAACTCGACCGCCAGCTACACCGTCAGCCTGCTCAACCCCAGGGTCATCGCCGACATGCAACTGGCCCGCCACGGCCTGCGCGTGGTCGAGCGCCGGATGTCGAACTTCCTGCCCCTGCCGGACGGCGACAGCCTGTCTGTGGGCGAGGAGGGGCTGACCGCGCGCGAGGTGGCCCGTTTCTCGCCGCGCGATGCGGGTCGGCTGGACGACTACGGCCGCCGGCTGGACGCGGTCGCCGATGTGCTGCGCGACCAGGTGCTGAAAGCCCCGCCCAATCTGACGCCGGGTCTGGGCCTCGCCAGTCTCGGCCCCGCTCTTGCGGCCGGGGCGCTGGGCCTGCGCGTCAAGACCCTGGACCAGACCACCCAGCGCGACCTGGTCGATCTGTTCACCCGCTCGGCCGGGGAATGGCTGGACGGCTGGTTCGAGAGCGATCCGATCAAGGCCCTGTTCGGCTTCGACAGTGTGGTCGGGGCCTATGGCAGTCCGTACACGCCGGGCTCCGCCTATGTTCTGCTCCACCATGTGTTCGGGGAGGTGAACGGCAAGCGCGGCGCCTGGGGCCATGCCATCGGCGGCATGGGAGCCATCGCCCAAGCCATGGCCGCCGCCTGCATCGAGGCGGGTGTCGACATCACCCTCGACGCCCCCGTCGCCGAGGTTCTGACCGAGAAGGGCCGGGCCGTGGGCGCCGTCACCGAGGCGGGCGAGGTCGTGCGCGGGCGCGTGGTCGTCTCGAACCTGCATCCGCGCCTGCTGTTCGACCGGCTGGTCGATCCGGCCGTGGTGCCGCCTGACTTCCGCGAGCGGATGGATCGACACGTTTCCGGCTCGGGCACCTTCCGCATGAATGTG
The DNA here is from genome assembly GCA_018826515.1 of Alphaproteobacteria bacterium. Classification (GTDB taxonomy): domain Bacteria; phylum Pseudomonadota; class Alphaproteobacteria; order Caulobacterales; family Caulobacteraceae; genus Brevundimonas. Next base: position 9,425 of record JAHKAM010000079.1, read on the forward strand.
GCGCTGGATCGCCTGCCGGACTTCACCGCCCTGCCCGGGGGCGGCGACCACCTGACCGCCGGCATCATCATCGCCCCCAGCCTCGCCTATATGGACCGGGCGTATCAGGATGCGCGCCGCGACGGCTGGTCCCGCCAGCCGATCGTCGAAATGCTGATCCCCTCGACCCTCGACGACAGCCTCGCCCCCGAGGGCCACCACGTCGCCAGCCTGTTCTGCCAGCACGTCGCCCCCGATCTGGCCGATGAACACCGCGATACGGTCGCGGACCTGATGATCGACACGGTCGAGGCCCATGCGCCGGGCTTCAAGGACTCCGTGGTCGGCCGGCTGGCCCTGGGGCCCCGCGATCTGGAGCGGCGCTTCGGCCTGATCGGCGGCGACATCTTCCACGGGCGACTCAGCCTCGACCAGCTGTTCAGCGCTCGACCGGTGCTGGGCCATGCCGATTATCGCATGCCGGTGCCCGGGCTCTATCTATGCGGATCCGGTGCTCACCCCGGCGGCGGGGTGACCGGGGCCCCCGGCCATAATGCGGCCCGGGCCGTGATCCGGGATCTCAGGCGTTTCTGATCTCGAGCACCTGCATCAGGGCGTCCCGGATCATGGCCTCGGTATAGGGTTTCTGGACCGTCGGTCGCCCCTCCCAGCCTTCAGCCAGTCCCCCCTGGCCATAGCCGGTCGAGAACACCAGCGGCACACCCTTTCGGTCCAGGGCCTCGGCCACGGGATAGACGGTCTGGCCCGCCACATTGACGTCCAGCAAGGCCGCGTCGGGCCGGGCCTCGCCGGCGATCATGTCGAGGGCTTCGTCGACGCGCGCGGCGGTCCCGAAAACCGTACACCCCATGTCCTCGAGCATGGTCTCCAGCAGCATGGCGACCAACGACTCGTCCTCGACGACGAATACCTTTCGGCCCTCCAGTCCCGGAATGCTCATGACGCGGTTCTCTCGAGTGGAAAGGTCAGTGAAAAGATCAACCCGTCAGGGGCATAGTCGAAGCGGGACTGTCCCGCCAGATCATGACGCACATTCCGCTCGATCAGGCGGCTGCCGAACCCGCGGTGCTCGGAGACCACCACCGGCGGGCCGTCGATCTCGCGCCAGACCAGCGACACCTGGCCATCCTGAACGCTCCAGTCGACCAGCACCCGTCCGTCGCCGGACTGCAGGGCGCCGTGCTTGGCGGCATTGGTGGCCAGCTCGTGGAAGATCATCCCCAGCGACAGGGCCTGGGCCGGGTCCAGCGACACCACCGGCCCGTTCGGCAGGATGCGGGTCGACCCGTGCGCCTCGGTCTCGTGGGTCAGGATGTCGGCAAGGTCCGCCCCCTCCCAGTGGCTGCGTGTCAGGAGGTTGTGGGTATGGGACAGCGACATCAGACGGGCCTGGAACCCTTCGGCGAAGGTTGCCGGCTCGGCATGGGTGCGTGCCGTCTGCATGGCAATGGATTGAACCGTCGCCAGCGTATTCTTCACGCGATGGTTCAGCTCATCGATCATGAGCTTCTGCCGGTTTCCGGCCTCGACGACGTCGGTGACATCGTGCCCCTGCACGAACACGCCTGCCACGTCGCCCTGGCCGTCCCGCAGGGGCTGATAGACGAAGTCGAGGTAGTGGGTACGCAGGGGCCCGCCCGGTCCGCTGCCCAGCTGAACGGGCATGGCGCGTCCCTCAAACGTCTCGCCGGTTTCGCGCACCTGCTTCAACAGGTCGAGAAACCCCTGGGCTACGATCTCGGGCAGGGCTTCGACCACAGGCTTGCCGTTCAGCGTCCGGTGTCCGGTCAACTCGGCATACGCCTCATTGTGCATCTGGAAGACGAAGTCTGGCCCGGTCAGCACCGCGATGAACCCCGGCGCCTGCATGAAGATGTCCAGCAGCCGGTTGCGCTCTGACTGAAGGCGCAGATTGTCGGTCTGCAGGTGCTCTGCCCGGGCCATCACATTGCTGCTGAGCAGGTCTGCCACCGTGGCCTTGTCCCTGTCCCCCATCACGCGTTTCCGCAGGTTCTGAAGCTCGGTGATGTCGGTCGTGTGCTGGAGGATATAGACGACCTGACCGTCCGCACCCCGGATCGGCGTATGGGTGGCGCTCCAGTAGCGATCCTCGATCCGTGTCCGGCCGGCGTCGTCCGTCACCTCGATCGGATAGTGGATCAGGGCGATGTGGTCCGGCTTGCCGGTCTGCAGGACACGTTCGAACGAGGCCCTGAGCTGGCGGGCATTCTCGCGGGCCTGATCACTCTGGCCGCCGCCGTCGAACAGGTCGAACAGATTGCGACCGATCAGGTCCTCCCGCTCCCGCCCGACGACGTCGAGGTAGGCCTGATTGACCCCCGCATAGCGGAAGTCGGCCGTCAGCATGGTGTAGGGATTGGGCGATGCGTCGAAGGCCCGGGCCATGTCCCGCGCCGCCACATCGCTCAACTCAAGATACTTCAATCGGCAGCCCCCTCGACGAAGCCGTCGAAACGCCTGATCCGGACAGCGGTTCCCATGGGATGTCAAGCGATTGACTTGGGATTGTCGAAACCGGCGGCTAGGGTCGACAGATGATAGTCTCCAGCCTGCTTTCCCTGATGATGGTCCTAGCGCCCGTGCCCGATCCCGTCGAACCCGTCCGCCTTGAAAACGGGACCGTGCAAGGGGCGGCCGCCGACGGTGTCGTGGCCTTCAAGGGCCTGCCCTATGCTGCTCCGCCTGTCGGCGCACGGCGGTGGCGCCCCCCGGCGCCGGTTGCAGACTGGGAGGGCGTGCGGGACGCCACGGCCTATGGGGCCATCTGCATCCAGCCGCCCGCCAACGGCGACCCCGGCGTCGGCCCCCTGCCGATGAGCGAAGACTGCCTGACCCTCAACGTCTGGGCCCCGGAGGAGCGGGACGGACCCCTGCCGGTCATGGTCTGGATACACGGCGGCGGCTACAACAACGGCTCGGGCACGGCGGCGCTCTATGACGGCAGCGCCCTGGCGCGGCGCGGTGTTGTGGTGGTGACGATCAACTACCGCCTCGGCCGTCTCGGCTTCTTCGACCATCCGGCGCTGGCCGCAGACCGTCCGGCGGATGAGCCGGCGGGCAACTATGGCGTCATGGACCAGATCGCGGCCCTGGAATGGGTGCGCGACAATATCGCGGCCCTGGGGGGAGATCCCGGCAATGTCACCATTTTCGGCGAGTCGGCGGGCGGCGTCGCCGTGACCCAGCTGATGGTGGCGCCCTCTGCCCGTGGCCTGTTCCACAAGGCGATCGTCCAGTCCGGCCTCGGCCGTCAGCGCTCTGCCGACCTGTCGCTCGACCACCCGGGCCGCCCCTCGGCCCAGTCACTGGGGGTGGCCTTTGGCCGCGGCGCCGGCCTGCCCGCCGATGCCGATGCGGCGCAGCTGCGCGCCGTTCCGGCCGAGGCCTTCCTCAGTCCCATGCCCCCCTTCTATTCGGACAATGTGATCGTCGACGGCACCATCCTGACCGAAGATGTGGTCGAGGCCTTTAGCGCCGGGCGCCAGGCTCCCGTGCCCCTGATCCTCGGGACCAACAGTGCGGAATTCTGGTGGATCCGTCCGACCGACGCCGGGGCCTATGGCCGCATCGATGACGCGCTGACGGTGGCCGAGCGGGACGCCTTGCTGGCGGCGTACGGCGGGCCCGACGGCTATGACGCCCATATCATCAGCGACCTGGTCTTCAACGAGCCTGCGCGTTACCTGACACGGCTTCATGCCGACGCCGGGTACCCGACCTTCCTGTACCGGTTCGACGTGGTGCCGGAGTCCAATCCCGAGCCCAGTGGCGGGGCGACCCATGCCTCGGAGCGCCCCTACGTCTTTGATACGCTCGACACCGTCGGACGGCCCCTGGGCCAGCGGGATCAGGACGCCGCGGATGCCATGGCGGGCTACTGGACGCGCTTCGCAACGGCCGGCGATCCGAATGCCCCCACGACCGTCGTCTGGCCCGACCTTCGCTCAGCGCCGGGCGTGCTGCTGGAGTTCACCAATGACGGCCCGGTCGCCCGGCCCATGCCCCATGCAGACCGGCTGGACCTGATCGAATCCTTCTATGCCCGCGTGCGTCCCGGGGCATAGCACCGCAAATCAGGCCGCCCGCCCGTGACGTTTTCGTCTGAACTGTGGCGCGTGGGTCCCGGCGGCCGGGTCGCTCACGCTGGCTCTGGTCGGGTACCCGGCAGCGGGGCGGCCCCCGCAAAAGCTCAAGACTTACAGCGTTAACCGCGTTATCCGGCGTCGACGGTCAGGCTTTGAAGCTGCGGGGGCAGGGGGGTGCGGCCACGCGTCCCCGCGTCCCTGTGTCCAAATCAGGGCACTTGCGCGCCTCATGTCTCGTGTGTCATGTAACCGATTACACGATTAGACCGACGAACCTCGACAAGGGGTCGGCACGGCCGGGTTGTTCAGGGAGCCTGATAGCGTGACGTTCCATCGATGTCCTTCGCCAGTCCGCGAGGCCGGAAAATGAAACCGGCTACAATTCGCGATGTGGCCCGTCATGCCCAGGTTTCGGTGGCGTCGGTTTCGCGCGCTCTGAACGGTTCGGACACCGTCACCGAAGAGACCCGCAAGCGAATCCTCGAGTCGGCCGAGGCCCTCCAGTATGTGCCCCACAGCGGCGCCCGCAGCCTGTCGACCAGCAAGACCAATACCCTCGGCATCATCCTGCCCGACCTGTACGGCGAATTCTTCTCGGAGCTGATTCGAGGGATGGATCTGGCCGCGCGCGAGCACGGCTATCACCTGATCGTCTCCAGCTCGCATGACGACGCCGACGGGGCCGCTGCCGCAATCCGCTCGATGCGCGGCCGGGTGGACGGCCTGTTTGTCCTGTCGCCCCAGATCGACTCGGCCAATCTGGCCACCGCCATGGCCGGACGCCTGCCCGTGGTGCTCATGCATGGCGGGGCCGCCGAAAGTGCGCTTCCGTCGATTGTCGTCGACAACAACGGCGGCGCGCACGCGGCCGTGGAGCACCTGTTGGCTGGCGGATGCCGCGACATCGCCCACATCGCCGGTCCGGCTGGCAACCTTGAGGCCGAGGCCCGTCTGGCCGGCTATCTTGAGGCCATGGCCGAAGCGGGGCTGGCGCCGCATGTGGTCGAGGGAGACTTCAACCAGGGCTCCGGCCATGCGTCGGCGCGCGCCCTGATGGACGCGCCGCGCCGCTTCGACGGCGTGTTCTGCGGCAATGACATGATGGCCATCGGGGCCCTGCTGGCGTTCCAGGAGGCCGGCGTTCGCTGCCCCGAGGATGTGGCTGTGGTCGGCTTCGACGACGTGCCGATTGCCGCCCTTGTCAGGCCGGGCCTGACCACGATGAGAATTCGCATTGCCGAAACCGGACGCCGCGCCCTGCAGCGTCTGGTTGGCCAGATCGAGGCCGCGCAGGCCGGACGTGAGACGACGGCGTCGTCCCCCGCCTGCGAGGTTGTCCGGCCTGAACTCGTGATCCGAACGTCCACACGGGCGTCGGTCTCAACCACACGCGCGGCGGACGGGCGGCCGTCGGGCGTGACAGCTTCCGCTCAGGGGGAAAACCAGGATGGCTAAAATGAACATTCGATATCTGGGGGCGGCCTCCGCCCTCGCCATGGCCATGTCGCTGGGCATGGCTGGAGCCGCTTCGGCTCAAACCAGCACCGCAACCGTGCGGGGCGTGGTTACAGACGGCGGAACCGTGGAAGCAGGCGCGCGCATCACGGCGACGGATGTGAACACAGGCTTCGTCAGCCGCTCCACCGCAAATGACAGCGGCGCTTATGCCCTTCCCAACCTCCGGCCCGGCACCTACCGCCTGAACGTGCAGACTGTGGACGGCGACGCCTATGAACAGGTCGTGACGCTGCAGGTAGGTCAACAAGCCTACATTCCCCTGGACGTCGGGCCCATGGTCAACGCGGACGGTACCCGGGTCGAAGACATCGTCGTGACCGGACGACGCAATGTCGTCGAGGTCCGCACCTCTGAAATCGCGACCAACGTCACGACGCAGCAGATCTCGACGCTGCCGCAGGGCAACCGCAACTTCCTCAACTTTGCGGCCCTGGCGCCCGGCATCCGGCTGAATCAGGATGAGTTCCGTCGGGGGTTCAGCGCCGGCGGCAACACAGGCGGCAGCCTGGGATCCAGCCAGGTGAACGTTTTCATCGACGGCGTCAGCCTGAAGTCAAACGTGAACCAGGGCGGCCTGATCGGTCAGGACGCCAGCCGCGGCAACCCGTTCAGCCAACTGGCCGTGCAGGAATTCCGCGTCTCCACGTCCAACTTCAAGGCCGAGTATGAGAACGCGGGTACGGCCATCATCACCGCTGTGACGCGGTCCGGTGGCAATGAGTTCTCGGGCGAGGTCTTCGGCTTCTACCAGAACGAGGACTTCACCCGCCGGAACTTCTTCCAGCGGCGCAACAACCAGGAAGTGCCCTCGCTTGACAGGCGGCAGTACGGTGCCTCGCTGGGCGGCCCTATCATTGAGGACCGCCTGAACTTCTTCGTGGCCTATGAGGTCAACGACCAAGCGCGCAATAACGTGATTGTCGCTGGCGGCGACGCCACGACCCGCGCGACCTTGCCCGGCCGCATCAATCTGGCCAGCTACGAAGGCACCTTCGAAAGCCCGTTCCGGCAGGACATCTACTTCGGCAAGCTGACGTATCGGCACAACGATGCCTCCACCATCTCGCTGCAGGCCAGCTATCGTGATGAGAGCGACATCCGCAGCTTCGGTGGCCAAACATCGTTTGAGCGTGCGGAAGAGGTCGTCAACGAAGTCCTGAGCGTAAAGGGACAGTGGGACTTCCAGGGCGAGATGTTCTTCAACGAACTCTCGATCGATTATCGCGAATCCTCGTTCCGTCCCGACCCGCTCAACCCGGACCTCGTCGGCGAAAACTTCTTCGGCATCATCCAGATCGGCGGTCGCCCGACCTCGCAGGAAGTGCGCGAAGAGATCTGGACCGTCCGGAACAACGTCACGTTCGAACCGATCGAATTGAATGGCTCGCACCTGTTCAAGATCGGCGGCAAGGTGTCGTTCGCCGAGTTCACGGTGTTCAACGGCCAGAACACCAACCCGAGCTTCAACTACCGCCTCAGCCCGGCGGAAGGCGATGACTACAGCGCGCCGTTCGAGGCTTTCTATGGCATCGGCGCTCCAACGGTGACGGCCAAGAACACCCAGTTCGGCGTGTTCCTCCAGGACGACTGGGAGGTGAACGAACACCTGACGCTGAACCTCGGCGTGCGCTGGGACGTCGAATCCAACGCCAACAACGAGGACTTCGTGACTTCGCCCGCCGCTGCGGCGGCGCTGCGCTTTGCCGAGACAACGATCGTCTCTCAGGGCGGAGAGTTCGACGCCGAGAACTACATCTCGACCGGCGACAATCGCGATCCCTACATGGGCGCCATCGCTCCGCGGGTCGGCTTCTCGTACGATGTGTTCGCGGACCAGCGGACGGTGATCTTCGGCGGTGCCGGTCGCTTCTACGACCGGACGCTGTTCCGTAACGCGGCCGAGGAAAGCCTCTTCCGCCAGTTCACCAACCGTCAGTTCCGCTTCTCGCAGGACGGTCTGCCCACCCTCAACGGCGATCCCACGATCCTGTGGCAGGAGTCCTATCGCAGCCGGGAAGGCCTGGACGGGCTGATCGCGTCCGGCCTGGCACCCAACGGCGAACTGCGGGTTATCCCGAACGATCTGAAGCCGCCGCACACCGACCAGTTCTCGGTTGGTGTGCGCCAGCGCTTCGGCGACTGGAACACCTCGTTCTCGATCGTCCACCAGATGGGCCGGAACGAGATCGCCTACTTCCCGATCAACCGGAACGTGGCGCTCAGCGCGACGGGCCGTCTTCAGTCGTTTGCGGTTCCCGGCTTCGGCAGCATCGTGGCCGCTGAGAACAGCCGAGAGACCCGCTTCACCGGAATCTACGTCACGGCGGACAAGCCCTACACCGCAGACAGCGGATGGGGCGTGACCTTCGCCTATACGGGCGCGGACTCCGAGAGCAATCGGAACGAGTTCAACTTCGACTTCCCGCGCGGCGGCGATGGCCGTTGGGTGCCAAACGGCGGCGATATCGAGCACCAGATCGTTGCCACCGGCATCGTCGATCTGCCTTGGCGTCTGCAACTGTCGGGGCTCCTGACCCTGACCAGCGGCAACTGCTTCAACGTCAACGACTTCAGCCGGATCGATGAAGGTCCGGAGTTCTTCCAGAACTTCCGCCAAGGGTGCTTCGGCCAGCCTGAGCGGAGCAGCTTCATCATTCCGAACGCTTTCGCGTACCGGAACCTGGACCTGCGCCTCACGAAGACCTTCGCCGTCCCCGGCGGTGATCTGCAGCTGATCGGTGAAGTCTTCAACGTGTTCGACCACGATAACTTCACCGGCTTCGACGGCTTCATTCCCGAGGTCGGCTCGAACGCCAACTTTGGCAATCCGAACTCCGTGGCCTCTCCCCGCACGTTCCAGGTGGGTGTGCGCTACACGTTCTGATCTCCTGAGCCTGGGGCCGCCTCTCACCGTGCGTGGGGGGCGGCCCCTCTTTTTTGTGTTTTCGGGTTTGGCCCGACAGTCGCGTAAGGTGTGAGCATGGATCGCAGACGGTTTCTTCTGGCTTCGGTGGCGGGTGCGGGTCTTGTGGGGCTTGGCGCCTGCGGACGCGGCCAGGGCGATGACGCTGCGGCTCCTGTGACGCTCGACGCCGAGGTCGAGGAACTGCAGAAGCGCACCTTCGACTGGTTCCGCCACGTTACGGACCCGCGCACCGGCCTGACGCCGGACCGCTGGCCCACGCCTTCCTTCTCGTCGGTGGCCGCCGTCGGCTTTGCCCTGGCCTGCTGGCCGGTCGGGGTCGAGCGCGGCTGGATGACGCGCGAGGAAGCCCGCGACATCACCCTGAACACGGTGCGCTTCTTCCACGATGCGCCCCAGGGGCCCGAGGCGACCGGCGTGACCGGCTACAAGGGCTTCTTCTACCACTTCCTCGACATGGACACCGGCCTTCGCTTCGGCACGACCGAGCTGTCGACGGTCGATACCGCCCTGCTGCTGGGCGGCATGCTGTTCGCGGCCCGCTATTTCGATGGCGAGGACGCCGGCGAGACCGAAATCCGCGAAAAGGCCCAGGCCATCTACGACCGCGTCGAGTGGGACTGGGCCGAGGTTCGCCCGCGTCGCATCACCATGGGCTGGCACCCCGAGACCGGCTTCATCGAGGCCGACTGGCATGTCTACAACGAGGGCATGATCGTCCTGCTGCTCGCCATGGGCAGCCCGACCCACCCCGTCGGCCCCGAGGTCTGGGAGGAATGGTGCTCGGTCTACGGCGACAGCTGGACCGACGAATACGGCACGCCGCACCTGCATTTCGCGCCGATGTTCGGCCACCAGTACAGCCATATGTTCATCGACTTCCGCGGCATCCGCGATGCCTGGATGCGCGGGAAGGCAGCCGAGATCGGCGACTTCGACTACTTCCAGAACAGCGTCCGCGCCGCCGAGGCGCAGCAGTATTACGCCCGCACCAACCCCATGGGGTGGGCCGGTTATGACGCCGAGGTCTGGGGCCTGACCGCCTGCGACGGACCGGGCGATTTCACCCAGACCGTCGACGGCCGCGAGCGTGAGTTCTTCAGCTATTCGGCCCGTGGCCCGGGCGAGCGCGACGACGGCACCATCGCCCCGACCGCCGCCATGGCCTCCATGCCCTTCGCGCCCGATGCGGTGACCGCCTGCCTCAAGGCCATGAAGGCCCGCTACGGCGAGGCCCTTTATACCGAGTGGGGCTTCCTCGACTCCTTCAACCCGACGCTGACCGAGCGCGACGGACCGCTCCGGCACGGCCAGATCGTGCCCGGCATCGGTTGGGTGAATGGCGACTATCTGGGCATCGATCAGGGGCCGATTGTGGTCATGATCGAGAACCACCGCACCAACCTCGTCTGGACCCACATGCACGGCGAGCCCAACCTGATCCGGGGCCTGCAGCGCGCCGGGTTCGAGGGCGGTTGGCTGGATCGCGCATGACGCTGGTCCGGCCCGACCGCAGGACGGCACTGGGCTGGCTGGCCGGATCGACGGCCGCGCTTGCGACGGCGGGCTGCACAGGCCGCAGCGACGGGCGTACGCATCTGACCTTCTGGGCCATGGGCGCCGAGGGCACGGCCGTGCCACAACTGGTGCCCGAGTTCGAACGCCGCAATCCCGGCATCGCCGTCGAGGTCCAGGCCGTGCCCTGGACCGCCGCCCATCAGAAGCTGCTGACCGCCTACGCCGGCGACTCCCTCCCGGACATCAGCCAGATCGGCAACACCTGGGTCTCGGAGATGGCCGCCATCGGCGCCCTGTCGGCCACGCCGGCCTTCGCCTCCGACCTGCTGACCGACCAGTTCCCGGCGGTGCTCGAGACCAACCGCGTGGACGGTCAGGCCGTCGCCACGCCCTGGTATGTCGACACCCGCCTGCTGTTTTGCCGCACCGATATTCTGTCTCTCGCCGGCTATGACACCGTCCCCACGACCTGGGCCGAGTGGAAGGCCTCCATGCACGCCATCAAGCGCGTGGCAGGCGAGGTCAACTATGCAATCCTGTTGCCCGTCAATGAGTTCGAACAGCTTCTGACTTTCGGACTTCAGGCCGACGAACCCCTGCTCGCCGATCAGGCGACGCGCGGCAACTTCTCCAGCCCGGGCTTCATCGCGGCGCTCGCCTTCTACAAGAGCCTGTTCGACGAGGGTCTCGCCCCGCTGGTCTCCGCCACCCAGATCTCCAACGTCTGGACCGAGTTCCAGCGCGGCTATTTCAGCTTCTACTTCTCCGGTCCCTGGTCGATCGGTGACTTTCGCCGTCGCCTGCCGCCCGAGACGCAGTGGGCCACCGCCGGCATTCCCGGCCCGAATGGTCCCGGCGCCTCGGCCCCCGGCGGTTCCTCGCTGGCGGTGTTCCGCTCGACCCGTCACCCCGAGGCCGCCTGGGCCTGGGTGCGCTATCTGCTGGAGCCCGAAACCCAGGTCCGCTTCAATCAGATCACCGGCAGCCTGCCCGCACGCGAAAGCGCCTGGTCTGCTCCGGCGCTGGCCTCGGATCCCATGATCCTGCCCTTCAAGGCCCAGCTGGCGCGTGCCGAGGCCGTGCCGAAGGCCCCCGAGTGGGAGCGGATCGTCACCGAAATGCAGATCGTCGCCGAACGCATGGTGCGCGGCGAATACACGCCCGAGACCGCGGCCGCGGAGATCGACCGCCGCGCCGACCGCCTGCTTGAAAAACGCCGCTGGATGCTGGAGCGGGGAGGGGCCTCATGACCATGCAGACCGTCACGGCCCCTGCTGCCACGCGCGAGGCGACCCGACCGCCCCGCCGCTCGGATCACCGCAAGCGCAGCCGCGCCGCCTGGGGCTTTGTCGCCCCGTCCCTGATCGCCATCGGCCTGTTCTTCGTCATTCCGATGGTCTCGGCCCTGCTGCTCAGCCTGACCGATTTCGACATCTATGCGCTGGCTGATCTGAACAACCTGCGCTTCGTCGGCCTCGACAACTATCAGAACCTGCTGGGCAATGCCCTGTTCTGGGGGGCGATGAAGAATACCGTCTGGTTCAGTGTGCTGGGCGTGCCCCTGACGCTGGCCGTGTCGCTCGCCGCCGCCGTCATCCTCAATGCCCGCATGGTTCTGTGGCGGCCAATCTGGCGGGTGATGTTCTTCGCTCCCTATGTCACCACCCTGGTCGCCACGGCGGTGCTCTGGAACTATCTGCTGCACACCCGCTACGGCATCATCAACTGGGGCCTGACCTCGGTCGGCCTGCCCGCCGTCGACTGGCTCGGCCAGCCCTCGACCTCCATCCCCGCCATCCTGATGTTCGTGGTGTGGAAGACGTTTGGCTACAATATGCTGATCTTCCTCGCCGTGCTTCAGACCGTCCCGGACGAGCTGTATGAGGCCGCCCGCATCGACGGCGCTGGCCCGTGGAAACAGTTCCGCCACGTGACCCTGCCGGCCATCGCGCCCACCCTGCTGCTGGTCAGCATCATCTCGGTCGCCGCCTTCTTCCAGCTGTTCGCCGAGCCCTATGTGATGACCCAGGGCGGGCCCGCCCAGTCGACCGTGACCGTCCTCTACTTCATGTACGAGGAAGGCTTCAAATGGTGGAACCTCGGCTCCGCCTCGGCCGTCGCCTTCATCCTGTTCCTGTGCATCTTCGCCATCACCCTCGTTCAGCTGTGGGTGTCGAAGCGTCTGGGGGCCACGTCATGAAGCTGAAGCCCCGCGTCATCGCCCTGAATGTCGCCGTGGGCTTCATCGCCCTGATGGTGCTGTTCCCCCTGGCCTGGATGGTCTCGGTCAGCTTCATGGCGACCGGGGAGGCCGCAACCTTCCCGCCGCCGCTGCTGCCCGATAGCTGGACGCTCGAACACTACCGCACCCTGTTCGTCACCCAGGGCATGGGCCAGTACCTGTGGAACAGCTTTGCGCTGGCCACCATGGCCACCCTTCTGGCGCTCGGTTTCACGGTCCCGGCCGGCTACGCCTTTGCCAAGCTGAAGTTCGCGGGGCGTGACCGGCTGTTTCAACTGTTGATCGGCGCCCTGGTCATCCCGGCCCAGATCGGCACCCTGCCGCTGTTCCTGATGCTGAAGGGCATGGGGCTGGTGAACACCTATGCCGGCGCTCTGGTGCCCTGGCTGGCGTCCATCTTCGGCCTGTTCCTGGTGCGCCAGTATGCCCTGTCCATTCCTGACGAGATGCTCGAGGCCGCCCGCGTTGACGGCGCGACCGAGGGCCAGATCTTCCGTCGCGTGGTCCTGCCGACCATGCAGCCGATCATCGTCACGCTCGGCTTGTTCGTCTTCCTCGGCAGCTGGAACGACTTCCTCTGGCCGCTGATCATCCTGACGGACCAGTCGAACTACACCCTGCCGGTCGCACTGGCTGCCATGTCGCGCGAGCATGTGCAGGACATTGAAATGATGATGGCCGGCTCGGTCATCACCGTCGCCCCCGTGCTGATCCTCTTCCTCGCGCTGCAGCGCTATTACATTCGGGGAATGCTGGCCGGCAGCGTCAAGGGTTGAGACAGGAGTGTTGCCCATGCCCATGATCCGAAACGGTCTTTTTGCGATCGCTGCGTGTCTTCTGACGGCCGCGCCCGTCGTGGCCCAGGACACCCGCGTGCTCGACGCCTTCGAGACGACCGGCGCCTGGGAAGCCGACGCCTCGACCGATGTGACCTCGACCATCCGCACCGTGCCCGGGCGCGAGGGACAGGCCCTGCGCCTCGACTTCGACTTCAACGGCCGCGCCGGCTACGCCTTTGCCGCGCGCGAGATCGACCTCGTCCTGCCCGACAATTACGAGATCAGCTTCTGGGTGCGCGGCGTCGGTCCGCTCAACACCTTCGAGGTCAAGTTCACCGACGCGGAGAACGAGAACGTCTGGTGGCGCCAGACCACCCGCTATGACATTCCTGGCGACTGGACCCTGTTCACCATCAAGCGCCGTCAGGTCACCAAGGCCTGGGGCCCGGGCGAGGATCCGGTCCTGCGTCAGGCCGAGCGGATGGAGTTCGTCGTGGTCGCGGCCGAGGGCGGTGCGGGCCATATCGAGATCGACCAGCTGACCCTGCGCGAACTGCCGCCCGAGCCGGCCGTCCCGCCGCGCCCGCTGGCCACGACCACCTCCGAGCTTGAGGCCTTTCCGATCGCCAATGCGATCGACGGCGATCCCTCGACCGTCTGGCGCAGCGAATACGGTGTGTCCCAGGGACTGACCCTCGACCTCGGCTATGAGCGCGAGTTCGGCGGCCTGGTCCTGCACTGGGAAGACGGCGGGGAGGCTGATCGCTATAGCGTTTCAACCTCCAACGACGGTCTTGAATGGACCGAAATCGCCCGCGTGGAATACGGCGATGGCGGCACCGACTGGCTGCGCACACCCGAAGCCTCCGGGCGCTATCTTCAGTTCGACCTGATGGACGGCGAGCCGACCTATGGCCTCTCGGAAATCGAGATCCAGCCGCTGGCGTTGGGTGCTTCCCAGACCGCCTTTGTCACCGCCATCGCCTCGGACTCGCGGCGCGGCCAGTATCCGCGCGGCTTCCATGGCGAACAGCCCTACTGGACGCTGGTCGGCGTCGACGGCGGCGGCGAAAGCGGCCTGATGGGCGAGGACGGCGCCATCGAGCTGCGCCGCGGTGGCCCCTCCATCGAACCCTTCCTTCTGGAAGACGGCCGCCTGACCACCTGGGCCGACGTCAACATCACGCAAGGCCTGCGCGACGACGACCTGCCCATGCCCTGGGTCCAGTGGCAGACGGACGGTCTGGCTCTGCGGATCGAATCCTTCGCTGACGGCACGCCGGACAGCTCGCGGCTGTTTGGTCGCTATCATCTGACCAACACCTCGGACCGGGCCCGCACCGTCACCCTGGCCCTGATGGCGCGTCCCTATCAGGTCAATGGTCCCCGCCAATTCCTCGCCGTGCCCGGCGGCGTCGGCCCCATCGTCCAGGTCGACTGGACCGGGGGCGAGCTGGTGCTGAATGACGACACCCGCGTGCGCCCGCTGGTGACGCCCGATGCGGTCGCGGCGTCGATCTTTGCGTCCGGTGCCGATCCCCACAGCCTTCTGACCCAACCCGACCGCCGTCAGCCCGTCGACGAGCGTCTGGTCGAGTCCGACGACGGCCTCATGGCCGGCGCCCTCTTCTATGAGGTCACCCTCCAGCCCGGCGAAACGCGCCAGTTCGGCTGGATGCTGCCCATGGCCGGGACGCCCGATTCCCTGCCGGTCACAGCATCGGTCGAGGCTGCGCTGGATGCCGTCGAGGACCGCGTCGCCGCCGACTGGCGCGCCAGGATCGACCGCGTCGAACTGACCCTGCCGCCCCAGGCCCAGGTGGTCGAGGATGTGCTGAAATCCTCGCTGGCCCACATCCTGATGTCGCGTCAGGGGCCGATCCTCCAGCCCGGCACCCGCTCCTACAACCGCTCCTGGATCCGCGACGGCGCCATGATTGCCGAGGGGCTAAATCGCCTCGGCCATGCCGACATCTCGGCCGACTATCTGCGCTGGTTCGCCCCCTATGTATTCGACAACGGCAAGGTGCCCTGCTGCGTCGACGCCCGCGGCGCCGACCCCGTGCCCGAGAACGACAGTCACGGCGAGTTTGTTTTCCTGGCCGCTGAAGTCTACCGCTACACCGGCGATCAGGCCCTGCTGCACGACGTCTGGCCCCAGGTCGAGGGCGCCATCGACTATATGGACGAGCTGCGGGCCGAGACCCGCACGGCCGAGTTCCAAACGCCCGACACCCGCCACCTCTACGGCCTGCTGCCCCCGACCATCAGCCACGAGGGCTATTCCGACAAGGTTGCCTATTCCTACTGGGACGACTTCTGGGGCCTGATCGGCTATCGCGACGCCGTCTTCATCGCGGAAGTGCTGGGCGAGGACGTGGCCCGCACCCGCTTTGTCGCTGGCCGTGACCAGTTCAGCGCCCACATCGCCGCCGCCATCGTCGCCACGGCCGAGCACCACGACATCGACTGGATCGCGGGGGCGGCTGACCGGGGCGATTTCGATGCCACCTCGACCACCATCGCCCTGTCGCCGGGCGGTCTGATCGACGCCCTGCCGCGCGACCTGCTGCAGCGGACCTTCGATCTCTACTGGCTGAATTTCGAGGCCCGCCGTACCGGCGACTGGTCGGCGCTCACGGCCCAGGGCTGGGATGCCCGTCCTGACTGGCCCGACTACACCCCCTACGAACTGCGCGCCGTCGGGGCCTTCGTGCGCCTCGGCCAGCGTGACCGGGCGCTGGGGGCCCTCGACTATTTCTTCGGCGACATGCGCCCCGTCGCCTGGAACGGCTGGGCCGAGGTCGTCGGCCGCCACGAGCGCGAGCCCCGCTTCATCGGCGACATGCCCCACGCCTGGATCAGCTCCGACTATATCCGCTCGGCGCTGGACCTGTTCGTGCACGAGCGCGACCGCGACCATGCCCTGGTGCTGGCCGCCGGCATCCCGCTGGACTGGATTGAGACGGAGGAGGGCGTCGGTATCGCCAATCTGCGCACCGCCTACGGCCCGGTCAGCTGGCACCTGCGTCAGGAGGGCGACGGCTATGTGCTTGACCTCGACACCCCGGCCACGCCCCCCGGCGGCTTTGTCCTCGCCTGGCCCGGCGGTAGCGACGCCCGCACCGCCCGCATCGACGGCCGCGCGGTCGACTGGTCGGGCGGCGATCTGATCCTGCCCCCCGGCACCCGGAGGGTCGAGCTGCGCTAGGGCATTTCCCCCTCTCCGATGGGAGAGGGGGTAGGGGGTGAGGGGTTCTCCATGTCCTTCGGCGTGAGCCGTCGCACTGCCCTGCTACGGCGTTCGCCGACAGACACCGCCGACCCTCATCCGGCGCTCACGCGCCACCTTCTCCCATCGGGAGAAGGGGCAATGATCGTGCTTGCGCTGCCAGCCCTACAGTCGTTGAAACGCCCTGCCGTCCGCGTCGAACAGATAGGCGTGTTCGGCCTGCAGTTTCAGTTCCAGCCGGTCGCCCGACCGGGGCCTGACCGACCCGGCCAGCTGGGCGGTCATGCTGTCGTGGCCCTCGCCGATATCGACATAGGCATAGGTGGCATTGCCCAGCGTCTCGACGAAATCGGCCCGGCCGTGGATGGCCTCGCCCGGCCCGTCCAGCGACAGGTGCTCGGGGCGAATGCCCAGTGTCAGCGTATCCCCCGGCTTGGCGCCCTCGGCCTTGACCGCGGCCCGCAGCGTATCGCCGCCGGCCGTCTTCAGCACGGCGCCCTTCGGTCCGGCCTCGACCAGCGTCACGGCGATCATGTTCATCTTCGGACTGCCGATGAATTCGGCGACGAAACGGTTGCAGGGGTGCTCGTACAGGTCCATCGGCGCCCCGACCTGTTCGATCACTCCGCCGTTCAGCACCACGATCCGGTCGGCCAGCGTCATGGCCTCGATCTGGTCGTGCGTCACATAGACCATGGTGGTCTTCAGCCGCTGGTGCAGGGCCGCGAACTCATAGCGCATGCGCACCCGCAGGGCCGCGTCGAGGTTCGACAGGGGCTCGTCGAACAGGAAGACCTCGGGCTCGCGCACAATGGCCCGGCCGATGGCCACCCGCTGGCGCTGCCCGCCCGACAGGGCCTTGGGCTTGCGGTCGAGATAGTCGGTGATGTTCAGGATGGCGGCCGCCGCATCGACGCGCCGCTCGATCTCGACCTTGTCGTGCTTGGCCAGCTTCAGGCCAAAGGCCATGTTCTCGCGCACCGTCATGTGCGGATAGAGCGCATAGGACTGGAACACCATGGCGATGCCCCGGTCCGAGGGCGACAGCTCATTGACCACCCGGTCGCCGATCGTCACCTCTCCCGCGCTGACATCCTCCAGTCCGGCGATGGTGCGCAGCAGGGTCGACTTGCCACAGCCCGACGGCCCGACGAACACGACGAACTCTCCGTCGGCGATGTCGAGGTCGATTCCCTTCAGCACCTGCACGGCGCCAAAGTCTTTCCGCACGCCGTTGAGACGGACGCCTGCCATCGCGTTTCCTGCCCTTCGTTTCTCGTTGGCGTCAACGTAACCGGTTACAGGCCCCGATCAAGCGCGGTGTCACGCGATCACGACATTTGATCCGGGAGGGGAGATGATGGTGGATGCGACAGGGATTGAACCTGTGACCCCCTCGGTGTGAAGCGCCTCAAAGGTAATTTCAGGACATTTCATGGCTGTGCATAACTCGATAAGTCTCGGAAAAACGGAGATTTAATTTTTCAGCGTTTTTCTTGCTTTTTCGCGAAATTCTGCATCGTCTGCCCCACTGGTGCCCCAGAAAATGCTAGTCTGGGTGGCGTTTGATTTGCAGCGCAGGCGCGAGGAGAGCGCGTGGTGGCCCGCCTTCAACTTAGCACGGACCGCCAGATCGCGGCCCTGAAACCCGCTGACCAGGTCTATGAAATGTCCGTCGGCGACAGTCGCGGGCTCGGGGTTCGTGTCTTTCCAACCGGGCTGAAACAGTTCGAATTCCGCTATGTCGCTACGAACGGCACGCGGCGGCGTCTTTGCCTCGGGGCCTATCCGGATCTGTCGCTCGCCAAGGCCCGATCCAAAGTCGCCGCATTGCGGATCGCGGTGGTGGACGGGGGCGATCCCGTCGCGGAGATGACCGCGGCCCGTGAGCGGGCGCGAACCGGCGAGACCCTCGATGAGCTGGCCGAGGCCTATTGGCAGGCGGCGACGGTCGGACTTCACGGGGGACGCCGCCGGCCCAAGCGAGACGTCACCCTCAACAACGAACGCCAGACCTGGCGCAACCATATTCAGCCGCGGCTGGGGTCACGACCGTTCACGGAGATCCGCCGCGCGGACGTCAAGATATTCATGCGGACCCTGGTGACCGAGACCGGCATGGCGGCCGCCAGCGTGGCGTCGATCGGCTCCCTGCTTCACGCGGTTCTGGGCTTCGCGGTGCTCGAGGAGCGGATCGAGGCCAATCCCGCGCTCGGTTTGGCCCGGCCACTGGCGCTGACTCCGCGTGAACGCATGTTTGACGACGCGGCCTTGAGAACGCTCTGGGACGCGGCGTCGGAGGCATCGGTGCCACGCGCCCCGGGTGAAAAGACGGCGGGCGTCCATGCCCGCCTGGAATCGGTCATGGGACTGGCGATCCAGCTGTTGATGCTGACCCTGACCCGCCGCACCGAGGTCGCCGGAGCCCTCAAGACCGAGTTCGACCGCGCCGCGAAAATCTGGACGATCCCGTCCGAGCGGGCCAAGGCCAGACATCAGCACGTCGTACCTCTGGGGGCCGATGCGCTGGAGATCCTGGACGTGGCCTGGGCGCTTGATCCGGGCAGTCCCTATCTCTTCCCGTCCGCCAAATCTCCCGGCCAACACCTGGATCCGCATGCCATCACCCGCGCATTCGCGCGGACCTGCACGCGCAGAAAACTGGCGGTAGGCTCACCCCACGACGTCAGACGGTCCGGCGCGACGACGTTGACCGGCCGCTACGGCGTCAGCCGCTTTGTGGTCGGGCTGGTGCTCGGACATACGCCCAATGAAGGGGCAGCGGTCACCAGCGTGTATGATCGCCACACCTATGTGCCGGAAAAGCGGGCGGCGCTGGAGTTGTGGGCGAACCACCTCGTCCGGCCCGGGAATGCCGTCGTACCCACCACCGAGGCTTCGACGGGCGGGGTCAATACGCATGTCGGCGAAGCCAAGGCGAGGGCATTGGCCCTGTGTCAGAAGGGAGAGCTGCATGAGGCGGTGCTGTCGATCTGCATGGACCTGTCGCGTCATCCGGACACTGCCAGTCCGCATCTGGCGATCCTCGGCAAGGTCGGCCTCGAACGCGCCGCCGCAGGATCCCGCGCGCAGGTCGAGGACTGGATCAGTGGCTTCCGATAAACCTTGAGAGGACCGCCCGGGCCGCGTCGTCCGCGCCGGTCCGAGCCCGGGCGTCGGAGGTCTGCCCCGTGCGCTGCGGCGTCCGAGACTTCGTCGGCAGCATCCTGACGATATTTCCGTTGCCCGTCAGTCCTGCCTGCTCGGCTTCACCGGGCGGCTAAAGGACGTCAGGATGCGGCACCCGTTGGATGGGATTCTCCCGCCGGAGCATGAGCTAGGCCTCGACCTCGGCGAGATCCCACACCACACAGCACGGCGTGAGCGCAAACTGACGCGGGAACTGTCTCCGCTGCTCCATCTCCCAGATGGTGCTGTTGGCCAGCGGCACGATCTGGCGCAATTCCGTCTTCTTGATCATGCGTCGGAGGCGCGGCTCGCCGTTGTCGCCCATTGGATCCGGTCCCTCCCGGATTCGGGTGGTAATCGAAAGCTTCGTCTCAAACTACCGGTAAGCTTAGCGGGTAGATCGAGGCGCGTTGATTGTCGAGGTTCATAACTCGCCAGTTCTGGCGAGTTATGCTGACTTTCCATCGATAACTCGTCAGAAGTGGCGAGTTATGCATACTCCCGGACAATGGTCGGACTAACGAGGAAGCCATGAGGGCTTCAGCCTTCTGATTGGCCGGCCGCGACACTCGGAGCGGTCAGCGGCACTCCACCGCGAGATGCCGAGCGCGTGAACCGGTCGCAACTGGCTTCTCACGGATTCACGGTCGATCCCACCGGTCACGCCGACGATGGTCGCATGCGCCGCCGTTCCGACGCGCCAGACGTGAAGGTCTGTGATTCAAGCCTCGCGTGGGCCGTTACGACCAACGCGCCGCGGCGCTCGGATCATCGTGCTACGGCCGCGTCGGGTCCGGCACCGGATGTGCGGACGAAGCCGATCGCCAGAATGGCGATCGTGACGAGCTGGACACCCAGTCCTTCGAGCGTGGGATAGAGGCCGAGGATTTCAACGCGCGGAACCCATGAGACCGGGTGCACGTCAATCCATCCCGCCTCCTGCAGGGCCGCGACACCTTTTCCGACCAGCACGACCGACAGGACGGCCATGAGGATCGAACTCCACGAGAAGAACCGGCCGATCGGCAGGCGTTTGCTGTAGGCCAGCAGCGCCCAGGCGATCACCGCCAGGATCGCCACGGCGGTCAGGGCACCGGCCAGCATGCCGACATGGCCGCCCTGGCTCCAGATCGCCGCATAGAACAGGATGGTCTCGAACACCTCCCGGTAGACCACGACGAAGGCGAGCAGGAACAGGAACCAGGCCGACCGCCTCGAGAGGGCCTTGGACAGCTTGTCGCGGATATAGCTCTGCCAGGCGTCGGCATGCGACTTGCCGTGCATCCAGATACCGACAGAGACGAGCACGACAGCAGCCAGAAGTGAGCCGAACCCTTCGGTGAGCTCCCGGCTGGCGCCGCTGATGGAGATGAAGAAGGTTGCGGCCGCCCAGGTGGCGCCGCCGGCGACCAGCGCGGCCACCCATCCGCCGTGGACGTAGCGCAGCACCTCTGGCCGTTCGGCCTTCCTGAGGAAGGCGATCATCGCCACCACGATGAGCAGAGCTTCCAGTCCCTCACGCAGCAGAATGGTTAAGGCGCCGAGGAAGCTGGCGAGATTGTTCGCCTCCTGAGGCGCGAGCGCCCGCTCGGCCGTGTCAAACAGGGCGTTCAGACGGGCGACCCTCTCCGCGACTTCTTCGGCGGGCGCGCCCTTGCTGATCGAGGCGCGCAACGCGGTCATGGCCGTCTCGATCCGGCGCAGCAGTGCCCCGTCACGGGCACCGAGCGCGGGCTCCACCGGTTCGAAGCCGTCGAGATAGGCCGACAGCGCCAGGTCCGTGGCGGCCTTGCGGTCGCCGCGATGATAGGCCGCCTCGCTTTCCGCGAGGCGCGTTCGCGCCAGGGTCAGGGTCGCCCCCTCGGGACGCGCCGTCGCCTCGGGGTGACGGCGAAGATAGGCCGTCACCGCACGTGCCTTCGTCTCGCCGATCCGGCTCGCCAGATCCGCCGGCGTGGCCGTGGCGACGGCGGCCAGATCGGGGTAGGCGACGCGGAGCGCCGGGTCGGCCTTCCAGAGGCGCTCGCCTTCGGCGGCTTCGGCGTCAGTGAAGGCGAAGCGGCTGACATAGAAGGCCAGGGCCCAACGATCCTCTGCCGGCAAATGGGCGAAGCTGGCCATCGCCGTCCCGTCTAGCCCCTGGTCGATCACCTGGTAGAGACCGAACACGCTGCGTTGGCGGGCGCGTTCCACGTCGGCGAAGGCGATCGGAGGCGGATCGAGTCCTTCCGCGCCCGCGCCGTCGGCGCGGCCGGTCGCGCCATGACAGACTGCGCACTGTTCGGCATAGAGCGTCGCGCCCTTCGTCAGATCGGGCGGAAATGAGGGTGCCAGCGGGCTCGGATAGGCCGTCAAGACGGCACCGGCCAGGGTTCTGGCCTGATCTCCCACGACCTGCGGGTCGGCCCTGTCGCGGATCGCCGCCTGCAGGGCGACCGCGTCGCGCACCAGGCCGGCCTTGGCCGGATGGGGCGGCAAAGCGTCAAGA
Source organism: Alphaproteobacteria bacterium (assembly GCA_018826515.1). GTDB lineage: Bacteria > Pseudomonadota > Alphaproteobacteria > Caulobacterales > Caulobacteraceae > Brevundimonas. The sequence goes on from JAHKAM010000079.1 coordinate 31,420, forward strand.
CGCGTCCGGATCTGGCTGCCAAACTCGACCATCTCGCCGTATTCGGCCGGATTGATCACCTGGCCGTTCGCCACAGCGCCGGCGTAGTCGACCGAGACGTAGTCGAGCAGCCGCCAGGCGACCTGGGCCTCCGAGGCGGTGGGGAGCTGAGCGAGAGCGGGTGTGGTCAGCCCCAGCGCGAATAGCAGGGCGAGCAGACGGAACAGGGGTTGCATGGGCATGGCCAGTTAGGAATGGCTCGCATTAGCAGTTGGCGGAGGGGCTGTCGCGCTCAAAGCGACGTCGTGTGGTCGTGAAGGGCTTCGATCACCTTGCAGGCGGAGACCTGGCCGCCGGCGCATTCCGCCGTCATCCGGGAGAGCTCGCGCTGCAGTGCCTTGAGCTGCGCGATCTTCTGTTTCACCTCCGCGAGATGACGCTCGGCGATGGCGTTCGCCTGGGCGCACGGGCGATCCGGATGATCGGACAGATCGAGCAAGGAACGGATCGCGTTCAGATCGAATCCCAACTGACGTGCATGCCTGATGAATGACAGGCGGCGTTCCGCCCCATCATCATACATCCTCCGATCGCTTGCGGTCCGGGGCGGCGCGGGGAGCAGTCCGATCTCCTCATAGAAGCGAATAGTCGGGACCTTGACGCCTGTGGCGGCGGCGAGCTTGCCGATCGGACGCAGTCCGGACGCAGCGGGAGAGGGCAGGGTCATCGCGCGGCGCGCCCCATGGTCGAGGGGGCGGTCTGGACGGTCGCCCCTCTGACCGGCAGCAGAAGCAGTCCCACGCCGCAGACAATGGCTGCATCTGCCAGATTGAACGTCGGCCAGTGGGCGGCACCCCAATGCAGGTCGATAAAGTCAGTCACCGCGCCGAAGCGCAGACGGTCAAGCAGGTTTCCCGCCGCCCCGCCGACCAGAAGGCTCCCGGCGACCGCCGTCATGGCGGTTCGCGTCCGCCAGATCCAGACCAGCAGCGCGCCGATGATCAGTGCCGTCACGCCGCTGAGCGTCCAGCGTCCCGCCGCGCCTGAGTCCGCGAACAGGCCGAACGTGACGCCTGGATTGAACCCCAGACGCAGCGATAGGAAGGGTGTGAGTTCCATCGCGGTATCGAGCCGGACGCGGGCCAGCGCCTTGGCCGCCTGGTCGAAGGTCGTGATCAGCGCCGCCAGTCCGAAGGCCATCGCCTGCAGGCCACCGGGGCCGCGCCGTGTCGAGGGTACTGTGATCATGAGGTCTCCTGTAAGTCCCGGCCTCTTGTGCATCCTCTAGCTACTAGAGGATCAAGCCCGTTTTCGTCACGGCGGCCGTCCAGGGGGCCACGATGCATTTTTGTCTTGATCCTCCAGCGACTGGAGCATGCATCCTTGGGGTAACAGGTGGTGCTCCATGAATGAACGACCCTCATCTTCTGAACTGGCAGCCTCGGGCTGTGACTGCGGCGAGACCGTCAAGTTCGACGGCTCCACCCCGGTCTACCGCCGCATCCTGATGGCGGTGATCGCCATCAACGGGACCGCCTTCGTCGCCATAGCCGGTGGTGCGGCCTTGCAGGGCTCAGCGTCCCTGGGCGCCAACGCCCTCGACTTCCTGGCCGACGCCGCCACCTACGGCATCAGCCTGGCCGTGATCGGTCGCTCGGTCGCTGTGCGGTCCGGCGCCGCCCTGATCAAAGGTGCCAGCCTCGCAGCCCTCGCGCTGTTCATCCTCGGCTACGCGATCTGGCGCGCCACCTCCGGAGCGCCGCCCGAAGGGTTTGTCATCACCGGCCTTGGCGTCCTGGGCTTCTTCGCCAACGCGCTGGCCGCACTCCTGCTGGTCCGCCACCGCGAGGGCGACGCCAACGTCCGCTCGGTCTGGCTTTGCACGCGCAACGATCTGACCCAGAGCCTGGTGGTGGCCGCGACGGGTCTGGCCGTCTGGCTCACCGCCTCCCGTTGGCCCGATCTCATCGCCGGCGCGATCCTGGCGGTGGTTTTTCTGCAGTCGGCCTGGTCGATCCTGAAACAGTCCCGCGCAGAGCTGAGGGCCGCGGCGTGACGGCGCCATTCACCCCCGCCCTCGGCCATGCCGCCATGAGCGGTCTCTGCGTTCGCGCCTTCGTCCTGCTGACACGGATGCAGTTCTGGCGGTCGCGGCTTGTCGATCAAGTCGCCCCGGGGGCGGGCGGGACGGTCATCGATCCCGAATGCGGCACCGGATCCTTCGCCGTGACCATGGCGCAGCGCGCGCCCGGCGCGCGCCGCATCGGTCTCGCCCCTGACCGTGCCATCCTGTGGCGGGCGAAAGCCGGGGCCGACGCCGGCGAGGGTATCGGTCTTGTCGAGCGCTATGCACACGATGTGGCCGCGCTCCTGGGCGACGGGATCGCCGACACGGTCGTGTCCGGGCGGCTCCTTCATGGATTTGCCATCGGAAAGAAGAGGCAGGACTCGGCGGCGGGCCGGCAGATGCTCAAACCCGGCGAGCCGCTCCACACCTTGACCGGTTCGTTCTCCACCTGTCGCGCGGATCGTCCGCAGGCGGTCGCGGCATGAGCGGCGGTGCGACGATTGGAAGATTGATGTCGCGGCGCACCGTGTTATGGAGCGCCATGGGATTGTCCTCGGCCAGGCACGGTTGGATGACGGCGCTGCTTGCGTCGTTCCTGGCCCTGTTTGTCCTGATCTCTGCCGCAGAGACCGCCACCTGCGCACCCG
>JAHKAM010000061.1 GCA_018826515.1 Alphaproteobacteria bacterium
CCCACCGGGGGAGGGGGACCACGCGCAGCGTGGTGGAGGGGGCCGCGGCGGCCGCCGAACGTAGCCCCCCATTAAGGTTTACGCCCCATGATCTCCGGAGACTCCGGAGACCGCGCCTGCCATGCCCATGACCGTCGAAACGCTTCGCGGCCATCTGACCGAAGCCTTCCCCGGCGCCGAGATCGTCATCGACGACCTGGCCGGCGACGGCGACCACTACCGCGCGCGCATCGTGTCCGCGGCCTTCGCGGGCCTGCCGCGCGTGCGCCAGCATCAGCTCGTCTATGCCGCGCTGAAGGGCCAGATGGGCGGCGAACTGCACGCACTGGCGCTGGAGACCTCGGCCCCGCCCTCCTCGTCCCCGTCGGGAGACTGATCCGATGCGTTACCGTCCCTTTGGCCTGACCGGTCAGGCCGTCTCCTGCCTGACGCTCAGCCTCGGCGCCCGCGACATCGCCGGCGGACCGGAGGCCGGCCGCGAACTGATCTATTCGGCGCTGGAAGCCGGCATCAACTCCTACCGTCTCGAGACCGCAGACCCGGTGCTGGCCGAGGTGCTGGGCGAAGCCCTGCGCCATGTCGACCGCAAGCTGGTGCAGGTGTCCCTGACCCTGGGCGCCGGCGACGGCCGCCGCGGCTCGGACCGCGACTTCTCGGCCCAGGGCATCACCTCGGCGATCGACAAGGCGCTTCACGCCTCCGGACTGGGCTATTTCGACCTGGCCATTCTCGACGAGCCCGGCGACCACGAACTGCCCCAGTCGACCCTCAACGCCCTCAAGGCCCTGCGCGCGACCGAGCGGGTGCGGCTGCTGGGCGTCTCCGGCGATGGCGAGGTGATGGACGCCTATGTCTCCACCGGCGCCTTCGACGTTCTGGCCACGCCGTTCCACGTCAACGCCAGCTGGCAGGTCCGTTCGCGCCTGCGCGCCGCGCAGGAAGGCGACATGGCCATCCTCGTCTATGGCTATTTCCCCGACAGCCTGAACACGGCGAAAAAGGCCGCGACGGTCCATGTGCAGAAGAAGGGCTTCTTCGGCTTCGGCGGCGGACCCAGGCCTGTCGAGAGCCCGCTGGCCCATGCCGGAACCTTCGCCTTCCTGCATCGCACCAACAACTGGACCGCCGAGGCCATCTGCCTGGCCTACGCCCTGACCGACCCGTCGGTGTCCAGCGTGATGATCGAGGCCAGCGACATCGAGCGGCTCAACACCCTGTCCCAGGTGCCCGACCGCGACATGCCGCCGGGTCTGGCGGCCCAGATCGAGATGGCCCGGGTCGCGGGCGCCAAGGCCGCCTGATGTCGCGCCGCCCTTGACCCGCGCGCGCCCGGTCCATACCTGACGGCCTTCACTGAAAGGCCCGCGTCCGTGACCGATCAAGCGACCCATTCCGATTCCGGGGCCAACCCCGTCCACACCTTCATCGCCGAGACGCTGAAGGACCATTCGGTGGTCCTGTTCATGAAGGGGTCGCCCGACGCCCCGCGCTGCGGCTTTTCCTCGCTGGCGGTGCAGATCCTCGACCATATCGGTGCGGACTTCGTCGGCGTGGACGTGCTTCAGGACGAGGGGCTGCGTGAGGGCGTCAAGACCTTCAGCGACTGGCCGACCATTCCCCAGCTCTATGTGAAGGGCGAATTCGTCGGCGGCTCCGACATCGTGCGCGAGATGTTCAACGCAGGCGAGCTTCAGGCCCTGATGGCCGAAAAAGGCGTGCCGCTCGGCGAGCAAACCGAGGCCTGATGGCGCGCGCGGTCCTCGAACCCCGGACCGACCGCGAGATCTTCGTCGTTCCGCTCGAGGTTCGCCCCGAACACATCGACGACAACGGCCACGTCAACAATGTCGTCTATGTCGGCTGGCTGCAGGACGCCGGCACGGCCCACTGGAACGCCCGCTTCGACGACGAGACGCGCGCCCGCTGGTCCTGGGTCGGCACCCGGCATGAAATCGACTATCTCCGCCCCCTGATGCCGGACTCGGTCGGCGTCGTGGCCCGCACCTGGGTCGGCGACCCGCAAGGGCCGCGCTTCAACCGCTATGTCCGGATCGAGGACGGCGATGGCAGGATCTGCGCCCAGGGCGTGACCGAATGGGTGCTGGTGGACGCCACGACCATGCGACCGCATCGCATCCCGGCGAGCATGCTGCCGACCTTCGAACGGCGCTGAGGGCTCAGGTCGGCGGCAGCTGGTAGGGATTGTCCACCGAGAGGCGCGACCCCGGGGCCAGCCCCAGTTCCTCGAACGACCAGCGCACCTCGGTCCCTTCCGGCAGGCTCTCGCGGCAGCGATCTTCCTTGATCCGGCGCAGGGTGATGATCGGGCCGTCACTGGACGACCGCACCACCGGCGTGATGTCCTCCTTGGCGGTGCAGCCGTTCGAGGTGACCCAGAACACCGCCTCGTCACGGGCGATGGCGGCGGCGTGGACGGGCTCCACCTGACCGGGCAGATCCGGCCGCGACGGCTGGAAACGACCGGCGAACTGCTGGACCGTGTTGCAGGCGGGCAGGAGCGCGATCAGCGCCAGGGCGCCGGCCAGTCTGGCGATCCGTTTCATCCCCGGCCTCCCGCGCCGTCCCTTGATCCCGGCAAAATGCGCCTGTTCGTTCCCCAAGGGAAGCCGATCGGGTCGCGGATATGTAAAAGGCCCCGGATCGCTCCGGGGCCTTTTCAGTGGTTCGCAGTCCGCGCTCAAACCGTGAGCGACCGCGTCGCGGGCTTTGACGCCCTTACGAGGAATAGTATTCCACGACCAGGTTCGGCTCCATCTTCACCGGGAACGGCACGTCGGCCAGCTCCGGCACGCGGACGAAGCGGACCGAGAAGCCGCGGTCGCCGATCTCGATGTAGTCGGGGATGTCGCGTTCCGACGACTGCTGGGCTTCGAGCACCAGCGCCATGTTGCGGGACTTTTCCTTGACCTCGACGACGTCGCCGACCTTCAGACGGTACGACGCGATGTCGACCTTCTTGCCGTTCACCGTCACGTGGCCGTGGCTGACGAACTGACGGGCGGACCAGACGGTCGGGGTGAATTTGGCGCGATAGACCAGGGCGTCGAGGCGGGACTCCAGCAGGCCGATCAGGTTCTCCGAGCTGTTGCCCTTGCGACGCGAAGCTTCCTCGTAGGTCGCGGCGAACTGCTTCTCGGTGATGTTGCCGTAGTAGCCCTTCAGCTTCTGCTTGGCCTTCAGCTGCAGGCCGAAGTCAGAGACCTTCTGCTTGCGACGCTGGCCGTGCTGGCCGGGGCCGTACGAGCGTTTGTTGACGGGGGACTTGGCGCGACCCCACAGGTTTTCACCCATGACCCGGTCGAGTTTGTACTTGGCGCTATGGCGCTTGGACATGTGCTGCTCTTCTCATGATGCGGCCCGGTCCCTCCCCAACTGGAGAGACGATCTCAACGGCGGTCCACGCATCGTCCGTAGTGGTTCGCGCAAGCGGGCAGGCCCGACGGCGTGAAGGGCGCGCTTATGACGGGGTCGGACCCATCCGTCAAGGCTGGGCGGCGGTTTCCGGAACCCAGACGAAGCCGTCGTCGCGACGCTGGAACCGACCCAGTCCCGGGAAGGGGAAATGGGGGCTGTAGATTTTCAGCGGTTGGGAGGCGCCGCGCTCCAGCAGTTCCTGTCGGGTGGCGACACCCGCGGCGCTGTCGGTGTCCCAGACATTGACCCATTCGGGCCGCTGCACCGAGATCACCGCGCTGTGCATGGCGTCGCCGATATAGAGCAGGCGGTCCGTCCCCGAGGCGATCTCATAGCCGGTGTGTCCGGGCGTATGGCCGTCCAGCGCCACCGCCTTGATCGACGGCGTGACCTGGGCGCCTGGCGCGAAGGGCCGGACCCTCGGCGATACGGCGGTCAGCAGGGCCACCTCCCCGGCCTGGGCGGCCCCGGCCTTCAGGGATTCCCACTCCGGCGCGCTGATGTGAACCACGGCCCGGGGAAAGGTCAGCGAGCCGTCGGATCCGACCAGTCCGCCGATATGGTCGCCGTGGGCGTGCGAGATCAGCACGTCCGTGACCTGGGTCGGATCGACGCCTGCCGACCGCAGCGAGGAGACGAGCTTGTTCCGCGTGCCCATTCGGCCGCCCGCGCCCGTGTCGATCAGAACCACCCTCTCCCCGTCCCTGACCAGCAAGGGCTGAACAGACAGGACAATGGATTCTCCGGACAGGCCGGCGGCGACCAGCGCCGCCCGAACGCCCGCCGTGTCCGACCAAGGGCTTTGGTCGCCAACGTTCTGCAGAACGATGTCGCCGTCCTTCAGGGACGTCGCCTCCAGCGCCCCGATCCGGAAGGCGTGAATGTCCGGACTCTGCGCGGCCGCCGAAGCCGGCGCGCCGGCCTTGTCCGCCCCGGGTGAGCAGGCAGCAAGCGAGGCGAGGATCATGGCTGCGACGGCCAGGCGGGCGTGTGCGTTCATCAGAGCCTCTCCGGAACAGGTCGGGACCGCAACCACGGCGGCGGCGCGTTACATGGGTATGAAATCGAGCGCCGCCATGGCCGCGCCGATCGCCCAGAGCACCGGTACATCTGATCAGATTGCCGGCCGGTCGCGCGCAGCGCCTAATGTGAAGCCCCTCGCCGCCAGCTCCTCGCCCGTCGCGTTGTTTCACAACGGGGGCGGCCGAGGCAGGTTCGGGACAGGAGAGAGGTCATCATGATCCGACACATGCTTGCGTCCTTGGGGGCGACGCTCCTTCTGGCGGGCGGACCCGTCGCCGGCTCTGCGAAGGCCCAGGATGTGTTCGGCATGCTGGAAGCCCACGGGGCCATGAGCGCCCAGGCCCAGTATGCGGCGGATCTCCATTCGTCCTACAGCAGCCGGGACGACGACGACGACCGGCCCTTCAGTGCGCCGTCGAGGCCCGGACTCACGGCAGAGGAAGCGGCGCGCCTCGACGCCGAGTTGCGAGAGAGGCAGATCGAGGAAGAGGCCCGCTATCAACGCTGGCGCAACGGATACTGGGAGTTCTTCCAGGCCCGTCATCCCGCCGGGCCGGGCGAGTTCTGCACGGCGATGTTCCAGGGTCCCGGCGGAATGATCACCCTGAGCGGGTTCGATGACAGTTGGGACGGCGCCCTGTTGATGTTCACGGGCGAAAGAATCCCGAAACCGCGCTCCTTGCGGGAAGTCACGGTCTCGCTCACCCAGACCGGCGAGGCGCCGGTGACCGTCAGGGCCTACAACCGCGAACGGGATCGCCGGATGGGGGATTTCGGCACCCTCGTGCTCGCTGTGCCGACCATGAGCGAAGCGCTGGCCGGCATGACCGACGAACAGGAGTTCATCATTTCCATCAACGGACGGCAGGTCTTCCGGATGGGCTGGAAGGAAGGCCTGATGGCCGCCGACGAGCTGCGCAAATGCGTGCGCCAGCGCTGAGTTGAGCAGCGCCCAAGCAAAAGGCCGGGTCAGCCTGCGCTGGCCCGGCCTGTTTGTGTCAGGAACGGATCAGCCCTTCGCGGCCGCGAACAGTTCGTTGGCCTTGTTCCAGTTCACCACCGTCCAGAAGGCCTTCAGATAGTCGGGCCGGCGATTCTGGTATTTCAGATAATAGGCGTGTTCCCAGACGTCGGCCGCCAGCACCACGGCGCCCTTTTCATCGGCCACGTCCATCAGGGGATTGTCCTGGTTCGGGGTCGAGGTGACCTTCAGCTTGCCGTCCTGAACGATCAGCCAGGCCCAGCCCGAGCCGAACTGGCCGGCGCCGGCGGCGTTGAAGGCCTCCTTGAACCTGTCCATGCCGCCCAGATCGCGGTCGATGGCGGCGGCCAGTTCGGCCGAGGGTTCGCCGGTCTCGCCGACGGGGGCCAGCAGCTCCCAGAACAGGCTGTGGTTCCAGTGCCCGCCGCCGTTGTTGCGAACAGCCTTGGGCGCGGTCGAAATGCTGGCGAACAGCTCTTCCAGCGTCTTGCCCTGCAGGGCGGCGTCGGCGTCGACGGCCTTGTTCAGATTGTCGACATAGGCCTGATGGTGCTTGTCGTGGTGGAAGGTCATCGTCTCCTGGTCGATGGCCGGTTCCAGGGCGTCATAGGCATAGGGGAGGGGCGGAAGCGTAAAGGCCATGGGGAGGCTCCTTCGACTGCGTTTCGGGGCCCCGTATCTAGGCGCCCTGTCCCCGAACCCAAGCCCGGCCGCCGGATTCCGTTCCCATTCCTCCCCCTTGGGGGAGGGGGACCGCGTAGCGGTGGAGGGGGCCTGCTCCGGGCGCTGGCGGTCGAGGTTGGCCCCCTCCACCACCCTTCGGGCGGTCCCCTCCCCCTACGGGTGAGGAATGGGCAGATGGGCCTTCAGGCAGTCCCGCACGGCCCGGCGCAGATCCCCGGTGGACGAGGCGAAATCCACGCCCTCGGCGTCGAACACGGCGCGAACGGCAGCGTCCAATCCATTCGGCAGGGCTTCCAGCACCCGTTTCTCGCCCTTGGGATGCAGGCAGAAGCCGACCTCCTTGCACAGGGCGGCGAACATGTCGGCGTGGGCGGCGGCATTGGCAGGGTCGGTCATGGGCTCAGCCCTTAAGCCTTTCCGCGTGGAAGGCCACATGGTCGGCCATGAAACTGGCCATGAAGAAATAGGAGTGGTCGTAGCCCGGCTGCATCCGCAGGGTGATCGTCTGTCCAGCCGCCTCGCCCGCCGCGACCAGCAGCTCCGGCTTCAACTGCTCCACGAGGAAGGGATCGGCGGCGCCCTGGTCGATCAGGATGTCGTCGTAGCAGCCCTCGCCGACTCCGCCCTCGATCAGCCGCGCCGCGTCATGCGCCTCCCACAGCGTCCGGTCCGGGCCCAGATAGGCCGTGAACGCCTTCTCTCCCCACGGACAGCGCGTCGGCGACGAGATCGGCGCAAAGGCCGAGACCGACCGGAACAGATGCGGATGCCGCAGCGCCAGGGTCAGCGCCCCGTGCCCGCCCATCGAATGGCCGCTGATCGAGCGCGCCCTGGTGGTCGGGAATTCCGTGTCGACCAGGCCGATCAGCTCCTCGACGACCCAGGTTTCCATGCGGAAATGCGGCGCCCACGGCGCCTCGGTGGCGTCGACATAGAAGCCCGCCCCCTGCCCCAGATCGTAGGCCGGATCGTCGGCTGCGCCCTCGCCCCGCGGCGAAGTGTCGGGCGCGACGATGATCACCCCATGTGCCGCCGCCGCCGCATAGGCCCCGGCCTTGGTGGTGAAATTGTCCTCGGTGCAGGTCAGGCCCGACAGCCAGATCAGCACCGGAAACGGCCCCTCCCCCGGCGGGATGAACACCGACAGGGTCATGGGCGTGCCGGTGGTGGCGCTGTCGTGGCGCAGGTAACGCAGGGTGCCACCGTGGACGGCGTGGGTCTTCAGGGTTTCCATATTTTCCGCTCATCCCGGCGAAAGCCGGGACCCAGTTCTGTCCAGCGTGACGCCGGCGTTTCAGGACATCGTTTCCGACAGCCTACCCGCACCGATCTTCCAAAGCACCGGGTCCCGGCTTTCGCCGGGATGAGCGGATGGGGAAAAGCGGTCTCACCCCACCCGGTACAGGGCGCAGACCTTGTTGCCCGACGGATCGCGCAGATAGGCCAGGTTCAACGTCCCGAACGGCCCGTTGCGCTCGCCGGGCGGATCCTCGATGGCCGTGCCGCCCGCCGCCACGCCCGCGTCATGGAAGGCCTGGACCATCTCCGGCGTCTTCGCCGCAAAGCCGATGGTGCCGCCGTTGGCGTGGCAGGCCGGTTCGCCGTCGATCGGCTTGCCGACCGCGAAGGCGCCCATGCGCGTCCGCCACCAGTACCGCCCCTTCGGATCGGGTCCGCTGGCGGGCTCCAGGCCCAGCGCGCCGAGCACGGCGTCATAGAATGTCCGCGACGCCTCGACGTCGTTCGCGCCGACGGTGATGTGGGTGAACATGGCTTCCCTCCCTGCTTCAGGACAGTTTTTTTAAACAACTATCCCCGCGATGCAAGCCTCTAGAACACCACCACGCTGCGGATGCTCTCCCCCGCATGCATCAGGTCGAAGGCCTCGTTGATCCGCTCCAGCGGCAGGGTGTGGGTGATCATCGGGTCGATCTCGATCTTGCCGTCCATGTACCAGTCGACGATCTTCGGCGTGTCCGTCCGCCCGCGCGCCCCGCCGAAGGCCGAGCCGCGCCACACCCGCCCCGTCACCAGCTGGAACGGCCGGGTGGCGATCTCCTTGCCGGACTCGGCCACGCCGATGACGATGCTCTCGCCCCAGCCGCGATGGCAGGCCTCCAGCGCCTGGCGCATCACCGTGGTGTTGCCGGTGCAGTCGAAGGTGTAGTCGGCCCCGCCCCCGGTCAGCTCGACCAGATGCGCAACGACATCCGGCACGCTCTTGGGATTGACGAAATGAGTCATCCCGAAGCGCCGGCCCCACTCTTCCTTGGCCGGATTGATGTCGACCCCGACGATCATGTCGGCCCCGACCATCTTCAGCCCCTGGATGACGTTCAGCCCGATGCCGCCGAGCCCGAACACCACGCAGTTGGCGCCCGGCTCCACCTTGGCCGTATTGACCACGGCGCCGACGCCCGTGGTGACGCCGCAGCCGACGTAACAGGCGCTCGCGAACGGCGCGTCCTTGCGGATCTTCGCCAGGGCGATCTCGGGCAGGACTGTGAAATTCGAGAAGGTCGAACAGCCCATATAGTGGGCGATCGCCTGCCCCTTGTAGCTGAACCGCGAACTGCCGTCGGGCATCAGCCCCTTGCCCTGCGTCCCCCGGATCGCCGTGCACAGATTGGTCTTGCGGCTCAGGCAGCTTTTACATTGCCGGCACTCGGGCGTGTACAGCGGGATGACGTGGTCCCCGACCGCCACCGAGGTCACCCCCGGCCCGACCTCGACCACCACTCCGGCGCCCTCATGGCCCAGGATCGAGGGGAAGATGCCCTCGCTGTCCAGCCCGTCCAGCGTATAGGCGTCGGTGTGGCAGATGCCGGTGGCCTTGATCTCGACCAGCACCTCCCCGGCGCGCGGCCCTTCCAGATCGACCTCGACGATCTCCAGCGGACGTTTGGCCTCGAAAGCGACGGCGGCGCGGGTTTTCATGGTCGGGTCCTTTCAGGGGTCTGGCGCGGTTCTAGCGGTCCCCCGGCGTGCGCGCCAAGATGTCATGTCCCGTCAGGCCCCGATCCCGCCGGCGCACAGGACACTGGCGCCGCAACGGGCCGGGGGAGCGCCGATGACCATCGACGGACTGAAACAGACAGCCGCCCGCCTGGCCGGCCTCCGCTTCCTCTTCGTCATTCTGATCAATCTGGTTCCGGTGGCCGGGGTGGTCTTCCTGGGCTGGAACGCCGGGGCCATCCTGATCCTCTACTGGAGCGAGAACGTCATCATCGGCCTTCTGACCCTGCCCCGCATCCTGACGGCGCAGGGGGCCGTTCCCCGGCGCGAGGGCGGCAAGAGGGAATCAAGAGCCGGGCTGGGCTGCTTCTTCGTCATCCACTACGGCGTCTTCACCCTGGTGCACGGCGTCTTCACCCTGGTGGTCGTGGCCGGCTTCGTCACCGAGGACCAGTCGCAGGTCTGGCCGGACGGCGGTCTGGGGTGGGCGATCGCGGCCACCGCGATCCTGCACGCCATCGCCTTCTTCCGTGACTGGATCCAGGCCCGGAAATGGCGCACCGCCTCGCCGACCTTCGAGATGTTCCGGCCCTACGGCCGGATCTTCGTCCTGCACATCACCGTCCTGCTCAGCGCCTGGGGGATGGCCGAACTGGCGGCGCCGACGTGGAGCGTGCTGATCCTGTGCCTGTTGAAGGCCGTGCTGGAGCTGATCCTCCTAGGGCTCGGCCGCGCGGTGAAGATGGCGTCCTGAGGCCGGTCAGCCCCCGTCCTTCCGCGACGCCGCCAGTCGCGCCAGCACCCGCCCGCGCCCCTTCGAGAGGGCGGTGATCACCCCCCGGAAGGTCGCGACCTCCTGCGCCGTGAACGCCGCCCGGCCCAGCATCACGCGCAGGTTCTGGCTCATCGAGCGGAATTTCTCCGGCGGATGGAAGAAGCCGGCGGCGTCCAGTTCCTTTTCCAGATGCTCGTACATGCCCAGCATCAGCGCCCCCGCCGCCGCCGGCTCCCCCTCGCGGAAATTCGGCGGCGGCGCGTCCAGCACCAGGGTCCGCCACTCATAGGCGTTGATCGCGACCGCCTGGGCCAGGTTCAGCGACTGGTGGCGCGGGTCGATCGGAATGGTGACGATGCCCTGGCACAGGGCGATGTCCGAGGTCTCCAGCCCCGCCCGTTCGCCGCCGAACAACAGGCCGATCCCCAGTCCCGAGGCCCGGTCGTCATACAGCACCCGCGCCGCCTCGCGCGGCGTCCGCACCGGCTGGCGCGTCTCGCGCGGCCGGGCCGTGGTGGCGAAGACGGTGTTCAGGTCGGCGACGGCCCCGGCCACGCTGTCGAACACCCGGATGCCGTCCAGCACCCAGTCGGCGCCCGAGGCCGTGGCCCAGGCCCGCTCCTGCGGCCAGCCGTCGCGCGGCGCGACCAGCCTCAGCTCCGACAGGCCGAAATTGGCCATCACCCGCGCCACGGCGCCGATGTTCTCGGCCATCTGGGACTTGTCCAGAATCACAACTGGCGGGGAAGGTTCACTCAATTCCGCTCATCCCGGCGAAAGCCGGGACCCAGTTCTGTCCAGCTTGACGCCTGCGTCTCGGGACCACCGTTCCAGCGGCTGTCCAATGACTGTTCACCCAAAGCACTGGGTCCCGGCTTTCGCCGGGATGAGCGGAAAAGAAAAGAGCTATTCGCTCGCGAGCGCGGCCCGCACCCCGTCCAGATGCCGCTCATAGTTCCGCCAGCGGCCCGACGACCGCCGGTACAGCGGCTCGCGCACCTGCCAGACGCTGGCGGTCCGCACCGGCGCAGCGGCCTTGTGGAAGTCCAGCACCCCCTCCTCCCAATCCAGCCCGCAATGGCCCAGCAGCCGCTCGATCGCCGGCCGCGGCTCGACCACCATCGCGTCGTAGTCGAGGTCGAGGATGTCGGGGTAGAGCGCCTTCCAATGCCGCATCAGGCGCTCATACTGACCATGCCAGTGGGCCAGATCCTCCAGATCCAGCGCATGGGCCATCGACCGGTCCAGATGCAGGAACCAGTTGGACAGGATCACATCCAGCGGCTCGCGCACCGTGTGGACGATGCGGGCGTCCGGGAACATCGCCTTGATCAGGCCGATGTGCAGGAAATTGTCGGGGCGTTTGTCGGTCACCACATCCGCCCCCGGCCGCGCCGTCTTCAGCCCGCCCAGATACAGCCCCCTCAGCCGTTCCAGCGCCTCCGGCCCCGCGGTCGCCATCGCCTGCGGATAGCCCGAGATCGCCCGCGCCAGTCCGGGCACCAGCCCCAGTTCCCCGCCGCCCGTCACCCGGCTGTGCCCCGCCAGAATCTGTTCGACCAGCGTCGACCCGGACCGGAACAGGCCGCAGATGAACACCGGTCCCGCCCCGGCTTCCGCCGTCGGCGCCGCCGGCTCCGGAAAGGCCGCGATCAGGCTGTCGATGAACCGCTCATGCCCGGCGCGGTCATAGTGCGCGCTCGCGGGGTCGGCCGCGCGGCTGGCCCCATTGGCGGCGGCATAGGCGGCGAAGGCTTCATCATACGCCCCGACCTGATCCAGCGCCCGGCCCAGCGCGAAACCCAGTTCGGCCCGGTCCGCCGCCGGCTGCCCCGGCCGGGCCGAGGCCGCCCGTAGCTCCGCGATCACCGGATCCTCCGGCCCCGTCAGCCGCGCCAGCCCCGCGGACCGCGCCAGCGCGACGGGATGCCCCGGCGCGACGGCCGACGCCCGGGCATAGGCCGACGCCGCCGCCTCACGCCGCCCCATGTCCTCGTGCAGATTGCCAAGGTTCAGCAGGGCGGGGAGCCAGTCCGGCGCCGCCTCCAGGGCCGCCTCGATATCCTTCAGCGCCAGATCGGGCCGCCCCAGATCATCGGCGTGGATCACGCCCCGGTTCAGCCAGGCCTCCTCCGGTCCCGACACCCCCCGCGCCAGCGCCTCGTCATAGGCCGCCAGCGCCGCCTCGAACCGGCCGCTCTGGCGCTCCATCAGGGCCAGGTTGAACCAGCTGTCGGGCAGGTCGGGCCGGATCGCCAGCAGCTGGCGATAGGCCTGCGCCGCCTCGTCCGCCCGCCCCGCCGCGCGCAGCCGCGACGCCAGGGCCATCAGGGCTTCGGCGGGTTCGGTCAATCAGTCCTCGCCGTACATGGCCAGCCACGCATCGGCGGTCCCGGCCTCGACCTCGTTGACCTTGACCGCCGGCCAGCCGATCGCGTCATCGGCCGAGTCGCGCCACGCCAGCACGATCAGGTCGCGCAGCTCCGCCGCCCCCGCCGCCAGCCGCTCCGTGGCGAAGGCCGCGCCGCGCGGGTCGCTCTCGGCGAACCCGCCGGCCTTCTCCAGCCGGTAGAAGGGGGTCACCTGGGCCAGGGTGGTCTTCAGATAAGCCGGCACCCGGGCGCGCAGATCGAAGCCGTCCAGCGCCGTCGGCGCCATGGCCGCCTCGACGGCGTCCAGCCGGGCCACCCGGCTGGTGAAGGCCCCCTCGAACAGGCCGTGCGTCCGGCGCGAGGTGGTGAAGCCCTCGGGGTTCGGCACATCACTGTTCCAGCCATTGTAGTGGATGGTGGTGTGATGCGGCTGGGCCCCGTCGCCGACATAGCGGCCCAGATAGCCCATGTCGCGCAGGATCAGGGCCTCGCGGCGGATGCGGTCCTCGCGGTACCAAGCGCGCTTGCCCGGATCGGTCTCGCGCCCCTCGGCGGCGTACAGCACCCGCCAGGTGGCGAAGTCGCGCACCAGCTGCTGATAGCCGTCCATGATGGCGTAGGGCAGATAACCGGCGTCGTCGACGTCGCTGCCCGCCGCGACCAGCGCCGCGTCATACTCGGACTTCAGCCGCGGCAGGGCGTCGATCGACGGTCCTTGGGCGACCATGATCCGGCCATCGTCCAGCATGTCGACGAAATGGGCCGTGTCGCGCTCGCGATCGTGCGGCTGGCCCCCGCCCTTGGTGCGGTCCGGCTCGCGCGACAGCTCCCCGACCTCGGCGGCTGCGGCCGGCGTGCGCAGGAAGGCGGGCATTTCGGCCGGCAGGTCGCGCACGGCGGCGACCCCGATCAGCCGGTGCCCGGTATTGCCCCAGGCCGAGACGACGGCGGGCGCGGCAAGGACGGCGGCCCCTAGGGCGAGTGCGGCGAGGGCGACGGCGAGACGCTTCATGACGGACATCCGGACAAGGGGTACCGGGCGGGGGTTAAATCCACGCCGCGATGGCGTCCAGCGGCTTCTTGACCAGGGCCGCGGTCGGCACGGTCGCATCCGCGGCTGGATGCCCCGCCACCAGCAGCAGGAAGGGCTTCTCCGACGCCGGCCGTCCGCAGATGTCGGCGAGGAAGCTCATCGGCGCCGGCGTATGGGTCAGGGTCGCCAGCCCGGCCGAATGCAGGGCCGCGATCAACAGCCCCGTGGCGATGCCGACGCTCTCGGCGACATAGTAGTTCTTCCGGTCGTCGCCCGGATTGGGCCCGCCGCGCTTCTGGCCGAACACGGCGATCAGCACCGGCGCCGTTTCCAGAAACCCCTTGTCCGGATCGGTGCCCAGCGGGGCCAGGGCGTCCAGCCATTCCTGCGGGGCCTTGCTGGCGTAGAACTCCCGCTCCTCGGCCTCGGCGGCTTCGCGGATGCGCGCCCGCGCCGGGGCGCTTTCGATAACGCTGAAGAACCATGGCTGGTGGTTGGCCCCGGAAGGCGCCGAACCGGCGGTCAGGATCGCCTGTTCCACCACCGCCCGCGGCACGGGCCGGTCGGAAAACTCCCGCACCGTGCGCCGCCCGGCCATCAGGGCGCGAAAGGCCATCGCCCGGTCGATGCGCTCCGCGTCATCCATGGGCCCATAGCCGGTCAGGGGCTGGCAGGGATGATCGCGCATGACGTTGCTCCGGCGGACAGGACAGGCCCGGTCTAGCCTATGCCGAACGCCCCCTCCACCCGCAGAACCCATGCCCGCACCGCCGGATAGCCGGCCAGGTCGAAATCCCCCTCGTGCGCCACACGCGTGTAGGCGACCAGCGCCAGGTCCGCGAGCGTCGGCCCCGCCCCGACCAGCCAGTCCGCGCCCGTCAGAGCCCCCTCCATCCGCGCCAGCGCCGCATGGCCACGCTCCATCAGACGGGGTTCGATCTCATCCGCCCGCCTGCCGGCCAGCAAGCGCTGGAACCGGACCACGGCGATGTAGGGCTCATGGCTGTACTGTTCCCAGAACAGCCATTCGTACATCCGGGCCCGTTCATACGCATCGGCCGGGACAAAGGCCGTCCCTTCGCCGAAATACAGCAGGATCGCATTGGACTGGGCCAGCACCTGCCCGTCCTCCAGCACCACGGTCGGCGTCTGGCCGGCGGGATTCAGCGCGAGAAATTCCGGTGTACGCGTCGCGCCCGCCAGCACGTCCGTCTCGACCCAGCGATAATCACGACCCAGCCGGTCGAGCAACCACTTGACCTTCAAACAGTTGCCGGATCGATTATCGCCATGGACAGTAAGCATATATCACCAGCAAAGTGTTTCTGATCTGCCAATACTGCTTACAGGTTTGGCGGCGTTGGCCAAACGAGATTCCGCTTAACCATCACAAGCCCCGCTTATCCACGGCTGATGTGGACAGGTGGTCGCACCGCGACCCGCTTGACTGGATTCCGCCGCATTTTTCCCGGACAAGCCCCTCGCCGGACGCGTCAGGGCCGGTGATTCCGTGAGTCTGATTCATGATCGGCGCCGCCGCTGCGCTCGCCCTTATCTGGGCGATAGCCTTCCCTGCCCCCGCGGGCGCCGTGGAAGATCCTGTGTCCTACGAAGCCGCCGTGGCTTCTGGTCTGGGCGCTGAATCAACCCCTTCCGCGACTGAAGGTTCCGACAGCGGCGCGCTCGCCCTGACCCCTGAACAGCAGGCCCTGATGGCCGACGGCGCGGACTGGACGGCGCGCGTCAATCTCTATCATGCGGGCGGCGGCGGAGCGACGGGCAACGACAGCCTGGGGTGCCGGCCGATCGCCATGCGCACCATGGCCGTCGATCCGCGCTACATCCCGCGCCGGACCCGGCTGTTCATTCCCGAGACGGTGGGCATGCGGATGCCCGACGGGACCATCCATGACGGCTACTGGTACGCCTCGGACACCGGCGGCGCGATCAAGGGCCAGAAGATCGACTTCTACACCGGCCACGGCCGCGGCTCGATGGCTCCGGCCATGCGCTTCAACCAGCGCCGACTGACCCTGATCGACGCCGGCCGCTTCGAAGGCTGCCCGCCGTCCTGGGACAGCCTGCCCAGCCAGACCACGCAGATGGCCGCGCTGCCGGCGACCGGCGGCGGTTCGCGCTGAGGCGAGTGATTAGTGGTTAGTGGTTAGTGGTTAGTGGTTAGTGGTTAGTGGTTAGTGGATGGCTGCTTCACTGACGGCGGAAGGGCGGCACAAACCGCGCCTCGCCGCGACGGGCGGCCAACCACCAACCACTAATCACTAACCACCACCTCAGAACCGCCGCTTCCCCGTCACCGTTTCCCAAAACATCCGCCAGTCGCCCATCAGGCTCCACAGCGGATACTGGAACGTCGCCGGCCGGTTCTTCTCGAAGAAGAAATGGCCCACCCAGGCGAAGCCATAGCCGACCAGCGGCATGGCCAGCAGCCACCACGGGTTCAGCGTCACGATCGCGACGGCCAGCACCACCAGCACCAGCGCCGACCCCACCACATGGATCCGCCGGCACGTCCGGTTGGAGTGCTCGTGGATATAGTAGGGATAGAAGGCTTCGAACGACGGATAGCGTTCGCCGGGCGCGGGCTGGTGGGTCATGACGTCAGCCTCTCCCCGCCTCGCCCCGTGGTCAAGCCGCCGTCGTTCACCATCCCTGTCAGCAATCGGGAAAGACCCGCGCCCAATAGTCGGCCTCCCTCGTCCGGAGCCGCCCCATGCAGGCCTTCGCCATCGCCGCCGCCGGCATCGCCGGCGCCACGGAGCGGTTCGCCGCCAGCGCCGCGCGCACGGCCGCCGACCCCCTCGCCGACCTCGCCGGCGAGACCGTCGAACGCATGACCGCCGCAACGGCGCTCAAGGCCAATGTCGCGGTGCTGAAGACCGCCGATGACATGTACGGCAGCCTGCTCGACATCCTCGCCTGAGGCGATGGCCTAGCTTTCAGCCACGGGTTCCGGCCCCAGCAACCGCCGGATCGCCGGCCAGATGCGGGCGAGCGCCGACAGGAAGCCGACCACGGTCGAGATCCACTGGAAGGCCGTCCATACCCGGCCGAACAGGTCGCCGTCGCCCAGCGCCTGACTGATCGGGAAGAGCACGCGGGAGATGCCGATCTGGAAGGCGGCATAGCTTTCGGAATATTCGATCGACCGGTCGGCGAAAAAGGCGATGGCCACCCCGGCCGACACCGGCGCCCACAGCAGCGGCAGGGCCAGCAGGCCCGCCAGCAGCAGCAGCAGCAGCTGGTCCCGAGCGTCTCGCCTGACAGCAGGCTGAGCACCACCCCGGCGCCGAGCGCCAGCGCCGTGGTGCCCAGCAGCGTCGGCAGGACCCAGTCGATCGCCACCATCAGATCCGCGGACATGAGCCCGACCAATATGGCCGCGCCGCTCAGCAGGAAGCCGCCGACCCAGAGGGCGGCGTACTGGCCCAGACGGCGTTTGAGATAGGCGAGATTGAACATGCGAACCTCCGGACGCCCCTGCGCCAGAATGCCGTGGGCCCGATCGGAAGTCCATTGGAAGAACGCGGGTCTACGGTCCCGTGCAGCGGCATCAGAAAGCCCCCGCCGGAGCGATCCGGCGGGGGCTGTCAGGCGTGATCCGGGACGAAGGCCTGCACGGTTCGGGCGGTGTCCCGGCAGACCGGTCGGCCCGGCCGACGCCCGGCTCGACGAGCCGTTGCGGTGGGCGGGATAAGGGCGCGCCGCAGCCCCTTCCGGGATCGGCGGCACGCCCGACTGCCCTGAAGTCAGGGCGTCTCGGTGATCAGCAGGCGGGCCGAGGCCGTGCCGCCTGAACCGAATTTGCCGACCCAGATGTCGTAGGTCCCGCTCTGCGGACGGTTGAAGCGCACCTCTGCGTCGCCGTCGCCGAAGCTGTCGTCGTCGCAGTACCACTGGCCGTCCGGGCCATTGATGATCAGGGTGGTGTCCGCGCCGGACACGGTGCGGAAGACCAGCGGCAGGGCGCCGGCGGAATAGGTCACCTCGAAATCGGGCGCCGAGGCGATGTAGCCGGTGCACGAACCCGGCAGGCGGCTGCCGTCGATGCTGCCGCCGGCCTGGATGTTGACGGTGTAGGGATCGGGGGTGAAGCCGGCGCGGAGGCTGATCTCGCCATAGGTGGCGGTCTGGCTGGCGTTCTGCGCCGCCGCGGGAGCGGCGAGGCAGAGAAGCGAGAGGGCGGCGGCGGCGATGGCGACCGTTTTCATGACGGGGACTTTCCTGTTGCGGCGCCGGGACGCCCTGAATCCATGCAGGCCGGATGCGACCGCCGGCGGCGGCCCTTCAACCTGACCCGACAAGCTTTACCGTAGCCTTGTGGCGTCGTCAGCACCATGGATATGGTGGTGGCGACCAGTCTCCCGAGGCTGGACAGTAGGGCGGGCGGACTGGCCGGATTGGCGAAGCGGCTCCAGAGAGGGCCTCGGCTTGATGACTGTTTCATCCGCACCCGCGCCGGTCTCCGGAAATTGGCTGGACCGGTCGCTGGGCCGGCTGTTGCCGCGGGTTTCGCCGCGAGGCCGGGACCTGATCGGCTTCCTGCTGGTGATCGGCTTCGTGCAGGCTGTCTTCTGGGGCCTTTACGGATCGCCCCTCTGGCCGAAACCTTCGAACCAGCAGGTCGACCGGATCGCCTTCACCGAAACCACCCTCGCCCGACTGCCCAAGCCGACCGTGCTCGCCGCCGGACAGGCCGTGTACGAACCCGTCGAACTGCCGCACACCGAGTGCTGCGATCCGGCCTATCTGGCGCTGAAGCTGCGGTTCGACCTGCCCGCGGTCCCCGCCGAAGGGCTCGGACTGGCGGCCTATCAGCAGGTCGACAATTTCATCATCCTCGTGAACGGCTCGATCGTGTTCCAGCGCGGGGAGATGGTGTTCCCGAACCAGGCCTTCGAGGGCCAGAAGGCGGTGGTTGACCGCATCCCCTCCGGCCTGTTGCGGACCGGCTCGAACGAACTGCTGTTCATCACCGTGCGCCAGGGCCTGCCCTATACGGACCTGGGCCCGCCCCTGCTCGGACCCTGGGGCGAGGTCAGCCAGTGGGCCGAGGTGCGGCAGTGGCGGTTCACCGACTACCGGCTGCTGTCTGGCTGGACCACCTTCCTGATCGGGCTGTTCGCGGCGATGCTGGCCTTCCGGTCGCAGCAGCGGCGGTTCGCCCTCTGGCTGGCCGCGCTGTGCGGCGCCTGGAGCGTCTTCGCCCTCTACGGCCTGGTGCTGGACCCGCCCTTCGGGGGCATGGTCCGGCTCTGGCTCTTCTTCGCCGTCAACAGTCTCATCGCCGTGTCGCTGGTCGGGCTGATCGACGCCTGGACCGACCGGCCCCTGCCGCGTCTGCAACCGGCCCTGGCCGCAGCCTTCCTCGCCTTCATCGCCTTCTGCGCGCTCTGGCCGGCGGTCCGCCCGATGCCGGAAGGCTATGACGTCCCGGCGATCGTCTGGTCCTGGGCCTCGGCCGCGCTCGGCGTCATGGCGGCCGCCCGGCTGCTCTGGCATTTCGCCACCCGGGAAGAGCCGCGCCGGCTGGAGGCGGCCCTGCTGACCATCTGCGCCGTCTGCGTCGTGCTCGACGCGCTGGGCGAACATTTCGGCCTCAACGCCGGCGGCTTCGTGGTCGACGCCGCGCCGGTGCTGCTGCTGGCCCTGGCCGCCGCCTTCGTGCAGCGCAATTTCACCCTCTTCAAATCCTCCGTCGGCCTCAACGCCCTGCTCGCCGCCCGGCTGTCCGGGCGCGAGGCCGAACTGGCCGTGGCGCACGCCCGCGAGCGGGACATGGTCCGCCGCGAGGCCCATGACGACGAGCGCCGCCGCATCATGCGCGACATGCACGACGGCCTCGGCAGCCAGCTGATGAGCATGTTGCTCGCGGCCCGGCGCGGGGTGGCCGACAGCGAACAGGTGGCCGAGGGTCTCCAGTCCGTCATCGACGAGATGCGGCTGATGATCGATTCCATGGACTCGGTCGGCGAGTCCCTCGCCTCGGCCATGGCCACCTTCCACGCGCGGGTCCGGCCGCGGGTCGAGGCCGCCGGCTTCGCGCTCGACTGGCGCGTCGACGTGCCGGGCGACCTCATGGACACGCCTCCGCGCACGGCCCTGCAGGTCTTCCGCATCCTTCAGGAGGCCGTCGCCAACGCCCTCAAACACTCGGGCGGCGACCGGATCGCCGTCACGCTGCTGGCGCGCCCCGACGGCGCCCTGACCCTCTCCGTCGCCGACAACGGCCGCACCGGCGGGCCGAAGGACGGGACCGGGCACGGCCTGGCCAATATGCGCAGCCGCGCCGCCCTGCTCGGGGGAACGGTCGCGCTTGATCATGGCGAAGGCGGCCTGACCGTGTCCCTCACCCTGCCTGAAGCGACACCGGAGGCCCGGCCATGACCGCCCTGCCGCCGGAGGCGCCGCGCCGGATCGCCATCCTCGAGGACGACCCCAATGTCGCCCTGCATTTCCGCGAGATCATCGCCTCGGCGGCCGATCTGGATCTGAGCGGGACCGCGGACTGCCTCGCCGGAGCCGCGGACCTCGTCGCGGGCCGGCCCGATCTGCTTCTGAGCGACATCGGCCTGCCGGACGGCAGCGGCCTGACCTTCATCCCCGTGCTGCGGGCCGCCCTGCCGGCCTGCAAGGTGCTGGTCATCACCGCCTTCGGCGACCGCGATACGGTGGTGGCCGCCCTCAACGCCGGCGCGGACGGCTATCTGCTGAAGGACAGCGGGCCCGACACCATCCTCGACGGCATCCGCGCCACCCTCGACGGCGGCGCCCCGATCAGCGCCTCGGCCGCCGTCTATCTGCTGGAGCGACTGCGCGGCGGCGCCGGCGGCCACGCGGCGGTCGCCGCGCCCGAGGCGGAACGCCTGACCCCGCGCGAGATCGAACTGCTGGAGCTGTTCTCACGCGGCCACAGCTACAAGCTTGCCGGCCGCGCCCTGGGCATATCGCCCCTCACGGTCGGCAATCACGTCAAGTCGATCTACCGCAAGCTGCAGGTTCATTCCCGCGGCGAGGCGGTCTACGAAGCCGTGCGGCGCAAGCAGCTCAGTCTCTGACCGGCCGCACGCGAGTATCCGGCCTATCTGCAGAAGCGCGTGTCGGTCGCCTCCAGATGCAGGTGGTCGCCATGGACCGCGTTGTAGTCCGGCCCAAGGACGGTGCCGAAGACCCGGCAGGCGTCGTCGCGGATCCGGCGCAGGAAGCGGGCCTCGGGACTGTCGCCCGTCCAGTTCGCCGTCACGGTGATCCGCCGGCCGTCCCGCAGGCGAACCCCGGAAAAGTCCAGCGCTTCGGCCCGGGCATGGGCGCTGACGCGGTTGCTGACTCCGCCGTTATTGACGTTGCGACACGCATAGGCGCCGAAATGGTCGATCTGGACCACGTCCGAGCCGAGGATATCCCGCGCCGCCGGCTCCAGCGACTGCCGCCGCCAGATGCTCAGGGCCAGGGCCGTGCGGCAGGTCATCTCGATGTCGCCGGGCGTCATCCGCGCCACCGTGCCCATGTCCGGCCCCAGCACGCCGCCGGCGGTCAGGCCGCAGGTCGCGCTGTTCACCCGGTCCGGCACGGGGCGGAAGGTCACCCGCGCCGCCGTCAGCTGCGCCATGCACTGCTGCAGTTGGGCGCTTTCCCGGATCACCGCGGCCCGGGTGCCGCCGTCGATCGGCTGGTCGATCAGGGCCCCGACCAGCGGCGCCTCGGTGCGCGACGGCGCCGCGGGATAGCGGGCGGGACCGGGCCGTTCCGGCAACATGGGACTGCAGGCCGCCAGCAGAAGGACCGTGGCGGCGGTGGCGACGAGGGGGCGAAGGGCGGGACGCATGGGCGAACGCTAGGGTGATTTGCGGCGCGGGAGAATCCGGTCCTTCCCTCATTGGGAGAAGGTGGCGCTCATCGATCAAGAAAAGGGGCGGCCCAATCGCGCCGCCCCTTGTCCATATCAGCTATCCAGGAAGCTCCGCAGCTTCCGCGACCGGCTCGGATGCTTGAGCTTGCGCAGGGCCTTGGCCTCGATCTGGCGAATACGTTCGCGGGTGACCGAGAACTGCTGGCCGACCTCTTCCAGGGTATGGTCGGTGTTCATGCCGATGCCGAAGCGCATGCGCAGCACCCGCTCCTCGCGCGGCGTCAGGGACGCCAGCACGCGGGTGGTGGTCTCGCGCAGGTTCGACTGGATGGCCGCGTCGATCGGCAGGATGGCGTTCTTGTCCTCGATGAAGTCGCCGAGGTGCGAATCCTCCTCGTCGCCGATCGGGGTCTCGAGGCTGATCGGCTCCTTGGCGATCTTGAGGACCTTCCGCACCTTCTCCAGCGGCATGGCCAGCTTTTCGGCCAGTTCTTCCGGGGTCGGCTCGCGGCCGATCTCGTGCAGCATCTGGCGGCTGGTGCGGACGATCTTGTTGATCGTCTCGATCATATGCACCGGGATGCGGATGGTGCGCGCCTGGTCGGCGATCGAGCGGGTGATGGCCTGACGGATCCACCAGGTGGCGTAGGTCGAGAATTTGTAGCCGCGACGGTACTCGAACTTGTCGACCGCCTTCATCAGACCGATGTTGCCTTCCTGAATGAGATCAAGGAATTGCAGGCCGCGGTTGGTGTATTTCTTAGCGATTGAGATGACCAGGCGCAGGTTGGCCTCAACCATTTCCTTCTTGGCCTGACGGGCCTCGCGCTCGCCCTTCTGGACGGTCTGGACGATGCGGCGGTAGTCGTCGATCGGCAGGCCGGCCTCGGTGGCCACGGCGGCGACGTCGCCGCGGATCTGGGCGATCTGGGCCTGTTCGTTGTCGCTGAACTTGGTCCAGCGGACGCCCATTTCCTTGACCCGGTCGGCCCAGGTCGGATCCAGCTCGGCGCCGAAATAGGACTTGAGGAATTCCGGGCGCGAGATGCCGTAGCTGTCGGCCAGGCGCAGCAGCCGGCCTTCCAGCCCCATGAGGCGTTTGTTGATGGCGTACAGCTGCTCGACCAGCGCCTCGATGCGGTGGTTGTTCAGCTTCATCGTCTTCAGCCGGCCGGAAATGCCGGCCGTCAGGGCGTCATAGGCCTTCTGGTCCTTGGGCGCGAGAACCTCGCCCTTCAGCCGGCTCTCGACCAGCTTGTCCTGCAGCTTGCGGAAGGCGCCGAAGTCGGAGGCGACCGCGTCCAGCACTTCCATGACGCCGTCGCGCAGCTCGGCCTCGAGGGCCGAGATCGACATGCCGCCGCCGTCGTCGAAATCCTCGTCCTCCTCATCGTCCGTTTCCGGCTTGGCCTCGGCGCCCTCCTCGGGCTCCGGCGGGGCGACGACCGTGCCGGCGGGCGGCTGGTTGTGCGGCAGGGACGACGGGTTCAGCACGCCATAGGTGGCGTCAAGATCGATGACCTCGCGCAGCAGGATGCGGTTGTTGGCCAGTTCGTCGCGCCAGACCATGATGGCCTCGAACGTCAGGGCGCTTTCGCACAGGCCCGAGATCATGGCGTCGCGGCCGGCCTCGATCCGCTTGGCGATGGCGATCTCGCCCTCGCGGCTCAGCAGTTCGACCGAGCCCATCTCGCGCAGATACATCCGCACGGGGTCGTCGGTGCGGTCATAGGCCGCCTTCGCGGGCGCCTCGGCGACCGAGGTATCGGCGCGTTCGACAACCTCGCCGCCCTCCTTCTCGGTGGTCTCGGCGGCGTCTTCCTCGGCCTCGACGACGTTGACGCCCATCTCGGACAGCATCGCCAGCGTGTCCTCGATCGCGTCGGGGGTCACTTCCTCGGACGGCAGGACCTTGTTCAGGTCCTCCATCGTCACATAGCCGCGAGCCTTGGCCTGTTTGATGAATTTCTTAACCCCGGCATCGGTGAGGTCGAGCAGCGGGCCGTCGCTCTGGGCTTCGGTTTCCGGCGTCTCGGTCTGGGCGCTCATACAGTCTCTTCTCCAGGTGGAGCGGCTGATCAGGCCGTCCGCCAAATACAACGTGTGGCGAGTTCGTTGGTTACGAGCCCGCGCTGTCTTCCCAAATCTCTCCGGTTTTGATCGCACGGCGCAAAGCATCCCGCTCGGCTTTCAGCCTGCGGAATGCCTCGTCCTGGCCCGGCATTCCTGCCGCCGAGCTCAGTGCATCCTCCAGCGCCGCCACGCGAGTGAGCGCGTCGAACGCCTGCGACCATCGGACCCTTGCTTCGGCGAGGGGCGCATTCGCGGCCAGGAAAGGCGCGCCGGACTTTGCCGCCGCCTTCTCGACCTCGCGCACTAAAGCATCGTGACCCGACTGCGCCAGATGGCGACGCAAGGCCGCCGAGTCAAGGTCTTGGCCCGAGAACCGCAGGCGAACCATCTCCTGTGCGAGGCCGTCGAGCGACGCGTCGCCAAAGCCATGGGAGGATATGGCCTCGAGATGGTCATCCATCCGTTCCGGATCGTCGATGGCCCCGTGCGCCAGGGCCGCCGCAACCGGCTCGATCGAGCGACTCAGCGACTGCATGGCCTGCGCGCCCTCGGCCGTCTGGCCCAGCTTGGGCGGCGGCCCCGGGCGCCAGCGGCCGCCGGCCCCGGTCGCCGGTTGCCCCTGCGGCGCGCGACGCGCCGGGAAAAGGGCATCGAAACGGTCGAACAGTTCGCGGCGGTACTGTTCCGCGAGGTCCTTATCCTGGATCGCCGAGGCGGCCTGCCGCAGCCGCCCCTTCAGACCGGCGCGGCGCTCGGGCGAATCCAGCGGCTCGACCTCGGCCTCCTTCTGGAACAGCACCTCGGCGAAGGGTCGGGTGGTCGTCAGCGCCTGACGCAGCGCCGGCGCGCCCTTGTCGCGCAGGATGTCATCCGGGTCCTGACCGCCCTCCAGCAAGGCGAAGCGGAACGAGCGACCGGACTTCAGCTGCGGCAGGGCCCGGTCGATGGCGCGGTAGGCGGCGCGACGACCGGCGGCGTCGCCGTCGAAACACAGCACCGGCTCGTGCGAGACCCGCCACAGCCGCTCCATCTGCTCCTCGGTCAGGGCGGTGCCCATGGGAGAGACGCCGGGAATGCCGGCCCGATGGCAGGCGATCACATCCATATAGCCCTCGACCACCACGATGGCCTGATCGCTCTTCGACTCCGCGCCGAGGATGCGCCGGGCCTCGGGCAGGCCGTACAGGGTCGCGCCCTTGTGGAAGAGCGGGCTCTCCGGGCCGTTCAGATATTTGGCGCGGTCGTCCGGGTTCATCGCCCGGCCGCCGAAGCTGACGATCCGGCCCCGCGCATCGAGGATGGGGAACATCAGCCGGTCGCGGAACCGGTCATAGGGCTGACCGCCGCCCTCGGGCGCGATCAACATGCCCATTTCGACCAGATCGCCCGGCCTTGCGCCGCGCTGAACGAGGGCGGCCTTCAATCCCTCACGGTCGTTGGGCGCATAGCCGAGGCCGAACCGCTCCCACTGATCCTCGGGCAGACCCCGCTTCTCCAGATATTCACGGGCCGCCTTGCCCGGCGCCCGGCGCAGATTGGCCGCGAACCATTTCTGGGCCAGGTCCATCCAGTCGGTCAGACCCTGCTTCCTGGCCTCGCGCTCGGCCGCCTGCGGGTCCTCGGCCGGCAGGGCCATCCCGGCCTCCCCCGCCAGCCGCTGCACCGCCTCGACGAAGCTGAGCCGCTCCGTCTCCTGCAGGAAGCTGATGACATCGCCGTGCTTGCCGGACGAGAAGTCGTGGAAGAAGCCCTTGTCGTCATTGACGAAGAAGGACGGCGACTTCTCCTTGGTGAAGGGCGACAGGCCGACGTATTCTCGCCCCTGACGCTTGAGCTTCACCGTCCGTCCGATGATGTCGGACGGCCGAAGGCGGGCCTTCAGTTCTTCAAGGAAGCGATCGTCGAAGCGCACCGCGCCTTATAGCGCGCGACTCGCCGGTTTGGGCGTCTTTACCTTTGGTTAACCACAAAGGCCAAACCACGGCCATAACCGCCTGAAAATACGCATAGTTTTCACGCAGTACACGGAACGGTCCACAGACCTGTGGATTAACCATACAGCCGTCCCCGAAGCGGGCGGCGACAGGCGGGCGCGCGGCGAAGACCGCAACCCCGTCCAGGAATGAAAGCCTCACCATGTTCATGACCATCGCCCGCCCGGCGGTGGAGCCCCAAGGCCCCGACACCGTCGCCGTCCCCGGCTCCCCCGCCATCTCCGAACTGTCGCCGCGCGCCCTGCACGCGCGCCTGCTTCAGAATGCGGCGCTCAGGCGGATGCGCGGGGCGGAGCGCCGGCGGAACAATCGCGGCGAGGACGCCGACTACTGGCTGCACGCCGCGCCCGTCGCTGTCCGCAAGGCCTGCGCCCTGCGCGAGGCAAAGAGCTTCGCCCCGTTGCCCTGATCGGCCGCGATCAGACGGCTTCGCCTTCCCGACCCGACGCGGCCCGGATCAGCGCTTCATCGAATCCGCGAACCGCTGGAACAGATACAGGCTGTCGGTCGGCCCCGGCGACGCCTCGGGGTGATGCTGCACGCTGAACACCGGCCGGTCCTTCAGGGCGATGCCGCAGTTGGTGCCGTCGAACAGGCTGACGTGCGTCTCCGTCACCGCATCCGGCAGGCTGTCGCGATCGACCGTGAAGCCGTGGTTCATCGACACGATCTCGACCTTGCCGGTGGTCAGATCCTTGACCGGATGGTTGGCCCCGTGGTGGCCCTGTTCCATCTTGATGGTCTTCGCCCCCAGCGCCAGCGCCAGCATCTGGTGTCCCAGGCAGATGCCGAACAGCGGCGTGCCGCTGTCGACCAGCTTGCGGATTTCCGGCACCGCATAGACGCCCGTCGCCGCCGGATCGCCCGGCCCGTTCGACAGGACCACGCCGTCCGGCCTGCGCGCCAGAATGGCCTCGGCCGTCGTATCGGCGGGAACCACAGTGATCTTCGCCCCGGTCGACGCCAGCGCCCGCAGGATGTTGCGCTTCACCCCATAGTCGACAACGACCACCGACCGGTCGGCCGCATCGACGCGCGGATAGCCCTCCGGCCAGTCCCACAGACCCTCGTCCCAGTCGAACGACTGCAGGGTCGAGGCGTCCCTGGCCAGATCCAGACCGACCAGGCCGGTCCAGGCCTTCGCCTGGGCGACCAGGGCGTCGAGGTCGAACTGCCCGTTCGGATCGTGGGCGATGACGGCATGGGGGGCGCCCATGTCGCGGATGCGGGCGGTCAGGGCGCGGGTGTCGATCCCGGCCAGCCCGACCACGCCGCGTCGTTTCATCCAGCCGTCGAAATCGCTTTCGCTGCGCCAGTTGGCCGGATCGGTCGGGGCGTCGCGGAAGATCGCGCCCCGCGCGGAGGTGTCGGAGCCGCCGCCGATCTGTTCGACGTCCTCGACATTGGTCCCGGTGTTGCCGACGTGCGGGAAGGTGAAGGCCAGAATCTGGCTCATGTAGGACGGATCGGTCAGGATTTCCTGATAGCCGGTCATGGCGGTGTTGAAGACCACCTCGCCCAGCGCCGAGCCTGTGGCCCCGCAGCCGATGCCTTGCAGAATGGTTCCGTCCGCGAGCGCGAGCACGCCGGTGACGCCGGGAAGAAGCTGATCGGTCATGGGGCGCTCTCTATCACCGAATCCCGGCGAGCAAACGGCGCGTTTGCTAGTGAGCCGCCGCCGCCGGGTCAACCGGGTTGACCGGCTTGCCCCGCATGAAGGCGACCCAGGCCGCCGTGGTCACCGCGAAGAAGATCGCCGTGGGCAGGATATAGCCCGGCGCCGCCGCGACCACGGCGGCGGTGGCGAACAGCAGGCCCAGCGCCGCGATGAACCGCGCCCGGGTCCAGCGCGCCAGCCGGAACAGGGAGGCGGAACACAGGCCGTAAACGACCAGACTCAGCACGGAGGTGACGCCGACCAGCATGCCGAACTGCCCGCCGAGCGTCGGCTGGCCCGTCAGCACCGCCACGATGCTCATGATGGCGCCGCCCAGCAGGGGATTGACGACCGGCGTCCGCTCGCCGTGGCCAAAGCCTGACGGCAGATAGCCTGACCGCGCCGCCGCCCGCGCCGTCTCCCCGCCCAGCATGACCCAGCCGCCCAGCGTGCCGACCGCCTTGATGACGGCGCAGACCGCGACCAGCCCTCCCAGCGAGGCTCCGAACACCCGCGCCGTCAGATCGGCATAGGGACTGGAGGACTCGGCCAGGACCCCGGCCGGAATGACTCCGAACACAGCCACGGTAGCCGCCACATAGACAATCGCGGCCAGCAGAACCCCGGCGATGGAGGCCCGGCCGACGTCGCGCGCGGGGTTTTTCACCCGGACGGACAGCACCGCCGCCGTCTCCACGCCGAGGAAGGCCCAGAAGATCACCGCCAGCGAGGCCGGCACGCTCTCGGCCAGGGTGTTTCCCGACGGACTCCAGGAGTCGGCGAACGTCTCGCCGCTGAAGGCCGAGACGCCGGCGGCCACGGCGATGACGACGGGCACCAGGCCGATGATCAGGGCGAGAGCCGCGAACCGCGACGCCGCCCGCGCGCCGAGAATATAGGCCCCGGTCGTCAGCCAGATCAGGCCGAGATTGCAGAAGGTGGCGGCGACCGGTTCCTTCAGCACGGGAAAGAAGAAGCCGAGATAGCCCGTGGCCGCGACGGCGATGGCGACATTGCCGACGAGGCAGGCGGTCCAGAAGGCCAGCGCCGTCTGGAAGCCGAAGAACCGCCCGAGGCCCCGCTCGGCGAACCCGGACAGGCCGTCCGCGTCCGGCTGCAACCGCCCCAGCGCCGCGAACACCAGCGCCAGGGTCACGGCGCCCAGTCCGGCGACGCCCCAGCCGACCACGCTCGACGACCCCACCGGGGCGAGGGTCGCGGGCAGCAGATAGACGCCCGAGCCAATCATGTTGCCCGCCACGACGAGGGCCGCCAGACCCCAACCCAGCTTGTGCCGGTCTTCAATGACCTCGGTCATGGATGAACCTCCGCGATCCGTGACTGGAACCAGGCCAGGGCCACTTCATGGTTGGGGCTGAGCACGCCGCGATCATAGGCGCCGGCCGACAGATTGGCCTGCACCGCCTCGCAGATGACGGCGTCCTCGGCGGTCAGCCGGTCCGAGGCGACCAGGGCCTCGCCCAGCGCCGCCTCGCCGTCGTCGCTGAGGAACAGATAGTCCAGCCGGGTTCGACCCGGCCCGATGGGCGTGATCCGTTCCATCATCGCTCCGTCGCGATAGACGTTGATCCCGAGATTCGGCCACAGCCAGCCCCAGACCCCCGCCTGCGGCCCGTCGTTGAGCCCGACGACCTCCTGCACGACCAGACCGCCCTCGACCCGCACCCGGTATTCCGCCCCCGCGAGCTCCTCGGCCAGCAGCGGATGGACGGCGTCGATGTGGTAGCCCTCCAGATAGTTCTCGGCATAGGTCTTCCAGTCGCAGGCCAGATCATGCGCGCGGCGCAGGGCCGGCGCCGGCATGGTCAGACCCCGGTCCGTCAGCAGGGCCTCCAGCGGAGCGACATGGTCGGCCAGCGGCGCGGCCTCCGCATCCATCGTCGCGAACGCCAGACCGCGCCAGACCTCCAGCCGCAGGGACAGCAGGCCGAATTCCCGCGGATCGAACCCCTCGGCCGCCCCGAACCCCGTCGCGGCCCTCAGCCGCCCGTCCAGCGCATAGCGCCAGCCGTGGTAGGCGCACACCAGTTCGCCGTCGCAACGCCCGCTGGCGCCCGTGACCAGGGGTCCGGCGCGGTGGCGGCAGACATTGTGGAAGGCGCGCAGGACCCCGTCCTTGCCGCGCACGGCCAGCAGCCGATGCCCGGCGATGTCGGTCGCGATCCAGTCGCCCGGCTCCGACGCTTCCGCCTCATGGCCCAGGAACAGCCAGGCCTTGCCGAACACCGATGATCGTTCGCGCGTCCAGGCGTCGGGACAGCCATAGAGTCGGGCGGGAAGCGTGGCCTGCATGGCGGGATGAGGCCCGCGCCCGGCCTCGCCGTCAACCGGTCAGACCGTGATCACATCCATCCCCGCGAAGACGGCGTGGGTGGCGCCGGCGGCATGGGCCGCCAGACCCCGGTCCGGGCGCAGATTCAACAACATCACCTGCGGGGAGGACTCGCGCGCCACACCGATCAGCGCCGTCGCGTCGATCCACTCCCGCGCGCTTTCATGGGCGACCCCCGCGAAGTCGATGGCCAGGCAGCGGGCGCGCACGTCCGCCAGACGCCGGGCCGCCCCCGCATCGGGCGCGATATGCAGGATGACCCCAAGCGCCGCGGTCTCGAAATGGGCGAGAGCCTCGTCGATGGTTTCGGGCGGCGCATGCTCCAGTCCGCCCATGACCTCGACCAGCAGGGCGCCCGGCGCGGCGCCGTGCTGAAGCTCGGTGCACAACAGGGCGAACCGGCCCCCGCTCGACGCCACGGTCCGCCAGAACGCCGGCAGGACGCCGCTGTCGTCCGATCCCAGATGCAGCAGATCCAGACCGTGGCTCAGCGTCTGCAGGTCGATCCGTTTGAGATCCATGGGTTCCAGCGTGCGCCGGCCCAACGCCGCCAGCGCGCTTTCGCCCCCGCGATGACGCACGGTGCGGCGAATGCGGCGGCTGACCGGAACCGACAAGCCCAGATCGAAGACGGGCTGGGCGGCCAGGGTCACCGTCAGTTCGCGGCGCGCGCGGGTCACCAAGGTGAAGGTCAGGCTTTCGTAAGGCGCGGCATAGGACCTGCGCTCGCCCAACGGCGCCGGCGCGTGACCGGGCGTGTCCCCTGCGCCGATGGAGCCCTGGGCCAGATGGGCTTCGCCTCCGATACGACTCATGACCGCCTCCTCAAGCCGGTCCGACAAGCCCCCTCACGACAGTTCGCGCCCCAAGGTGAAAACACATCGCTGACAAAGATGGTCAAATGCCGTTGACCATCGGCCGTCCCGATCTGGTTCAACTGTCCGTGTCGTCTGCAGCAGGGGCGACGACGGCTTGCGTCTTCCGGCGCGGATGGGCCAAGAGGCGGCATGAGCATCACCACGGTCGGCCTCGATGCCGACGACACCCTCTGGCACAACGAGACGATATTCCGGCTTACGCACGACCGGTTCGTCGACCTGTTGACGGACCACGACAACGACGTGATCGAAGCCCGGCTGGCCGAGGTCGAGCGGCGCAATCTCCGCCTCTACGGCTACGGGGTGAAAGGCTTCACCCTGTCGATGCTCGAGACGGCGATGGAGCTGTGCGACGGCGCGCCGCCGCCGCGCGCCATCCGCGAGATTCTCGCCGCCGGCCGCGAAATGCTGACCCATCCGGTCGAGACCTTGCCCGGCGTCGACGAGGCCCTCGCCGCCCTGTCCGAGCGCTACCGGCTGGTCCTGATCACCAAGGGCGATCTGATGGACCAGGACCGCAAGCTGGCCGCCTCCGGCCTTGGCGACCTGTTCGCCGCGGTCGAGATCGTCTCCGAGAAGGATCGCGGAACCTATGACCGCGTCTTCGCCCGGCACGGCACCGGGCCGGACGAGGCGGTCATGGCCGGCAATTCGATGAAGTCCGACGTCCTGCCCGCCCTCGAGGCCGGCGCCTTCGCCGTCCACATCCCCTACGCCATCACCTGGGCCCACGAACTGGCGGACGCGCCCGAAGACCAGGGGCGCTTCGGCGCGCTGGAGAGCATTGCCGAACTCCCGGAATGGATACTGTCAAAGACCGTTTGAGTTATCGACATCGCTCGATAACAACGTGACGTATCGGCAACGTGCGAACTGTGTCCAGAATCAGTTTTTTATAACATTGTGATTTAGCAGGATTATTCACCGCTACGCTTGACCAACACATCTGTGTCGGGTTTGTGACGATCATCTGGCTTGGGGGAGCAGATTTCTGTCACTTACGAGCACGAGTCAAATATGATTGTTATGCGTAACCAGCTGCTGGCCTCCACTGTGCTTGCAGGTGTCATGGCCGTTTCGTCGCCGGTGTGGGCGCAAACGGCGCCGTCGCAGGAACCTCTCAACACAGCGCCCGGCGCGGTTGACGCCCAGGACGAAGCCGATCAACTCGGCGAAATCGTCATCACCGGCTCGCGCATCCGTCGCGACCCGACCAATTCGCCGACGCCGCTGATCCAGGTTCAGCGCGAGGATCTTCTGACCACTGGCCAGACGACGGTGATCGACTATCTCGCCACCATTCCCGCCCTGTCCAACTCGGTCGTTCCTTCGGACACCACCGGCAGCGGTCTCGGCGACGGCGGCCTGTCCTTGCCGAACCTGCGCAGCCTCGGCTCGAACCGCACCCTGACCCTCGTCGACGGACGCCGTCACGTGGGCTCCAGCGGCGGCCAGTTGTCGGTCGATGTCGACACCATCCCGCGCCTGCTGATCGAGAACATCGAGATCGTCACCGGCGGCGCCGCCTCGGTCTATGGCGCCGACGCCGTCTCGGGCGTTCTGAACTTCATCCTGCGCGATGATTTCGAAGGCCTCGAGATCGACGCCAACTACGGCATGATCAACCAGAACGGCGAAGCGAACCGCCGCATCTCGGTGCTCGCCGGCAGCAATCTGCTGAACGACCGCCTGAACGTCTATGTCCACGGCGAGTATGAGGAAGTCGACGAGGTCACCTCGCTCGACATCGACTGGCTGCGTGACGCCCCGGTCCGCATCGGCATCGACGCCGATCCGACCACGGCCCGGTTCGACGGCGTGCAGGACGCCCGCCTGTTCACCGGCGTGCGCCGCATCGACAATCCGCGGTGGGGCCAGACCACGCTCGCCAACGTCCAGCAGCCCAGCCGTCTGAACGATCCGGACGTCCCCTATGAGGACTGCTTCTCGGGCACCGGCGCCGCCTTCGGTTTCTCCTACAGCCCGAACTGCTTCGCAGTGACGCCCGGCAAGACCTACTGGTACGAGGGCAACACGGCCCGTCTGGCCGACTTCGGCCAGCGCATCGGCGAGACGGGCATCAACCGCCCGTTCAACATCGGCGGCGACGGCGAGAACCCGGCCGAGTTCAGCACCGGTTCGCGCGTGCCCCGCTCGGAATCGGCGCGCTTCCAGGCCGGCGCGACCTTCGCCGTGACGGACAGCATCGATTTCTATGCCGAGGCGAAATACATCACCGAGGACACGTTCGACCTGTCGCAGCCGACCTTCTATGACGTCGACTTGGTCAACTCCTACAGCGCCGGATCGGCCAACCCGATCTACAACGTGGCCAATTTCGACCTGCGCTACACGGACAACGCCTTCCTGCCGCAGAACGTCAAGGACGCCATCTCGACCAACCTGGTCACGCCCTATTCCGAACCGACCGAGACCGAGCCCGGCCAACCCCTCGCGCCGATCCTGCTGCGCAACGCGCGCCACAGCATGTTCGGCCCGGACCGCACCCAGGACAACACCCGTGAGCTGACCCGCTTCGTCGCCGGCTTCCGCGGAAGCCATGACGGCTTCAGCTTCATCCGCGATATCGACTGGGACATCGGCTACACCTACGGCGAGGTCGAGGTCGAGAACCGTGAGCGCGGCACTGACAGCCAACGCTTCGCCATGGCCGCCGACGCCGTCTTCGACACCGCGGGCATCGTCAACGGCCGCCCCGGCGAAATCGTCTGCCGCGTCCAGCTTCTGGACGCACAGGGCGCGCCCAACGGCGCGCTCGACCAGGGCCCCGCCGCCCCTGGCGATCTGCGCGACACGGAATACGGCCGTCGTTCGATCGACGAGTGCGCCCCGCTCAACGTCTTCGGCAAGGGCAACCAGAGCGCCGAAGCCCTGGCCTTCGTCGACGCCGTCATCGGCGTCACCGAGCGCAACGAACAGGAGCAGGCGATCGCCTCGGTCTCCAGCAGCCTGTGGGACTTCTGGGGCGCTGGTCCGATCGGCGTGGCCCTGGGCGCGGAATACCGGCGTGAAGCGACCGAGGCCACCGGCCGCGACCGCGACACCGCCGGCCGCTCGCTGCTGTTCCTGAACGGCGGCCCCGACTTCCCGCAGGTCGAATACACCAGCGAAGAGGTGTTCGCCGAGCTGTCGATCCCGCTGTTCCGCGACAGCTGGGCCGGCGAATACGCCGAGCTGAGCGGCTCCTACCGGTATGCGGACTACAGCACGGTCGGCGACGTCGACGTCTATGGCGTGAACCTGGTCTATCGCCCGATCCGGGACATCGCCTTCAAGACCAGCTTCAACACCTCGGTTCGGGTGCCGGACCTGGCGGAGAATTTCTCTCCCTTCGGCCAGACCTTCCTGAACAATGTCGTCGATCCCTGCGCCACGCTGAACATCGCGGCCCAGGATGCGGAAACGCGGGACAACCGTATCGCCAACTGCACGGCCCTGGCCGCGGATCAGGGTCTGACCTTCGACTTCGCCGGCCTGACCGCCACCAACGCCGACGACTTCACCCCTGACTACACCTCCGGCGTCGCCGGTGTGTTCGGCGGCAACCCGTTCCTGACCCCGGAAGAGTCGGAGAGCTTCACCTTCTCGACGGTGCTGCGTCCCCGGTTCATTCCGAACTTCTCGCTGGTCCTCGACTACTACGAGATCAAGATCGACCAGGTCATCGCGGCGGTCTCGGCCGGCACGGCGGCAGCCAACTGCGTCAGCGGCCCGTCGCTGAACACGGCGGCCTGCGCCACCATCTTCCGCAACGATCCGGACCCGACCCGCGCCTTCTACATTGGCGCTCCGATCGGCGATCCCATCGGCGGCTTCATCGAGGGGTCGGTCAACTACGCCTCGCTGGAAACCCGCGGCCTCGACTTCACCGCGCGCTATTCGATGGACCTGGAAGAAGTGACGGGTCGCAACTGGGGCCGTCTGGACTATTCGATCGGCGGCCTGTGGCTGATCGACCAGAAGCAGTTCCTGAACGCCGATGATCCGGCGGACTTCGACGAACTGTCCAGCAGCCTGTTCTACCCGCGCGTCCGTTTCACCTCGTCGCTCACCTATGCGCCGAACGAGATCTGGAGCGTCAACTGGACGGCCGACTGGCAGACCGCCCAGGACATCGTCCAGATCCGCGACCTCGTCGACAACGCCGACAGCCGCGGCTTCGAGGAAGTGAATACGGGCAACTTCACGCGCCACGACTTCACGGTCCGCTGGAATGCGCGGGACGACCTGTCGGTCCGCGCCGGCGTGGTCAACGCCTTCGACGCCGAACAGGCGCCCCATCTGGGAACGACCCTGTACTCGAACTTCGACCCCTACGGCCGTCGCTTCTTCATCGGCCTGAACTACCGCCCGTTCTGATCAACGGGCCGGACGACAGCGAAAGGGCGGCTCGAAAGAGCCGCCCTTTTTCGTTCCGGACCAGACGACGCTTGCTCTCGTGCCCGGCCGTCTTTAGACGGGCCGCTTAACCGACAACCCGACCGGCCCGCGCGGCGTCACAGCCGCTGGCGGGCTCGCGCGCGCAAGGAGCCGCCCCCCGTGTCCGACGACGAGGTTCCGCATGAGGAACGCGACGCCATGATCCGGGCGACGCTGGCCGAGCACGGCGATTCCGGCGTCACGCCGCGGCACACGCTGTTCTATTTCTATGGCGAGGGCGACCACGACGACCTGAACGAGGTCGCCCGCCGCGCCGGCTTCCTGACCCGCGGTCACGACGACTGCACCATTCTCGAAACGACCATGGCGGTGGACGAAGCGTCCTTCACACCCGTCTCTTCCATGATGCAATCCTGGGCCGCGGCCTTCCAGCTGGACTATGACGGCTGGGAATGCGCGGTCGTGGTGAACTGAGTACAGACCCATGCCCAAGCGCACAGACATCCAGTCCATCCTGATCATCGGCGCCGGGCCGATCGTGATCGGGCAGGCATGCGAGTTCGATTACTCGGGCGTGCAGGCGTGCAAGGCGCTGAAGGCGGAGGGGTACCGGGTCATTCTGGTCAACTCGAACCCCGCCACCATCATGACCGACCCGGAGGTGGCCGACGCCACCTATATCGAGCCGATCACGCCGGAGTTCGTCGAGCGCATCATCGCGAAAGAGCGGCCCGACGCCCTGCTGCCGACCATGGGCGGCCAGACGGCGCTGAACACGGCGCTGGCGCTCGATGCTTCAGGCGCGCTGAAGAAATGGGGCGTGGAGATGATCGGGGCCAAGGCCGACGTCATCGACAAGGCCGAGGACCGCCAGAAATTCCGTGACGCCATGGACAAGCTGGGGCTGGAAAGCCCCCGCTCAAAGGCCATCCACCACATCGACGAGGCCGAGGACGCCCTGGCCTTCGTCGGCCTGCCCGCCATCGTCCGCCCGTCGTTTACGCTGGCCGGCACCGGCGGCGGCATCGCCTACAATGTCGAGGAATACCGCGAGATCGTCGAACGCGGCCTGGACCTGTCGCCGACCACCGAGGTGCTGGTCGAGGAAAGCGTGCTGGGCTGGAAGGAGTATGAGATGGAGGTCGTCCGCGACAAGGCGGACAACTGCATCATCATCTGCTCCATCGAGAACATCGACCCGATGGGGGTGCACACCGGCGACTCCATCACCGTCGCCCCGGCCCTGACGCTGACCGATAAAGAGTACCAGCGGATGCGCACGGGCTCGATCAACGTCCTGCGCGAGATCGGCGTCGAGACCGGCGGATCGAACGTCCAGTGGGCCATCAACCCCGCCGACGGCCGCATGGTCGTGATCGAGATGAACCCGCGGGTGTCGCGTTCATCCGCCCTCGCCTCCAAGGCCACCGGCTTCCCGATCGCCAAGGTCGCCGCCCGTCTGGCCGTCGGCTATACGCTGGACGAACTGACCAACGACATCACCATGGTCACGCCGGCCTCGTTCGAGCCGTCGATCGACTATGTCGTCACCAAGATCCCCCGCTTCGCCTTCGAGAAATACCCCGGCGCCGAGGCGACCCTGTCGACCTCGATGAAGTCGGTCGGCGAGGTCATGGCCATCGGCCGCACCTTCCAGGAATCGATGCAGAAGGCCCTGCGCGGCCTCGAGACCGGCCTGACGGGCTTCAACGAGATCGAGATCGACGGCGTCGTCGACGTCGAGGACGAGGCCTCGGCCCGCGCCGCCGTGGTGCGGGCGCTGGGCCAACCGACGCCGGACCGGATTCTGGTGATCGCCCAGGCCTTCCGTCACGGCCTGTCGGTCGAGGAGGTCAACGCCGCCTGCTCCTACGAGCCGTGGTTCCTGCGCCAGATCGCCGACATCGTGCGGGAGGAGGGACATCTTCGCGTGAAGGGGCTTCCGGGGGCCGACCTCATCAAAGCCCTCCCCCTCGACGGGGGAGGGTTGGGTGGGGGTGGAGGCACACCGCGTCAGAACATGGCGCGTGAGGCGTCGTCGACGGAGCCTTCCGCGCCCTCCACGTCCAACACCCTGCCCCCACCCCAACCCCAACCCTTCCCCGTCGAGGGGAAGGGAGTCGTTGAGGCGGCCCGCGAGTTTCGGCGGCTGAAATCGAAAGGCTTCTCGGACGCCCGTCTGGCGCAACTCGCCGGCACGACCGAAGCCCAGGTCCGCCGCCTGCGCCGCGGCCTGAACGTGCGTCCCGTGTTCAAGCGGATCGACACCTGCGCCGCCGAGTTCGCCAGCGCGACGGCCTATATGTATTCGACCTATGAGACCGGCGCCCTCGGCCAGGTTCCGCAGTGCGAATCCAACCCGACGGACAAGAAAAAAGCCATCATCCTCGGCGGCGGGCCGAACCGGATCGGGCAAGGGATCGAGTTCGACTACTGCTGCTGCCACGCGGCCTTTGCCTTCGCCGACATCGGCGTCGAGTCGATCATGGTCAACTGCAACCCCGAGACCGTCTCGACCGACTACGACACCTCCGATCGCCTGTATTTCGAGCCGCTGACGGCCGAGGACGTGCTGGAGCTGATCGAGGTCGAACGCTCGACCGGCAACCTGATCGGCGTCGTCGTCCAGTTCGGCGGCCAGACCCCGCTGAAGCTGGCCCACGCCCTGCACGAGGACGGGGTGCCGATCCTCGGCACCAGCCTGGACTCCATCGACCTGGCCGAGGACCGCGAGCGGTTCCAGGTCATGCTGCACGACATCGGCCTGATGCAGCCGCCCAACGGCCTGGCCCGCAGCGCCGAAGAAGCCGCGCAGAAGGCGGACGAGGTCGGCTATCCGGTCGTCCTGCGTCC
Organism: Alphaproteobacteria bacterium; assembly: GCA_018826515.1. Taxonomy (GTDB): domain Bacteria; phylum Pseudomonadota; class Alphaproteobacteria; order Caulobacterales; family Caulobacteraceae; genus Brevundimonas. The sequence continues at coordinate 37,336 of JAHKAM010000061.1, forward strand.
CTCTTATGTGCTGGGCGGACGCGGCATGGTCATCGTCCACGACCGCGAACAGCTGGACCGCTACGTCGGCGAGGCCATGCGGGTGTCGGGCGACGATCCCGTCCTGATCGACCACTATCTGAACCGCGCCACCGAGGTCGACGTCGACGCCCTGTGCGACGACGAGACCGTCTTCGTGGCCGGGGTGCTGGAGCATATCGAGGAGGCCGGAGTGCACTCGGGCGACAGCGCCTGCTCCATGCCGCCCTACTCCCTGTCCGACGCCACCATCGCCGAGCTGAAGCGCCAGACCGAGGCCATGGCCCGGGCGCTGAAGGTGCGCGGCCTGATGAACGTCCAGTTCGCCATCGAGGAGCCGCACAGCGCCAACCCGCGCATCTTCGTGCTGGAAGTGAACCCGCGCGCCAGCCGTACGGCGCCCTTCGTCGCCAAGACCATCGGGCAACCGATTGCTTCGATCGCCGCCAAGGTCATGGCCGGCGTGCCGCTGAAGTCCTTCGGCCTTACGGATCGGCCGTACGACCATATCGCGGTCAAGGAAGCGGTCTTCCCCTTCGCCCGCTTCGCCGGGGTCGACACCATCCTGGGCCCCGAAATGCGCTCGACCGGCGAGGTCATGGGCCTCGACTGGAAACGTGACGGCGAGGCCGACATGGCCCCCGCCTTCGCCCGCGCCTTCGCCAAGTCCCAGATCGGCGGCGGCACCACCCTGCCCGTCGCCGGCTGCGCCTTCGTCAGCGTCAAGGACGGCGACAAGCCCTTCATCGTCGAGGCGGTGAAGACCCTGCTGGCCGAGGGCTTCACCGTCATGGCCACCGGCGGGACGCACAGCTTCCTGAATGAGCAGGGCCTGCCCGTCGCCTTCGTCAAGAAGGTGCTGGAAGGCCGCCCGCACATCGTCGACGCGATGAAGAACGGCGAGGTCCAGCTGGTCATCAACACCACCGAGGGCAAGCAGTCCCTGCAGGACAGCTTCAGCCTGAGGCGCACGGCCCTGATGATGAAGATCCCCTATTACACCACCACGGCGGGGGCGCTGGCGGCGTCGCAGGCCATCGGGGCGATCAAGGCCGGCGACCTCGATGTGCGGCCGATCCAGGACTATCCGCACTGACGACCAGTTGGCGGCTATTTCGACCAGTGGGGCGCCGCGGAAACCGGCCGCGGCCCGGACAGTTCGGCCAGCCATTTCAGGGACAACGGGGTGGGATAAGCGCGACAAACGGCCGGGATACCGGGGACAAACCCGGGATATCTGCGGGACAGGCGCCGAGACAACAGGGACATGGACGGCGCCGAACGGCGCCAGCATGCCCGCATGGAACACCACCGTTTGCGCAAATGCCGGGGGCCGGAGACCTGGGTGCGGGTCCGGGCGGCCTGTGTCGCCGGGGAGTCCGCGCCCTCCGACGCCCGCCGCTTCGACGTCGGCCTGTCCAATCTGAGACGCCGCGCCATGGCGGAAGGCTGGACGCGCAACCGCATCGCCGAACAGCTGGACCTCAAGCCGTTGCGCGGCGGCGCGGATGATCCGCCGCCCGCTTTCGCGCCGCTGTCGCCGGCCGGCGAGACGGCCGAGCCGCCCTGCATCGATCCCGAGGTCGCCGTGCAGCGCGCCCTGATGCGCGCCGCCGGGGCTGTAGCGGAAGTTGGAGGAGACGGGCGCAGGGCCGAGGCGGGGCCGACGCCCATCACACAGACCTGCGCCGCCGGCCCCACTGCGACACTGATCAGCTTGGCCGCTGCGGGCCGATCCGTTTTGCCCTACGATCCTCTCGCACACTCATCGACCAGCGTGTGCAGGAGGGTTGGAGAAGCATGTCGTATGACGGGACTGGCTGGATTGTCCGGGCGCCGGGCGATTTCGAACGGTTTGAAGCGTGCCTCGACGGGGCAGCCTACGGTCCGCACCGGCACGACACATACGCCATCGCCATAACCGTCACGGGGGTGCAGAGCTTCTCCTACCGCGGATCGCGGCGTCATTCGGTGCCCGGTCAGATCGTCGTTCTCCATCCGGATGAGCTTCACGACGGTCACGCCGGGGACGGGCGACACTTCCGGTACCGGAGCGCCAGTGTGGCGCCATCCGCGCTTCAGGAGGCGCTCGGCGGACGCGCCCTTCCTTTCCTGGCCGAGGGCGTCTCTGACGACCCGCGGCTGCACGCGGCCGCCACGGCCCTTATTGGCAATCTGAACCAGGCCCTCTGTGGCCTGGAGTATGACCAGGCCATGCTCGACCTCGCGGAGGCCCTGTCAGAGCTTGGGGGTGAACAGAAGTCTCACCGGCGCCTCGACCTCCAGGCGGTGGCGGTGGCGCGCGCCTTCATTGACGCCCACGCGGACAACAATGTCCGACTTGATGATCTCGAACGCGTCAGCGGGCAGGATCGTTGGCAGCTCTCGCGCGGATTCCGGGCGCTACTGGGCGTCAGTCCATATCGCTACCTGATCTTCCGCCGCCTCGACACAGCACGAGCCATGATGAACGGCCGTACCCCGCTTGCAGAAATCGCCGCTGCCAGCGGTTTCTCTGACCAGAGCCACCTGACGCGACACTTTCGGAGCGCTTACGGCCTGACGCCGGCCCAATGGCAACGGCTCAATCGTTCTAGACCTGGATGAGGCGCGCCCTCAGTCTCCATAATATGAAAAACAAGATCAGCCTCACGCAGAAGTTCGCCATGTTCTCGGACCATTGGGCGCCGCGAACGGTCGCGACGCTCAACGACTACGACATCATGATCGTCAAACTCCTGGGTCAGTACGCTTGGCACAGGCACGCCGACACGGACGAACTTTTCCTTGTTCTGCAGGGTGAACTTGAAATAGAGCTGCGCGACCGCAGCATCATGCTTGGGCCCGGAGACCTCTTCGTCGTCCCGAGGGGCGAGGAACACCGCCCGCACGCGAGACGCGAAGTGGAGCTTCTGCTCATCGAGCCTTCGGGCACGCCCAACAGCGGAGACGCCGAAACCGCCGCCCCGCGTCAGTGGGTGTGAACGCGCACGATCGTTCTATAACTGGCCCGCGACCCGCTTCAGTCTTCGGGTATGAACCTCAAAACCATTTACAGCACCTCACCGGCGCGCGGCTGGCTTCCATGGGGACTTCTCGCTCCCGTCATCTGCCTCGTATTCGCGATCGTCACCGAGATTCCGTCCGCACTTCTTCTTGAGCGGTTCGGCTTTCTGGACGCACAGGGCGAATTCGTCGGCACCCAAGGCCTTATGGCGTTGCTGCTTGTGTCCTTCATCAGCTGGATGCTCGCCGTCGCAGCGTGGATAGCATTCGTCGAGCGGCGGAATGCCGGCACAATCGGTCTTACAAGAGCCGGTGCGGCGGCCGGATTCTCTGGCGGCCTCGTTGCTGGCATCGTCACGCTGTCGGCAGTGGTCGCTTGTATCTGGTTGGCTGGCGCCTACAAACCTGGCGCACTGTTTCCGGCCTTTCAGTCCTCCAGCGCGCTCGTCGCGATTGCTGGACTCTTTGTATGCTTCCTCGTTCAAGCCAGCATCGAAGAAATCATTTTCCGTGGATGGCTCACCTCGGTCATCACACGCCGCATGAACATCATCGTTGCCGTCCTGTTATCATCGCTTCTCTTTACGCTGCTTCATTTCTCCCGCGGAGAGCCCTGGCTCGTCACCGGCAATATTTTCCTTTTTGCTCTCTTCGCGAGCGCGTGGTCGATCTCATCCAACAACATCTGGGGCGTGATGGGGTGGCACGCTGGATGGAACTGGATCTTGGCCACGGGCTTTGACCTGCCGGTCACCGGCCTCGACGCAGGCGTGCCTGCGCTCACCGTCTCGCTGGCCCCAGTCGGATCGGACCTTCTGACCGGTGGCGCGAAGGGTCCGGAGGGAAGCATCCTCTCCACGCTATTCTTTGTCTGCGGCATTATCTTCTTTGCGTGGCGCATCGCACAAAAGCGGAGAGACGTGCGACCGGGTCACAACAAACCCGCGGGCGCGCAGATTTGACGATGCGGCCGAGCGCATCCCCGACATTCGCCCCCACGCCATGATCCCTGATGTGAGTATGCTTCGCCTTGATGGGTTCGGCGTCCTCCAGCACCTCCAGCGGCCAACGTCGCTTTTATCCGGCGCCAGAGTTCCGTGGACGCGCCGGGCGTCGACAACCCCGGCGTCGGCTCTCCACCCGTTCCAGACGCTCGCCGCGTCTGCCGTCGACCCCTAGATCCCCGCCGCCGGATCCGGCTCGGCCAGCGCGTCCCGCCCTTCCACGATCCGCGCCGCGGCCAGATCGCCGGTGACATTGCCGATGGTGCGGAAGATGTCGGGGATGACCTCGACCGCCAGCAGCAGGGGCAGGACCTGGATCGGCACGCCCATGGCGAGGCAGATCGGGGCGACGGAGACGAAGAAGCTGATCTGGCCGGGCAGGCCGACCGAGCCGATGGAGATGGCGATGGCCGTCAGGCCGCCGGCGATCCAGGCGGCCGGGCCCAGATCCACGCCGTGCAGATGGGCGACGTAGATGACCACGGCCAGGTTGGCGACGGGGCTGGTGATGCGGAACACCGCCACCGCCAGCGGCAGGACCAGACCCGCGGTCGGGGTCGAGACGCCGAGCGCGAGGCGGGCCTGCTCGACCATGGCGGGCAGGCTGGCCAGCGAGGACTGGGTCGAGAAGGCGACCACCTGGGCCGGAATGATCCCCTGGGCGAACCGCCCAAGGCCGATGCGGCCCCAGGGCACGACGACGGCGTAGATCACCACGATCAGGCCGATCTGGGCCAGGACCACCATGGAGACGTAGTGGCCGAGGGTGCCGAGGGCGCCGAGGCCGGCGTTCAGCCCGACGCCCATGGACAGGGCGAAGACGCCTATGGGCGCCGCCAGCAGAACCCAGTGGACAATGGTGATCATTGTCGCCGACACGGACTCGAAGAACTCCACCAGCGGCACGCGACGGCTGGGGCCGAGGCGGGTGACCGCGAAACCGAAGGCGATGGCGAAGACCACGATGCCCAGGATGTTGTCCTCGACGGCGGCGCGGACGGGATTGGCGGGGGCCAGATTGGCGAGGAAGGCGGCGAAGCCGCCGCCGGCCGCGCTCTCGCGCACCACCGCCGCGTCGGGCGCTCCGGCCAGCAGGGCCGCGGCCCCGGCCGGATCAATCGGCCACAACAGATGCAGGGCCTCGTTGGCGAGGATGGCGTAGACGGTGGCCCCGACCAGCAGGATGGCGAACACCATCAACGCCTTCAGCGCCCGCCGCCCGGTCGCCGCCGCGTCGGCGATCGAGGCGATGCCGGTCACCAGCAGGCTGAAGACCAGCGGGATGATGGTCATCTTCAGGGCGTTGAGCCACAGGGTCCCGACCGCGCCGATCAGGTCGGCGGTTCCCGCCCCGCCGGGCAGGCCCCAGGCCTCGGCCGCCGCTCCCGCGAACAGACCGGCCAGCAGGGCGACGAGCACCCACAGGCTCAGGGACATCAGGGCGGAACGGAGTCGGGAAGCGGCCATCCGGGGAAGCTAGGCGCCGCCGGGGCGTTTTACCATCCGTCGCGTGCGCCGCCGCGAACGATCCGCCCGATTTCCGGGGGGGGGCCGTCAGCCGGGTCCGAAGCCGGCCAGTCCCTCGACGACCTGGTCGGCCGCCGCCGCGAGGGCCGCGTCGGCCAGCGACCGGAGCTCGACGCGGGCCAGTTCGGCGGCGTTTCCGGCCTGGCCCTGCCGGCGATAGGCCGGGTCGTAGTGGTGAACGATCAGCTCGGTCGCGAGCGCCTCGACCTGACCGTCGGCGGCGAGGGCGCGCCAGGCGGCGACGGTCTCCTTGCCGATATGGCGCGGCAGGCGGGTCAGGGCGGCGTCCAGCGCCGACGGATCGGCGGCGATGGCGGCGTAGTCGCGCACGGTGCGGGCGGCGCGAACCCGGACCGGGGAGTCGAGGCGGATCCTCGGAGCGGCGGACATGGCGGCCCACAGCGACGGCGGTATGACCCGCGCGCCGATCTTGCTGCTCTCGGCCTCGACCAGCACCGGGCGCGCCGGATCCAGGCGGGCCAGGACGTCGTGGAGCCGGCTCTCGAAGGCCTTCTGCGACGGCTGGCCGCCGGGCATGGCCCCGAACAGCGAGCCGCGATGGGCCGCGAGGGCCTCAAGGTCGAGGGTCTGCACGCCCCGCTCCGCCAGGGCGGACAGCAGCGCCGTCTTGCCCGCGCCGGTCGGGCCGTCGAGCAGGATCGGCCGGACGGCCAGCGGCGTGTCGTACAGGGCGGCCGTGACCTGCCGCCGCCAGGTCTGGTAGCCGCCCTCCAGCAGCGTCACCGGCCAGCCGACCTGGTCCATCACCGTGACCATGGCCCCCGAGCGCTGGCCGCCGCGCCAGCAGTAGACCAGCGGCTGGAAAGACCCGTCGCGGTCGCCCAGCGCGCCCTCCAGATGGGCGGCGATATTGCGGGCCACGAGGGCCGCGCCGTGGCGTCGGGCGAGGAATTTGGAGCCCTGGACGTATTCCGTCCCGACCGCCGCCCGCTGGACGTCGTCCAGCACCGGCAGATTGAGGGCGCCGGGGATGTGGTCGAGGGCGAACTCGGCCGGGCTGCGCACATCGATGATGGCGTCAAAGCCGCCGCGGGCGGCGGGCGACAGATCGGTCGTGCGCCGGATCATGCCGCGATCACCCGACCACGCGCACCCGCGGCGGGCCCTCGACCACCCGGCCGACGACATGGGCGGCGAAGCCCTCGATCCGGGCCAGGGCCCGCAGGGCGTCCGCCTCGGCCTCGGCCACGGCGATCAGCAGGCCGCCCGAGGTCTGGGGGTCGGTCAGCAGGTCGCGGCGCCAGTCCTCGAGGCCGTCCGGCAGGTCGACCTCCTCGCCGTAGCTGGCCCAGTTGCGGGCCGAGGCGCCGGTGCGGACGCCGTCCCCGAGCAGGCGCCGGACGCCCGGAAGGGTCGGCGGGTCGGCGGTGATCTCGACGGTCGCCTCCGCGCCCCGCGCCATCTCCAGCGCATGGCCCAGCAGGCCGAAGCCGGTGACGTCGGTGACCGCATGCACCCCGGCCCTTCCGGCCAGCTTGGCGCCGAGGCTGTTCAGCTGCGTCGTCGACGCCTTCAGCGCCGCATAGCCGTCCTTGTCCAGCCGCTCCTGTTTGAAGGCGGCGCTGAGCACGCCGACGCCCAGCCCCTTGGTCAGCAGCAGGATGTCGCCAGGCCGGGCCCCGCGATTGGTCAGCACCTGGTCGGGATGCACCAGACCCAGGGCCACCAGCCCATAGATCGGCTCGACGCTGTCGATCGAATGGCCGCCCGCCACGGGAATGCCCGCCGCCCGGCAGGCCTCTGCCCCGCCCTGCAGGATCCGCCCGATCGTCTCCGTCGACAGCACATTCACCGGCATGCCGACGAGGGCGAGGGCGAAGATCGGCGTCCCGCCCATGGCGTAGACGTCGGACAGGGCGTTGGTCGCCGCGATCTGACCGAAGTGGAACGGGTCGTCCACCACCGGCATGAAGAAGTCCGTGGTCGCCACCAGCGCCTGCTGGTCATTCAGCCGCCACACCGCTGCGTCGTCGCTGGTCTCGGTCCCCACCATCAGATCGGCGAACGGCCCCGCCAGCGGCATCCCCTTCAGAATGTCGCGCAGCACCGCCGGAGCCAGCTTGCAGCCGCAGCCGCCGCCATGGGCGAGGGAGGTCAGGCGCGGTTCGGGCGTGGTCATGGCATGGGCTTAGAGCCAAACCGCCGCCGAACTCAACAGCGCCGCCGCTGCTTTGGCCGTTGCCAGTCCGCCGCGGCCGGACCAAAGTTCGCGCCTGAAACCCGGGGGCGGACATGCGACTTCTTCTTGCGACGACGGCGGCTCTGGCCCTGCTCACCGGCGGGGCGGCGCAGGCCCAGACCGGATCGACCGACGCCGAACTGCGCCAGGCCGTCGCCCGGGACTATGACGCCAACCTCGGCGCCCTGTTCGACGACTTCCACCGCAATCCGGAACTGTCGGGGATGGAGGTGCGCACCGCCGGCATCATGGCCGCCCAGCTGACGGCGCTCGGCTATCAGGTCACCACCGGCGTCGGCGGCACGGGGGTGGTGGCGGTGCTGCGCAACGGCGACGGGCCCACGGTGATGATCCGCGCCGACATGGACGGCCTGCCGCTGGCCGAAGCCTCCGGCCTCGCCAACGCCTCGACCGCCCGCCAGACCGACAGCGACGGGATCGAGAAGCCGGTGATGCACGCCTGCGGCCACGACGTGCACATCACCGCCCTGATCGGCACGGCACGGCAGATGATGGCCCGCCGCCAGGACTGGTCCGGCACCCTGGTGCTGATCGCCCAGCCCGCCGAGGAGCGCATCTTCGGCGCCCGGGCAATGGTGCAGGACGGCCTCTACACCCGCTTTCCCAGGCCGGACATCGCCCTCGCCTTCCACGTCTCCGCGGATCTCGCCACCGGCCTGATCGACCTGCCGCTGGGCATCACCTCGTCCAGCTCGGACAGCGTCGACATCGCCGTGCACGGCGTCGGCACCCATGGGGCCTATCCGCACCTCGGCGTCGATCCGATCGTGGTGGCCTCGGCCATCGTCATGAACCTGCAGACCCTGCCCAGCCGCAGCGTCAATCCGCTGGAAGGAGCCATCGTGACCGTCGGGTCCTTCCACGGCGGCATCAAGCACAACATCATCTCCGACCGGGTCGACCTGCAGCTGACCGTAAGGGCCGACAATCCCGAGACCCGTCTGGCGCTGCTGGACGGCATCGACCGGGTGGTGCGCGGCACGGCCCTGGCCCTTGGCGTGTCCGAGGACCGGCTGCCCACCGTGGTCCGCTCGCCGACCGAGACCACCCCACCGACCATCAATGACGCCGCCACCGCCGCCCGCGTCCGGACCGCCATCGCCGCGGCCATGGGCGCCGAACGGCTGGTCGACACGCCGCGCACCGGTATGGGGGCCGAGGATTTCGCCTGGTTCGTCACCCCCGACACCGGGGTCAAGGGCGTCTATTTCAGCGTCGGCGGCACCCCGGCGGCCGAGGTGGCGACCGCGCCCGGCCACCATTCGCCCCTGTTCCGCATCGACCCCCGCCCCTCGGTCACGACCGGCGTCGAGGCCATGGTGGTGGCGGCGCAGGCCCTGATGCCGAAGGGGTGAGGGGCCGCTGAACCGTTCCGTGCGTCGTCCGTTTCGCCCGTGAACCGGAGACCCTCGATGCCCCTTCCCAAACTCGCGACCCTGATCGGCGGCCTGTTGCTGAGCCGGAGCGGGCGGCGCATGGCCGGACGGCACGCCGGCAAGCTCGCCCTCGCCACCCTGGCCTTCCAGCTGTGGGAACAGCGACAGGCCGCGAAACAGCCCGTCCCGACTTCCGGCGCCCGATCGGCCCGACCCCGTCGGCGCTGGAGCGGCCGGCGCGTCTGAATCCGCTGGACCGACGCCGCGTCAACCGCGCTAACTGGGCGGAACAAGCGGAGCCGTCGCCATGATCACCGTCCACCATCTCAATGACTCCCGCTCGCAGCGGGTCCTCTGGCTGCTGGAGGAGATGGGCCTGCCCTATGAGGTGAAACGGTATCAGCGCGACGCGAAGACCATGCTGGCCCCGCCCGCGCTGAAGGCCATCCATCCGCTGGGCAAGTCGCCCGTGCTGGACGAGGGCGAGTCGCGGATGGCCGAGACCGGCGCCATCTTGGAATATCTGCTCGAAACCCATCCGGCCTCCGGCCTGCGTCCCGCCGCCGGCTCGGAAGCCGGGCGGCGGTTCACCTACTGGCTCCACTACGCCGAGGGCTCGGCCATGACGCCCCTGCTGCTGAAGCTGATCTTCACCGCCATTCCCGGACGCGTCCCCTTCCTCGCCCGCGGCATCGCCAAGGGCATCAGCAAGGCCATGAACACCAACATGATCGACCCGCAACTCAGGGCGCACACGGCGTACTGGGAAGCCGAACTGACCCGGTCCGAATGGTTCGCCGGCGACGCCTTCTCGGCCGCCGACATCATGATGAGCTTCCCCATCGAGGCGGCGGGCAGCCGGGTCGGCTACGGCGCCGACAAGCCGAAGCTGAAGGCCTTCCTGCAGAAGATCCACGCCCGGCCGGCGTATCAGCGCGCGCTGGAGCGCGGCGGCCCCTACAGCTACGCCTGAGGCTGAGACCCGGTTGGCCGGCGCCACACCGGTCGGGAACCGCGCGATCGACCGCAACCCGCCCGGGAATCGAACGTTAACAGCCTCATGCAGCTGAGAACCGTTCAAGTCACCGCCGCCCTGGCCGCCGCTGTCGCCTTCGTGCTGGCCTTCATCGCGGCCGGGGTGTTCATCGTCTCCAGCCTGTTCATGGCCCTGGGGCTGGCGGCCATCGGCTGGCTGGCCTGGAGCCTGGTCCGGCAGGTCAGATCGCGACGGCGAGATCGCCCGGCGTAACATTCCCGATATATCACCGTTGCGCCATGCCTCTTGAATCCGGAGGCTTGGCGCCCTAGTCTCTTTGGCCGGTCGCAAGCGCCCAGCGACCTCTGGCGTGTCACCAAATCTTCAGTCGGGCGAAGCAAGAAACTCACGACATATGGAAAAAGTGCCGATGACGGCCGAGGGCTACCGTGTCCTCGACGATCAGCTGAAGCAATTGAAGTCCGTGGAGCGGCCGAGCGTGATCTCGGCCATCTCGGAAGCGCGCGAGCATGGCGATCTGTCCGAAAACGCAGAGTATCATGCCGCCAAGGAGCGACAGGGCTGGATCGAAGGCCAGATCGCCGACATCGAGGACAAGATCAGCCGCGCCCAGGTGATCGACGTTTCGAAACTGGACGGCAATCAGGTGATGTTCGGCGCCACGGTCACCGTGGTCGATGAGGACACCGAGGAAGAGGCCCGCTACCAGATCGTCGGCGAGCACGAAGCCGATGTGAAGGCGGGCAAGATTTCGATCGCCTCGCCGATCGCGCGCGCCATGATCTCGAAAGAGGTCGGCGACGTGGTCGAGGTCAACACCCCCGGCGGGGTCAAGGCCTATGAAATCCTCAAGGTCGAGTGGAAATAGGCCAGTGACCCAACCGTCCGGAACACGCCCGCCTCTGGTGTCGCATGTTTCGGTCGGCGTCACCGACCTGTCGCGCGCCGGCGTCTTCTATGACGCCGTCATGGCCGTGCTCGGCGCGCGACGCATCCTCGAACACGGCGTGAGCATCGGTTATGGCCGGGCCTTCCCCGAATTCTGGGCCACCCAGCCCCATGACGGCAGGCGCGCCGTCCCCGGCAACGGCGCCCACGTCTGTTTCAACGCCCCCGATCCTGACACCGTCGTCGCCTTCTTCGAGGCGGGGCTCGCCGCCGGCGGTCTCGACGATGGCCGTCCGGGTCCGCGAAACGAGTACGCCCCCGGCTATTACGCCGCCTTCCTGCGCGATCCGGACGGCAACAAGGTCGAGGCCATGTGCTGGATCGCGCCGCCCGCCGCGCCGTGAGCGCGCCCCTCTCCATCTGGGTGGTCTCGGACGGCCGCATCGGCATGGAAAACCAGGCCCTCGGTCTGGCCGAGGCCGTCCAGCGACTGACCCCCGCCGCCATCACCGTCAAACGGGTCCGCTGGCGTCCGGTCTTCGACAAACTGCCCTCGGCGCTGAAGACGTCGTGGATGCTGGACCTGTCCTCCGATCCCACAGAACCGGCCGCTGGCGAGGTCTGGCCCGACCTGTGGATCGCCACGGGGCGCGCCACCCTGCCGATGTCCGCCCGCGTCCGGAAGCAGTCCGGCGGCAAGACCTTCGTGGTCCAGACCCAGGATCCGCGCTGGCGCAGCGGCGCCTATGACCTGATCGTCGCCCCGGCGCATGACCGGATCGAGGGCGCCAATGTCCTCTCGATCACCGGCTCTCCGCATCGGGTGACGGCGGAACGGCTGGCCGAGGGCGCCGCCGTTTTCGCCGACCGACTGGAGCCCCTGCCCCGTCCGCGTGTGGCGGCCATGGTCGGGGGACGCTCCCGCGCCTTCGACCTGACCGAAGGCCACGCCGCCGACCTGGCCAACCGCATCGCCGCGGCCGTCGAAGCCGCCGGCGGCTCGCTTATGCTGACCTTCTCGCGCCGCACCCCCGAGGCGGCGAGGACGATCATGACCGCGCGGCTGCAACACCTTCCCGGCCAGATCTGGGACGGCGAGGGTCCGAACCCTTATTTCGCCTTCCTGCGGTTCGCCGACCACATCCTCGTCACCGAGGACAGCGCCAACATGGCGGCCGAGGCCGCCTCGACGGGCCAGCCGGTGCATATCCTGCCGATGATCCCGCTGAAGTCCGGCGACAAATTCGCCCGCCTGCACGCCGACCTGCGCGAGCGCGGCGCGGCGCGGCTGTTCGACGGGACGCTGGAGGCCCGGACCTATGCGCCGCTGGCCGAGACGGACCGGGCGGCGCGGGCTGTGCTGGACCGGATGAAGACGTCCTAGTCGCCCCCGCCGCCATCCCCGCCGCCGTCAGAGCCGCCATCGGCCCCCGTGTCGGGACTCTTGTCGCGCCCGCCGCTGTCGGAGGCATAAGCCCCGCTGCTGCTGTCAGATCGCGAAGCCTCGTTCCGCCCTTTTCGGCGGCCCGCGTCGATGGCAAAGCCGGCCCCGACTCCGATGGCTACGCCCACGCCGATGCCGACCGCCACATTGCCCGTGGCGATGCCGATCGCGGCGCCGATGGCGACGCCCAGCGCCAGACCGACCCCGATGAAGCTTTGTCCCTGCACGCCATTATTCTCCGACAGACCTGTGAATCCCTCTCACCGTGGCATCGCGCCGGAGGGAATCAACGCCTAAATAGGCGCATGAGCACTCCCCGCACCCTCCGCGTCGCCATCATCGGCTCCGGCCCCGCCGGCTGGACCGCCGCCATCTACGCCGCGCGCGCCCTGCTGAACCCCGTCGTCATCGCCGGCCTGCAACCCGGCGGCCAGCTGACCATCACCACCGATGTGGAAAACTATCCCGGCTTCGCCGACGTCATCCAGGGCCCCTGGCTCATGGAGCAGATGCGCGCCCAGGCCGAGCATGTCGGCGCCGAGGTGATCGAGGACATCGTGGTCAAGGCTGACCTGTCGCAACGGCCGTTCCGCCTGACCCTCGACTCGGGAACGGAACTGCTGGCCGAGACGGTGATCATCTCGACCGGGGCCCAGGCCAAATGGCTGGGCCTGGAGAGCGAGTACAAATATCAGGGCTTCGGCGTCTCGGCCTGCGCCACCTGCGACGGCTTCTTCTATCGCGACAAGGAAGTGATCGTCGTCGGCGGGGGCAACACCGCCGTCGAGGAGGCGCTGTTCCTGACCAAATTCGCCTCCAAGGTCACGGTCGTGCACCGCCGCGACGAGTTCCGGGCCGAACGCATCCTGCAGGACCGGCTGTTCGCCAACCCCAAGGTGGAGGTGGTCTGGAACCACGCCGTCGACGAGATCCTCGGCGAGACCAACAGCTTTGGCGGGGTCAATGTCACCGGCGCGCGGCTGAAGAACGTCCAGACCGGCGACACCCGCGAAGTCGCCGCCGACGGCGTCTTCATCGCCATCGGCCACGCCCCGTCATCCGAGCTTTTCGCCGGCCAGCTGGAGACGAAACAGGGCGGCTATCTGGTGGTGAAGCCGGGCACGGCGGCCACCGCCATCGAAGGCGTCTGGGCGGCTGGCGACGTCACCGACGACATCTACCGTCAGGCCGTTACCGCGGCGGGCATGGGCTGTATGGCCGCGCTGGAGGCCGTCCGCTTCCTCGCCGAGCAGGACCACGCGCGGGCCGGCGATCCGATCTCGCACAAGGAAGCGGAAAAGATCGGCGTCTGGTAGACGGCCTCAGGCGAACAGGCGGAGCTCGGGCGGCGCATATTCGACCGGTCGGCCCGCACGCCGGCCGAGGGCATAGTCCACCGCAGCCTGCACCGCGCGCTCGTCGGTGGGTTTGGACAGCACGCCCATGGTGCCGGCGACGCCGTTGCGCACCATGCCGGGGTTGGCCGTCATGAACAGGATGGTCACGCCCAGCTGCTGGCCGAGTTCGCGGCCCAGTTCGATGCCGGTCGGTCCGTCTGAAAGGTGGATATCGACAAGCGCCAGATCGACCTCGGTCTCCTGGACCAACTGACGCGCCGTGCGGGCGTCCGCCGCCGTCCCGACGACCTCATGACCCAGATCCTCGAGCACAAAGCGCAGCTCCATCGCCACGAGGGCTTCGTCTTCAATGACCAGGATACGCGCACTCATCGGGTTTCGGACAGTTCAGGCTCGTGGTTTTGCCCGTAACTGTACGGACTTGCTGGACAACCAACGCCATCTACCAATGCTGGTTGCGACGGATCGACGTTATGCGACATTTTGTGCCGCCCGCCGCCGCGAGAGGGCGGTCGCGGGCAGGTCGGCCGTCACCCGCAGACCCTCCAGGGCCCAGATTCGCTCCAGCCGTCCGCCCAACTGCCCTTCCACGGAAAGCGTCGCCAGCGACGAACCGAAGCCGACCCGATCGGGAGCCCCCGCGACCGGCGGCCCGCCCCGCTCCTCCCATACCAGGACGAAGCGGTCGGCGTCGTTTCGGGTCTTCAGAGTGATCTCGCCCTCTTCGGTCGAGAGAGCCCCGTATTTGGACGCGTTGGTCGCCAGTTCGTGGAACAGCAGGGCGACCGAGGTCGCGGCCTGATCATCGAAGGCGGCGTCATCGCCCGACACCTGGACCCTCGGCTCGCCGTTCGCGGTCGCATAGGGCTTGAACAGATCGTTCAGGAAGGCGTGCAGGGTCATTGAGCCGACGGTGGGGCGGGACACGTCGGTGTGCGGACGCACGAACTCATGCGCCCGGGCCAGGGCGTTGATGCGCGTGCGCACCGCCGACGCGAATTCCTTGGCTTCCGGGAACTGGCGCGCGGACAGGCCGATCAGGGCCGACACCACGGCGAAGATGTTCTTGATGCGGTGGCTCAGCTCCTGGCTGAGCAGGTCCTTGGAATCGACCACCCGCTTGAGGTCCTCGATGTCCGTGCAGGTTCCGAACCAGCGGGTGATTTCCCCCGCCTCGTTCCGGATCGGGGTGGCCCGGCCCAGCGTCCAGCGGTAGACGCCATCGGCGCGACGCAGCCGGTACTCGACTTCATAGGGTTCGCCGGTCTCGAGCGAATGACGCCAGCGGGCCATGGCGCGTTCCTGGTCCTCCGGATGGAACATGCCGTTCCAGCCCTCGCCGTCCGTCGATCCGGGGGTCACGCCCGTGAACTCGAACCAACGCGCATTGTAATAGTCGTGAAATCCGTCCGGCAGCGCCGACCACACCATCTGGGGCATGGAATCGGCGATGGCGCGGAACCGGGCCTCGCTTACGGCCAGGGCGCTGGCCGTCGCGGTCAGGTCCGCGTCCGTTCGACGCCCCGCCGCCAGAACCTTGCGCAAATTCAACAGCTTCATGACCTGTCGCGCCAGGACCTCCATCGCCTCGGTCTGGAGGGGGTCCAGCCCGTCGGGACGCGGCCGGGTGTCGAGGACACACAGCGTCCCCAGCGGCAGGCCGTGGTCATCCTTCAGCAGCACGCCGGCGTAGAATTTCAGACCGTTGGCGGCGGTCACCAGGGGATTGCAGGCGAACCGGGGGTCCTTGTCGGCGTCCGGCACGACCAGCCGGTCCTGTTCCAGCAGGGCGTGACGACAGAAGGAGGTCTCCAGCGGCGTTTCCCGCACGCCCAGCCCGACCTCGGACTTGAACCACTGCCGGTCGGCGTCAATCAGATTGACCACGGCGATCGGGGCGTCGCAGAGCCTCGCGATCAGGGCGGTGATGTCGTCGAACGCGGGCTCGCGCCCGGAATCGAGGATGTCGTACGACCGGAGCGCCGCGAGGCGATCGGTCTCATTCCAGGCGCTCGTTGTCATCCGGGGTCCATGCGACGCGCCTCGGGCGCGCGGGAGAAAACAGATAATGCCTGACGCCGCATTTCTGTTGCGAAGCATGGCGGTGGTTGTGGATCAGGCGGCGGGCCGGCCCACTTCCTCAACGTCCATCATCGTCACGCCGGGCGCAACCGGGCGGACGGACTCTTCCGCCGCGGGCGCGGACGGCGCTTCGAACGCCGCCAGACGCTCGTTGATGGCCGCGATATCCGCCGCGGTCGCCTGACGCCGACCGCCCAGCGAAGCGACGCCGACCACACGGGTCTGGCCGTCGATCTCGACCGTCCGCATCACGCTCTCGCCATTGGCGGCCGCCTCGGCCAGCAGCAGTTCGGCGTCCGCCGCCGTGGTGATCCGGATGCGCGGACGCGAGAACCGGGCTTCGTCGATCACGGGCTCGCGGCCCGCATAGGCCTGACGGAAGGCCGCCGGCTCGCCGTAGACGCCCTTCCAGCGATAGAAGATGTGCGCGCCGATCTGGGTCAGCTTGTTCAGGGTCGGCGCCCACCACGGATGGACATAGTCGGCATGATAGTGGGTCGCGGTGCCCACGCGGGCCGAGACGTGCCCGGCAAGGGCGCGCTCGGCGACCAGCTTGGCGCGGTTCCAAGCCCAGCCGACCGGCGCCTGCGCCAGCGCGCCGTCGCAGGTGAAGCTGAACTGGCAGCCGGTGGTCCGCTCGGCGCCCTCGAACACCACGCCGCAGACGCTGTTGGCGTAATTGGGATCACGCACCCGGTTCAGGATGACCTGGGCCACCGCCTCCTGGCCCTCGGTCGGTTCAAGCGCGGCTTCGTAATAGATGCCCTGGGTCAGGCAGCGCAGGGCCCGACGGCGATCGTCGGCCGTCGCGGGCTTGAAGACGAAGGGCGCCGCGACGCGCAGATACTGCGATGCATTCGGCGTGGCTGCGTTCAGCTTCATCGCATCCAGGCCCGTGGCGCCGAAATCCAGCGTCGGGCGACCGGCAAGGGTCAGGTTTTCCCAGCCGGGCGTCAGGCCGTAAAGGGCCGCGCGGCGCTCGCTCGGGTCATGGCGCAGGGCGATGGCCAGTTGCGACGGGTCCATGCGGCCGGTGATGGCGGCGAAGCCGCGGGCGCTCAGGTCGCCGCCCGTCAGGCCGCGCACGACCTCGGCCCGGCGGTCGATCTCGGGACGCGGCGTCGAACTGGCGGCCATGGCCACGCCGAAAGCGGCCAGCACCACAGGCGCCCCGGCCAGCAGCCGGCGCATCCTCTTCAGCTTCGCGTTCCAGTCGATCGTGACCAATAGCCGCTCCCGGGCCGGGACAACTCGCCCGACGAACGCCCACCCTATGCGCCAAGGGCGGCGCTTTTCAGGCGGAAATCGCCGTCCGGTCAAGTCCCGACGCCTTCCGGGCGAGGAAAGTACAGCGGGTGTCCGGCTTCCGGCCGCAGATTCGGTGTCGGAACTCAAATCCATCCAGTACGTTGCGAAAAATCGCGCGTGCGCGGACGGGGAACGAGTGAGCGCGTTGGGGGATCTGGCCAGACTGTTCAACATCAGCGCCGCCGTGACCCGGCTGGCGCGTGTCAAAACCCGTCCCTGGTGGGTGTCGATCCTGATCGGCATGGGCGCGGCCGCCATCATGCTGACCGTCCGCGCCAACCTCGGCTTTTTCTATCTCAACGTCACCGGCTTCATGATCCTGTTGCCGGCGGTGATCCTCGCATCGCTCGCCGCGGGCAGGCTGGCAGGACTGACCGCCACGGCGACGTGCCTGTTGGGCGGCTGGGCCGTGCTGGGCTTCGACGCCGTCGGGGCCGGGCTGGCGAACCGGCTCGGGCTCGTGGCCACCGTCAACTTCGTCGTCGTGGGCCTGTTCATCACCGTCGTCGCCTCGGCGCTTCGCGACATGGTCGGCGCGCTGGACGCCTCGCTGGAGGCCCTGCGCCGGTCCAACGCCCGCATCGACGATCGCGAGCACCAGCTGCGTCTGATCAGCGAGCACGCCCCCGTCATGCTGTGGATGAGCGACGTCGCCGGCCACTGCATCCACCTGAACGCCGCCCAGCGCGCCTTCTGGGATGCGCCCGAGATGCTGGACGGGTTTGACTTCAGCACCCTGATCCATCCCGACGACGTCGAACTGGTCCTCGCCACGACCGCCGAGGCCAGGAGTCGCCAGGCGGCCTTTTCCACCGAAGCCCGTTTCCGTCGCCACGACGGCGAGTGGCGCGTCCTGCACACGGACGCCCGGCCCCGGATCGAGGCGGACGGCCGCTATGGCGGTCTGATCGGCGTCAATACCGACGTGACGGAGGCGCGGGCGGCCGAGGCCGCCCTGCGGGAAAGCGAATCCCGCTTCCGCCTGATGGCCGACACGGCTCCCTCCCCTGTCTGGATGACCAGTGCCGACGCCAGGGTCGAGTTCGTCAACGCCGCCCTGGTCGAGTTCTACGGCCAGCCGGCGGAGAGTATTCTCGGACACGGCTGGAAACAGACCATCCACCCCGACGACCAGGCCGGCGTCGACGCCGCCATGGCCGCCGCCCGGCCCGAACGTCGACCCTACGGGTTCGAGGCGCGCTTCCGCCGGGCTGACGGCGCCTGGCGGTGGATGCGGATTTCGGTCAATCCGCGCTTCGCCGGAGACGGTGAGTTCCTCGGCTACGTCGGCATGTCCTTCGACACCACCGAGACCCGCGACGCGCTCGACGCGCTGGAACGGCAGGAGCGGCGACAATCCTTCCTGCTGGACCTGACCGATCGCCTGCGCGACCTGACATCCTCCGAAGAGGTCATTCTGGAGGTGGAGCGGGCCCTCGGCGTCGAGCTCGGCGCGGACCGCGTCGGCTATGGCGAAGTCGATCAGGAACGCGGTCTCGTTTCCATGACGCGCGACTGGACGGCCGGCCTGGTCAGCGCCCAGGGCGACTTCAGCCTCGACGAGCTGGGCGCCGATCTGATCGCCGACCTGGCCGAGGGACGTCCGATCGACATTCCGGATGTCCGGAAAGACCCGCGCACCCGCGGAGCCCTCGATGTCTTCAAGCGACTGGAGACCCGCGCCCTGGTGCGCGCGCCGGTGATCCGGAGCGGCGGCCTGCGCGCCTTCCTCTATGCCCATCACTCGACCGTGCGCGAATGGACCGGGGCCGAAATCGCCCTGCTGCAGGACGTGGCCCTGCGCACCTGGACGGAGATCGAACGCACCCGGGCCGAGGCGGAGGTGCGCGAGAGCGAGGAACGCTTCCGCGCTATCGCCGACACCGCCCCGGTGCTGATCTGGGTGACCCGGCAGGACCGCACCCGGGCCTTCGTCAACCAGGCCTATGTCACCTATAACGGCGGCTCTTACGAAGAGGCGCGGCTGGCCGACTGGCGGGCGGTCATCCACCCTGACGATCATGAGCGGGTCATCCAGGAATCCCTGACCGGCGAGGCCTCGGGCGAGCCCTTCTCCATGGAGGCCCGCTACCTGCGGCACGACGGCGTCTACCGGTGGCTCAAGTCCTTCTCCCGTCCCCGGTTGGCCGGGGACGGCGAGGTGATCGGCTTTGTCGGCGTGGCCTTCGACGTGACGGACATCCGGGAGACCGCCGCCAACCTCGCCGCAGCGGCGGCGGAACGGGACGCCATCCTGGGCCAGCTGGCCGAAGGCGTCATCGTGACGGACCCGGACGGCCGGATCACCTTCGTCAACGACGCGGCGGTGCGTCTGCACGGGGTCGAACGTCTGGATGTCGGTCCCGACGACTATTCCCAGGCCTATCATCTGTTCACTGAGGACGGTCAGCCTTACCCGTCACAAGAACTGCCGCTGGCGCGCGCGGTGACCAGTGGCGAGACGGTCCTGGATGCGCGTTGGCGCATTCAGCGTCCCGACGGGTCTGAGGTCACGGCGGTAGGCAACGCCCGGCCGGTGTTCAATCCGTGCGGCAGCCGCATCGGCGCGGTACTGACGCTGCGCGATGAAACCGCTCGCGTCGAAGCGGAAAACCGGCTGGTGGAATCCGAAACCCGCTTCCGAACGGTGGCGGACAGCGCCCCGGCCCTGATCTGGATGCTGGACGCCGAGGGCCGGCCCATCTTTGCCAACAGACGCTATCTCTCCTTCTTCGGCATCGAGTCCGAGGAACAGATGGCCGACGGCTGGCACCGACTGATCCACCCAGATGACGCTGCAACCTTTACCGCCGCTTTCAATACCGCCTTCGAACGGCGCGAAGGGTTCGAAGGCTTGACCCGCATCCGTCATCCGGTGCGGGGTGAGCGGTGGCTGCGCTGCGAAGGCTTGCCGCGCCTCGACGGTTCGGGCGTCTTCCAGGGCTTTGTGGGTGCCAATCTGGACGTCACCGAGGCCAAGCGTGCAGAGGAAGACCTCAAGCGGATCAACGAGCTGCTCGAGGAGCGGGTGGGCGAAGCGCTGGCGGAGAAGGCCAAGGCCGAGGCTGACCTGATGCACGCCCAGCGCATGGAGGCTGTCGGCCGTCTGACGGGCGGCGTGGCGCACGACTTCAACAATCTGCTGACCGTGGTCATCGGGGCGCTGGACATCATGCTGCGCTCGCCCGACGACGCGGCCAAACGCCAGAAGCTGGGCGAGGCGGCCCTCGCCGCCGCCCGTCGCGGCGAGGGGCTCACCCATCAGCTGCTGGCCTTCTCGCGGCGTCAGGCCCTGCGGCCCGAGGCGGTCGATCTCAACGTCCAGATTCGCGAGAGCGAGCCGCTCTTGCGTCGCGCCGTCGGCGAGGCGGTGGAGTTCAAACTCAAGCTCCGTCGCGGCGGGGCGCGGGTCAACGTCGATCCGTCGCAGTTCGAGGCCGCCCTGCTGAACCTGGTCGTCAACGCTCGCGACGCCGTGGGCGACAAGGGGTTGATCACAGTCCAGACCCGGTCCTGCACGGTCGAGGCGGGCCAGGTCACGGACCTGCCCGCCGGAGACTATGTCTGCGTCACGGTCGCGGACGACGGCGCCGGCATGTCGCCAGAGCTCATCGCCCGCGTGTTCGAGCCCTTCTTCACGACCAAGGCCGTCGGCAAGGGCACGGGTCTGGGCTTGAGCCAGGTCTACGGCTTCGCGCGCCAGAGCGGCGGCGCCGCCGAAATATCATCCGAGGTCGGCCGCGGGACGCAGATCCGGCTTTACCTGCCGCCGCAGTCCGGAGCCGCGAGCGCCGGCGCCGACGCCGATCCGGACGCAACCCGGCCCATGGCCGCCGGCCGTCGCCTGCTGCTGGTCGAGGACGACGTCAGCGTGGCGGTCGTGGCCCTTGAGCTTCTCGAGGGTCTGGGGCTCGATGTGCGCGCGGTCGAGACCGGGCCGCAGGCGCTGGACCTGCTGAAGCGCGAGCGGTTCGACATGATGCTCAGCGACGTGGTGATGCCCGGCGGCATGACCGGGATCGAACTGGCGCGGCTGTGTGGGCGGGACTACCCCGACATGCGGGTGGTGCTGACCTCGGGCTATGCCGGCGAGGATGTGGATGCGGCCCTGGCCGATGCGCCGTGGCCGTTCCTGCGCAAACCCTATTCGGGCGAGCAACTGGCCCGGGTGCTGGGCGATCTGGGCTAGGGCCGGATCACGGTCGGCCTTCTGCGGCCGACCGGTTCCGGGGATCAGCGCGTGCGCGCCTTGCGGGCGGCGTAGCGGGCGTCGCGGGCCGCCTTCTGTTCTTCCTTGGTGAGCGCCTTGCGCTCCTTGCGGGCGGCGCGCTTCTCGGCCTCGACCGCTTCCTGGGCCTCGGCCTGGGCCGCCATGCGTGCGGCCTCCTTCTCGGCCTTCTCGCGGCGGGCTTCCGCCTTGGCGAGCTCGTGCTGCTGGCGCAGCGCCTCCTTCTCGGCGGCGCGCTTGGCGGCCAGTTTGTCGAATTCGGGATCGGGGGCGGCGGCCTTGGGCTTGAACCGGGCGAGCAGGGCCTTCTTGGCTTCCTGCTGGGTGGAAAGGCGGTCCGTGAAGCCGGTCTGTTTCAGATCTCTCATGCGGAGGGCGTCGATGTCCTTGATCGTTTATGGATGCGCTGGAATGCGGCCGGGCGATGTACGGAGGGCCCGACGCGTCGCTAAGCCTATATAGGGGCGAAAATCAAGTTCGCGAGGCGGCGTCGGCCGCTGCCCCGCTCACTCGAGGGTCGACTGTGTCAGTTCGGCTCGTTGTTGGCCTTGCCGACGGCCGCGCCCGCGGCGCCGCCCACGGCGGCTCCGACCGGTCCGGCGACGACGGCCCCGGCGACGGCGCCGGTCGCGGCCCTCTGTTCAATGGTCTGGCCGCAGGCGGCGACGGCAAGCGCTGATGCGGCGAGCGCGAGCGTGATGACTGTGCGTTTCATGGCGTATTCCTTCCAATGGCGCAGCTTGAACGCTGGCGGCCTTGACCGGTTCCGGTGGACGGAGCCAAGTCAATCAACGGCCCCGTCGGACATCGAAGACAATAGTGAGCGCCCTTTTCAATCCGTCGGAGCGCCAGCCGCACATGTTTCATGTTGAGCCTGTGACGGCCAATACAGATTAGCTTCGATACACTGACCGTAAATAGACGAAACCGGGTCGGCGTTGCATTCTGGTTACAGCGAAGCTCAACCGCGATGTTGCGCCGCACAACAATCTTGCGAATCAACCACATTGGCGCCACAAACGGCTGGCTTAAGGCGCGTCCTCGACGGCAGGCTCCATTCGCCGACCGTCGATTTACCGCAAACGGATCGCGACGCCGATCTCCAGGATCGGAGAGGGTCGCCCGGTTGCGAGACTACCCGGGGGCGGCATTGCGCCCTGTCGTACAGGACTGAGCCTTTGTCGAAAGCCCCGCACACGCGTGTGAACCCTCCTGTGGATCGTGTGGCCCGGATTCGGCCCGGATCTGCGGCGGCGGCGTTCGGCGCGCTGGTGGGACTGGCGATCGGCTGCGCCTATCTGGGCGGCACGGCGGCCAAGGCCACCACCGTGCGGGCCCAGGCGGAGCGCATCGAGGGCGCGACCGCGGCGGGATTCACCGAGGAAGCCCTTGCGGCGGCCGCCGGCGGCCTGGACGGAAGCGCCCTGGCCATCGCGCGTCGGCATGATCCCTACACCGTCGCCGGCGGCGCCCAGCGCGACCGCCAGGCCGAGCTTCTGACGGCGCGCCTGGAGCAGCTGCGCGGCCGCTCCGGCTCCGACAATCTGCGCCGGGCCAATCTGACGGGCCCCGTCGCGGCCCTGCCCTTCCGCCTCGGCAGCACCCTGGACGCCTCGCGCGACCTCGAATGCCTGACCCAGGCCGCCTATTACGAGGCTCGTGGCGAGGGTCGGGACGGTATGCGCGCCGTGACCCAGGTGGTCCTGAACCGCGTCCGCCATTCCGCCTTCCCCAACAGCGTCTGCGGCGTGGTCTTTCAGGGCGCCGGTCGTCGCACCGGTTGCCAGTTCAGCTTCACCTGTGACGGTTCGATGCGCGGCCGGGTCAACCAGGCGGCCTGGAACCGGGCGCGCGAGATCGCCTCCGCCGCCCTGTCCGGCGCGGTCTACGCCAATGTCGGCAACGCCACCCATTTCCACACCACCGGCGTATCGCCCGGCTGGCGCCACTCTCTGGTCCGGGTCGGTCAGGTCGGCGACCACCTGTTCTACCGCTTCGGCGGCCGCTCGGGATCGCGCGGGGCCTTCACCTACGCCGCCCGTCCCTCGACCGACGCCGATGCGCCGCGCCTGATCCAGGCCAGCCTTGATCCGACCGGTCCCGTGCGGGAAGCCGGCGCCATCGCCTACAACTTGCTGGTGGCCCAGGAGCGCGGCGCCGAGCCGGACGCCGCCCCGGCGCCGGCCTCTGCGACCACGCCGGCCCCGGCTCCGGCGGTCGTCAGGCCGATCCCCGTCGCCGAAGCCCCGACGCCAGTCGCAGTCGCCCCGACCGCCTGATCAGATCGGCGGAGCGGACGCGGATGGGCGCTCCTGCACCATCCAGCGGGTCATCGGACTCTGACGCAGATCGCCGAACCAGCCCCGGGCATGCCGGCGGGACTCCTCCCGGCGGGTCTCCGGCTCTTGAAGGCTGGCGGTGCGGGTCATCAAAGTCTCCGTCGGCGACTCCCTGAACCCGCCCGATCCCTGACCAGTTCCGGAACAGCGGTCGCCGATCAGCCGGAGACGACGTCCAGCCCGACATCCAGCGCCGGCGCGGAGTGGGTCAGGGCGCCGACCGAGATGACGTCCACGCCGGTCTCGGCGATGCCGCGAACCGTCTCCAGATTGACCCCGCCCGACGCCTCCAGAGTCACCCGTCCGCCGGTCCGATCCACCGCCTCGCGCAGCATCGGCAGGGTGAAATTGTCCAGCATGATGACATCGGGCCCGCTGGCCAGGGCCTCGTCCAGTTGATCCAGCCCGTCGACCTCGACCTCGACCTTCATCAGATGACCGACCGCCGCCCGCGCCCGGCGCACCGCCTCGCCCACCCCGCCGCAGACGGCGACGTGGTTGTCCTTGATCAGGATGGCGTCATCCAGCCCGAAGCGGTGATTGACCCCGCCCCCACACAGCACCGCATGCTTCTCCAGCGCGCGCAGGCCGGGCGTGGTCTTGCGGGTGTCCGCGATCCGCGCGCGCGTGCCCGCGACGGCCTCGACATAGGAGCGGGTCAGGGTGGCGATCCCGCACAACCGCCCCAACAGGTTCAGCGCCGTCCGCTCGGCCGCGAGAAAGGCCCGCGCGTCCGCCTCAACCTCGGCCAGCACCGCGCCCGCTTCGAACGCGTCGCCGTCCCGCATCTTCAGCGTGACAGAGGCCGCGGAGTCCATGGCCAGCACCGCCAGCCGCACGCAGTCGATCCCCGCCAGCACGCCCGCCTTGCGGGCCGCGAACACCGCCCGCATCCGCGCGCCGTCCGGGATGCAGGCTTGCGCCGTCACATCGCCGGCCCGGCCCAGATCCTCGGCCAGCGCCATGCGCACGACGGGGTCGATCAGGATGTCGGGAAAGGATCGGGTCATCGGACGCTCGTTCAGGCCGCGGCCACCATGGCCGGGTCGGCATGCGCATGGGTATGTCTGGCGACGGCAGCCGCCTGAGGGTAGTCGCGACGGAAATGCCCGCCCCGGCTCTCGCGCCGCGCCAGCGCCGCCTCGGCGATCAGACGCGCTGCGACCAGCGGCAGGGCGCCGGGCGTCTCCGCCTCAAGCCGCGCGATGACGGCCAGCGCGTCCGTCAGCCCCGCCGCGTCGCGCACCACGCCCACGCCGTCGCTCATCGCCTCCCGCAGTGACTGCAGCGCATCGACCGACAGGTCCGGTGCGATCGGCGTCGAACGGGTCGCGCCGGCGCCGGATGTCTCCATCGCCGCCGCCCGTCCCGTCCGTCGTCCGAAGGCCGCGGCTTCCAGCAGGGAGTTGGACGCCAGCCGGTTGGCCCCATGCACCCCCGTCGCCGCGCATTCGCCGACCGCGAACAGGCCCGGCAGACTGGTCCGTCCATCCGGCCCGGCGGCGATTCCGCCCATGTGATAATGGGCCGCCGCGGCCACCGGAACCGGGGTCTCGCGCGGATCCAGACCGGCCCGCATACAGGCGGCGAACACTGCGGGGAACTCCCCGGCCAGCTTCGCGCCGATAGCGCGGCAGTCCAGAAACGCCCCGCGTCCTTCAGCCCGCGCCGCGAACACCGCCCGCGCCACCACGTCGCGCGCCTGCAGATCGGCGTCCGCCGCCTCGCCGAGCAGGAACCGCCCGTCCCGGTCGATCAGCCGCGCGCCCTCGCCCCGCAAGGCCTCGGTGGCCAGCGGCATGGGGTCGAGGCCGACGTCGATGGCGGTCGGATGGAACTGCACGAATTCGGGATCCAGTATCTCCGCCCCGGCAAGCCAGGCCGCCGCCATGCCCTCGCCCAGCAGGGCGGCGGGCGTGGTCGTACGGGCGAACAGTCCGCCCGCGCCGCCCGTAGCCAGCACCACCGCCGACGCCAGAACCTCCACCCGCCGGCCGTCCCGCTCGATAACGGCGCCGCGAACGCGGCCGTCCGCCTCCCGGATCAGGCCGCGCAGTCGCCCGTTTTCCCAGACCTCGATATGCGGCGCGGCGCGCACCGCCGCGATCAGGGCCGACAGGATGGCGCGGCCCGCGCCGTCGCCGCCGACCCGCGCGACCCGGGCCAGGGAATGGGCGGCCTCCAGACTGACCGCGAAACCGCCGGCGGCGTCGCGGTCGAACGGCGCCCCCAGCGACGCCAGCCACTCCACCGTCGCGCGGCCGTCTCCGGTCAGGATGTCCGTCGGCCCGGTCTCGACCAGACCGGCGCCGGCCGCCGCCGTATCGGCCGCGTGCAGGGTCGGCGCATCGTTCGCGGACAGGGCCGCCGCCACCCCGCCCTGGGCCCAGGCCGAGGAACAGGCCTCGAGCAGGGGCGCGGGCGTGATCACCAGCACCTTGCGCGGTCCCGCTTCCAGCGCCGCCGACAGCCCCGCCAGGCCGCCGCCGATAATCAGCGGCCCGTCATGATGGAGGATGCGGCTCAACCGCCGAGACCCAGATAGCCGCCGGCGATGGCCAGGGCGCCGGGCAGCGAACCGCCCGCCAGCGGCATCAGCGCCGCCACGCCCACCCCGACGCAGGCCACCGCCGCCGCCAGGAACAGGCCGACGCTCTGACCCGCCTCGCGACCGGTCAGCGGGCGTCCTTCCGGCCGCCAGGCGCCGCGACGCAGATGGCCGATCAGGGCGATGGCGAGGAAGGCGGCCAGAATGAACCGGCCCGTCGTCACGCCCCAGAACACCACCAGCGCGCCGATCAACACCATGGCGCCGCGTTCGACGTTCGGATGGATCCGCGCCAGCACAGGGCCCAGGGCCTTGGACCCGTCCAGCGGCGGCGCCGGGGCCAGGTTCACGAGGTTGATCAGGGCGATCACCGCCGCCCCCAGCAGCCACTCCGGTCGGTTCGTGGCGATGAAGCCGGCGAAAAAGGGAATCGCGGCCAGCAGGCCGAAGCCCGGCCCGGCCAGCGAGACCAGCACCCCGTCCCACTCGCTCTTCGGCAGCCGCTGGCTCTTCGCCACGCCGCCGAGGAAGGGGATGATGTAGATCTTCGCCGGCCCCATCCCGAGCCGGTTCATCGCCAGCACATGGCCGTACTCATGGACGAACAGCCCCCAGATGGCGGCGACCGCGATCACCCAGCTCTGGCTGATCCACCAGATGAAGCCGCCCAGCAGCAGGGTCGAGACAATCGCCCAGACCGGATGTTGCCCCTTGTCCAGCGGCGGTTCGTCGGTGCGCGGCGGACCGCGATCGGCCACGGCCGCCTCGCGCACAGGCGCGGGCGTCCCGGGCTTGGGATCCCAGGGACCGGGGGGGCGGGGCGTCTGGCTGTCTGTCATCCCGACGACGTGGCCTTTTCCGACCGCAGCCACAAGGCCAGCAGGGCGAGAAGCCGCAGGGACTTCCGATCGACCGTTGCTGTGACGCGAACCGGGGGAACATAGTGCATCAGATCAGCTCCACCGCCACATGATGGCGTGCCTTGATCATGTCATAGCGCGCCGGGACCGCGGGCGGCGGCAGGTCGACCATCCGCTGCACGGCCAGCCGCGCGCGTTCGGCGATATCCTCGGGCACGGTGACCTCGAACTGCATGTTCAGCAGACAGTCGCGGATGTTCTCCAGCGTGATCCGCTTCATGTACGGGCACAGGTTGCACGGCCCGATGAACTGAACGTCGGGCAGGTCGCCGGCGACGTTCGAGGCCATGGAGCATTCGGTGATCATCACCACCTGCTTCGGCCTGCGGGCGGTCACATGGTCGATCATCGCCGCGGTCGAGCCGGCGAAGTCCGCGGCCGCCAGTACATCCTCCGGGCATTCCGGGTGGGCCAGGATTTCCGCGTTCGGATAGGCCGCGCGCATCTCGGCGATGTCGGCGGCGGTGAACCGCTCATGCACCTCGCAGCGGCCCTTCCAGGCGATGATGCCGACGGTCGTCTGGGCCGCGACGTTCTTCGCCAGGAACTCGTCCGGGATCAGGATGACGCGGTCGACGCCCCACTCCTTCGCCGCCCATTCCACCACCTGCACCGCATTGGCGCTGGTGCAGCAGATGTCGGTCTCGGCCTTCACATCGGCCGTGGTGTTCACATAGGTCACCACCGGCAGGCCCGGATAGCGCTGCTTGATCAGCCGCACGTCCGCGCCGGTGATCGAGGCGGCCAGCGAGCAGCCGGCCCGCAGATCGGGGATCAGCACCGTCTTCTCCGGGCTCAGGATCTTCGAGGTCTCGGCCATGAAATGCACGCCAGCCTGGACGATGACCTTCGCATTCGACCGCGCGGCCTCCTTGGCCAGGCCCAGGCTGTCGCCGACATAGTCGCCGACCCCGTGGAAGATTTCGGGCGTCATATAGTTGTGGGCCAGGATGACCGCGTCGCGTGTCTTCTTCAGCGCATTGATCTCGCTGATCAGGGCCGCCTGCGCCGGCCACTCCATGGGCGTGACATGGTCCTTGACCTTGGCCCAGACCGGGGCGGTTTCCCGCGCCAGTTCCTTCGTCATTCCGAACGCGCCGTCCGCCATTTCGCATCCCTTTTGCTCGATTTGAGCAAATCGACGACCCAAAGAACGGCCCCCAACGGTGGAAGCCTGTCGCCGACTTATGCTCACTTTTAGCATAAGCAGGGACAATCTAGGCGGATGGCGGCGAATTGCAAGCCCGGAACGAGGTCGCCCGCGCAGGCTAGCGAGCGGGCAGGGTGACCAGATAGTCGATGATGGTGGTGGAAGGCACGCTGGTGAAGACCACCTTGCCGTCCGGGGTCGCCCCGTTGAGAGCGTACATTTGCCCGCCCTCCATCCGCCGCAGCGTCCGTGCGGCGTCGGGCGCCGTCGCGGCCGCCGGCAGGTCAAACCGACAACCGGTCAGCTTCAGATCCTGCAAGACGCAGCTGATCTGGAGTTCGGCAACCGGCAGCTGCGGAACCGCCGGACCCGTCGGCGCCGCCGGCTCGGGCAAGCCTGCGCGCGCGCCACGCCCCCGCGGGCGCTCGCGTGGCGGCGGTGCATCCGGATCGCGGAAGCTGATTTCGGCGCGGCCTGCCCGGCTCAGCTGGTCGCGGTCGTCCGCCAGGTCCCAGCCACAGGCCGACAGAACCCGGTCCAGGTTGGCCGACTGGGTCGGCAGGTCGAAATTGGTCCGCAACGCGCGCGGGGCGCCGTCCACGGTGCGCACCGAATACAGGCCGCCGCCGCGCATGAACCGGATGTCGCGAGCGGGTACGGTGCTCATGAGAATGCCCGGCTGCGGCCCGGGAGCCCAGGCCTGGAGGTCGGCGCGGCCGTCCGCGCGCCGCGCCTGCACCTCAAGCCCGCCCACGCCCGCCGGCATGCCGATCAGGGCAGCGGACAGCGCCCGATCCCGGCACTGCACCACGATGGCCACGCCCGCGTCATAGCGGACGGCGGCGACCGTCTGGTTCAGGCTGGGCTCGTGCTGGAATTCCCAGTCGTCGTCGTCCTGCGCCATGGCGGCGGTCGGCCCTGCGCAGGCGAGCGCGCAAAGCGCTGCGATCAGCGTCACTCTCATGGTCTTGCTCCCCAGCATCCCGACGCCAGATGACGCCAGACCGGCCGAGGGTGGTCAAGCCCCTGCGCGCGCCGCCGACATGAGAAACGCGATCTTAACCGGAGCAGTCTGGAACGGTTCCTCATCCTCCGGAGACACCCCATGCGCCTGATCCCCGCCGCGGCGGCCGCCCTGCTCCTGTCCGCCGGCCCGGCACTGGCCCAGTCGTCGGAACCCGGCGTCGCCGTGGGCGCCACAGCAGGAACGTCAGGTCTCGGTCTCGACGTTCAGGTCAAGCTCGGCCCGATCTTCACCCTGCGGGGGTCGCTCGACCGGCTGAGCCACAGCGCCGACGAAAGCTATGACGGCATCGACTACAGCGGCGACCTGACCTTCGACACCGTCGGCGGCTTCATCGACATGCACCCCCTGGCCAACGGCTTCCTGATTTCCGGCGGCGCCTATGTCGGCGACCGCGATATCGCCCTCGCCGCCACGCCGACCGGGCCGGTGGACATCGGCGGCCAGACCTACACGCCCGGCCAGGTCGGCACGCTGAACGGCGCGGTCAAGCTCAGCGGCGTCGCGCCCTTCGTCGGCATCGGCTGGGACGACACCTTCTATCGCAGCGGCCGCTGGGGGTTCCGCGCCGTCGCCGGCGTGGCCTGGAGCGATGCGCCCGAAGTCGCCCTGACCTCGACCGGCGGCAGCCTGTCCAACGACCCGACCTTCCAGGCCCGCCTTCGCGACGAGAGCCAGGACATCACCGACGAGGTCGAGGGATACGGCCTGTTTCCGATCCTCCAGGTGGGCCTGAACTACAAATTCTGAAGGCTCAGGCGCCGCGCTCGTGGTCGAGCAGCCAGCGCTTTCGTTCCAGGCCGCCGGCATAGCCGGTCA
Organism: Alphaproteobacteria bacterium; assembly: GCA_018826515.1. GTDB lineage: Bacteria > Pseudomonadota > Alphaproteobacteria > Caulobacterales > Caulobacteraceae > Brevundimonas. Next base: position 67,593 of record JAHKAM010000061.1, read on the forward strand.
GGGTCCCGTTGGCGCCGATCACCCGGTGGCACGGCACGATGACGGCGATCGGGTTCTGGCCGTTGGCGAGGCCGGCGGCCCGCACCGCCCTGGGCGAGCCGATCGCCGCGGCCAGTTGGCCATAGCTGCGCGTCTCGCCCGCGGGGATGTCCCTGAGCGCCGCCCAGACCGTCCGTTGGAAGGCCGTGCCGCCGGTTTTGACCGTCAAACCGTCGAGGGCGGTCAGGTCGCCGCCGAACCAGCCCTCGACCGCACGCCGCACCCGGTCCGGCGCCCGTCCTTCAACCACCACCGCCCCCGGCGCATGTCGGGCCAGCAGCCGGCTCATCCGGTCTTCATAGTCGGCGAAGTCCAGCGCCCGCACGGCGCCCTCGCCGTCGGTGACCAGCAACACCTCGCCCACTGGCGTGGCGATCCGGTCCAGGGTCAGGGATTCAGGCTGCGCGCTTGGCATCATCTCTCTCCATCAGGTCCCCGGCGGCGAGTCCGGCCAGCGCCAGATGCAGCGCCCCATAGGCCCGCCACGGCCGCCACGCTTCAGCGCGCGCGGCCAGGGTTTCATTGCTGAGGCGGTCGTTGGGCGCCTCGGTCCCCTCGTCGATCCAGTCGCCCGGCAGCCGCAAACCCGGCCGCGCCGCCACCAGCGGTTCCAGCGCCGCGTCCGCCGAAAGGTCGCGGCCGATGGCCTCGGGATCCGCCGACAGGTCGAACACCCGCCGCACCCGCGCCAGCACACCCGGCAGGGCCTTCAGATCATCCGCCTCGACACAGACCGAGATCCGTCCCGCCTCCGCCGGCTCGACCGTGACAGCGCCGTCGGCCCCGTCGACATCCCGCGTGAGACCCCGCGACCAGCGCCGCCCCTCGACCGCGTCGCCGCGCGCCGTCAGGGCGGCGAACATCGTCTCCCAGTCATAGGGCGGTCGATACGACAGGCTCAGCCGCACCCCGCCCGCATGCGCGCGCTCGCCGCGCCGGCGCAGGGCCGACGGCGGCCGGTCGTACAGGGCCTGGAAGGTCTCGTTGAACCGCCGCACGCTGCCGAAGCCCGAGGCCAGCGCCACCTGCGCCATCGACAGGTCGGTCTGGTGGATCAACGCCTTGGCCAGCAGCACCCGCCGGGTCTGGGCCACGCTGACCGGCGCCGCGCCCAGATGCTGGCGGAACAGCCGCCGCAGGTGCCGCTCGCCGACGCCCAACCGCCCGGCCAGTCCGTCGACATCGCCTTCATCCAACGCCCCTGCCTCGATCAGGGCCAGGGCCCGGCTGACCGTGTTCGAGGTGCCGCGCCACGCTCCCATGTCCGGCGCCGTCTCCGGCCGGCAGCGCAGGCAGGCCCGGAACCCCGCCTCCTCCGCCGCCGCCGCCGAGACCACGAAGACCATATTCTCCCGCTTCGGCGTCCGCGCCGGACAGACCGGGCGGCAGTAGATGCCCGTGGTCTTCACACAACCGAAGAAGCGGCCGTCGAACCGCGCGTCCCGCGTCAGCACGGCGCGATAGCAGGCCTCCTGATCCAGTTCGCCGGCGCTTTCCATGGCTGCAGAATGATCGCTGCGGCCGTCGAAGTCTCGCGGTTTTCGGACATGGGCGTGCCGGGCCCGCCGGGAAGGAATGCCTACCCCCGCGCCAGCCGCCACAGATTGGCGACGATCTTGAACGCCAGGCTGATCGCCGAGACGGCCAGCACCCAGACCATCACAACCGACAGGGTCCCGGCCACGCCCTCCAGATCTCGCGCGCCGTCGCCCAGTCTGGCGAGGGTGTCGAGGTTCAGCATCGACCAGTCGCCGCCGATCCGCGCCGTCTCCTCGCCCCGCGTCAGGGTGAACCAGTGCCCGGCCTCGACGATGGCCCAGGTCAGCCACAGGCCGCCCCCGGCAAGGACGATCTGCGCCGCCGCCCGCGCCCGGAGTGCATACGGCCGGACCAGACTGGCCAGATCGACGGCCATCTGGGCGAAGGCGTAGAGCAGGATCGGCCCGAACAGGATCGACCAGATCGGCGCCCCGCTGACCGCGGCGTCCTGCCCGCGCAGCTGGACTGACATCAGGCCGGGAAACTGCAGCACCCCGATCCACCACAGCACGAACATGCCGACCGCCAGGAAGGAGAACAGATGCTCCCCGCCCGGCCAGGCCTTCGCGCGGGTCCGGGGCATCCAGGTCGCCTTCGCCGTTTCAGTTCCCGCGATCGAGGCGCCCCAGGTCGCCGGGTCGGACAGGCCCAGCGCGCCCAGATCCTTCACCCGCCAGTTGGTCAGGAACGACGGCCGGATCCCCTGATGCTCGAAGATCGCCGCGGCCAGGGTCGCCGCCCCGATCAGGGTCAGCCCGGCGCCGAAGAAGCCATGAAACGCCTGGGCGATCGCCTGCCCCGCATCGTCCGGTCCGCCGATCAGGCGGATGAACAGGGTGATGGCGTAGACCGCCCCCAGCACCATCAGCCCCGCCTTGACCCCGAACAGCCAGTAGGGAAACAGCTCCGGCCCCACCAGCGAGTCCGGCCCCTTGCGATAGCGGGCCGCCACGACCAGCGGATGGCCGATCTCGCGCAGGATCGCTTCCTGCTCGTCCTCGGTCAGGGCGCGGCCCAGGTCCTCCTCCTTCGCCTCGAACCGGCTCAGGATCAGGTCGCGCAGCTCGGCGACGATGTCGGCCCGTTCGTCCTGCGGAAGTTGCGCGGCGACGGCGTTCAGATAGCGGTCGATCAGGTCCATGGCTTTTCCCCTTCAGCCCGAAAATCAGAGAATCTTGTCGAGCGAGGCGTTGATCCCCCGCCACTCGTCGGTCAGCGCGGCCAGCATGGCGACGCCCCCGGGCGACAGGACGTAGAAGCGTTTCTTCCGCTTCTCCTCCTCGCGCCATTCGCTGTTCAGCAGACCCTGGCTCTCCAGCCGGCGCAGCAGCGGATAGAGGGTCGATTCCTCCATCTCCAGCCCGTCAGCGGCGAGGGCCTGACGCAGGGTGTAGCCGTAGCGCTCGGTCCTCAGACAGGCGAGCACGGCCAGCACCAGCGACCCGCGCCGCAGCTCCAGCCGCATCGATTCATAGAGGTCCGGATCGAGGCTCATCCCGCTTCCCTGCATCTCACATAGTGTGTGACACACAGTGTATGCCGCATACTGTGTGAGGGAGTCAAGCGGAACCCTGAACCGGTCCGGACGCTATGCGCACATGAACAACCTTGACCGTTTCGCCGACACCCGAATCCTCAGCTTCGGCAATCTCAACGTCACGCTCGGCGGCCTGGTGACGGGCGCGATCGTCCTTCTGGTTTCCCTGGTCCTCGCCCGACTGGTCAGCCGCACCCTGCGACGGGTGCGCGAGCGGGCGTCCTACAGGGCGTCGGGCGCCCTTTATCTGCTGGAAAAGCTGGCCGGCTACGGCATCGTCATCGTCGGGGTCGTGGCGGGCCTGTCCGCGGCCGGATTGAACCTGTCGTCCCTGGCCCTCTTCGCCGGCGCCATCGGCATCGGCATCGGTCTGGGCCTGCAGGGCGTGGTCAAGGAATTCGTCTCGGGCCTGTTCCTGATCTTCGACCGCATGGTCTCGGTCGGCGACCTGATCGAGCTGGACGACGGCGTCCGGGGCGCGATCGTCGAGATCGGGCCGCGCGCCAGCCGGCTGCGCACCAATGACAACGTCAACATCATCGTCCCCAACTCCAAGCTGATCGAGGACCGCGTCACCAACTGGACACTGAGGGGCGACACTCGCCGCATCCATGTGCCCTTCTCGGTCGCCTACGGCGCCGACCGCGCGCAGGTGCGCGACGCCGTGCTCGCCGCCGCCCGCACCAGCCCCTTCACCCTGCCCGAGACCGACGCGCGAAAGAGCCAGGTCTGGCTGGTCGGTTTCGGTGAAAGCGGACTCGATTTCGAACTGCTGGTCTGGCCGACCCCGGCGGCGGTCAAACGGCCCGCCGGCATGCACGCGGCCTATACCTGGCTGATCGCCGACGCCCTGGACGCGGCGGGTATCGAGGTGCCCTTCCCCCAGATCGATCTGCGCCTGCGCAGCATCTTCGGCCGCGAAGGCGACGAGGCCATGGCCGCGCTGGGGCTGCAACGGCCGGCCGCGCCCGCCGCCGATGCGCGGCCGCGCCCGACCCCCACGACCAATGACGCCGCCGAGGAACTGCTCAACCCCGCCCACGATGCGGCGGGCCTGACCGACGACGCTCCGACCGGGACCTAGGCCGGAATCCGAGCCCCGTCCCAGGCGAAGACGCCGCCGCTGTCGACCGGCGTCAGCCCGTCCAGCACCGCCAGCAGCCGCTCCGCCGAATGATCGGCCGTGAACAATTTCTCCGGCTTGACCCCCTTCTGGAACGGGGCGCTGAGGCCGGTGTCAACCGTCCCGGGGTGCAGGCCGGCGATCACCGCCTGCGGATGGGTCCGCGCCGTCTCGATGGCCAGATTGCGCAGGATCATGTTCAGGGCCGCCTTGGAGGCGCGATAGCTGTGCCAGCCGCCCAGCCGGTTATCCCCGATCGACCCGACCCGCGCCGACAGGGCCGCGAACGCCGCCCGCCGGTCGCGCGGCAGCAGGGGCAGGAAATGTCTGGCGACCAGCGCCGGCCCGACCGCATTGATCCGGTAGTCGCGCAGCAGATGGTCGGCGTCGAGGGCGCGCCAGCTCCGTTCCGGCTCGAACCCGTGGTGCAGCACCCCGGTGGCCACGAACACCAGCGTCGGCGCCGGCCCCTCTCCCACCCGCGCGGCGGCGGCGGCGATCGACCCCTCGTCTTCCAGATCGAACCCCGTGCCCGAGCGCGACAGGGCATGGACCATCGCGAACCGCCCGGATGCTTCCAGCCGCGCGGCGACCGCCGCGCCGATGCCGCCACTTGCGCCGATCACCACGGCGGATTGTTCGATGGTCATGTGCTGATCAGCGACCTTGCCGGGGGGATGGTCAAGGCGGGAATGGTCGCACCCGATCCCTCTCCCATTGGGAGAGGGCTTGAGCGCACGACGGCGCAGCCGTCGTTCTTGCGCGAAAGGGTGTGGGTCGACCGGTACGGGGCGGCTTCGCCGCTTCAACCAGCCGACCCACATCCGAGCGGCTTCGCCGCCCACCTTCTCCCAATGGGAGAAGGACTCTGAGTGCTGACCTTTCCCCGATTGTCAGCATATCCCGCGCCGCCAACCCCCTGATTCCACGCCACTTCCATAAATTACAGCGTCACCAGCCATCATGGCTGGGACCCGTGCCAGACTCCTGTCCATCCCGTCGGTGGGGAGGGCGTCGGATCCAGCGCCCCGATGTCGGCGGGCTGTGGTCGAGCGGTGAAGCCCGGGGGAAGGGTACCCCGGGGGTCCTCGCGGAGGTCGATGGATGGCCTTCCGCTTGCTCGCCGCGCGCCTCTTGAGCGGACCGCTGTCTCATGTCCGCCGCGCGTCGCAGCCAGCAATGTCTGCGGCGGAGATCCGGCTAGGCCCGAAATCAGGGCCGCCAACCGGATGGCGCGTGGAAAACGGCGACGCGGAGCGGCCTGCTTCGTCGAAACGGTAAAACACATTCGCACCGGGCGCGGCCCGGCCGCTCCGCGCCCTCCCCGACCGCCGCGAAAGCAGGCGGCGAAGAGTCGTGCCCCATCCTTCTCCCTCCCGCTTGAGGGAGGGATGTCGGCGCGCAGCGACGACAGGGTGGGAGGGGCTCGGCGACCCAGGCGCCGGCGCTCCCCTCGCCGAACCGCCCCCACCCGGTCGCTTCGCGACCACCCTCCCCACTTCGGGGGAGGGAGAACGCCAATCTCTTCGCTGGACAGAACCTGCGACCCGGTATGTCCTGACGAGTCCGGCGCAAGAACAACAACAGGCCGGACCGAGAGAGGAACCATGTCCAACCGACCGAGCCACATCCGGCTCAACTCCCATCCCGGCGGCGGGACCGTCAGCCGCTTCCCGATTGCGTGGGGCGCGCCCACCGCGAAGGAACGCGGACCCGTCATCGGCACGGTCAACTCCGGCAGCGACCGCAACGCCATCGGCGCCCACGGCGGGGCCTATTCGGTCTACCGCGCCCTGGCCGTCTCCTCCGGCGCCATGGCCGCCAACAACCGGCCCGACCTGACCAACACCGCCCCGACCACGCCGATGGGCCCTTTCCCGCAGTGGACCGACGCCTCGAAGATCGTCTCGCTCGATCCGTGGGGCGCGCGCGTCGCCGAGGACTTCGCCGACCAGATCGCCGAGGGCGTCGACATCCGCCCGACCATCGCCGTCACCCGCGCCCGCCTTCAACTCGGCGAGATCGGCGAGGCCATCGCCGCCGGCCGGCTGAAGGCCGACGGCCAGATCGTGCATGAGAGCGGCGACGTCGCCGTGACCAAGGCCGCCATCGACCCGGTCTGGTATCTGCCCGGCATCGCCGAACGTTTCGGCGTCACCGAGACCGCCCTGCGCCGCACCCTGTTCGAACAGACCGGCGGCATGTACGCCGACCTCGTCACCCGGCCCGACATCAAGGTCTTCCTGCCCCCGATCGGGGGCATCACCCTCTACATCTTCGGCGACCCGGCCGCGATCGCCGACCCGAACCGCCGACTGACCTGCCGCGTCCACGACGAGTGCAACGGCTCGGACGTCTTCGGCTCCGATATCTGCACCTGCCGCCCCTATCTGACCCACGGCATTGAGGAATGCATCCGCGAGGCCCAGGACGGCGGCGCCGGCCTGATCGCCTATAACCGCAAGGAGGGCCGGGCCCTTGGGGAAGTCACAAAATTCCTCGTCTACAACGCCCGGAAGCGACAGCCCGGCGGCGACCAGGCGGCCACCTATTTCGAGCGCACCGAATGCGTCGCCGGGGTCCAGGACGCCCGCTTCCAGCAGCTGATGCCCGACATCCTGCACTGGCTGGGCATCACCCGGATCGACCGCTTCGTTTCCATGTCCAACATGAAGCACGACGCCCTGACCGCCTCCGGCATCGACATCGGCGAGCGCGTGCCGATCCCGGACGACCTCGTCCCGCCCGACGCTTCGGTCGAGATGGAGGCCAAGAAGGCCGCGGGCTATTTCACCCCCGACGCCCCGCCGTCGGCCGAAGATCTGACCCGTGTGGTGGGCCGCGACCTTGAGCAGTTCTGACACCCGGCAGGCGCACAGCCTGCTCACCGCCGCCGCCGTCCGCGAACGGGCTCATGAGATACTGGAGATCGGCGTCGCCGGCGGCCTCGATCACTGGACGGTCGACCTCGACCGGTTGCCGGAAACGGCGCGCTACGTCGCCGCCGTCATCCGCGACCAGTATCCGACCCTGGCCGTGCCTTTCCACGCCCGCTGGCGGCATTTCGCCGTCGATGGCGTCGATCTGTGGGGCCCGGTGGCCGAGGCCCGCGACTGGCTCGACCCGGCCTCCCGCGCCCGCACCGAGTTCGACCTCGCCATCGTCTCCGTCCTGCTCGACGCCGGCTCGGGGCCGGACTGGTCCTACAGCGACGCCCGCACGGGCCGCACCCTGACCCGGTCCGAAGGGCTGGCGATCGCCTCCCTGCGCATGTTCGAGGCCGGGGCCTTCTCCATCACCGAGGACGACCCGTGGCGCGTCGACGCCGTCGCCCTGACCTTCCTGACCGCCGCCGATCTGGCGAAGGGATTCCAGGTCACACCGAAGAACCCGCTGGTCGGGCTCGAGGGCCGCGCCGCCCTGCTCCGTCGTCTGGGCCAGGCCTGTCTCGCCGAACCCGACCTGTTCGCCCTCGAGGACGAGCCCCGCCCGGGGGGGCTGTTCGACGCCATGGTCGACCGCGCCGACGACAGGGACCGCCTGCCTGCCCCCGTCATTCTCGAGGTCCTTCTGGAGGCCCTCGGCCCGGTGTGGCGCGACCGGCTGAACCTGGGCGGCATCGACCTCGGCGACTGCTGGAAACATCCCGCCCTCAAGCGCGACGACGCCACGGACGGCCTCGTGCCGATCCACAAACTGTCCCAGTGGCTCAGCTATTCGCTGGTCGAGCCGCTGCAGACAGCCGGCGTCGAGGTTACCGATCTCGACGGCCTGACCGGCCTGGCCGAATACCGCAACGGCGGCCTGTTCATGGACCTCGGCGTGCTGACGCTGAAGGACCCGGCCGACGCCGAAAAGCCTTGGCCGGTCTCCGATCCGCTGGTCGTCGGCTGGCGCGCCATGACCGTCGCCCTGCTGGACAGGATCGCCCCGCTGGTCCGCGCCGAACTGGGCGTCACCGCCGAAGCCATGCCGCTGGCCAGCGTGCTGGAGGGCGGCACCTGGGCCGCCGGCCGCCGCGCCGCCGCCGAACGCCGACCGGGCGGCGGACCGCCCCTGACCATCCTCTCCGACGGGACTGTATTCTGATGACCAGCAAGCCCTTCAGGATGGACGGCGTCACCGTCGTCACCCACCCGCTGGTCGCCCACAAGCTCTCGATCATGCGGGCGAAGGACACCTCGACCGCCCGCTTCCGCGACCTGCTGCGCGAGATTTCCACCCTGCTCTGCTACGAGGTCACCCGCGACCTGCCGCTGGAAGACTATCCCGTCGAGACCCCGGTCGGCCCCACCACCGGCCAGCGCATCGCCGGCAAGAAGATGGTCTTCGTCCCCATCCTCCGCGCCGGCCTGGGACTGGTCGACGGTATGCTGGAGCTGGTCCCGTCGGCCCGCGTCGGCCACATCGGCCTGTACCGCGAACCGGTGACGCTCGACGCCGTCGAATACTATTTCCGCGCGCCCGAGGACGTGGCCGAACGCCTCTGCGTGGTCATCGACCCCATGCTGGCCACCGGCAACACCGCCGTCGCCGCCATCGAACGGCTCAAGGAACGCGGCGTGACCAACCTCCGCTTCGTCTGTCTCGTCGCCTCGCCCGAGGGGCTGGAGCGGCTGCGAGGATGGCACCCCGACGTGCCGATCTGGACGGCGGCGGTCGATGACCGTCTCAACGACCACGGCTACATCGTTCCCGGCCTCGGCGACGCGGGCGACCGGCTGTTCGGGACGCGGTGAAGGCCGGTGGTTAGTGATTAGTGGTTAGTGATTGCACGCCCCGCCGTCGGCGGAAGGGCGGCGCGGACCGCGCCATCGCACAGGCGCCGGCCATCCACTAACCACTCACCACCAATCACCCCCTACCCCACCGCCCGCACATTGTCGTTCGAGTCCCGGTCGATCCACTTGTTGTACGGATCGACCCCGGCGAAACGCGGCTCCCGCGTCGTGATGAAGCGCAGGGTCTGCACCCCCGACCGGATCGGCCGGCGCTCCAGCAGGACCACGTCGTCCTCGTCAAAGGCGCCCTGGCCCGGCATGGCGGTGAAGACGCCGACGTCGAACACCTCATTCAGCGGCGCCGCCGTCTCGACCCCCTCGCCGTCCGCATATAGCTTGCGAGCGTCGACGGTGACCGCGACATCCCATCGGCCGTCGGCGCGGCGCGTGGACGTCACCCCGGTCGTCTTGACGTCATACAGGGTGATCCGCTCGAACAGGTCGGCGATCAGCGCCTGCTTGTCCGCCGGGGCCTCGGCCCTGAGCGCGGCGATCAGATCCAGCGAGCGCGGATAGGGCGCCGACTGGAAGGCGTACTGCGCCAGCACCCGGCGCAGGGCGCGGTTGACCGCATCCTCGCCGATCTGGTCGCGCAGCAGGTACATGACCAGCCCGCCCTTCTGATAATAGATGTACGGCTGGTTCTCGACCCGCATCAGGGGCAGTTCCTCCAGACGCTCGGTGCCGCGCGCGCGCAGGTATCGGTCCAGCTCCTGCTTCAGGAAGCGCCGGATCTGGTCCCGTCCGTACATCTTCTCCATGACCATCAGCGCGGAATACTGGGCCAGGGTCTCGGACAGGACGGTCGAGCCCTGCTGGTTCGAACCCACGACCTGGTGCGCCCACCACTGGTGAGCAAACTCGTGGGCGCCGACATAGGTGACATAGTCGATCTTCTCCGGGTCGCTCAGGTCGGTGATGAAACCGAGGCCTTCGGACCAGGCGAAGGTGTTCGGATAGGACTGGGCGAAGCTGGCGTAGTCCGGGAACTCCACGATCCGCGCCTGCCGGAACTGGTAGGGGCTGAAATTGGCCTGGAAATAGTCCAGCGACGCCGACAGCGCATCCAGCATCCGCGGCACGTTCCGGTCATGATCGGGGTCGTGGAAGACCACCATCTCGACACCGTCGTGCGTCCGCGCGGTCCGCTCATAGCGGGCTGACTGGATCGAGAAGAAGTTCAGCACCGGCGACTCGGTCACGAACCGGCTGGTGCGGCGGTCGCCGCTGACGACGTCCGAGACCATCTGGCCCGGCGCCACCACGATCTGATCAGCCTCGGTGCTGACGGTGATATCGGCGGTGACCCAGTCGGCCCCGATATAGTTGCGGCCGCGGGCTGTCTCGTCTTCCAGCTTCGCCGGTCGCAGCTCGGCCGGCAGCCCCGCCTTGCGGCGTTTGGTGCGGTCGGTCAGCAGGCCCTGGCGGTCCATGCCGATGGAGGGCGCGAACTCCCCGTTGTTGACGAAGGTCCCGTTGTCGACCAGCCGGGTGGTGTTGCCGCTGGCCTTGAAACCGCGCTGCTCCAGCACCGTCTCGAAAGTCACGGTGCGGCGCTCGCCGGGCTGCATCGGCGTGGCGAAGCGGTAGATGCGGTATTCGAACTCCTCCCACTCGCGGGCGACAGTCGCGCCCTCGACGGTCAGATCGACCATCTCAAGATCGCCCTGCCAGCGCAGGTGGACCTCGGGCAGGGGCGCCTCGGTGCGGTTGACGAGCACATACGATCCGCGCGTCGTCAGTTTTGGCTGATGCGGCCGAAGGTCCATGACCAGCCGCACATCCGCGACCGAGGGCTGAGGCGTGATTTCGTACCGCAGCAGCGCCTTCTCATAGGCGGCCTGCTCGGCCTCCTGCTGCGCCTGGGTCCGGTAGTCGTTCCAGACATTGGTGTTCATATAGATGAAGACGCCGAGCCCGACGAAGGTCGCCAGCGCCGCGCCGCCGATCAGGCCCGCTGGCCCTTTCAGCCGGCGCGGCAACCGCTTCAGACGCGGCCACAGACGGCTCTCGGTACCCCGCCGCCACAGGCCATAGGCCAGCACCAGCAGGATGACGGCGAAAGCGCTCCAGTAGGCGTCCAGCCAAGCCGCATAGCCGGCGAAATCACCCCGACCGTTCATGTCCGACAACGGCACGCCGATGCCGGCGCCGTAGCGGTACAGGACGTGGTCGAAGCCGAGGTTCGACAGCACGATGGTCGAGATCAGATAGACGACCATGATCGCCCAGCCGACGAATTTGTTGGGCGACAGAGCCTGGACGAAGATCGCCAGCACGGCCAGCTGGAGGAAGCTCAAGGACTGCGGCACGACATACCACATCAGGTATTTGCCCAGCTCGTAGTCGGTGTGCCCCTTGATCGTCTGGGTCGCCATGCCGGCGAGGACGCCGATCAGCAGGGTCGAGATCAGCACCAGCGCCAGGGCCAGGGTTTTGGGAACCAGAAAGGTCCAGTCCGGCGTCGACGAGGCGTCGACGATCTCGTGCACCTTGCGGTCGCGGTCGCGCCAGACCAGTTCGCCGGAATAGTAGATGGCGATGACCAGCGAGATCAGGCCGAAGGTCCCGGTCAGGGCGGTGATGACGACCCGGGTCACCAGCAGGATGGGCGCGCCATAGATTTCCCCGGTGAAGAACAGGGTCGCCACGGCGAAGGCCATGGCCAGCAGCACCATCACCACATAGGCGGGGCTCTTGAACACCAGAACGGTTTCAAAGACGGCCCGGGACCACAGCTGGGTCAGGCCGCTGGCCAGACCATAGGTCGGGCGCGGCAGGGCTCCGACGGGCGTGACCACGACGTCCTTTTCGACCAGCGCCTTCAGACGCTCCTGCTTCTTCAGCTTGGCCCCGCGCGGGGACGGCCGGTAAAGCACATAGGCGAGCGCCAGCAGGAAGGCGCCGACGGCGGTCCAGATCACCCGGTTCCACAACAGCACGCCTTCCAGCGGCGCATTGAGCGTGTTCCGCTCCGCCGCCGTCCAGTATTTGGTGACCAGCGCATAGGCGCCGGACCCGAACGGTTCGACCCACGCCATGGCCGTCTCGAATTCTGGCCGTGAGCCCAGCACCCCGGTTGAGGCGAGATAGCCGATCAGCACCGCCACCACCCCGATGTAGGTGGCCATCATCGAACGGGTGACGGTGGCCAGGGTGAAGAACAGCGCCGAGGTCAGGAACAGGCCGGTCAGGCCGAACACGCCATAGGCATAGGCGTAATCGCCCAGTCGCAAGGGGCCGACCGTCTCCGGATCGACCCAGGGCATGAAGGTGCCGATCAGGGTGCCGATGGCGATGCTCAGATAGCAGAGCGCCACGGCGGCGAAGGCGCCAAAGAAGCGGCCGTAGAGATAGGCGCCCTTGGTGATCCGCGTCGAATGGATCATCGGTCCGAAGCCGGTCTGGGTATCCCGCGCCACCACATTGGCCACGATGGCGGTCGTCGCCAGCATGAAGAAGACGTTGAAGATGATGTGCGCGCCGGCCAGGGCGTAGGGTGCGTTCTTGAACACATTCCCACCCGAACCCAGCGAGACGTTGTCGCTGGCGACGGCGCCGAAGGCCAGCAGGCCGAAGACGATGGCGATGACCCAGAACGCCGGCTGGCGCAGCTGGTAGCGGAATTCGAAACTGGCGATCTTGGCGAACATGATCCGTCCCTCAGGCCGCGCGGCGCGAGGCGTTGACGGTCGCCAGATAGACATCCTCAAGCCCGCCGGGCGCGCGCTCGAAGCCGTCGCCGGGGTTGGTGTCTGACAGCACGTGGATCACCGTGCGGCCGGCGAACAGCCGGGTCGAGATGACATTGCGGCTGGCCTGCTGGGCGGCCAGATCGGCCTTGTCGATGGTCTTGCGCCAGACCCTGCCCTCGAGCGCGTGGGTCAGTTCGACCGGCGCCCCCTCCAGCTGGATCTTGCCGCCGGCCAGCACCGCCATGCGGGGGCAGAGGTCGGTAACGTCCTCGACGATGTGGGTCGACAGGATGATGACGACGTTCTCGCCGACCTCGGCCAACAGGTTGAGGAAGCGGTTGCGCTCTTCGGGGTCGAGGCCGGCGGTCGGCTCGTCGACGATGATCAGTTCAGGATTGCCGATCAGGGCCTGGGCGATGCCGAACCGCTGCCGCATCCCGCCCGAAAAGCCGGCCAGCGCCTTGCCGCGCACGGGCCACAGATTGACCTGATGCAACAGGGCCTCGACCGTCGCCTTGCGGTCCTTGCCGTTGGCGATGCCCTTCAGCACCGCCATGTGATCCAGCATGTCGTAGGCCGAGACGCGCGGATAGACGCCGAAATCCTGCGGCAGATAGCCCAGCACCCGGCGCAGCTGTTCCGGGTCCTTGACCACGTCGATGTCGCCGAAACGGATCGACCCCGACGTCGGGGTCTGCAGGGTTGCGATCGACCGCATCAGCGTCGACTTGCCCGCCCCGTTCGGCCCCAGCAGGCCGAACATGCCCTTGGGAATGGTCAGGCTGACATCGTCCAGCGCCCGCGTTCCGTTGCCGTAGACGTGGGTCAGGTTTTCGATCGTCAGCATGGGAGTTCTCCGTAAAGTAAAGGAACCTTGTCAAGCCGGAAGTCGGTTCGCAAGTTACGGTTCGGAAATGTTGCCCCACGCCCCGCCGCAAAGCCGCGCCCGGTCTGCCCGGTCTGCCCGGCCCGGTGCATCCAGCCGCCGCCGGCCCGGGTATTTTCCGATACGATGCGCCGTCTATCTGTAGCTGCTTCAAACCGTTAGACTGGTCACCCTGGATCGAAGGACCCTGCCGCCACCGTGTTGAAGAACCTGCTCCCCAGCAAGCCGGGCACCGAGCCGCTCGCCGAGGCGCTGAAGGCGTGCAGGACCCATTTCGTCTGGGCCTTCGTCTTCTCGGCCCTGGTCAATCTGCTGTACCTGACGCCGACCCTATACATGATGCAGGTCTATGACCGGGTCGTGCCGACGGGCGGGCTGACCACGCTTGTGCTCGTCACGGCGGTCGCGGTTTTCGCCCTGGCGGCCCTGGCCGGGCTGGACTGGTTGCGCGGACGGCTGATGCTGCGCGCGGGGCTCAGGTTGGACCGGCTTCTGTCCGGCAAGGTGCTGGCGCGGGTTGTCGACCTGCAGGCCAAATCGCCCAACACCCAGGCCCTGCGCGAGTTCGACAATGTGCGCGGCGCCATCGGCGGACAGGGCATGCTGGCGCTGTTCGACGCGCCCTGGACCCCGATCTATCTGCTTTGCTGTTTTCTGCTTCACCCGGCCATCGGCCTGCTGACGCTTGTCGGCGGGATCATCCTGTTCAGCCTCGCCTGGCTGAACGAGCGCGATACCCGCCCCCGCCTGCAGAAGGCGATCCAGTCGCAGAACCACGCCTATGCCGCCCAGGACAGCGTCGCCAGCCAGGCCGAGGTGGTGCGGGCGCTGGGCATGCGGCAGTCGTCCATCGCCCGCCAGATCGAGCAGCGCCAGCTGGCCACGGCCGCCCAGGCCGACGCCCAGCTGGCCGGCGGCCACTATTCCGGCGCGATCAAATTCCTGCGTCTGGTGATGCAGTCGGCGGCCCTCGGACTGGCCGCCTATCTGGCGGTGAAGAGCGAGATCACGCCGGGCTCCATCATCGCCGCCTCGGTGCTGCTCAGCCGCGCCGTGGCCCCGATCGAACTGCTGGTCGGCGTCTGGCCCAGCCTGGTGCAGGCCGTCGCCAGTTGGAAAACCCTGACCGACCTGTTCGCTCACACCGCGACGGTTGAGCGCGAACGCACCGCCCTGCCCGACCCCAGGGGCCGGCTGCAGGTCGAGGGCGTCTCGGTCAAATTCCCGGAAACCGAGGCCCCGCAGCTGCGCGGGGTGTCCTTCGCCCTCAAGCCGGGCGAGACCCTCGGCATCGTGGGCGCCAGCGGTTCGGGCAAGACGACGCTGGCCCGTGTCGTCGCCGGCGCCCTGAAGCCCCAGGCCGGCGCGGTGCGGCTGGACGGAGCCGAATACGAGGCGCGCGAGGGCGACGAGCTGGCGCGCTGGATCGGTTACCTGCCGCAGGTCCCCACGCTCTTCGCCGGCTCGATCAAGGACAATATCTCCCGTTTCTCGACCTCGGTCGGCGCGGACCAGGAAACGGCCGACCGGACCGCGGTGAGGGCCGCCATGGCCGCGGGAGCCCATGAACTGATCCTGCGCTTGCCCAACGGCTACGACACCGTTCTGGGGCCCCATGGCCAAGGGCTGTCCGCCGGACAGGCGCAGCGCATCGCCCTGGCGCGGGCGCTGTACAATAATCCCGTCCTGCTGGTGCTGGACGAGCCGAACTCCAACCTCGACCAGGAGGGCGAGGCGGCCCTGATGCAGGCCATTCTCGGCGCCGCGGCGCGCGGCGCGGCCGTGGTGATCATCGCGCACCGGGCCGGCGTTCTGGCGCGGGTCGACCGGCTGCTGATGATGCGCGACGGCGTGGTGCAGTTGGAGGGGCCGCGCGAGGAGGTGC
This sequence comes from Alphaproteobacteria bacterium, assembly GCA_018826515.1. Classification (GTDB taxonomy): domain Bacteria; phylum Pseudomonadota; class Alphaproteobacteria; order Caulobacterales; family Caulobacteraceae; genus Brevundimonas. The sequence goes on from JAHKAM010000061.1 coordinate 83,078, forward strand.
TGGAGAAGATGCGCGCCACCGCCGGGCGACCCGCCGCGCCGGGCGGCCAGCCGACGCCGCAGTCTCAAGGTCAGACGGCGCAGCGGCAGGCGCCCGCCCAGCCGGCGCAGAACCAGCCCCGGCGCACCCAATGACGGATGCCGTCGTTCCTCCCGGCCCGCCGCCGGCCAAGCCGCCGGTGGCGCTCGACAATCCCCGCCGCGAGCTAGTGATCGGCGGCGCCATCATCGTGCTGTTCTTCGTCATTTTCCTCGGCTGGGCGGCCCTCGCCCCGCTGGACGCCGGCGCCTACGCCCAGGGCCAGGTCGCGGTTTCCGGCAACCGGCAGGCGGTGCAGCACCGCGAGGGGGGCGTCGTCAGCGCGCTTCTGGTGGCCGAGGGCGACACGGTGCGGGCCGGCCAGGTCCTGCTTCAGCTGTCCAGCGGCGAACTCAAGGCGACCGAACGCGGCGTGGCCAGTCAGGTCTACGCCCTGTTCGCCCAGCGCTCCCGCCTCATCGCCGAGCGCGACAGACTGGCCGCCATCCCCCCGCCGGTCGAGTTCGCCAGTCTGTCGGCGGAGGACCAGGTGCTGGCACGGGAGTCGCTGCGAATCCAGCAACAGCAGTTCAACGCGCGGCGCTCCGGACGGTCGACCGAGACGGGGGTGCTGGGCCAGCGCATCGCTCAGCTCAACGAGCAGATCGCCGGCTACCAGGGTCAGATCGCCGCCAATATCGAGCAGCAACGGCTGATCCAGGACGAACTGGCCGGCATGCGCAGCCTGGCGGAACGGGGCTTCGCTCCTCTGACCCGGGTGCGGGCCCTGGAGCGCACGGCGGCCCAGCTGGACGGAGAGCTGGGATCCCTGCGCGCCCAGATCGCCCAGTCCCGCGAAGCCGTCGGCGAGACGCGGCTGCAGATGTCGGGGGTCTCGACCGAGCTCAATGAGGACGTGGCCGAACAGCTGCGCCTGATCGATGTCCAGCTAAACGAACTGCGTCCCCGCATGGACGAACTGCGGGCCCAGATCGCGCGCAACGAGGTGCAGGCGCCGGCCTCCGGCGAGGTCGTCGGCCTGACCATCTTCACCCAGGGCGGCGTCGTCCAGGCCGGACAGACCCTGATGGAGATCGTCCCGCGCGACGCCTCCCAGGTCATCGTCGCCCAGATCGCGCCCAACGACGTCGATAACCTGCGCGTCGGCCTGCTGACCGAGGTCCGTTTCCCCGGCCTGCGTGAACGCGCGCCGCCGATCATCCACGGCCGGGTCACCCGCATCTCCGCCGACAGCTTCACCGTCGAGGAAACCGGCGCCCGCTATTTCCGCGCCGAGATCGTGGTCCCGGCCAGCGAACTGGCCAAACTGGGCCGCGGCGCCGAGACCCTGCGTCCCGGCGCGCCCGTGGAAGTCGTCGTCCTGCTGCGCAAGCGCACCGCGCTCGGCTATCTGCTGGAGCCCCTGACCAACAATCTGTGGCGATCGGGCAGCGGACAGTAGGTTCCTACTGCCTACTGCCTACTGCCTTCGCCTTCAGCCTGAATGCATGCAGCAGCGGCTCGGTATAGCCGTTCGGCTGGGCGACGCCGTCGAACACAAGCGCGCGGGCGGCCTCGAAGGCGAGGCTGGCGGAGGGATCAGGCGCCATCGGACGATAGAGCGGGTCCGCAGCGTTCTGGGCGTCCACCTTCGCCGCCATCCGCAGCAGGGCGGCATCGACCTGTTCGGCGGTGCAGATCCCGTGCAGCAACCAGTTGGCCATATGCTGGGACGAGATACGCAAGGTGGCGCGGTCCTCCATCAGCCCGACGTCGTGAATGTCCGGCACCTTGGAACAGCCCACGCCCTGATCGATCCAGCGCACGACATAGCCGAGCAGGCCCTGGGCGTTGTTATCCAGTTCCTCGGCGATCTCCGCCCCGGACCAGTTGCGGCCGGCGGCCAGCGGCGGGGTCAGCAGGTCGTCGAGGCCGGGAACCGGCCGGGCGGCGATCGCCTCCCTCAGGGCGAAGACGTCGGTCTGGTGATAATGCAGCGCGTGCAGCGTCGCCGCCGTCGGGCTGGGCGTCCAGGCGGTGTTGGCGCCGGTCTTCGGATGGGCGGCCTTCTGCTCCAGCATCTCGGCCATGCGATCCGGCGCGGCCCACATGCCCTTGCCGATCTGTGCCTTGCCGTCGAGGCCGCAGGCCAGGCCGATGGCGACGTTCCGCGCCTCATAGGCGGCGATCCAGGCCGAAGACTTGATATCGCCCTTGCGGACCACCGGCCCGGCCTGCATCGCCGTATGGATCTCGTCGCCGGTGCGGTCGAGGAAGCCGGTGTTGACGAAGACGATCCGGTCCTTCACCGCATGGATACAGGCCGCCAGATTGGCCGAGGTGCGCCGCTCCTCGTCCATCACCCCGACCTTGATCGTGTGGCGGTCCAGACCCAGCAGGTCCTCGACAGCGTCGAACAGGGCGTTGGTGAAGGCGCACTCCTCCGGCCCGTGCATCTTGGGTTTGACGATGTAGATCGATCCGGCGCGGCTGTTGCGGAAGCGTCCAAGACCCTTGAGGTCATGCATCCCGATCAGGCTGGTGACGACGGCGTCCAGCACCCCCTCCGGCGCGTCCGATCCGTCCGCCAGCCGGACCGCCGGGGTGGTCATCAGATGTCCGACGTTGCGGACGAACAGCAGCGACCGGCCCGGCAAGGTCACGGTCGACCCGTCCGGGGCGATGAAATCCCGGTCCGCGGCCAGTTCCCGCGTCAGCGACCGCCCACCCTTGTCGAAGGTCTCGACCAGATCGCCGCGCATCAGGCCCAGCCAGTTGCGATAGGCCGCCACCTTGTCTTCGGCGTCCACGGCGGCGACCGAGTCCTCCAGATCGACGATGGTCGACAGGGCCGATTCCAGCACCACATCGGCGATCCCCGAGGGATCGTCACGGCCGATCGGATGATCCCGGTCGAACACCACCTCGATATGCAGGCCGTTGTTGCGGAACAGCCGCCCCCGCTCGCTACGCCCGACATACTGGCCCGGATCGCGGATCGCGATGCCGCCGTGCGGATCGCCCAGATCGGCCCAGCGGCCCTCGGCCAGCGGAACCGCCTCGTCGAGGAAGGCCTTGGCCCGCGCCACGACCCGGGCTCCGCGCGCGCTGTCATAAGGTCCCGGCGGCGGCCCGTCGCCCAGTGCGTCCGTGCCGTAAAGGGCGTCATACAGACTGCCCCACCGCGCGTTGGCGGCGTTCAGGACAAAGCGGGCGTTCAGACTGGGCACGACCAGTTGCGGCCCGGCCAGGGTCGCCACCTCGGCATCGACATGGCGCGTGCCGATCGCGAATGGCGCCGGTTCATCAACGAGATAGCCGATCTCGCGCAGGAAGGCCTCGGCCGCCCCGCCGTCGTGGGGCGCGCCGCGCCGCTGGCCATGCCAGGCGTCGATGCGTGACTGCAGCGCATCCCGCACCGCCAGCAACCTCCGGTTCTCCGGCGCGAACCGCTCGAACAGGGCCGCCGTCCCGGCCCAGAACGCCTGGGCCTCCAGCCCGAGTCCCGGCAGCGCCTCTGTTTCAACAAAGGTCGCCAGCGCGGACGAGACGGTCAGCGTCGAACGGGAAACGGTATCAGACATGACGGCGGGGCTCCGGACGTTGCGACGCAACATTGACCCGGCGCCCCTGGGGAAGTCGAGGGCCTGGTTCAGTCCGTCGGGGTCGCGGCTTCCGGCGTCGTCATCTCGGGCGGCGCGGCTTCCGCGGCCGGCGGGGCCGCGGACTGAGCCAGCTGCTGGTCGCAGTTCCGTCCGGTGTACAGGCCGTTCAGATAGTACCAGCGCTGTTGCGCCACCAGCCGCTCGGCTTCCCGCCGCTCGCGATCGCGGCGCGCCATCGCCCCCATCGCATTGCCCAGCATCCCCATGCCCGGGATCACCCGCCCGGCGCCCGACATCAGGGCGCCCTGGATGGCGACGCTGGTGGCCGCATTGATGGCCTGTTCACTGCTGAAGACTCCGCCTTCCGGCGCGCCGCCGAGCGTCTGCGCCAGCTGGGACGCCCCCTCGACGATCTGGGGACAGCTCAGGCTGGAGTCTCCCAGCTGTATGATCTGTCCTTGCTGGGCCGCGGCCGGCATGGCGGTCGCCAGGGTCCCCGTCGCCGCCAGAATCATGAGTCTACGCATATCGCCCTCCTCCTGCGTGCCGCGGTTGCGGTCTGCGCGGCAGGCTAGGCGGTCCGGCCCGCCTCTTGGGCTGACGATCCCTGACACGACGGCAGACGCCTTGACTTGGCCGCATTGAGCGCCCATTTGCGCTGCGTCGCACAATTGCGATTACCGGTGCGCTCCAGCGCGTGTGGGTCTTCAGAAAGCGAAGACCTGACTGTAGCAGCGGCCGGCCCTCAAGATTCATTCGCTGCCCGGACACGCGGGGCGGCGCCCGATCCACCCCGAGAGCCTCACGCAGAGGCCCTGTCGGGACTGGCGGTGCGCGGCCTTTTCGGCGTTGAGCCATGGCTGTTGCGCGTCGCCGCATACGCGAAAGAAGCCGCTCCCATGAGCAAGACATTCGACACCTTCGGCCTGAACCCGGCTCTGCTGCAGGCGCTCGCCTCCGAAGGCTACACCACCCCCACCCCGATCCAGGCCCAGGCCATCCCTGACGTCATGGCCGGCAAGGACCTGCTGGGCATCGCCCAGACCGGCACCGGCAAGACCGCCGCCTTCGCCCTGCCGATCCTGCACCGCCTCGCCGCCAACCGCGTCGCGCCGAAGCCGCGCACGACGCGCGTCCTCATCCTGTCGCCGACCCGCGAACTGGCCAGCCAGATCGCCGAAAGCTTCAAGACCTACGGCCGCCACCTCGGTTTCAAGGTCGCGGTCGTCTTCGGCGGTGTGAAATACGGCCCGCAGGAACGCGCCATCCAGGCCGGCCTCGACGTGCTGGTCGCCACCCCCGGCCGCCTGCTGGACCACATGCAGCAGAAGACGCTGGACCTGTCCTGCACCGAGATCTTCGTCCTCGACGAGGCCGACCAGATGCTGGACCTCGGCTTCGTCAAGCCGATCCGCCAGATCGTCGGCCGCATCCCGGCCATGCGCCAGAACCTGTTCTTCTCGGCCACCATGCCGAACGAGATCGGAAAACTGGCCGGCGAGCTGCTCAAGGATCCGGTCAAGGTCTCGGTCACGCCCCAGGCGACCACGGTCCAGCGCATCAGCCAGTCGATCATCCACATCGAACAGGGCCGCAAGCGCGCCCTGCTGACCGAGATGTTCGCCGATCCGCACTACACGCGCTGCCTGGTCTTCACCAAGACCAAGCACGGCGCGGACAAGGTCGCGGCCTATCTGGAAGCGGGCGGCGTCGAGGCCGGCGCCATCCACGGCAACAAGAGCCAGCCCCAGCGGGAACGCACCCTGGCGGCCTTCAAGGCCGGCAAGCTGCGCGTCCTGGTCGCCACCGACATCGCCGCCCGCGGCATCGACGTCGACGGCGTCTCGCACGTGCTGAATTTCGAACTGCCGTTCGTACCGGAAGCCTACGTCCACCGCATCGGCCGGACGGCCCGCGCGGGCGCCGACGGCACGGCCATCAGCTTCGTGGCCGGCGACGAGATGAAGCTGCTGCGCGACATCGAAAAGGTCACGCGCCAGAAGATCCCCTCGACCGACCGCCGCAACGACAAGTCCCTGGCCCTGCTCGACCAGTCGATCATGGCCTCGGGCGTCAAGTCGAAGGCCTCGATGCCCGACGACGGCCGCGGCGATCGCCAGCAGCAGCGCGGCCCACGCAACCCGCGCCGTGACGGCGTCAAGCTGGAAGGCGGCGGGCAACCGCACCGCGTCCGCAAGGCCGGCCCGGGCCGCGACGCCCGCCCGATCCCCGAGCGCGCCTTCGATCCGCTGGCCCGCGAGCGTCCGCGCACCAGCAACAACGACCCGCGCCACACCAGCGCCCCGGCTGCGGCCTCGGCCAAACCTGACGGCGAGATCAAGCGCCGCCCGCGTCGCCGGAAGCCGTCCAACGGCGGCAAGGGGTATGCGACGCAGGGCTGATCAGGCCGCGGGAAAAACCCGCCCGTCAGTTCGGGACGACAGGAGTGCGGGCCGTCAGCGACGGTCCGCACTCTTGCGTTCCGCCTAGGGACAGGTGCGCGCGGGCCATCCTCGCTCCATGATCCACGGGCCGGCCGGCTCGATCTGGCTGGCGCGGATGGTGTATCGACAGACCTGCATCGTGACCTGGTTGAGCTCGACCTCTTTCCTCTGCTTGCGCCACTGGAACTCACGGCGGCCGTCGGACAGGTCGGTAACGCTGTCAGGGGGGCCGAACTGCGCAATCGCGACCTCGACCGGCTTACCAAGGAAGTGCGCTCTTTGCCCCGTGGCGCATCCAATCAACGCCAGCGCGCCCGCGACTACGGCGATCACATATTTCATCGGTTTGTCCTCCCTGAATGCAGGCACGGGGGCTCAGGGATGGACCCAATAGCCAGGCACCTCCCGAAGACTTCAACTTCAGGTCACGGACGTCAAGTGAACACGGGTTGCTTCAACCAGGTGTGACCTGAACGAAAACGCCCGCCGGATTCCTCCGGCGGGCGCTTCAATGTCTCGATAGCCGGACCGATCAGGCGGCGGCGCTGGCCGGGGCCGCGACGGAGCTTTCCGACGGGTCGCGCAGCACATAGCCGCGGCCCCAGACGGTTTCGATGTAGTGTTTGCCGCCGGCGGCCGTCGCCAGCTTCTTGCGCAGCTTGCAGATGAAGACGTCGATGATCTTCAGCTCGGGCTCGTCCATGCCGCCGTACAGGTGGTTGAGGAACATTTCCTTGGTCAGGGTGGTGCCCTTGCGGAGCGAGAGCAGCTCCAGCATCTGGTATTCCTTGCCCGTCAGATGGACGCGGTGACCGTTCACCTCGACCGTCTTGCCGTCCAGGTTCACGGCGATCTCGCCGGTGTGGATGATGGCCTGGGCGTGACCCTTGGAGCGGCGGACCACGGCATGGGTGCGCG
>JAHKAM010000062.1 GCA_018826515.1 Alphaproteobacteria bacterium
ACCTTGTCCGACAGCCAGCCCCAGAAGACGAAGAAGGGCGTGGCCAGCAGCAGGGCGATGGCGATCAGGACGTTGGCCAGCGGCGCATCGACCTTGAGCGTCTTCTCGAGGAAGAACAGGGCGTAGAACTGGCCGGTGTACCAGACCACGGCCTGGCCGGCGGTCAGGCCGATGAGGGCCAGCAGCACCAGCTTCAGGTTCGGCCATTTGCCGAAACTGTCCTTGAGCGGGGTCCTGGAGCCGCGTCCCTCGGCCTTCATGCGGGCGAAGGCCGGGCTTTCGGCCAGCTTCAGCCGGATCCACAGCGACACGCCGAGCAGCAGGATCGAGACGAGGAAGGGGATGCGCCAGCCCCAGTCGAGGAAGGCCGCCTCGCCCACGGCGGTGCGGACGCCCAGGATGACCAGCAGGCTGAGCATCAGGCCGGCGGTGGCGGTGATCTGGATGAAGCTGGTGTAGAGGCCGCGCTTTCCGGGCGGGGCGTGTTCGGCGACATAGGTGGCGGCGCCGCCGTACTCGCCGCCCAGGGCCAGGCCCTGGAGCAGGCGCATGGCGATCAGGATGATGGGCGCGGCCACGCCGATGGCGGCGTAGGAGGGCAGCAGGCCGACCACGAAGGTCGACAGCCCCATCAGCAGCATGGTCACCAGGAAGGTATTCTTGCGGCCCCACAGATCGCCGAGCCGGCCGAAGAACACCGCCCCGAAGGGCCGCACCGCGAATCCGGCGGCGAAGGCCATCAGGGCGAAGATGTAGCCGGTGGTCTCATTGACCCCCGAGAAGAACTGGACGGTGATGATCGCCGCCAGCGAGCCGTAGAGATAGAAGTCGTACCACTCGATCACGGTGCCGACGGAAGAGGCGAGGATGACCAGACGGTCGTCGCGGTCGACGGTGTGTTCGTCCGTGGCGGCTTCGGTCATCGTCTCGTCCCCCGACTTGTCGATTCACTCTAGCGGCGGGGTTCAGGCCGCGCGAGAGGCGGCGTCGGGTCAAGGGGGTCAGGTCGGGCGCGGGACAACGAAAAACCCCCGCTGCTTTCGCAACGGGGGCTGAACTGGTCTTTGCAGACGATGGCGGAAGCTTAGTCGCTCTCGCTGTCGTCGTCGGTGGCGACGACGATCGTGGTCACCAGAACGGCGGCGCCGATCAGGAGCACGAAGATCGGCACGCCGGCAAACTCGCTCGACTCAGCGGTTTGGGCGCCGACACGGTCGCCCACGCGGGCGCCGGCGGTGTTGTTCTGGGCGACGGCCTGGCCTGCGATGAGCAGGAGGCCGGCTGTGATGGCGGCAACAGTTTTCTTCATCAGTCAGTCTCCGGGTTGAATGGCATTCTCAACGAGCCTGCCTAAGTGAAGTTGCATACGGTTTTGTGAAACGTCACGCAATACCGGATCGAGGAGCGTCTTCCCCTGAGAGGGTGGCGCCAAAGCCGCACTTTCCCCGGAGACCACCGGATCATGCCGGTTTCCCGGGCCCGGTTGCGGACAACCACAGGTCATTCCGGTCAGCGGATCGCGGCCGCTCCGCGCCCGCCGGCGAGGGCCTTGACCTCCGCCAGACTGGTCATGGCGTTGTCGCCGGGCGTGGTCATGGCGAGGGCGCCGTGGGCCGCACCGTAGTCGACGGCCGTCCGGGGACCGAGGTTGTTGAGGAAGGCGTATGCCATGCCGGAGACGAAGCCGTCGCCGCCGCCGACCCGGTCGAGCACCGCGATCTCGCGGACAGGCGTCGCATGGCGCTCGCCGGCCGCCCACAGCACCGCGCCCCAGCGGTTGACCGAGGCGGAGACCGGGTCGCGCAGGGTGGCGGCGAAGATCCGGACGTTCGGGAAATCGATCGCGGCGCGGGCCACCAGGGCGTCGAACGGCGCGGCGTCGCTCGGCTCCGCGCGCGGAGCGTGACCGCCGATTCCAAGGCAGGATTCGAAGGCGTATTCGTCGCCCACCAGAACATCAGCCAGGCCGGCGATCTCGCGATTGACCCGTTGGGCGGCGTCGGGGTCGGGATGGCTGGACCACAGGCTGGCGCGGTAGTTGAGATCGTAGCTGACCACCACGCCGTGCCGTTTGGCCGCCCGGATCGCGGCCAGGGTCGTCGCCGACGTGCTCCCGGACAGGGCGGCGAAGATGCCGCCGGTGTGGAGCCATCGTACGCCCTCGACCCCGAACAGGGCGTCCCAGTCGATCTCGTCGGGCGTCATCTGTGAGGCGGCGGAATTGGCGCGGTCGGAGGCCCCCAGGGCGCCGCGGACCCCGAAGCCGCGTTCGGTGAAATTCAGGCCCATGCGGGTGTTGCGGCCGACGCCGTCGGCCTCGCGCCACAGGATGTGGGACGTATCCACCCCGCCCTGCAGAATCAGGTCCTCGGCCAGGGCGCCCATCTCGTTGCGGGGCAGGGCGGTGACGACCGAGGTGCGCATCCCGAACGTCTTGCGCAGGCCCCGGGCGACATTGTACTCGCCGCCGCCCTCCCAGACCTGGAAGCTGCGGGCTGTGCGGATCCGGCCCTCGCCCGGGTCGAGGCGCAGCATGACCTCGCCCAGGGCGACGCAGTCCCAGCGGCAGTCTTCGGCGCTGCGCAGCGCCAGCAGATCGGTCATTTCATCAGCGAGGGCAGCCACAGCGAAAGCGCCGGGATGAAGGTGACCAGCATCAGCACGGCGGCGCAAGTCAGCCAGAACGGCCAGATGGTCTTCAGCGCCCGCGTCATCGGTATGCCGGCGATGGCGCTGCCGACGAACAGCACCGACCCGACCGGCGGCGTTATCAGGCCGATGCCGCAGTTGAGCAGCAGGATGACGCCGAACTGCACCGGATCAACGTCGAACGCCTTCGCCACCGGCAGGAAGATCGGCGTGCAGATGATGATCAGGGGCGCCATGTCCATGAAGGTGCCGAGGATCAGCAGGATGACGTTGATCAGCAGCAGGATCAGGATCGGATTGTCGGTCAGGGTCTGCAGCAGATCGACCATCATGGTCGGCACCTGCATATAGGCCATCAGCCAGCCGAAGGCGCCGGCGCAGCCGATGATGAACAGGACCATGCCCGAGGTTCGCGCCGCCCCGAGGCAGGCGGCCTTGAAGGCGGTCCAGGTCATGTGACGGTAGATCAGGCCGGTGACCACGGTGGCGTAGACCACGGCGATCGAGGCGCTCTCGACCGCGGTGAAGACCCCCATCCGGATGCCGGTGAAGATGATGCCGACCAGCAGCAGGCCGGGAATGGCGGCCACCAGTCGGACGGCCACGGCGCGGAAGCCGGGGAAGGCCTCGGCCGCATAGCCGCGCCGCCGCGCCACGACGTAGGAGGTGATCATCAGGGCGGCGGCCAGCATCAGGGCGGGAATGATGCCCGCCGCGAACAGGTCCGAGATCGACACCCCGCCGCCGGCCGCGGCCGAATACAGGATCATGTTGTGCGAGGGCGGCACCAGCAGGGCCACCAGCGCCGCCGAGATGGTGACGTTGACGGCGTAGTCGGCGTCATAGCCGCGCTTCTGCATCTGCGGAATCATGGTGCCGCCGATGGCCGAGACGTCGGCGATGGCGCTGCCCGAGACGCCGCCGAACAGGGTCGAGCCGACCACGGTGACCTGCCCCAGACCGCCGCGGACATGGCCGACCATGGACGAGGCCAGGGCGATCATCCGGTCGGACAGGCCGCCCTTCATCATCAGCTCGCCGGTGAAGATGAACAGGGGAATGGCCAGCAGGGCCACCGAGGTGATGTCGGATCCCATCTGCTGGAACACCACGATCGGCGGCAGGGCCAGATACAGGACCGTCGCCAGGGTGGCGGCCAGCAGGGAGAAGGCGACCGGCACGCCGATGGCCAGAAGGATGGCGAGAAGGCCGAAGAGGATGATGTATTCCATGCTCAGTCCTCCGCCTTCGTCGCCGCATCCGGCGCGCGATAGTCGCCGGTCAGCAGGCGCTCGATCGAGAACAGCAGGATCAGGGCGCCGCCGATGCACAGGCCGGCGAACTTCAGGCCGGAGGGCAGGGGCGCGCCGGCCATGGCCACCGGCCATTCGTCGATCATCAGGGTTCCGCCCAGAACCATCAGTCCGGCGCCGGACGCGGCGGCGATCCCTCGCGAGATCGACTTCAAAAGCCACTGGAGCGGGCCCGGGGCCGCGTCGCGGAAGGACTGGAAGGCGAAATGGGTCTCGCGCCGCACGGCGACGGCGGCGCCGAACATGACGGCGAAGCTCATCAGCAGCAGGGCGAGGGGCTCGGTCCAGCCGGGGCTGTCGTTCAGCACATAGCGGGCGAACACCTGCCAGGCCTGGATCAACGCCATGGCGACCAAAGCCACGCCGGCCAGCCCCATGGACAGGGCCGCCAGACCGTCGAGCGCGCGCGCGCTTCCGCGTCGTGGTTCAGACATCTTCGGGCCCTCCCTGAGCGCCGATGTTTTGCGCGGTCGTTCAGGCGACCGCTGCGATCCGTTCGTGGAGCGCGCGCAGGCGCGGCTCGGCGAGATATTTGTCCAGCACGGGTCGAACCGTGGCGGCGAAGGCGTCCTTGTCGACCTCGGCGACCTGGACCCCGGCGGCGATGACGGCCTCCCGGGCGGAGGCCTCGCGGGCGTCCCAGTCGACACGCATGACCTGGACCGAACGACGCGCCACATCGCGAACCAGCTCCTGGTCCGCCGGCGTCATGGCGTCGAAACTGGTCTTCGACATCAGCAGGGCGTCGGGCGAGAAGGAGTGTTCGGTCTGGCTCCAGTACCGGGCGACCTCATACTGGCGGCTGGACTGGTAGGCGGGCCAGTTGTTCTCGGCGCCGTCAATCAGATGGGTCTGCAACGAGGAGAAGACGGCGCCAAAGGTCAGCGGCGTCGGGTTGGCGCCCATGGCGCGGATCGAGTCGAGGAAGATGTCGGACTGCGGCGCCCGCATCTTCAGGCCGCGCAGCTGGCCCGGCTCGGTCACCGGGTGGCGCACATTGTAGAAGCAACGCGGCGCGGCGTCGTAATAGGCCAGCCCCACCAGACCCCGGCCCTCGAACACATTGAGCAGTTCAGTGCCGATCTCGCCGTCCACGACCGCCCGGACATGGGGGACCGAGCGGAAGACATAGGGCAGGGCCAGCAGCCGGGTTTCCGGGAAGGCGTTGTTCAGGGCCGCGACAGCGACCCGGCACATGTCGACCGCCCGGAAGCGCGTCAGGCCGATCGAATCGTCCTCATTGCCCAGCTGGCCGGAGGGGAACTGGCGGACGCCCAGCCGACCATCGGTGAGGCGGCCAAGCTCCTCGCCGATCCATTTGACGGCGGTGACCGTGGGGAAGTCGCCGGGGTGGACGTCGACGGCGTTGAAGATGGTCTGGCCGTTGGCGACGGATCGGGGTGCGCAGGCCGCAAGACCCAGTCCGGAAAGGCTCGCGAGACCGAGCGCGCGACGGGTCAGGCTCATGCGAGGGCTCCTGTCGCCGGGATCGCGAGACAATCGATACGGCCATCGGGTCCGAAATCGGCGGAGGCGGACTGGCCGGCGAAGATATCGTGCACGCCGGTGGCGGCCCCCGTCGAGACCAGTTGCCCGGCCTCGAGCCGCCGTCCGCGCTGGTGCAGAAGGTTCAGCAGGAAGGCGAGGGAATCGAGCGGTCCGCCGGGGATGGCGGTGGCGCCGCCCCGTCCGATGACGATGTCATTGATGGCCATGGTGCAGGTCAGGCCGGACAGCCGCTCGCGCCATCCGGCAATCTCGCCGCCGAGGATCAGGCCGGCGTTGTTGCCGAAGTCCGACGCCGTGACGGCGGGCCCATGACTGTTGATTTCGGCGAAGGGACTGCCGGCGATCTCGACCCCGATGAAGACGCGGGACACCAGCGGCGCGACCGTATCGGCGGTCCAGTCGCCCCGATCGGGGGCGGTCTCGCCCAGTTCCAGCACATATTCCGCCTCGACGGCGGCGAAGCCGCCCTCGATGACGCCGAAGCGGGTCGGAGTATGGCCGGCGATCCAGACGTTGCGGGAAAAGATCGGCCCCGCCAGCCGGCCGGCGCCGAAGCGTCCATCGTGGGGGGCGTTGATCCGGCCGAGCTTCCAGCCGGCGATCCGGTCAGGCCAGGCGGCGATCGCCTCGTCCTGGATGGCGTAGGCGGCCGCGAGCGAATCGGGCTGGACGCCCGGATAGACGTCGAGCGCATGGCTGTTGCGACGCGCCGCCACAAAGGCGTGCGCGATCGGCGAAGCCGCTGAATTGTCGTGTGCGTGGCTCACGCCGCCTCCCTGTTGCGTCAGACATTGCGCAGGAAGGAAACCGGTGTCAATTTGAATCCGGCGAAGCCCTTCCGGCGGCGCCCCGGCTCAAGGTCGCGACGACAGGCGACCGTGCGATAGGATGGAAACATGACCCTGCTCCGCTTCGCCGCCCTGGCGGCCGCCCTGCTGCTTCCCGTCGTTGTTGCGTCGCCCGCTCCGGCCCAAGCGCCTGGGCCAGCCGCCGTCGAAGCGCCGTTGCCGGCCTTCCCGGGCGCCCTTGGCTGGGCCGCCCAGACGCCCGGCGGGCGGGGCGGCCAGATCATTCGGGTCACCAATCTGGACAGCGAGGGGCCCGGCTCGCTGCGCGCGGCGATCGAGGCGGACGGCCCCCGTATCGTGGTGTTCGAGGTCGGCGGGGTCATCGACCTGGGCAAGAAAACCCTGCGGCTGCGCAACCCCTTCATCACCATCGCCGGGCAGACCGCGCCGTCGCCGGGCATCACCCTGATCCGGGGCGGCATGGACATCACGGCCCATGACGTGATCGTTCAGCACATCCGCGTCCGCCCCGGCTCGGCCGGCGGAGAATGGATGAGCGGCTGGGACGAGGACGGCATCGCCACGGTCGGGGCCTACAATGTCATCATCGACCACTGCAGCCTGACCTGGGGCACGGACGAGAACCTCTCGGCCTCGGGCCCGCGCTTCACCGGATCGACGCCCGAGGAATGGCGGCGCGGCACCAGCCACAACATCACCTTTTCGAACAATCTGAACGGCGAAAGCCTGGCCTATTCGACCCATTCAAAGGGCGAACATTCCAAGGGCTCGCTGATTCACGACAACGTCACCGGCCTGCTGATCGTCGGCAATCTTTACGCCCACAACTATGAGCGCAGCCCGCTGTTCAAGGGCGGCGTGCACGGCGTCATCGTCAACAACCTGATCTACAATCCGGGCCCCCGCGCCATCCACTACAACCTCGCGCCCGAGGAGTGGGGGAGCGTCCCGTTCGAGGTCGGCAGGATGACGGTGGTCGGCAATGTCTTGCGCGCCGGACCATCGACCCCGACGGACCATCTGGCCTTCATGATGATCGGCGGGGCCGGGGACGTGGAATACTACGGCCGCGACAATATCGCCGTGGACCAGGTCGGCGATCCGATCCGCATGTTCGGCCGCTACACCACCAGCCCGGCCCGCATCATCGAAGTTCGCCGCCCGCCTGTGTGGTGGGAGGGGCTGACGCCGATCCCGGCCGTGGACGTGCAGCGCAGCGTGCTGGCCAATGTCGGCGCGCGGCCCTGGGACCGCGACATGCGCGATGTCCTGCTGATCGCCGAGGTCGCCGAGGGCCGGGGCGAGATCATCGATCACGAGCGCGAGGTCGGCGGCTATCCGGCCGTCGTCGAGGCGACGCGCAAGCCGTTCAATCCCGACGACTGGGACCTGCGTTTCATGACTCCGTTGCGCGATGATGTGCTGGATCGTCCGGCGACGCGCCGCGGGACGTGACCGCTGACACGGCGCGCGGCAAGGTCTAAGGACACCGTTCGGCCAGAGAGATTCCCTCAGTGAACGAACCCCGACGGACCGGCGGCAAACCCGCCACCATCAACGACATCGCCCGCATCGCCGAGGTGTCGAAGAAGACCGTCTCGCGGGTCATCAACAACTCGCCCTTCGTCAAGGAGGACACGCGCAAGCGGGTCGAGGCCGTGATCGCCGAACACGGCTTCACGCCCGATCCGCAGGCACGGGGACTGGCCTTCCGGCGATCGTTCCTGGTCGGGATGATCTATGACAATCCCAGCCCGAACTACGTCGTCAACATGCAGCAGGGCGTGCTGGACGCGGTGCGCGGCTCGGGGCTCGAACTGGTCGTCCATCCCTGCAACCGGGCGTCGGACGTTTTTCTGACCGACGTGCGGAATTTCATCGTCCGCCAGAAGCTGTTCGGCGTGGTGATGCCGCCGTCGGTGTCCGAGGACGACCGGGTCGTGGCGATCCTGAAGGAGGCGGACTGCCCCTATGTGCGGATCGCCTCGGTGTCGCTGGACGACCCCGCGCGCATGGTGGTCACTCACGACAGCCGGGGCGCGGCGCGGGCGGCGCGCCATCTGGCCGAGCTGGGCCACAGGCGGATCGCCTTCATTTCGGGTCCCGACACCTTCCGTTCCTCGCACGAGCGCGGCAAGGGCTTCGCCGAAGGCCTGGCCGAGCACGGGCTGGCGCTGGACCCGGCCTATGTGCGGCGGGCGGCCTATACGTTCGAGTCCGGGGTCGCGGCCGCGACGGAGCTGCTGGCCCTGCCCCAGCGCCCGACCGCCATCTTCGCGGGCAATGACGAAATGGCCATCGGGGTGATGAAGGCCGCGCGCGACGCCGGTCTGGACGTGCCGCGCGACCTTTCGATCGTCGGTTTCGACGACCTGCCGATGGCGTCCCGGGTGTGGCCGAACCTGACCACCGTCCGCCTGCCGATCCGCGACATGGGCCGGATGGCCGCCGAGAAACTGACCGCCGGACTGCGCGGTCTCGACGCCGCGACCCTGCAGCAGCCCGAGGTCGATCCGTCCCTCGTGGTCAGGGACTCGACGGCGCCGCCCGCGGGCTGAGGCGACTTTCGAAAACCGCTTCAGCGAGCGGCTGCCTCGCTGAAGCGTTGCTTTTCAGGGAGCCAATTCCGGCAAAGCTCGTTCCTTCCCGGCTCACAGCCGCGAGCGATGTCCGAGAAGGCCCATGCAAGCCAAGTCTGCCTCTGCCGCTTCTGCCCGTGTCTCCACGGGCGTTTCCGAGCTGGACACCATCCTCGGCGGAGGGCTGACGGCCAACCGGTCCTATCTGCTCGAAGGCACGCCCGGCAGCGGCAAGACGACGATCGCGCTCCAGTTCCTGCTGGAGGGCGCCCGCGCCGGGGAACCGGGGCTGTACATCACCCTGTCGGAAACCGCGGCGGAGCTGCGTGAGGTGGGTCGCAGTCACGGCTGGACGCTGGACGGCATCGAACTGTTCGAACTCGTCAGCGAGGACGGCCTGCATCCGGAAAGCGAGCAGTCCATTCTCGATCCCTCCGAGGTCGAGCTGGGCGAGACCATCGCCGGCGTCATGGAATGCGTCGATCGGCTTAGGCCGTCGCGGGTGGTGTTCGACAGCCTGTCAGAGATGCGCCTGCTGGCGCAGAACTCCCTGCGTTACCGGCGTCAGATCCTGGCGCTGAAGCAGTATTTCTCGACCCGCAATTGCACGGTCCTGCTGCTCGACGATCGCAGTTCCGACCCCGCCGACCTGCAGCTGCACAGCATCGCGCACGGGGTCATCACCCTGGAGCAGGCGGCGCTGGAATATGGCTCCGAGCGGCGTCGCCTTCGGGTGGTGAAGATGCGCGGTGTCAAATACCGCGGGGGCTTCCATGACTTCGCCATCGAGACCGGCGGTGTCTCGGTGTTCCCCCGCCTGGTGGCGGCCGATCACCATGCCGAATTCAGCGCCGACCTCGTTTCGACCGGCATCGGTCCGCTGGACGAAATGCTCGGCGGCGGGCTGTCGCCGGGGACCAACACCCTGCTCAACGGGCCGTCGGGCGTGGGCAAGACCACGACCGCGGTCTGCTGCGGGCTGGAGGCGATCCAGCGCGGCGAGAAGGCCGCCTACTATCTGTTCGACGAGGGCATCGCGACCATGCTGGCCCGGTCGAAGGCCATGGGCATGGACCTGCAGCCGCATATCGACAGCGGCATGATGCAGGTCCGCCAGATCGATCCCGCGGAACTGACGCCCGGCGAATTCGCCAGCTGGATACGGCGGGCGGTGGAACAGGACGGCGTCGGCTTTATCGCCATCGACAGCCTGAACGCCTTCCTGCAGGCCATGCCGGGCGAGAAATACCTGCTGCTGCAGATGCACGAGATGCTGAGCTATCTGAACCAGCAGGGCGTGATCACGGTGCTGATCCTGGGCCAGCACGGCATCATCGGCGAGGTCCGCTCCGAAATCGATCTCAGCTATCTGTCGGACACCATCGTGCTGTTCCGGTATTTCGAGTCGCGCGGCCATGTGTTGAAGGCGATCTCGGTGGCCAAGAGCCGGACCACCGAACACCAGTCGAGCATCCGGGAGTTCCGTCTCGCGCGCCGCGGAATAGAGATCGGCGAGCCGCTCAAGGATTTCGAGGGCGTCCTGGCCGGCCTGCCCAACTATCGCGGCGCGACGCCCATGATGTCCGCCGAGCCCGCCGCCGGGGGGGACTGAGCGGGTGGAGTATCGCATTCTGCTTCTGGCCGTCAAAGGCCGGGACGCAGCGGTCATCGCACAGCTTCTGGCCAAGGCCGGACATGAGAGCCTGATCTGCGACAGCTGCCGCGACCTGGCGCGCGAGGGCCAGCGCGGCGCGGCCGTCGCGGTGGTGACGGAGGAGTCGCTGCTGGACGACGACACGGCCGCGCTGGACGGCTGGTTGAGCGAACAGCCCTCCTGGTCCGACTTCCCGTTCATCCTGTTGGCCACCAAGCGAGCCGGACGGCGGCCCCGGGATGCGCTGAAGATGCTGCGGCAACTCGGCAATGTCGTGGTGCTGGAGCGACCGGTGCATAGCGAGACCCTGGCCAGCGCCGTCAATTCGGCCATGCGCGGGCGCAGCCGCCAGTATGAGGCCCGGCGGCACCTCGAGGAGCTGCAGTCGGCGGAGGGGCGACTGACCAGCCTCAACGGTTCGCTGGAAGCCCGGATCGCCGAACGGACCGGGGAACTGTCCTCGGCCAACAATCAGTTGATGCAGGAAGTCGCGGAGCGGGAGCGCGCCCAGGCGGCGTTGGCGCAGTCGCAGAAGATGGAGGCGGTGGGCCAGCTCACGGGCGGCATCGCCCATGACTTCAACAACCTGTTGACCGTCATCTTCGGCAATCTCGAGCTGATCCAGCGCCGCACCGAGGATGAGAAGACCGCCCGGCTGGCGGATTTCGCGCGGCAGGCGGCGGAGCGGGCGGCCAAGCTGACCCACCAGCTGCTGGCCTTTTCGCGGACCCAGAACCTGACGCTCAAGGCGGTCGACCTGAACGCGCTCGTGACCGGAATGCACGATCTGCTGGGCCGGACGATCGGTCCGATGGTCCGGATCGAGATGGCGCTCGACGCCACGGGGCCATGGGCGCTGGCGGACGACAACCAGCTGGAGCTGGCGATCCTGAACCTTTCGATCAATGCGCGCGACGCCATGCCGGACGGCGGGGTGTTGACGATCGCCACAGGCGGACGGCCTGCCGAGGGCAGAGATCTGGCGCCGGGGGACTATGCGGTGATCAGCGTGCGCGACACCGGCTCCGGCATACCGGGGCATCTGTTGTCCAAGGTGTTCGATCCCTTCTTCACGACCAAGCCGATCGGCAAGGGCACCGGTCTGGGCCTGAGCCAGGTCTATGGCATCGCCCAGCAGTCGGGCGGGACGGTGCGGCTGTCCAGCGTCGAGGGGCAGGGCTCCACGGTGGAGATCTGGCTGCCGGCCGCAGAAGCGACCCTGCCGGCGCCCGAGGATGCGTTTGCCGCGGATGCCCGCGCCGACGGCCCGCACAAGCGGATTCTGGTGGTCGATGACGACGCGGACGTTCGACGCTTCATCGTCGATTGCCTGCAGTCGCTCGGCTACAGCGTCGACGAGGCGGCGGAGGGTCGGTCGGCCCTGCGCCGGCTAAAGGAGACCCCGCCGGACCTGCTGATCGTGGACTATGCCATGCCGGGCATGACCGGGGTCGATGTGGTCATGGAGGCCCGGGCCTCGGCGCCTGCACTGCCCATCATCATGGCGACGGGCTATGCCGACATGGAGGCCGTCGACCGGGTGATGCCGCCGGAGAGCCTGCTGCGCAAACCCTTCCGTCTGGCCGAACTCGCCACGGCCGTCCGGAGGGCGCTGGTCCCGTCAACGGCCTAGCTGTTCGGCGCCATGGTGTGGACGGACCGTCAGTGGCTGACGAGACCCTTCACATGGTCGCGGATCGCTTCATCCGTGGCGTTGGCGAAGAAATATTCCTGGAAGCGTTCGCCGGCGACGGCGGCCTTCAGCAGGTCCTGGTCCACGGTCTTCAGGACGGTCAGCATGTCGTGGCAGGTGACGGCTTTCAGGTCCTTCAGGATGCCGCGGTTTTTCCGCATGATCTCGGCGCGCTCCTTCGGGTAGCCCAGGCCGCGCTCGCCCTCGAACAGCTTGCGATAGACGTCCTGCAGGTTCAGTTCGGCCGCCCAGCCGAAGCCCTTGGCGTAGGGCATGGCGATGGCGTTGCCGTCGTTGATCTGGCCGAACAGGAAGGCGTCGGTCGGATCGATGATCAGGCCGCAGAACACGCCCGGCATGGCGTTGGCGGCCAGCATGGAGCCCGTGCCGGTTCCGCATCCGGTGACCACGAAATCCGCCGCGCCCGAGTTGATCAGGAGGCCGGTCAGCAGGCCGTTCATCACATAGGTCAGCGATGCCTTATCCTCGGGCGTGTACATGCCGTAGTGGAAGACCTCATGGCCCAGCGGCACGGCGACGGCGGTGAGGGCGGCGTGGACGGTCTCGCTCTTGGCGGCCTGGCTGTTCTCGATGACAAGGGCGATTTTCATGGATTTTGCTCGAGGCTTGATGATGAGGCGGGCCGCCGGCCCCAGTTTGCATAAGGTTATGACACCGGTTACCTATCCATACAATCCGCATCAAACCCGCACGATACAGGCAGGCTGAACATGAGCGTCTCTTTCGATCTGACGGGCAAGACGGCCATGGTCACCGGCGCCAATACAGGTCTAGGACAGGCCATCGCCGTCGGACTGGCGCAGGCCGGGGCTGACATCATCGCCGTGGGCCGGTCGGCGCCGACGGAGACCGCGGCCATGGTCGCGGACGCCGGCCGGGCCCTGCACGCGATTCCCGCCGACCTGTCCACGGTCGCCCCCGTCGCCGGCGTGGTGGCCGAGGCCGTGGCGGCCGTGGGCGCCATCGACATCCTGGTGAACAACGCCGGCATCATCCGCCGCGCCGACAGTCTGGACTTCACCGAAGAGGACTGGGACGCGGTCATGGACACCAATCTCAAGACCGCCTTCTTCCTCAGCCAGGCCGTGGCCCGCACCTGGGCGGAGACGGGCCGGGGCGGCAAGATCATCAACATCTGCTCGATGCTCAGCTTCCAGGGCGGCATCCGGGTGCCGTCCTATACGGCGTCCAAGAGCGGTCTGGCCGGGCTGACCCGGCTGCTGGCCTGCGAGTGGGCGGCGAAGGGCATCAACGTCAACGCCATCGCGCCGGGCTATTTCTCGACCAACAACACCGAGGCCTTGCGCGCCGACGAGACCCGCAACCGCGACATCCTCGCGCGCATCCCGGCGGGCCGCTGGGGCGATCCGTCGGATATCAGCGGGGCCGCGGTCTTCCTGGCCTCGGATGCGGCGGCCTATGTGCATGGCACGGTTCTGGCCGTGGACGGGGGCTGGTTGGCGCGCTGATCAGAGGCTGTTGAGCCAGTCTTCCAGATTCGTGTAGCCGTCGCCGTCACGGTCTGCGCCGCCGTCCGCCGCGTCAGCCGGGTCGAGACCTTTGGCCTGTTCCCAGTCATCCGGCATGCCGTCGCCGTCGCCGTCCGCCCACGGTGAACCCGACTCAGGCTCCGGCCAGCCGCCGACCCGGGTCTGGCTGTCGATGATGCGACCGGTACGGGCGCGAACACCCTCGATGATCCGGGCGTCGACGGCGTCACGGACCCGGCCCGCGCCGACTCGCGCCAGCACCAGGCGCTCGGCCTCAGCGGCGGTCTGTTCCGCGGCCTCCGCCCAGTCCGGACGCGCCGTGAGCCGGTATCCGGGCCGATCTGAGTCCTTCACCAGACTCCAGGGGTCGGCGGGGACCACGCCGTCCATGGCGTTGCCCTCGAACCAGGCGCGGGCCAGCGGGTTGGATTCCTCGAACGCCCACCGCCCCGCCGAGTCGGGACCGGGGATGTAGGCGTTGCCGATGAAGGCGTAGGACGACAGGCTTTCGGTGTCGGCGTTGTAGCCCGCGTGCCCACCGCCCCAGTCATAGAAGACGTTGGATCTGAACTCGAACCGGGGTCCTTCGGGATCGACCGCCGGCGGATTGTAGTTGCCGGGCCGGGGCATCCGCGCCCGGTGCGCCGCCCAGAGATTGTGGTGAAACGTCATGCGCGCGCCGTGGCCGCCGCGCACCAGCGAGCCGTAGCCATGGTCGCCTTTGGCGTGGCGCGAGGCGTTGAGCGACTCCGCGATCAGCGACCACTGCACGGTCACGTCATAGACGCCCCGCTCGGGCGGGCTGTAGCGGCTGCCGACCGACAGGGTCTCGTCGATCGACCAGGAGGCGGAGATGTGATCGAGGATGATCCGCCGGCCGCGTTCCACCGAGATGGCGTCGGCCTCGACCCCGCTCTCGTCGCCGAGGCGTGAGCGGATATGGCGGATCACCACGTCACTGGCCGAGACGACGAGCGGATGATCGCGCAGGGTGATCCCGCCGCCGGGGGCGGTCTGGCCGGCGATGGTAATGCGGTCCCGCCGGATGGTCAGGGGTGAGGCCAGACGGATCACGCCCCCTACGTCGAAGATGACGGTGCGCGGCCCCTCGGCCTCAACCGCCGCGCGCAGGCTGCCAGGACCGGCGTCGCCCAGATGGGTCACTCGCAGCACCCGACCCCCGCGACCGCCCACGGCGAACCGGCCAGCGCCTTCCGCGCCGGGGAAGGCCAGGACGTCCGCCGCCGTCCGCGCCGATGCGGGGTGTGCCCAAACAGACACGCACACCGCCGTTACCGCAGCGCTTGAAACCGCAAGACCAAGAAGCGGGGTTGCGAAAACACGGATCATCGGGTTAGGCTCGTGATTGCTACCGGTGTCAGAACCTATTCCATGCGATTATGACACCGGTGTCAAACGATTGGGCCAGAGACGCCGGGTCGCAAAAACACATAGACCGGGGCCACCTCGGCGTTCTGTATGCCCATTGGGAGGGAGCATATGTTGCAAGCCATTCAGCCGGGGATGACCCGCACTCTTCGCCGCAGCCTGTTCGCCGGAGCGTCCAGTCTGGCCGTCGTCCTGTCGCTTGGCATGACCCTGGGGGCCGGCGCCGCCGTCGCCCAGACCGCGCCGCAGGATGAGCCCACCGAAATTGACGAGGTCATCGTCACCGGCTTCCGGGCCAGTCTGACCGCCGGCCTCGACGCCAAGCGGCGCGACGCCAACGTCATCGACGTCATCGTCGCCGAGGACATCGCCGACTTCCCCGACCTGAACCTGGCCGAATCGATCCAGCGCGTCCCGGGCGTCGCTATCGATCGCGACGCCGGCGAGGGTCGCTCGATCACCGTCCGCGGTCTCGGCTCGGACTTCACCCGCACCCGCATCAACGGCATGGAGGCCCAGGCCACCGCCGGCGGCACCGACTCCTCGGGCGGCGCCAACCGTGGCCGCGGCTTTGACTTCAACGTCTTCGCCTCCGAACTCTTCAACAGCATCACGGTCCGCAAGACGGCCGCGGCTGAAACCGAGGAGGGCTCGCTCGGCGCGACCGTCGATCTGCAGGCCACGCGGCCGTTCAACAACCGCGGCTTCACCATGGCCGCCTCGTTCCAGGGCGGCTACAACGACCTGTCGGAAAACTGGGACCCCCGCGCCGCGTTCTTGATCAGCAACACCTTCGGGGCGAACGACGAGTTCGGCGCCCTGTTCTCCGTGGCCTACAGCGAACGCAACATCCTGGAGGAGGGCTTCAGCTCCGTCCGCTGGGCCCCGGCGTTCGGCTCGGGCAGTTCGGGCGGCTTCTGCTCCCCGGTCGGCGTGGCGCCGCAGAACCCCGGCAACAGCGGCTCCACCGGCTCCAGCGCCGCCAACTGTTCGACCGGCAACCCGCGGCCGGCCAACACCCCCGGCAATGTCACCGCCTACAACACTGCGAACCAGAACAGCGTCTTTATCCCGCGCCTGCCGCGCTATGGTCGCCTGACCCATGAGCAGGAGCGACTCGGCCTTACCAGCGCCTTCCAGTGGCGCCCGGCCGACACGACCCTGTTCTCGGTGGATATCCTGTATTCCGAGCTGCATGCGACCCGTCAGGAAGACTTCCTGGAATCGCTGTCGTTCAGCCGCAACGCTGCCGCCGGTGGGCAAACCCAGGTCATCGTCCGCGAGGCCGAGGTGCAGAACGGCATGCTGGTCTACGGCCTCTTCGACAACGTCGATGTCCGGTCCGAGTCCCGCTTCGACGACCTGACCACCGAGTTCCTGCAGTACAGCCTGACCGCCGAGCACGATTTCAGCGACCGCCTGCGCGGCCGCGCCTACTACGGGCGGGCGGAATCCGACTTCGACAACCCGTTCCAGACCACGGTCACACTGGACCGACGGGACACCGACGGCTTCTCGTGGGATTTCCGCGGCAATCCGAACGCTCCCGCGATCGACTACGGTTTCGATGTCACCAGCGCGGCCGCCTGGTCGTGGAACCCGACCGGTTCGCCGGTGCCCCGCTCCGAGATCCGCATCCGTCCCCAGGGCGTCGACACCCTGTTCGAGTCGGCCCAGGCCGACCTGGAATTTGACGCGAATGACTGGCTGACCATCAAGGCCGGCGTCAACTGGAAGACCTACGGCTCGCGCTCCTTCGAGTTCCGGCGGACCGACGAAACGGTGGTGCCTGTCTTGCCGGGCGGCGTCACGGTCGCGGACATCTCCAACCTCCTGACCGGCTACGGGTCGAACCTCGTTCCCGCCGGCACGGCCACCAGCTGGCTGCGGCCTGACCTCGGCGCCATCGCCTCGCTGTTCAACATCTATTGCAACTGCGACACCGGCGTTCCGGGCGGCAACTTCACCCTGGGCAGCATCACGGTCGGCAACGCCCGCGGCGGCAACCGCTATGTCAGCGAGGATGACCTGGCCTTCTATGTCCAGGCGGACTTTGACACCGAGCTGGCCGGCATGCCGTTCCGCGGCAATGTCGGGGTGCGTCAGGTCAATACCCAGCTCTATGCCGAGGGCTACAGCTCGACCGGCGGCGGCACCCTGGTGTTCGGGACGCATGAGTATGACGACACCCTCCCGTCGCTGAACCTCGCGCTGGAGCCGGTTGAGGATCTGCTCGTCCGCTTCGGCGTGGCCAAGGTCATGGCCCGCCCGCAGATCAACAACTCGCTCTCGGGCGCCAACTATCTGGTGCCGACCACCTCGCTGAACGCGACGGGGCCGAACTTCACCGCCACGATCGGCAATGTGAATCTGGAACCGTTCCGGGCGACCACCTACGACCTCAGCGTCGAATGGTATTTCGCGCCGGAAAGCCTGCTGTCCTTCGCCTATTTCTACAAGGACATCGACACCTACATCCAGGTCGTCCGGCAGGACCTGGCCTATTCGGACCTGACGGCGCTGAACCCGTCAGCCTTCGACCCGGCCTTCTGTTCCGGCGCCTGTTCACCCTCGACCATCTTCGCCCTGACCTCGGCGATCAACACCGAAGGCGGGCCGCTGAAGGGCTTCGAGATCAGCTACCAGCAGCCGTTCCGTTTCCTGCCGGGCCTGCTGTCGAACACGGGCGTCCAGCTGAACTTCACCCACGTCGAGTCCGAGATCGACTACTGCAACGGCGTAACCTGCGCGACCTTCGTCACGGCCGATCTGATCAGCCTGTCGCCCCAGTCGTGGAACGCCACGCTCTACTATGAGGACGACCGGTTCTCGGCGCGGATCTCGGGTTCGTCGCGCGAGGGCTATATCCAGAACGTGCCCGGACGGAACGGCAACAATCTCGAAGGCAAGATGGAGACCTTCAACGTCGACGCCGCCGCCTCCTACCAGATCACCGAACAGGTGCAGCTGACCTTCGAGGCCATCAACCTGACCGACGAGTTCAACCACCAGTTCGTCGGGGACGGCATGGATCGCGCAAGCACCTCGGTCTACCACCACACCGGCCGCCAGTATTTTGTCGGCGCCCGCTACCGCTTCTGATCTTCTCCTGATCAGCGCCTGCAACGCCGCCGGTCCCCGGGGACCGGCGGCGTCTTCTTGTGTGGTCAGGCGTCGGCCAGATCGATCAGGTCGGCCCATACGCTCTCGGCGGTCGGCGTTCGTCCGGCGCCCCGCCCCCGCGCGGTGAAGACGCGCCCGTCGCCGGTGGTGACCCGCAGGGCGTTCCATGCGTCGGGGAGGTCGGCGAACAGCGCGTCGCCGTCCACGCATCTGAGGGCGATCCCGGTTTCGCCGGTCCGGACATCCAGCCGGGCCAGCTGCCGCACCGTGCCGGACGGGAGATCTGCGTCGGCGGTCAGGGCCTCGCGCGCCACGGCTTCGACGATCAGCCGATCCTGCAGCGCCTCATGGGCGAGGATCGCCAGTTTGGCGGCCGCATCCAGACCGGTCAGGTCGGCCGAGGGGTCGGCCTCGGCGAAGCCGGCGTCGCGCGCGGCGCCCAGGGCTGTCTCAAACGGAAGCCCTTCGGCGAGACGGTTGAGGATGAAGTTGCAGGTGCCGTTCAGCACCGCCTCGATCCGGACCACAGGGCCGTGGGCCCGCGCCCGTCGCACGGTCTCGATCAGAGGCGCCCCGCCGCCGACGCTGGCGGCATAGAGCAGACGCGCGCCATGGGCCGCGGCCAGGTCGGTCAGGGCGCGCAGGTCGGCGCCCACGGCCTGTTTGTTGGCGCTGACCACATCCACGCCGCGCGTCAGGGCCGCACGGATCAGGGCCAGGCCGGTCGAGGCGTCAGAAATCGCCTCGACCAGTATGTCCGGCTCGCGCGCCAGCAGGGCTCCGGCGTCCGCGACGGCGAGGCCGGCCGGAATGTGGGGATCGCGCGGCTTGTCCGGGTCGCGCACCAGAACCCCGACGACCTCGAACCGCGGATCGGCCAGCAGTCGGGGAAGCACCCCGCCGCCGACCACGCCGCAACCGGCCAGCGCCACCCGCAGGATACGGGCCGGACCCGGGCGCGGCCGCGCCGGCAGGGTCGGGGGTCCGGCGACGAGCGTGACCCCGGCGCCGAGCACGGCCTCGCCGGGCGCGGGCTGGACTGAGACGACGCCGATCGCGTCCAGGGTCCGGGCCAGCCGGTCGGGGGCCTCGGGATCGCCGCAGGCGACGGCGACGACCCGGCGGCCCCGGCGGACCTCGCGATAGACGGCGGAGGCGGCTCCGGCGGGATCGGAACCGTCCAGCTGAAGCAGGGCGACGGGCTCGTCCGTGTACAGAACGGCGGGGTGACCGGCGGATGACGGGCCGGGCAGGGGGAGGGGCAGGGCGGTCATGGCGGTGTTCCTCACGCGGCTTCGGCGGCGAGCGGGAGCGGCACGGAACCCAGGGCCGTCGCCAGATCGGCCAGCAGATCGTCCGGATGCTCCAGGCCGATGGAGAGACGCAGCAGGCCGTCGGTGATGCCCGCCGTCCGGCGCGCCTCGGGCGTCATGGCGGCATGGGTCATGAGGGCGGGATGGGCGATCAGGCTTTCGACCCCCCCGAGGGATTCGGCCAGGGTGAAGACCTCGAGCTGATCGACGAAAGCGCGCACGGCGGCGATGTCGTGCAGCTCGAAACTGAGCATCGCGCCGAAGCCGGCCTGCTGACGGGCGGCGACGGTGTGGCCGGGGTGCGACGGCAGGCCCGGATAGTGGACGGCGCGCACGGCGGGCTGGGCCAGCAGCCATTCGGCGACGCGCCCCGCCGTCGCCTGCTGCCGCTCGATGCGGGCGAACAGGGTGCGGACGCCGCGCAGGGTCAGGTATGAATCGAACGGCGAGCCGGTGACGCCCAGGCAGTTGGCCCACCAGGTCAGTTGCTCCAGGTCGGCCGGATCCCTGGCCACCACGCAGCCGCCGACGACGTCGGAATGACCGTTGATGTATTTGGTCGTCGAATGGATCACCAGATCGGCGCCGAGGGCCAGCGGTTGCTGCAGGGCCGGCGACAGGAAGGTGTTGTCCACCGCCGCCTTGCAGCCGACGGCATGGGCGCGGGCGCAGAGGTCGGCGACATCGACCACCCGCATCAGCGGATTGGACGGCGTCTCGATCAGGATCAGCTTCGGCTTCAGGGCGAAGGCCGTATCGAGCGCGGCGCGGTCGTTCTGATTGACGAACTGCACATCGAAATGGCCGCGTTTCGCGCGGGCGCACAGCAGCCGATGGGTGCCGCCGTACAGGTCATGCGGCGCGATCAGCAGGTCGCCGGGCTCAAGCGTGAACAGGGCCAGATCGACCGCCGCCATGCCGGTTGCGGTGACCACCGCGCCGCAGCCGCCCTCCAGCTTCGCGAGAGTCTCGCCGAGCACATCACGGGTGGGATTGCCCGACCGGGTGTAGTCGTACCGCCGCTTACCCTCGAGCCCGTCGAAACTGTAGTTCGAGGAGAGATAGAGCGGCGGCATGACCGCGCCGTGCGCCGGGTCGCTGTTCACGCCGTGACGGGCGGCGGTCGTACAGGGGTGGGGGGAGGACGGACAGGTCATGCGGCGATCTCGCGGGTCTGGAGGAGGGTGAGCGGAGAGAGAAAGTCGTGCAGGGCGCGGCCGATCAGCTCGCGTTCCTTCAGAAAGGCGTCGTGGCCGAAGATCGACGGGGCCTCGACCAGGCGGCGCAGGTTGGGCGCGCGAGCGGCCAGTTCACGGCTGTCCCCGATCGGGGCCAGGCCGTCCGAGGTGAAACCGATCACGGTCAGGGGGCAGCGCACCGCCTCGGGCGGAACGCTGTGCCGGTCGAGGGAATCCGACAGGGTGATCCAGCGGTCGGCGCTAGTTGCCCCGGCATAGGCGGCGCCGCGCGCGATCAGATAGTCGCAGACCGGGTAGGGATCGCCGGCCCCGGCGGGCGGGGTCGAGGCGAAGCGCAGGGCGAATTCCTCGGCGGTGCGATAGGTGGTCATGGCCAGTTCGCGGGCCAGGGCGATCCCCTCCGCTTCACGGCCGCAGTCGCGGGCGAAGGCCAGCAGACGGCGCTGGACGCCGCGCCGGGCGGTCGTCGCCGGATGGGCGCGGTGGGCGGCCGAGATCACCGCCAGCTCGCCGATCCGCTCGGGGAAGGCGGCCGCGAAGGCGAGGCCGATGCAGCCGCCGTAGGAGGCGCCGACGAAGGCGTCGATCCGCGCCAGGTCCAGGCGGTTGAGCAGTATGGCCAGCAGCCGGGCCTGATCCGTCGTGGTCAGGGTGACGCCGGGATCGTCGCGTCCGGGCAGGAGGTTGAACGCCAGAACCCGGACCCGGTCCAGATCGACCGGTCCGCCATGCCGTACGGCGAACGACCACCAGCGCGCCGCGAACCGGTCGCTGGAAATGCCGCCGGCGATGACGACCAGGGGACCGTGATCGGGACCGTGCAGCCGGCCGACGATCTCTGCCGCCGCCAGGCGTTGCCCCGACTCCAGGCGAAAGTCTTCGGGGATCGCGGCCCGGACGTCCTGTCCCGGCGCGTCTTCAGTATTCCAGTTGGTGGACGCCACGGCCCGCTCCGCTCTCGCTCAGCGAGACCGATGGGGCGAACCAATTCGTGCGTGACAGACCCGTGAAGTCAGCCGGTCCCCGGACGTGGAGGGGCCGTCGCTTCACTCATCTCTCGCGGCTTCCGGGGAGGCCTCGCAGGAGTTGGCACCATCTCCGGGACTGGGTAGTCCCGGAAGGTTGCCCCGGCATCAAAGGGCCTATCCCTCCGCCGGTCTTGATGAGTGCCCTTACGGTGGCGAACACTTCCGGCGGCGTCAATCCCCCTTGTTGCGGTGCGAAGTCGAGGGCTTTCAGTCCGCGCTCCAGCCGCCCGCCAGGGCCTTGAACAGGGCGATCTGCCAGGTGGTGACGAGGGCGTCCGAGGCCGCCAGCTGGGCGTCGGCTCCGGCCAGGGTCCGCTCTGCGTCCAGCACCGTGAGGAAGCTGTCGGCGCCGGCGTCGAAGCGCAGCCGCGACAGACGGGCGGCCGTGGCGGCTTGATCCCGCGCCGCCTGCAGGGCGGTCCGGCGGTCCAGCTCGTTGGCGTAGTTGGTCAGCGCCGTCTCGGTCTCCTGCAAGGCGACCAGGACCGTCTGGTCGAAGGTGGCCAGGGCAGCGTCCGAGGCGGCCGAGGCCTGTTCGATCCGCGCCCGTGCGGCGAAGACATTGGGGAAGGACCAGTTGATCAGCGGTCCCACCGAGAAGCGGAAATTCTCGCTGTCGCCGAGCCCGCCGGCGTCCAGCGCCGTGGCGCCGAGCGAGCCGCCGAGGGTGATGCGCGGATACAGGTCGGCGGTGGCGACATTGACCCGCGCCGCGGCGCCGGCGAGCTGTCGTTCGGCCTGACGCACATCGGGGCGGCGGGCCAGCAGCCGGGCCCCGTCGCCGACGGGGATCGGCTGCGACAGCTGCGGCGGCCGCCGGCAGGCGCGGGCGGCCTCGATGACCTCGGCCGGGGTGCGGCCGGTCAGGGTGGCGAGACGGAACAGGGCGCCGTCGCGCTGGGCCCGCAGGGGCGGCAGGCCGGCGCGGCTGCTTTCCAGGGCGGCGCGCGCGCGGGCGACGTCCAGTCCGTTGCCTGACCCGGCGTCCAGCAGACGCCGGGTCAGGTTCGCCGTATCCGATTGCAGCGCGATGGTTCGCTCGGCGACCGCGATCTGCGCATTGGCCGAACAGGCGTCGGCATAGGCGCGGGCCGTCTCGGCGGCCACGGTGACGCGCACCACCTCGAGGGCGGCGGCGGCGGCGTCCGCGTCGGCCCGCGCGGCCCGGATGGTCGAGCCGACGCGACCGAAGAGGTCGATCTCATAGGCGACGTCGAGACCGGCGTCATACGTCTCGCCCTCGTCGAGCGCCTGTCCGCCCGACCCGGGAACCGTCGCCGCCGAGCCGCGGCCGTACTGGCCGACAGCCGAAGTCGTGGTGGACGGCAACCGGCCGGTCCGGGCCTCGCCCAGGGCCGCGCGAACCCGGCGCAGATTGGCGGCCGCGGCCTCGAGCTCGTTGTTCTCGGTCAGGGTCTGGGCGATCAGGGCGTCGAGGGTCGGATCGTCATACAGACGCCACCAGTCGTCGCGCGCCGCGTCGGCGGTCACGGCGGGGGTGGCGCTTACGAAGGCGCCCGACGCGGAGGGGGGGAGGGTCGCGTCGGGCGCCTTCGGCCCGACCGCGCACGACGCCAGGAGGAGGCTGGCGAAGGCGGTTGCGGTCAGGATCCGGGGGTCGGGAAAAGCGGTCATCAGGCGTCTCCGGGGCGCGGGCTGGCCGGGGCCGGCGCGCCTTCGATCTGGTCATGAGGCGGCAGGCCGGCGGTGGTCGGGTTCACGGCTTCCCTGTCCGGCCGCCCCGGCAGCTTCGACGCCACCCAGCGCATGAAGACATAGAAGGCCGGGGTGAAGACCAGGCCGAAGAAGGTCACCCCGACCATGCCGGACACCACCGCCGTGCCCAGCGACTGGCGCATTTCGGCGCCGGGTCCGGTGGCCAGCATCAGCGGCAGGACGCCGAAGATGAAGGCGAAGGACGTCATCAGGATCGGACGCAGGCGGGTCCGCGAGGCGCGAATGGCGGCGTCCCAGCGATTCAGGCCCTCGTCCTCGGCCTGTTTGGCGAACTCCACGATCAGGATGGCGTTCTTGGCCGCGAGGGCGATCAGCACCACCAGTCCGACCTGGACGAGGATGTTGTTGTCCAGTCCCCGCAGATTGACCCCGACCATGGCCGCGAGAATGCACATCGGCACGATCAGGACGACGGCCAGCGGCAGGGTGAAGGCCTCGTACTGGGCTGCCAGCACCAGGAAGACGAACACCACGGCCATGACGAAGACGATCGTGGCCCCGCCCGACGACTGCTTCTCCTGCAGGGCCAGGCCGGTCCATTCATAGGCGAAGCCGGGCGGCAGGGTGGCCTCGGCCAACTGCTCCATGGTCGCGATCGCCTCGCCGGACGAGACGCCGGCGGCGGCCTGTCCCTGAAGCTCGGCGGCCGGGAACAGGTTGTAGCGCACGATCCGGGACGGGCCGGAATCCTCGCGCAGCGTCGCCACCGAACCGATCGGCACCATGGCGCCCGAGGCCGAGCGGGTCTTCAGATTGGCGATATCGGCGATGTCGTCGCGCGCCGCCGGCTCTGCCTGCGCCGTCACCCGGAAGGTGCGGCCCAGGTAGTTGAAGTCGTTGACATAGGACGAGCCCAGATAGACGCCGAGCGTGTTGAACACATCAGAGGGCTGGACGCCCATCATCAGCGCCCGGTCGCGATCGACGTCGGCGGCGATGCGGGGCGAGCCGGTGTTGTAGGTCGAGAAGACCTGCTGCACCTGCTCTGGCGTCTGGCCGGCGGCGCCCATCATGGCGAAGGTCGCGCCTTCCAGCGGACGGTAGCCCGCGCCGGTCCGGTCCTGGACCATCATCTGGAAGCCGTTGCCGTTGCCCAGACCCTGGACCGCCGGCGGGGCGATGACGAAGATGTTGGCGTCCTCGATGCCGCCGGTCGCGCCCGTGATGGCGCCGGCGAGGGCGGCGGCGGCCTGCTCGGCCGTCTTGCGCTCCTCGAAGGCGTCGAGGCGCACGAAGATGGTGGCGGCGTTGGAGCCGAACGAGAAACTGGAGCCGTCCAGACCGGCGAAGGCCACGATGCCGTCGACGCCCTCGGTGTCCCGGATGATCTGCCCCGCCCGCGCCATGACTTCCCCGGTGCGATCCAGCGAGGCGCCCGGCGGCAGCTGGACGACGCCGATCAGGAAGCCCTGGTCCTGCTCCGGAATGAAGCCGGACGGGGTGTTGAACAGGGTGAAGCCCGTTCCCACCAGCAGAAGGCCATAGACCGCGAAGACCAGCACCAGCTTGCGGACCAGCCGCGCCGTGAGACGCCCGTACCGGTCGGCCAGCCAGTCGAAGCCGTCGTTGAACTTCCGCCCGGCGTAGCCGAGGTAGTGGAAGGCGCCGCCCAGCACGCCGGGCTTGCGCGCGTCGTCAGCGTGCGGCCTGTGCGGCTTCAGCAGCATGGCGGCCATGGCCGGCGACAGCGTCAGCGAGACGAGCAGCGACACCACCGAAGCGGTGGTGATGACGATGGCGAACTCGCGATAGAAGATGCCGGGAATGCCGGGCACGAACATGGTCGGCACGAACACCGAGACCAGCACCAGGCCGATCGAGATCAGGGCGCCGGACACCTCCTGCATGGAGCGATAGGCGGCCTCCCGGGGCGTCAGTCCCTCGCGGATATAGCGTTCGACATTCTCGACCACGACGATGGCGTCATCGACCACGATCCCCACCGCCAGCACCAGGGCGAACAGCGACAGGGAGTTGATCGAATAGCCCAGCGCCAGCTGAACCGCGAAGGTGGCGACCAGCGCCACCGGAATGGCCACGATCGGGATGATCGCCGCCCGCCAGGTCTGCAGGAAGACGACCACGACCAGGACCACCAGCAGGATGGCCTCGATCAGGGTGTGCTGGACCGACTCCACGGAGGCGGCGACGAACTCCGTCGGATTGTAGGGGACCGAAACGGCCATGCCCTGCGGCAGGTCCGCCCGGAAGGCCTCGACCTCGGCCAGCACCCGATCGGCGGTGCCGAGGGCGTTGGCGCCGGGCTGCTGGATGATGGCCATGCCCACGCCGCGCTCGCCGTCGAAGAAGCCGCGGATGCCGTAGTCCTGGGCGCCCAGTTCGACGCGGGCGACGTCGCGGACGCGGGTGACCCGGCCCTCGGCGTCGGTCTTGATGACGATGTCCGAGAACTCTTCCGGATCGGTCAGCCGGCCCTGGACCTGGACCGGCAGCTGGAAGGCCGCGGCGTTGGTGGCGAAGGGCGGCTGGCCGATGGCGCCGGCGGCGGCCTGGACGTTCTGGGCGCGCAGGGCGGCGACGATGTCCGGGCCGGTCAGGCCGCGCTCGGCGGCCTTGTTGGGGTCGATCCAGACCCGCATCGAATAGTTGCCGCCGCCGAAGATCTGGACTGCGCCCACGCCTTCGATGCGAAGCAGGCGGTCGCGCAGCGTCGACTGGGCGTAGTTGCCGACGTAGTCGTTATCCAGCGACTTGTCCGGGGAGGTCAGCCCCAGGATCATCAGGAAGCCGCTCTCCTGCTTGTTCACGGTCACGCCGATCTGGCGCACCTGATCGGGCAGGCGGGGCTCGGCCAGGGCGACGCGGTTCTGGACCAGCACCTGGGCCGCATCCAGGTCGGTGCCCGGGTTGAAGGTGACCGTGACCGCCACCGTCCCGTCCGAGGTCGAGGAGGACGAGATGTACAACATCCCCTCGACGCCGTTGACCTCCTGTTCGATCGGCGCGGCCACGGTCTCGGCCACCGTCTCGGCGGAAGCGCCCGGATAGGCGGTGTTGATGGTGATCGTCGGCGGGGCGATCTCCGGATACTGGGACAGCGGCAGCAGCGGGTAGGAGAAGATCCCCACCAGGGTGATGAACACCGCGATCACGGCCGCGAAGATCGGCCGGTCGATGAAGAAGCGTGAGATGTTCATGGGCTCAGTCGCCCGAGGACAGGCTGTTGGCGAAGGTGGCGCTGGAGGCCGGCGCCGAGCGGGTCACGGCGACCTCGGCCGCGCGGGCGACCGGCCGGACCTGGCCGTTGCTGGCCTGGACCTTCATGCCCGGCGCCTGGATGCGTTGGACCCCGTTGATGATGACCCTGTCCGTGCGCTCAAGACCCGAGCGGATCACCCGAAGGCCGTCGACCAGCGGGCCGAGCTGGACCGGGCGGGGCGATACCGAGCCGTCGGCGGCGACGACGTAGACGATGCGCCGGGCCTGATCGGTGGCCACCGCCGCGTCGGGCACCAGCATGGCGTTATAGGTTCCCGCGCCGGCCAGTCGGGCCTGGCCGAACATGCCGGGCTTGAGGAAACCGTCCGCGTTCGGAATCACCGCCCGGAAGCGGATCACGCCCGAGGCGGTGTCGACGGCGTTGTCGGTGAAGTCCAGCGTGCCCGAGCGGGTGAAGCCGGTCTCGTCCTGCAGGCGGATCTGGATCGGCGCGGCGCCCTGGCGGGCCTGCCGTTGATACTTCAGCAACACTGCTTCGGAGCCGTCGAAGACGAAATGGATCGGCGCGCTGGAGACGACGGTGGTCAGAACGTCGGCGGCCGAGGAGCCGCCGGCGACCAGGTTGCCGGCGTCGACCCGGCGGTCGGAGACGCGGCCCGAGATGGGCGCGGTGACGCGGGTGAACTCGAGGTCCAGCTGCCGGGCGCGGACATTGGCGTTGGCGGCGGCGATGGCCGCCTGGGCGGTCTGCAGGGCGCCGCGGCGGGTATCCACCTCGGCCTGGGACACCGCCTGGGCCTCCAGCAGGGTCTCGGACCGGCCCAGTTCGCTCTGCGCCAGCGCCAACTGCGCCCGGGCCTGTGACAGCTGGGCGCGGGCCGAGGCCAGGGCGGCCTGGGCGGGGCGCGGATCGAGCGAGAACAGCAGCTGGCCGCGCCGCACAAACTCGCCGTCGCGGAAATGCACGGCCGAGACATAGCCGCCGACGCGGGCGCGCACCTCGACAGACTGGGTCGCCTCGAACCGGCCGGTGAACTCGTCCCAGTCCTGCACGGCCTGAACCAGCGGAACCGCCACCGTCACGGACGGCGCGGGCGGGGCCTGGGCCTCGCTCGGTTGGGAACAGCCATAGAGCGCGGCCGTCATGAGGACGGACGCGGCCACGATTCTGGCGGTGCGCATGAATGATCAATCCCTGTCTTGTCGACCACGGCGAACGGGGAGGAAGCCGTTAGTCAACGCCGGGTGACTTAATGGTGATCGCGCTTTTGCTTGTCAACAGGTGATGACAAAGCCATAGGGATGGTGGGGCCATTGCGGAGATCACAAATTGTTTTGCCACGTCGCGCCCCGGCCGAGGAACGCCGAGGCCACCCGCGCCGCGATTCTGAACGCTGCTCGCGAACGCTTCACGCGCGAGAGCTATGACGACGTCGGCATGCGCGACATCGCGGGGGACGTCGGCGTCGACGCCGCCCTGGTCTCCCGCTATTTCGGCTCCAAGGAAGACCTCTTCACCGCGGTTCTCGAGAGCTGTTCGAAGGGCGAGGAATTGATGGAAGGCGACAGGGCCGATTTCGGCCGCCGGGTCGCCCGCGAGGTCATTTTCGAACCCAAGAACGAAGGCAAGCTCAAGGGCCTGCTCATCATGCTGCGCTCCGTGGGGTCGGCCAAGGCGATGGAACTGGTTCAGCGGACGGGCAGCGACCGCTTCTTCACGCCCTTCTCGGCCTGGATCGGCGGCGAGGACGCGCCGGTCCGCGCGCGCCTTGCGGCTGCGACCATCATGGGGATGGCCGTGAGCCGCGAGATCACCGGCGGGTTCAGCCTCAGTCAGGCGGAATGCGAACGGATGGCCGCGCGCATGGGCGGCATCCTTCAGGACATCATCGACAACTGATTTGTCAGCCGCGCGGCCGGAATTTCCGGATCACGCCCGAATACGTCATCAGCACCCGATCGCCGGCGTGAATCTGACCCCGGACGAAGATCAGGCTCTTGCCTGCGCGGACGACTTCGCCGGTGGCCTCGACCAGTTCGCCCACATAGGCGCCGTCGATGAAGGTTGAGTCCAGCGAGACCGTCACGCCCGACGCGCCCTCCATTTCCTGATAGGCGGTCTGGAACAGGGCGATGTCGGCGAAGGTCATCAGACACCCGCCATGCATCCGGTCGCCGGCGTTCATATGCTTGGGCTCGGCCCGGAAGGCGCAGCGCATGCCGCCGTCGGGGTCCGGCCTGAAATAGAACGGACCCACGACCTGATCGAAGGTGCCGTGCAGATCATACATCTGCCAGCCCGCGAACTCGCCCTCCGAAACCGTGACTTTCGCGACCATCTCGAACTCCGCCTTCATATTGCTCCCGCAATGCACCATACAGGCGCGATGAGCGACCCCATCGAAACCGCCATCTTCGAAAAACTGGCGAAGGCCGACCCCAAGGGCGTCGGCGGCAAGAGCATTGAACCGGCCGATGTGGCCAAGGACCTGCAGCCCGAGCAGTGGCAACGCATGCTGCCCAAGGTGCGCCACTGCGCCCTGGCCCTGATGCGCCAGGGCCGGCTGACGATCACGAAGAAGGGGAAGGCGATCGATCCGAACGCCTTCAAGGGCGTCATCCGCCTGCGCCTCCCGACCGAGGCCGAAACCGCCGCGGCGCTGGCGGCCCTGCCGCCGGCCGTCGAGGATGATGACGACTTCGCCTGATCAACGGCTTGAGTCCGTCCTTTCGGACATCCGCGCCTGCCGCGCCTGTCTCGGCCAGTTGCCTCACACGCCGCGACCCGTGGTCCGGGTCTTTCCGGAAACCCGGCTGCTGATCTGCGGCCAGGCGCCGGGGCGACGCGTGCATGAAAGCGGCCTGCCGTTCACGGACCCGTCGGGCGACCGGCTGCGGGAATGGATGGGGGTCGACTATGAGACCTTCTACGCCGATCGACGGCTGGGCGTGGCCGCCCAGGCCTTCTGCTACCCCGGCACGGCGCCGAAAGGGGGCGACTATCCGCCCCCGCGCCGCTGCGCCGAACTGTGGCGCCCGCGTCTGCTTGCCGGTCTGCCGGAGGTCGAACTGACCCTGCTGGTCGGCGGCTACGCCCAGGCATGGGCGCTGGGAGACCGGGCCGGGGTCAATATGACGGAGACGGTCCGGGACTGGCGGGCGTATGGACCCGCGATCCTGCCCCTGCCGCACCCCTCGTGGCGCAATACGGCGTGGCTGCGAAAGAACCCGTGGTTCGCGGACGAGGTGACGCCCTACCTGCGCGAGCGGGTGCGTGGCATTCTGGGATCATGATCCGCGCCTGGGCCGCCCTGTTTCTGATGCTGACGCTGGCCGGCTGCGCCACGCCGGCGATCCAGCCGCCGCTGACCCCGCCGCCCGGGTTCGCCGGCCCCGCCCTGGAGGCGCGGACCCTGCTGATGGACGACGGCGCCCGGCTGCCGCTGGCCCGTTGGGCGCCCGAGGGCGGCGAGCCCTGGGCTGTCATCATCGCCTTGCACGGCATGAACGATTCCCGCGCTTCCTTCCGACTGGCCGGACCGTGGTGGGCAGAGCGCGGCATCGAGACCTGGGCGATCGACCAGCGCGGCTTTGGCGCGGCGCCGGGGCGCGGCGTCTGGGCGGGGCAGGCGCGGATGACGGAAGACCTGCGCACCGCCGTCGCGCTGGCCCGCGTCCGGCATCCCCGGGCGGTCATCGCCGTCGCCGGCGAGAGCATGGGCGGCGCGGTCGCCGTCGCCGCCTTCGGCTCTGACCGGCCGCCGGCCGCCGATCGGGTCGTGCTGCTGGCGCCGGCTGTCTGGGGCTGGTCGGCGCAGGGACCGGTGAATTCGGCCGGGCTGTGGATCGCCGCCCGGGCGCTCGGCGACCGCGCCGTCGATGCCCCGGAATGGGCGGTCCGGGCGCTTCCGGCCTCGGACAACCGGATGGAGCTGATCCGCAACTATCGCGACCCCAACAGCCTGATCTCGACCCGGTTCGACGCCCTGTATGGACTGGTCGATCTGATGGAGACCGCGTCCCTCGGCCTCGGCGACATCCGGGCCCCGACCCTGCTGCTGTATGGCGCCCACGACAATGTCATCCGGCCCGACCCGATGCGGCGGGCGCTTGAGAGGGCAGGCGAGCGGCCGGGCTTTCGCACCGGCTACTATCCGGAGGGCTGGCATATTCTCAACCGCGACCTGCAGGCCGAGGTCATGTACCGCGACGTGGAGGCCTGGCTCCGCGATGCCGCGTCGCCGCTGCCGTCAGGGGCGGGCCCGGTGCTGCCGGCGTTGAAGAGCCAAGGTTAGTCGGGCCTGGCGCCGACCCGGTCCAGCCCTCGTCGCGAAACCGCCATGCTTGCCCTGTTAAGCGTCCGAGCGTATCAGCCGCCGAAATAAAAAATACCCCGGGAGACGCCCTAGTGAGCATGACGCTGTTTGATTCCCCGTCCTTCGCGAACCACGAAGGCGTCCACGCGGTCTTTGATGAAAAGACCGGCCTGCGCGCCATTATCGCTGTTCACTCATCCGCCCGCGGCCCGGCCGTCGGCGGCACCCGGATGTGGAACTATGCGTCCAGCGCCGAGGCGCTTGAGGATGTCCTGCGTCTGTCGCGGGGCATGAGCTACAAGAACGCCGTCGCGGATCTGGAGATGGGCGGCGGCAAGTCGGTCATCATCGGCGACAGCCGGACCCAGAAAACCCCCGAACTGTTCCGCGCCTTCGGCCGCGCCGTCCACACCCTGGGCGGCCTCTACTATGCGGCAGAGGACGTCGGCGTATCGGTCGAGGACATCGCCGAGGCCCGCAAGGTCACCCCCTATGTCCTCGGTCTGAACGACGGACCCGAGGCCTCGGGCGATCCCAGCCCGGTCACGGCGGAAGGCGTATTCCGCTCCACCCTGCTGGCCGCCAGACGCCTGTGGAAGCAGGACGACCTGACCGGCCTGACCGTTTCGGTGCAGGGCATCGGCCACGTCGGCGGCTATCTGGCCGACAAGCTGTACGCCGCCGGCGCCAAATTGATCATGACCGACGTCAACACGGCCCTGCTGGCCGAGGTCGCCGCCCGCACCGACGCCGAGATCGTGGCGCCCGACGCCATCTATGACGTCAAGGCCGACATCTATGCGCCCTGCGCCCTCGGCGCGACGCTGAACCCCCAGACGCTGGACCGGCTGACGGTCAAGGCCGTCGTCGGCGCCGCCAACAACCAGCTGGCGACCCCGGACATCGGCCAGATCCTGTTCGAGCGCGGCGTGCTCTACGCCCCCGACTATGTCGTCAACGGCGGCGGCATCATCAACGTGGCGTCCGAGCTCAAGGCCCGCCAGACCGGCGGCTCCTATGACGCGGCCTGGGTTGAGACCAAACTGTCGCGGCTGATGGACACGCTGGAAGAGGTGCTGGAGCGTTCGGCGGCCGAGAAGCGGCCGACGCACGAGATCGCCGACGCCATCGCCGAGGCCCGCATCAATGCGGCCCGCGACGCCAAGGCGGAACAGCGCAAGGCCGCCTGACACGCGGATTCGCGCGACAGGCGCATACGGAACACTATGGCGCATGCTTCCCGTGCTGATTCGGGCTGAGGCGCCATGACCGCAACCGCCGTAACTCCGGCCAAGAGCCGCCCCGTCGATCCGCTGCTGATCGTGATGGCGGTCGGATTCGTGGTCGCCGTCGGGGCTCTGGCCTATCCGGCGTTCCGCGCTGATCCGACCAGCGCGCCCGGTCTGGTGCTGATCTTCACCGTCGGCGCCGTCGCCCTGATCGGGCTGTTCGCCTTCGCCCGCACCGAGACCCGCCGGCCCCTTGGCGACGCTACGGTGGATCTGCTGGACGCCATGGCCGAGCCGGCGGCGCTGGTCTGGTCGACCGGCCAGGTGCTGGCTTTCAACGGCGCCTGGGCCGAGGCCAACGGCGCCACGGTCGCGCTGCCCAAGGGCAAGTCCGCCTCGGCCCTCTATATGGCCTTCGCCCAGGCCCGCGCCGGGGAACAGGGCCGCGCCATCGTTGTCATCGGCGAGCGCGAGCAGGAAGTCCTCATCGGCCAGGCGGGGGAGGGCCGTTTCCTCGTGCGTGCGGCGCCCGAAGCCGTATTGCCGGTCGGTGCGCCGGTCATGCCGCGCCACGCCGCGGCCTCCAACGCTGTCGAAAGCCGCGCCATGGCCGCCGGCGCCCCGTTCGGCTCGGCCGTCGTCGCCGCCGACGATCTGTTCTCCGGCAAGGTGGAAGAGCCCAACGCCGCCCTGTCGGTCCTGACCGGACCCGCCGCCGCCCGCGACGCCGCCTTCGGTCATCTGTTCGACCCGGCCGGGGTGGCCGAGGCGCGGCTGAAGCTGGACGGCGGCTCTTCCGGCCCCATCGAACTGGTCGCCCGCGCCTTCCCTGACCGGATGCTGCACCTCTATGTCGCGCCGGAGGGCGATCGGCGCCGTATCTGGCTGTTCGACGTCACGGCGCAGAAGTCGATGGAGCTGCAGCTTTCGCAGGCCCAGAAGATGCAGGCCGTGGGCCAGCTGGCCGGCGGCGTGGCGCACGATTTCAACAATCTGCTGACCGCCATCCAGCTGCAGCTGTCCGGCCTGCTCGAACGGCATCCGGTCGGCGATCCCTCCTATGAGGGGCTCAACGAAATCCGCCAGACCGCCATCCGCGCCGCCGATCTGGTGCGCAAGCTGCTGGCCTTCTCGCGCAAGTCGACGGTCCGGCGTGAGCGACTCGACCTCGGCGAACTGGTCGGCGAGTTCGCCGTCCTGCTGCGCCGGCTGCTGCGCGAGGATGTGCGGCTGGAGACCGACTATGGCCGTGACCTGCCGGTGGTGCTGGCGGACAAGAGCCAGCTCGAGACGGCGGTGATGAACCTGGCCGTCAACGCCCGCGACGCCATGCGCGGCGTGGTCGAGCCCGGCGCCGGCGTTGTCACCATCCGCACCGCCCGCCTGACCGCCGAGGAAGCCCGCCTGCTGGGCTGGAACGCCGCCGCCACCGCAGCGGTGGCCCTGATCGAGGTCAGCGATTCCGGTCCCGGCGTCCCGCCCGAACTGCTGGACAAGATCTTCGAACCCTTCTTCACCACCAAGGCGGTGAACGAGGGCACCGGCATGGGTCTGGCGACCGTCTACGGCATCGTCGAACAGGCCGGCGGCCACATCAACGTCTCGAACGCGCCGGCCGGTGGGGCCGTCTTCCGCATCTTCCTGCCCGAGGCGGCCGAGGCCGATCTGGCCGAGACGCCGGTCATCGAGAAGGTCGCCAAGGCGCCGCGCGACCTGTCGGGCGCCGGCCGCATCCTGTTCGTCGAGGACGAGGCCGCCGTGCGCGGCATCGCCGCTCGCCTGCTGCGCCAGCGCGGCTATGAGGTGATCGAGGCCGAGGACGGCGAGCAGGCGCTGGAACTGGCGGAACTCCACGCCGGAACCATCGACATGATGATCTCCGACGTCATCATGCCGGGCCTCGACGGTCCGGCCCTGCTGAAGAAGGCGCGGCAATACCTCGGCGACGCCCCGGTCCTGTTCATCTCGGGCTATGCCGAAAGCGACTTTTCGGACCTGCTTCAGGACGAGGTCGGGGTCTCCTTCCTTCCCAAGCCGCTGGACATCAAAACCCTGGCGGAGCGCGTGAAGCAGGAACTGCACGCCGGGTGACGCTGACAGAACCGTAACTTGCCAATCCGGACCCGGCGCCATCCCTTGGCGCCTTGCGCCACGGGAGCTGAGACCATGATCGATCGTCGCCGCCTGATGTTCACCGCCGCCGCCGGAGCGGGCCTCGCCGCCTGCGGTCAGGCCCTGGCGCAGACGCCCGCCGCGGCCGCCTCGGCCTCCGCCGCCCTGACCGCCCTGATGAACGGCATCGTCCAGACCTTCCTGCTGGAGTCGCCCGAGACCCTGACCTCGCTGGGCATGGACAAGGGTCCGATGACGGCGATGAAGTCGCGGCTCGACGACCGCTCCCAGGCCAAGATCGACGCCGACCGGGTCGTGTTCCGGCGCCAGATGGATCAGCTGAAGGCCATCGACCGCAACGCCCTGCCCGAGACCGAAGGCGTGTATCACGACGCCCTGAGCTTCTTCGGCGAGACCCAGATGATGGGCGACCGTTTCCCCTATGGCGGCGGCGGGTTCGGCCCGGCGCCCTATACCATCTCCCAACTGACGGGGTCGTATCAGGGACTGCCCGACTTCCTCGACACCCAGCACGCCATCGAAACGGCCGAGGACGCGGAGGCCTATCTCTCGCGCGTCGCCGCCTTCCCGACCGCGCTGGATCAGGAAACCGCGCGGATGCAGGCCGATTTCGCGGCCGGGGCCGTGCCGCCGGACTTCGTCATCGACAAGACCCTGCTGCAGCTCGCCAATCTGTATGAGACGCCGGCCGACCGGATGGTCCTGACCACCTCCGTCGTGCGGCGAACGGGCGAGAAGAATATCCCCGGCGACTGGGGCGCCCGCGCCCAACGGATCGTCGAGGGCGAGGTCTATCCGGCCCTGCGCCGTCAGGCCGAGGCCATGCGCGCCCGTCGCGCCGGGGCGACCCATGACGCCGGCGTCTGGCGTCTGCCGGATGGCGAGGCCTATTACGACTGGGGCATCCGCAGCTACACCACCTCCACCCTGTCGGGCGCCGAGATCCACGCCCTCGGCCTGCAACAGGTGGCCGAGCTCTCGGCGCGCGCCGATGTGCTGCTGAAGGCCCAGGGGC
This sequence comes from Alphaproteobacteria bacterium, assembly GCA_018826515.1. Lineage (GTDB taxonomy): Bacteria > Pseudomonadota > Alphaproteobacteria > Caulobacterales > Caulobacteraceae > Brevundimonas. The sequence goes on from JAHKAM010000062.1 coordinate 35,380, forward strand.
TGACCCAGGGCACGGTGGGCGAGCGCATTTCGGCCCTCGGCAAGGACCCCAGCCAGCTCTATCCCAACACTGACGCCGGCAAGGAGCAGCTGCTGGCTGACCTCAACGCCCAGATGGCCGAGATGGCCGTTCGGCTGCCCGAGTATTTTGGCCGCATCCCGGTTGCGCCGGTCGAGATCCGGCGGGTGCCGACCTTCATCGAGGCCGGCGCGCCCGGCGGCTATTACAACGCGCCGGCGCTCGATGGTTCGCGGCCCGGCGCCTACTACATCAACCTGCGCGACACGTCGGAATGGCCGCGCATGCAGCTGCCGACCCTGACCTATCATGAGGCCTCGCCGGGCCATCACCACCAGATCGCCCTGCAGCAGGAACAGCCGGGCCGGCCCCTGCTGATGCAGGTTCTCGGCTTCTCGGCCTATTCCGAGGGCTGGGCCCTGTATTCCGAGCAGCTGGCCGACGAGATGGGGGTCTATGAGGGCAATCCGATCGGGCAGATCGGCTATCTGCAGTCGCTGTTGTTCCGCGCCACCCGGCTGGTCGCCGACTCCGGCCTGCACCACGAACGCTGGAGCCGCGAACAGACCATCCGCTACATGGTCGAGACCCTGGGCGATTCCGAAACGGCGGTCACCACCGAGGTCGAGCGCTACTGCGTCTGGCCGGGTCAGGCCTCCAGCTACAAGGTCGGTCACAACAAATGGGTCGAGCTGCGCGCGCGGGCCCAGGCCGCGCTCGGCGACCGGTTCGACATCAAGGCCTTCCACGATGCCGGTATGAACGCCGGCGGCGTCCCGCTGACCGTGCTGGACAAGATCATGACCGACTGGATCGCGGCCCAGCGCGCCTGACCGCGTCCCTGCGGCGGGGTCCGGCAGGGTCCCGCCATCGCTTCTGACCTCGGAGAGCCCGCCATGATCGACCGCCGTCGCCTGCTGATGACTGTCGCCGCCGGAACCGGGCTGGCGTCGGTCGGACTACCCGCCCGGGCGGTCGCGACCGAAGGCGACTCCGCCCTCGACGCCCTCCTGACGCGCTGGTTCGACGAGGACATCGATTCCTCGCCCGAGAGCGCCACCAACCTCGGCCTCGACCGCGGCGAGCGCGCGGTACTGTCGTCCCGGCTGAGCGACGTCAGCGACTCCGCATGGCGCGCCGACCGGGCCCAGGCGATCCAGCGAGATCGGATGCTGCGCACGTTCGACACGCAGGGTCTGAGCGAAGCGGGCCGGATCAACTACGCCATCGCGGCCTTCCGCGCGGCCGGCGCGGCGGCCGGCGCCGGCTTCGACTACGGCTCTGCGCTCGGCGGCGGCCGGATGGGGCCCTATCTCGTCAACCAGATGACCGGCGCCTATTTCACCGTGCCGGATTTCCTCGACAGCCAGCACCGCGTCGAGGATCGCGACGGCGCCGAAGCCTTCCTCGCCCGACTCTCCGCCCTTGCGCCAAACCTCGACGCCGAGACTGCGCGCATCAGGGCAGATGCGGGCAAGGGCGTGGTCCCGCCGGACTTCGTGATCGACATGACCGCCCGCCAGATGCGCGCCTTCGCCGGTCAGGCGCCCGCCGACATGGCCATGATCCGCACGCTGGAGCGCAAGGCCTCGGCCGCCGGACTGTCCGGGTACGGCGCGCGGGCGGGCGGGATCGTCGAGGCCGAGGTCAAGCCGGCCCTGGCGCGCCAGATCGCCCTGTTCGAATCCCTGCGGCCCGATGCGGTCCACGAGGCGAGCCTGCGCCGTCTGCCGCAAGGCGAGGCCTTCTACGCCCATGCGCTGAAATACTGGACCACCACCACCCTTTCGGCCGCGGAGATCCACGCCATCGGCCTTGAGCAGGTCGCGGCCATCAGCGCCGAGATCGATACGATCCTGAAGGCCCGGGGCATGACCCAGGGCACGGTCGGCGAACGGATCGACGCGCTCAACAAGGACCCGGCCCAGCTATGGCCCGACACCGAGGCCGGCAAGGCGGCCCTGCTGGAGTCCCTGAATCGACAGGTGGCGGCGCTGGAGCCCCTGCTGCCGCGTCTGTTCGGCCGGCTGCCGCGCGCCGGGGTCGAGGTGCGGCGGGTGCCGCCGGCGATCGAGGCCGGCGCGCCGGGGGGCTATTATCAAGGGCCGCCGCTGGATGGCTCGCGGCCGGGCGCCTACTATATCAACCTGCGCTCGACGGCGAACTGGCCCAAATTCTCCCTGCCGACCCTGACCTATCACGAGGCGTCGCCGGGCCATCACCTGCAGGTCGCCCTGCAGCGCGAGACGGCGAGCCTGCCGCCCTACCGCCGCGCCAACGGCTTCTCCGCCTATAATGAGGGTTGGGCGCTCTATGCCGAGGCCGTGGCGGCCGATGATCTCGACGTCTACGCCGACGATCCGCTGGGCCGGGTCGGCTTCCTGATGTCCTATCTGTTCCGCGCCGTGCGGCTGGTGGTCGACACCGGCCTCCACGACCAGGGCTGGAGCCGCGAGCGGGCGGTCGACTATATGGTGGCCTCCGGCGCCAAGCCGGTCGGGGCCGCCAACAGCGAGATCAACCGCTATACGGTCATGCCGGGACAGGCCTGCTCCTACAAGATCGGCCACACCGTCATCGCCCGCCTGCGCGCGGATCAGCAGGCGCGCCCGGGCTTCGACCTGCGCGCCTTCCACGACAAGGTGCTGGTCAACGGCTCCGTGCCGCTGGCGGTTCTTGAGGAACTGATCCGGAGCTAGGCGCCGCCGCGCGCCTCGACCACCGTCGGGTCGGCATCGGCCTGGTCCTGGATCCAGTTGCGGAACCGGGCGATCTTGGGCGAGCGTCGACGTCCTTCCGGCCAGACCAGATAGTAGCCGCTGTGGAAGGAGACTGTCTGTCGGAAGGGCCGCACGAGCAGACCGTTGCCGATCTCGCGCGCGAACAGGATCGGCGAGGCGAGGGCGACGCCCTGGTCGCCGAGAGCCGAAGCCACCTCCAGCACCTGATAGTCCGCGGTGAGCCGCGCCGCCGCGCGGGTCGGGCTCGCGACCCCCGCGGCCTGGAACCAGGCGGCCCATTCCTTCTCCAGGCCGATGCGGGGCGCGTCCAGCAGGTCGGCGGGATCGACCAGTTTCAAACGCTCGGCCATGGTCGGGGTGCACAGCGGGCTGAAGACGCTGGGCATCAGCAACTGGCTTTCCAGTCCCGGCCAGTCGCCGTGGCCCGAACGAATGCCGACGTCCAGATTCTCGCGCGACAGGTCGAGCAGGGCGGGGTTGGTGTCGAGCCGGACCGCAAGCCCCGGATTGGCGAGCTGAAAGGCCCCGAGTCTCGGCGCCAGCCACTGGGTCGCCAGGGTCGCCAGGGTGGTGATCGACAGGATGTGCTCGTCCGCCTCTGTCAGATCGCTGACGGCACGGCGCAAGAGGGTCATGGCCTCGGTCGCGGCGCGTGACAGTCGCTCCCCACCCTCGGTCGGACGGACCTCGCGGGGCAGGCGGCGGAACAGGCTCTGGCCCAGCCGGCCTTCCAGCGCCTTGATCTGCCAGCTGACCGCGGCCTGGGTCATGCCCAGTTCCTCCGCGGCGCGGGTGAAGCTCTTCAGACGGGCGGCGGCCTCGAACACGCGGATGGAGGCGAGGGGGATGCCAGCGAGGGGATCAGCCATAAGCAAACCTTATGTAAGTCGGCGACAATCTGGTTTGTTGCGCCGTCCTGTCAAGCTCATCCTGTGTCCATCATCATTAGAGAGATTGAGGAAGCCGGAATGGAAGAGATGCACCACACGCATAAGGAGCCTGCATGGGGATGGGTTTCCGTGCTGGATGACTGGCGCCGCAGCCGGACCCGCAGACGGCTGCGCACGCCGTCGCGCATCGTGACGCCCCGGAGCCGCTGATGGTCCTCAATCCGGTCCGCCGCAGGAGAATTCCCTTCCCCCGCCTGTGACCGTCGGCCCGCAAGGGCCGTGACCCGGAACCCGGAGTCTCCTGCTCCGGGTTCCGGGCCGAGCCATGTCCCGCGACGGAAGCGCTACGATCCTGCCGTTCCAGATCTGGATCATCGACGGAGCGGACCATGCAGATCGACCGACGCGGCCTGTTGGGCGGAGCCCTGGCCATCGCCACGGCGCCGACCGTGGGATGGGCCCGATCCGGCGACCATGCGGCGGCGGCCGCCTATTCGGCGCAACGGCGGGGCGTGTCTCTTCTGGTCATGCAGGGGGGCCGCCTTCTGTTCGAAGACTATCCCCGCTCCGGTCCTGACGACACGCATGAGCTGGCCAGCGGGACCAAGAGTTTCAGTGGCGTTCTCGCAGCCGCCATGGTGCAGGACGGGCTCCTGACGCTGGACGAGCCCTGCGCCGACACCCTGACCGAATGGCGGGATGATCCGGTCAAACGGGCGGCCACGATCCGGACTCTTCTGGGTCTGTCCTCGGGCGTCGGCGGCGGCGCCGTCGGGCGGCCGTCGACCTATGCCGCCTCGGTGGCCCAGCCGTTCGCCGGAGCAGCCGGCGTCTTTCGCTATGGGCCCACGCCCTTTCAGGTGTTCGGCGAGATCGTTCGCCGCAAGCTGGCGGCGGCGGGACGGTCTGACGACGTCCTGGCCTTCATGGATGAGCGGCTTCTGCGCCCCGCCGGGGTGTCGCATGGGCCGTGGCGGCGGCAGAACGGTCAGCCCAATATGCCCTCCGGCGCGCGGTTCAACGCCCGCAATTGGGCCCGGTTCGGAGCCTTTGTACAAGGCGGTTGTCGTGTCGATGGCCGCGCCATTGTCGACGCGGCCGCTCTGGCCGACTGCTTCCGTCCGACACCGGCCAATCCGGGCTATGGCCTCACATGGTGGCTGTTGCGCCCGGGTCTGGTTCCGCCCGGTCCCCGGTCTCCGATCGATTCCTCGGCCGCCGCCCTGGCGGGTCTGCCCGCGGTGAGCATGGCCGCGGGCGCGGGGAACCAGCGTCTTTACCTGGTCCCGGACCGCGACATGGTCATCGTGCGCCAGGCCGATGGTATTCTCAGGGGCATGATGGGCGACGGAACGGACTGGTCTGACGCGGAATTCCTCCGCCTCATCCTCAGCTGACCATCCAGCCGTCGGCTTCGCGCAAAGCGTTGTGGATCGCGGTTGCAGCGATCGCCGCCTCGGCTGACGCCACGGCGATCTGGTTCAGGCCCCGGACCACATCGCCGGCCGCATAGAGGCCCTTCACGCTGGTCTGCTGGTGGGGATCGACGAACAGTCGCCCATCCTCGCCAATCGCGGCGTCCAGGCCGTGGGCCAGGCCCGCGTTCGGCGACGTTCCCAGGGCCGAATAGACCAGATCAAAGCTGCGATAGTCGCCGTTCCAGCCCAGCGCCGTGACCCGGTCGTCCTCGAGCCGGACGTCTTCGATCGGCGCGCGGATAAGCTCGATGCCGAGCCGGGTCAGTTCCGCCTCCTCGGCCAGGGCCCCGGCGGGTCCGGTATGGATCAGGGCGACGCGGTCGGAATAGGTGCGCAGGAAGGCCGCCTCGCGCGCGCCCTTGTCATCATTCCCGATCACGGCGACCGCCTTGCCGATCGCTTCATAGCCGTCGCAGATCGGACAGATGCGGACGAGCGACCGTTCGACGGCCCGTTCGACGCCCGGGAGGTCGGGGTGGTGGTCGATCACCCCGGTCGCCAGCAGGACCGCGCGGATCCGAACCTCGCGGCCATTCAGACGGGCGACGAAGCCTTCGCCGTCGCGCTTCAGCCCCTCGACCCGACCGCCCTCTATCACCGCGCCGTATTCGCCGGCCTGTTCCGTCATCCGTTTCAGGATGTCGTCGCCCGTGATGCCATGGGGAAAGCCCGGCATGTTGTGGCTGACCGGGATCCAGCAGGCCCGCGGGGCTCCGCCATCAGCCACAAGAACGCGCCGCCGGAAGCGGGCGAGATAGGTCGCCGCCGTCAGGCCCGCGGGGCCCGCGCCGACGATCAGGACTTCGGGATCATCGCTCATTGGCTGGCACGCCCCGGCTTTTCTGCACGCCCCGTCTCGCGTTCGCCCCGGAGCCTCGCCCGGTTCGGGCGCCGGGCACGATAGCGCGGCTCAGGGTGCGTGTCGCTACAGCGTCGGATCGTCCTGCCGCCCTTCGACGTCGTCCAGCACCTGACGCATCAGGTCCGCGTCGATCAGAACCGGAGGCTCACAGAAGGCGATGATCCAGCGCTGAACCAGCGAGCTCGTTTCGCTATCCAAGAGAGAAGCCCCCACACACGATACAGGCCTGCAGAACCACCCCCGGGACCCGGCGGTTCACCTTGGCCGTGAGAGACTTTTTCGAGGCAGGGTTAACCGGCGGCGCCCCGACCTTTGCGCCCGACCGCTCGCCCCGCTATACCGCCCGCCTCACTCCCCATTCCCAATCAGAGGCGCGAACCCGCATGACCAGGATCAAGGTCGCCAACCCCATCGTGGACATCGACGGCGACGAGATGACCCGCATCATCTGGCAGTGGATCAAGGACAAGCTGGTCCACCCCTTCCTGGACGTCGAACTCGACTATTATGACCTGTCGATGGAGAACCGCGACGCCACCGACGACAAGGTCACGGTGGATGCGGCCCATGCGATCCAGAAGCATGGCGTCGGCGTGAAATGCGCCACCATCACCCCCGACGAGGCGCGCGTGGCCGAGTTCGGCCTGAAGAAAATGTGGAAGTCGCCCAACGGCACGATCCGCAACATCCTCGGCGGCGTGGTCTTCCGCGAGCCGATCATCTGCTCGAACGTGCCGCGTCTGGTGCCCGGCTGGACCCAGCCCATCGTGGTCGGCCGTCACGCCTTTGGCGACCAGTACAAGGCCACCGACTTCCTCGTTCCCGGGCCCGGCAAGCTGATGATGACCTTCACCGGCGACGACGGGAAGGTCATCGAGCACGAGGTGTTCCAGTTCCCGTCGTCCGGCGTGGCCATGGGCATGTACAACCTCGATGACTCGATCACCGAGTTCGCCCGCGCCAGCTTCGCCTTCGGTCTGGGCCGCAATTTCCCGGTCTATCTGTCGACCAAGAACACCATCCTCAAGGCCTATGACGGCCGCTTCAAGGACATCTTCCAGGAGGTCTTCGACAAGGAGTTCGCCGACAAGTTCAAGGCCGCCGGCCTGACCTATGAGCACCGTCTGATCGACGACATGGTGGCCGCGGCGATCAAATGGTCGGGCGGTTTCGTCTGGGCGTGCAAGAACTACGACGGCGACGTCCAGTCCGACGTGGTGGCGCAGGGCTTCGGTTCGCTGGGCCTGATGACCTCGGTGCTGATGACCCCGGACGGCAAGATCCTGGAATCGGAAGCGGCGCACGGCACCGTCACCCGCCACTACCGCCAGCACCAGAAGGGCGAGGCCACCTCGACCAACTCCATCGCCTCGATCTACGCCTGGACGCGCGGTTTCTCGCACCGCGCCAAGCTGGATGACAACGCCGAACTGGCGACCTTCGCCGACACCCTGGAGCGCGTCGTGGTCGAGACGGTCGAGGCCGGCTTCATGACCAAGGATCTGGCGCTTCTGGTCGGCGACCAGCAGGGCTGGCTGACCACCGAGGGCTTCCTCGACAAGGTCGCCGAGAACCTGACCGTCGCGATGAAGAAGTAGCGCCCGGGCCGCCCGCGGGTCCGACCATCGGTCGGCCCGAGGACAGAATCCGGGTCGGGAGGTCCCGAAGGGCCGACGACCGCGGCCCAACGTGAAGAGGCCCGCCGGACTCGCGTCCGGCGGGCCTTTCGTTTGAGCCCGCGACGGGTTCGTGCATGATGTCGTCTCACGAGGGAGGACGGCCTTGAACGCGCCAACCGAAGAGCACCATCAGCCGGTCTGGGCCCGGAAGCAGACGCGGCGTCGCGGAGGCGGGGGGCTGTTTGGCAAGCTGATCCTGTTCGCGCTTCTGATGGCCGTTTTCGTCTTCTTCGTCTCGCCTGCGGTGGCCTTCTTCGGCATACGCTCGGCGGCCGAGGCCAGCGACGCCGCCGGTCTGGCGCGGTTGATCGACTATCCCGCCGTGCGCCAGTCGCTGCGGCCGCAACTGGATGGCAATCCGGCCGCCTCCGCGCCGGCGCCGACCTTCATGGAAGATCCCATCGGGGCCGTCCGCCGCCAGTTCGAACAGGCGACGGCGCCGGCGGCGCCGGATGTCGACGCCTATCTGACCCCGGCGGCCCTCGCGGCCCTGACCCGCGGGGAGGGCCGGTACGCCTCGCAGCGCATCGAAGGCGGGCTGCCGTCGCCTGACAACACCAATACGGGCGGCCCGCTTCCGAGACCCGTCTACTGGAGCGTGAATCGCGCCCGGATGAGCGTCGCGGATGAGGGTGGGTCCGAGACGATCTTCACCTTCGAGCGCCAGGGCGCGTTCGAGTGGAAGCTGGTCCATATCGGCCTGCCCGACGGCGCCGCGCCGGCGCGGGCGACCCCGCCGCCGGTTCCAGGGGTCGGCAAGAGCGGCTCGGGAGGCGGCTGACTCCGGCGCCCCTTGGCGCCCCCCGCGACTCGGGCAACCGTCGCGTCAGGGAGGCGTTACGACGCCAGAGGGTTGCATGAAGAAATCACTGATCGTCGGCGTCGCAGTCGGAGCCGTCGTCCTGTTCGGGATCGCCTGGGCGGCTGCGCCCGTGATGGCGGCGCAGGCGCTGATCCGCGCCGCCAAGGCCGGGGACGAGCGCAAGATCGAGGCCCTCGTCGATTTCCCGTCGCTGCGCGACAGCCTGAAGGCCGAACTGAACGCCGAGCTGATGGCCCGGATGAGCCGGGATCCGCGCGTCGCCGACAGCGGCCTGGGCGGGCTCGGCATGATGCTGGCCCCGATGATCCTGTCCGGCGCCGTCGATACGCTCGTCACCCCCGAAGTCGTCGCCCATATGGTGACCACCGCCGAGGCTCCTGATCCGACGCGAATCCCGCCGCCGGAGCCCGCCGGAGACGAGGCTGACGGCGACGACATCCACCAGGCCTGGGGCTATCGCAGCCTCAATGAGTTCGCGGTCACCCTGACCGACCGTGACCAGCCGGATGACCGGCTGGCCCTGATCCTGGAGCGGCGCGGCCTGTTCAGCTGGAAGCTGGCGGCGGTCGATCTGCAGACCGGCGCCTAGCCGGCCAGCGCCGCCCGAACCGCCGCAAGGCCGTCTTCCGCCTTCGAACCGTCCGGGGCGCCGCCCTGGGCGAAGTCCGGCTTGCCGCCGGCGCCCTGGCCGCCCATGGCGATCACCGCGGCGCGGGCCAGATCAGCGGCGTTGACCTTGCCGGCCATGTCCGAGGTGACGGCGACGGTGACAGCGGCCTTGCCCTCGGTGACGCCGATCAGGGCGACGACCCCCGAGCCGACCTGTTTGCGGAAGTCCTCGGCCACGCCGCGCAGACCCTTGCCGTCGACGCCGTCCAGCACCCGGGCGATCAGTTTGACGCCGTTGATCTCTTCAGGCGCCGCGTTGGCCGATGCGCCGCCGCCGCCGAGGGCCAGTTGCTTCTTCAGCTCGGCGACCTGTTTCTCGAGCGCGCGGCGGTCGGCGGTCAGGGCCTCGACCCGGGCCGGCACGTCGGCGGTCTGGACCTTGAACGACTGGGCCAGCGACTTCGCCACCCCGGCCTGGGCCAGCAGGAACTGACGGGCGGCCTCGCCGGTCAGCGCCTCGATGCGGCGCACGCCGGCGGCGATGCCGCTCTCGGAGACGATCTTGAACAGGGCGATGTCGCCGGTGCGGGCGACGTGCGTGCCGCCGCACAGTTCGACCGAATAGGGCTTGTCGGCCTCGGCCAGGTCCCGGCCGAGCGTCAGCACCCGGACTTCGTCGCCGTATTTCTCGCCGAAGAGGGCGACGGCGCCGGCGGCGATCGCCTCCTGCGGTCCCATCATCTTCGTCTCGGCCGGCAGGTTCTGGCGGATGACGGCGTTCACCTCGTCCTCCATCCGGGCCAGTTCGTCCTCGGTCACGGGGGCGTTGTGGCTGAAATCGAAACGCAGGCGTTCGGCGTCGACCATCTGGCCCTTCTGGGCTACGTGGCCGCCCAGCACATTGGCCAGGGCCTTGTGCAGCAGGTGGGCGGCGGAGTGGTTGGCGCGGGTGGTCAGGCGGGCCTGGGCGCTGGAGCGCAACCGGGCGCGGGCGCCGATGGCCAGGGCGCCCGAGGTGACTTCGATGCGGTGGGCGAACAGGTCGCCGGCGTGTTTCTGGACGTCGAGCACGGTGGCGGAGCCCTGCTGACCGGATGCGTCAGTCCATTCGATCTCGCCGCGGTCGCCGGCCTGGCCGCCGCCCTCGCCGTAGAAGGGGGTCTGGTCGAACAGGACTTCGGCGGTCTGGCCGGGGGCCAGCTCATCGACCGAGGCGCCGTCGCGCACGATGGCCAGAACCTCGCCCGAGCCCTCGACGGCGTCGTAGCCGGTGAAGACGGTGGGGCCGAGGCGGTCGCGCAGGGCCAGCCATTCGCCGGTCGAGGCGGTCTGGCCCGAGCCGGTCCAGTGCTCGCGGCTGCGGGCCTTCTGCTCGTTCATCGCGGCGTCGAAGGCGTCGGTGTCGACGGTGAAGCCGCGGCGGCGGGCCTCGTCCTGGGTCAGGTCGAGGGGGAAGCCGTAGGTGTCATACAGGGTGAAGGCCGTCTGGCCCGACAGCACGCCGCCCTCGCCGAGGTCGCGCGAGGCGTCCTCCAGCAGGCCCATGCCGCGGCCGAGGGTGGTGCGGAAACGGATCTCTTCCTGCTTCAGCGTATCCTCGACGAAGGCCTGGGCGCGCTTCAGCTCGGGGAAGGCCTCGCCCATCTCGTCCACGAGGGTCGGGACCAGCCGGTGCATCAGGGGATCGGCCGCGCCCAGCAGGTGGGCGTGGCGCATGGCGCGGCGCATGATCCGGCGCAGTACATAGCCGCGGCCCTCGTTGGACGGGGTGACGCCGTCGGCGATCAGGAAGGAGGACGAGCGCAGGTGGTCGGCGATGACCCGGTGGCTGGCGGCCATGTCGCCGTTCGGATCGGTCGAGGTGGCGTCGGCCGAGGCCGCGATCAGGGTCTGGAACAGGTCGGTGTCGAACACCGAATTCTTGCCCTGCAGCACGGAGGAAATGCGCTCCAGTCCCATGCCGGTGTCGACGCTGGGCTTCGGGAGGGAACGGACGATCTCGTCGTTCTCCTTCTCGAACTGCATGAAGACGTTGTTCCAGATCTCCACGAACCGGTCGCCGTCCTCGTCGGGCGAGCCGGGTGGGCCGCCCGGGACGTGGTCGCCGTAGTCCCAGAAGATTTCGGTGCAGGGGCCGCAGGGGCCGTTGTCGCCCATGGCCCAGAAATTGTCGGAGCCCGCGATGCGGATGATCTTGTCGTCGCTGAAGCCGGTGACCTTCTTCCAGATCGCGGCGGCCTCGTCGTCATCGATATAGACGGTGACCAGCAGACGGTTCGGATCGAGGCCGAAATCCTTCGTGACAAGGTTCCAGGCGCGGTCGATCGCGTGTTCCTTGAAATAATCGCCGAACGAGAAATTCCCCAGCATTTCGAAGAAGGTCAGGTGCCGGGCGGTGTAGCCGACATTGTCCAGATCGTTGTGCTTGCCGCCGGCGCGGACGCATTTCTGTGAACTGGTCGCGCGCGGCCAGGGCGGGGTCGAGGCGCCGGTGAAATAGTCCTTGAACGGCACCATGCCGGCGTTGACGAACAGCAGGGTCGGGTCGTTCTGCGGCACCAGCGGCGCCGAATGGACCTTCTCGTGCCCGTCGGCGGCGAAATAGTCGAGGAAGGTCGAGCGGATCTGTTTGAGACTGGACATGACGGTGCGCGTTCGGTCGGGGAGAAACGGGGAAGGGGCGTCATATAGGGGTTTGGGCCCCAATGCATCACCCGCCCGTGATCAGGCGGACATGCGGCGGGTCATCCCGGCGATGGGCCGGCCGACGAACAGGATGTGGATCGCGACGCGGTTGAAGGCCGGGGGGCGCCGGACAGATCGCCGCACGGCGGGGTGCGGTCGGGCGCGGGCGGCGGCGGGGGTGTAGGGTCATTCCATGTCCGTGCTCGAGGTCTGGTTTGACGGTGATTGTCCCCTGTGCCGGCGCGAGATCGCCGTGATGCGGCGGCTGGACCGTCGCGGAGCCATCGTGTTCACCGACGCGGCGAGCGGGCAGGGCAGTTGTCCGCTCGACCGGGCCGATCTGCTGGCCCGGTTCCATGCCCGGGAAGACGGGACGATGTTCTCCGGGGCCGCGGCCTTCGCCGCCATGTGGCGCGCCATTCCGGTGCTTCGGCCGCTGGGACTGGCGGCCAGGAACCGCATCGTGCTGGCGGTTCTGGAACGTCTCTATCGGGTTTTTCTGCGGGTCCGGCCGGCTTTGGTGCGGCGACTTCGGCGATAAAAAAGGGCCGCCCGGTCCGGGTGGAGACCAGGCGGCCCACTCCGTCCGGCCCGGCCCCGCGGGGGTCGGAGGCGGGTCGCGGGACCCGGCCGGAGAAGGTTCAGTCCGCCCCCGCAGGGGAGGGACAGGGTCAGCCCTCGAGGTCCTGGCCCTCGTCGGGCTCCGGCGTGCCCAGCAGCTCCTCGGCGATCTTGTTGGTCGAGGCGCGCACGGCTTTTTCGATCGAGTCCGCCATGTCCGGATTGGCCTTGAGGAAGGCGCGGACGTTCTCGCGGCCCTGGCCGATGCGCTGGCTGTCGTAGGAGAACCAGCTGCCGGATTTCTCGACGATGCCGGCCTTGACCCCCAGGTCGATGATCTCGCCCAGTTTGGAGATGCCCTCGCCGTACATGATGTCGAAGATGACCTCGCGGAACGGCGGGGCGACCTTGTTCTTGACCACCTTGACCCGTGTGGTGTTGCCGACGACCTCGTCACGGTCCTTGATCGCGCCGGTGCGGCGGATGTCGAGGCGGACCGAGGCGTAGAATTTCAGCGCATTGCCGCCCGTCGTCGTCTCGGGCGAACCGTACATGACGCCGATCTTGTGGCGGATCTGGTTGATGAACAGGACGATGCACTGCGACTTGTTGATCGAGGCGGTCAGCTTGCGCAGCGCCTGGCTCATCAGACGGGCCTGCAGGCCGGGCAGGCTGTCGCCCATCTCGCCCTCGATCTCGGCGCGCGGCGTCAGGGCGGCGACAGAGTCGACCACCACAATGTCCACGGCGCCCGAGCGCACCAGGGTGTCGACGATCTCCAGCGCCTGTTCGCCGGTGTCGGGCTGGGACACCAGCAGGTCGTCGAGATTGACGCCCAGCTTCTGGGCGTAGCCCGGGTCGAGCGCGTGTTCGGCGTCGACGAAGGCGGCGGTGCCGCCGGCCTTCTGGATCTCGGCCACGGTGTGCAGGGCCAGGGTGGTCTTGCCCGAGCTTTCGGGACCGAACACCTCGATCACCCGCCCGCGCGGCAGGCCGCCGATGCCGAGCGCCATGTCGAGGCCCAGCGAGCCGGTCGAGACCGAGGGAATGGCCTCGGTCACGCCGTTCTTGCCCAGTTTCATGACCGAGCCCTTGCCGAAGGCGCGGTCGATCTGGGCGATCGCCGCCTCAAGAGCCCGCTGTTTGTCGCCGTCGTCCCGGGTCACCAATTTCAGATTCGCCTGTGCCGCCACCTTGCCGCTCTCCCTTGCCATGATTCCCGTTGGGTACTCTGGAGGAGAGGCCCGCCTTCGGTCCGATGACCGTGACCCACTCCCTTTGTGAGCGCGACTATGTGCACGGTTTGTTCCGGTTGGCAATTTGTTCTTTTGGGTCGGGCGCGCGGACACGACCGTTTTTGACGTGGCGCGACCGGGCCTATGGGTCAGCGCCGTGCCGTCGCCACGCCGAAACCGTCAGAACAGGCCCGTCGTATAGCCGACATAGGCGACATAGGCCGCGACGAGGACGAATCCCTCCTTCCGGCTCAGTCGGCCGCCCGAGAAGGCGAACGCCATGACGACCAGCAGGACCGCCACCAGGGCCCACAGGTCGAAGGCCATGATGCTCGCGGGAACGGCGGTCGGGGCGATCACGCCGGTGAGGCCGCCGATGAACAGGATGTTGTAGATGTTGGAGCCCAGCACATTGCCCAGGGCGATGTCCCCCTGCCTTCGCCAGGCCGCCACGGCCGAGGTTACCAGCTCGGGCACCGAGGTCCCGACCGCGACCACCGTCAGCCCGATGACGGTATCGCTGACCCCGAACTGTCCGGCGATGGCGATCGCGGCGTTCACCAGCAGGCCGGCGCCGCTGACAACCAGACCCAGGCCGACGAGGAACAGCAGGAGGGCGACCGACAGCCGGCCGGCGGGCTGCTCGTGCGGAACGAGCGCCGGGTCGACCTCCTCCATCGCCACGGCGCGGTCATAGGCGGCGCTGTGATCCGCCCCCGCGCGCTCGTGACGCCAGGCATAGTAGATGTAGCCGACCATCATGACCAGGAAGGCAAGGCCGGCCTCGCGGGACAGACCCACCGTCGCGCCCGCGGCCAGAAGCGCGAGGGCGGCCGCCAGTCCGACACCCCCGTCGCGCCAGAGGGTGCGACTGCTGACCAGGACGGGCGCGATCAGGGCGGCGACCCCGAGGATCAGAAGGGCGTTGGCGATGTTCGAGCCGACGATGTTGCCGATCGCGATGCCCGGCGATCCCGCGAGGCTCGCCTTGATACTGGCGGCCAGTTCGGGCGTCGATGTGCCCATGCCCACCACCGTCAGCCCGATCAGCATCGGCGAAAGCCGCAATCTTTCGGCGATCCGGACCGCGCCGCGGACCAGAAGGTCGCCGCCCGCAATCAGCAGACAAAGGCCAAGCAGCAGGAACAGAATATCGACAGGCACGGTAGATCAAACCTTCAGTGAAGACGCCGGCGGCCACGCACCGGAGCCTGATGGACCGGGAGAGGCCGGTCGGACCGTCCGGCGTTCAACAGGGGCGAGGCGGCGACGTCATTGCGCGCCGTCTCCGGCCGTCGGGTCTGACGGCCGGATCGCGATGCAGCGCTGTCGGGTGTCCCGTCCGTTCGGCTCGGTCCGCGGCGCAAGGCTCACGACCTCCTGGCTGGGACCGTAGGTGGCGAGCCACTGGCACCCGGTCTGCAGGTCGGTGAGCACGAACAGATTGGCCTCGGCGGTCGGTGTCCGGTTGAAGGTCGCGCCGAGGGCCGCCGTGCGCAGGGCGCCGACCGGGTCGTCCGCCACCTCCTGGATCCCGGCGACCCGGCCATTCAGCTCCTCCGCCGACGTCCGCGCCGCCTCGGCCGCCGCTTCGATGTCGCGCAAGGCGGAGGAATCTATCGGGTCGCACGCGGCCAGGACGAAACCGGCGAGCACGGCGGCCGCGACAGATCGAAAGGCGGGGGTCATCAGCGAAGCTCCGTGAGGTCGGGTGGGGGGCGCGCGACGGAAGGCGCGCCAGGGAACGGCGAAGGATCAAGGGGCGCTCAGCGGCGATCGCGGGGCCTTGAACGCCGCGATCGCACCGCCCGGACCGCCGATGAAAATGCGGCCATCAGTTTCAGTGCCATGATGAGGCTGTAGGGCCTGAGCCCCCGGTTCGCTCTCTCCGCCATGGAGCCGCTCCTCTGAACCGGGTGCGCTCTCTGCCGTGACCGAGGGATTCTGGATGGACTGGACCCCGGCATCGAGCGCACCCGATGCGGTCCGACATCACGATCACCATGATCGTCAGAGGGGCCCGGACCGCTCAATAGTCGTGCAGGGTCAGCGCCGGGCCCGCCAATGAGTTGTGCTCATGCGGCCGATAATGGTCGGCAATAGGCGCGGCTAGACGGCCGTCAGCTCGCCGGAGGCAATGCTGAATTTCCAGATCGAAAGGACGAGACGCCCGGATTTCTCGGCGTCCCGGATCCATGGGAAGGTCCTCAGATTGGTCCGGGACAGACGCAGTACGGCGTCCTCTATCGCCGCCTCGAACGCCTCGCCGGAGCCCTGTTCGGGCATCGGCCACATCACGGGTTCGGCGATGTCGACCCAGGGCCCCAGGAAGTCGGGGGCGTTTCGCAGCGGCCCGTGGATCATGGCGTGGATGCCGTCGCACCGGGCATGGCCGAGCACGACGATCCGTCGAACCTTCAGGATCTTGACGGCGTATTCGAGCGCTGCGCTGGTCCCGTGACATCCGCCGTCGGGGGCGTATTCCGGAACCAGCCCCGCCACATTGCGGATGACGAACAGTTCGCCGGGTTCGGCGTCGAATATGGTCTGCGGATCGATCCGGGCGTCGGAACAGGCGATCACGGCCGTTCTCGGTCGCTGGCGCCGCCGGGCCAGGCGGGCGTAGCGCTGCGCCTGGATCGGCCAGACCGAGGCCCGAAAGCGCCGGTAGCCCGCCATCAGCGCGTCATCCGGTCCCTGCGTCACGACAGCGCCGGGACGGTGTCTGCAGGCGCGTCTGACAATCTGAACACGGCGCTTTCCCGCTCAGACGGTGATGTCGAAGGTGTGCCGGGTCGGCCGACGGGTAGAGGTGTCGTCCGTGATCGCTCCGACCGCCTCGACCGGCCGATCCGTCGGCGAACTACGGTGTCCGGCGACCCGGCAGGCCATCTGCGACAGCTGAACCGCCCCGGCGCGGCTGGCGGGGCTCGCGGGAGGGGCCACTCTCACGGCTGCGCTCCGTCGCGGGGGGCAGGCGAACGCCGGCCGAACCCCGGCTTTCCATCGCGGCCGGTCGACCCTGGTCGGTCCCAGGCGCGGCTTCGGGCTCCGTTCGCCGGAGTGCCCGTGCAGGCCCGGCGTCCTGCACGACGGGTTCGCTGTGAGGATGTCGCGTGGCATCGGTCCATGGTCCTGCTCCTCTGGTCTGAAGAGCGTGCCGGAGCCGAGGTTGGGGAAGCTGGCGCCGGGCACGCTCACAGTCCGACATCACGATCATGGAGATCGTCAGAGGGGCCCGGGCCGTAGGGCGAAGATGCAGGCGACGCCGTCCTTTCGCCAATCAGAACTGATGATGCGCGCCATAATGCCCCCTCATGGGGCGACGGGCCCCCGCTCCAGCGCGCGAAGAACTTCCTGCGCGAGCAGTTCAGCAGGCCCTCCCGCCCCTCGCGCGGTGACCAGGGCAATTTCGCTGTCGCTGAGCGGCGGAAGCGGCTCACCGAGCACCGAGAGGTCGCGCGGGGCCATGGCGGCGGGCAGCACCCCAACGCCGAGGCCGGCGCGAAGGGCGGCCATCTGACCGGCGAGGCTGGGCGAGGTGAAGGATGCGCGAAAGGCGAGGCCGGCGTTCGCGAGCGCTCCGAGCGCCCGTTTGCGATAGATGTCCGGCGCGGGCGCGATGATCAGCGGCAACGGCGACGACTCGATGATCGAGGCGTCGAGCGCAACCCAGACCAGGGGCTCGGTCCAGACGCGAACGCCCAGTTCGGGGCCGACGGGTTCCCGCTTGATCAGCGCCAGGTCCAGCATGCCGCGCGACATCTGGTCGAGCAGGTTGGCGGTGTAGTCGCAGGTCACAGACAGCTTGATGCGGGGATGGCTGCGCGCGAACGCCCCCAGAATCCCGGGGAGATGCATCGTCGCGATATCCTCCGGCGCGCCGAACCGGACCTCCCCCTCCAGGTCCCCGTCCCCCAGGGTCGAAAGAATTTCATCGTTCAGCCGCAACAGTCGCCGGGCCTGCGGCAGCAGCGCCGCGCCCTCGGTCGTCAGACCGAAGCCCTTGCCGCCCCGATCGAACAAGGGTGAGCGCAACTGGTCCTCCAGCCGGCGGATCTGCAGGCTGACGGCCGGTTGGGTCCGGCCGAGCACGGCCGCCGTGCGGGTGAAACTGCCGGTTTCGACGACCGTCACGAAGGCCCGCAGCAGGTCGATGTCCAGATTGACCAGTCGATCAGCCATGTCATTAGCATCCGTTATAGCCTGCATCACGCCAATAAACTGGATGCCCGCGCCGGTCGAGTTCACTCGGACCGACCTTCAGCGGACCGGTTGACGCATGCCTGATTTTTCCACCAGCCTGGCGCTTCTGGCGTCGCCCGCCATACTGTTCTTCTTCGTCGGCGCGGCGGCCGCCTTCGCGCGCTCGGACCTGGCTATTCCCGAGCCGGTCGCCAAGGGTCTGTCCCTCTATCTGATGCTGTGCATCGGCTTCAAAGGCGGTGTGGAGGCGCGCGCCGCAGGGTTCAACGGGGATTTCCTTTCGGCGGGAGCGATCGGCATCGCACTCAGCGCCCTGATGCCGCTGGTCGCCTTCGTCATCCTGAAGCGCGTCCGCAGGCTCGACCGTCCGACCCTCTGCGCGCTGGCGGCGACCTACGGGTCCGTTTCGGTCGTGACCTTCGCCGCCGGCCAGCAGCATCTCGCCGCCCTCGGTCTGGCGTCGGGAGGGTATATGGCGGCCGTTCTGGCCCTGATGGAAACGCCCGCCATCCTGACGGCGCTCCTTCTGCTGAACGGCGCGGGTCGCGGCGAGCCAGGGCGGCGAAGGGCGATCCTGAAGGAGGTGTTTGTCGGCGCGGCCTCGGTGATGCTCCTGGGCAGCTTCCTTGTCGGCCTGATCTCCGGCGAGGCAGGCATGACCCGACTGGACCTGTTCGTCGGGCCTCTGTTCCAGGGCGCCCTGTGCTTCTTCCTGCTCGACCTCGGCCTGGTCGCCGCCCGGCGGCTGATGGAAGGAGGCCGCAAACTGACGCCGGGTGTGATCGGATTTGCTCTCGGCTTTCCCTTGCTGTCGGCGGCCGTTGCGCTGGGTCTTGCCCAACTGGCCGGGCTGGATGCCGGCAACGCGGCGCTTCTGACCATTATGGCGGGGTCGGCGTCCTATATCGCCGTTCCTGCGGCCATGCGGCTGGCGGCCCCCGATGCGGACGCCGGTGTGTTCGTGACGGCGTCCCTGGCGATAACCTTTCCGTTCAATCTGACCGTCGGCATCGCTCTGTACACGGCTGCAGCGGTCTGGCTGTCGGCGTGACATGCGCCCGGGGCGGATTTTCCGCCAATTGCGGCGACCCGGCCAGAAGGGATTGATCCCCAAGCTTCGCCATGCGTTCAGGGCGGATGACAAAACCTTCCAAGCCCGCCGTCCTGTCCATCCGCAACGCCAAAATCGGCGATGTGACCGCCATCTCCGCCCTCGTGGCCAAGGTCTACAAGGACATGCCGGCCTATACGCCGGGCATGCTGCGGGGCCAGATCGCGGCCTTTCCCGACGGCCAGTTCGTGGTCGAATACGCCGATGAGATCGTCGGCTACGCCGCCGGTTTCCGCATCGACGAGAAGACGGCCATGGCGCCGCACACCTGGACCCAGATCACCGGCGGCGGCTATGCCGCCCGGCATGATCCGGTCGGCGACTGGTTCTACGGCATGGAGGTGTGCGTCGACCCGGACCGGCGACGGCTGCGCATCGGCCAGCGGCTGTACGACGCGCGGCGCGACCTGTGCGAGGCCGAGAACCTGCGCGGCATCGTCTTCGGCGGGCGGATGCCGGGGCTGGCGCGGCGCAAGGCGGCCTATCCGGACGCCCGCGAATATCTGGACGCGGTCACGGCGAGGAAGCTGAACGATCCGGTGATCGGTTTCCACATGCGCGGCGGCTTCGAGCCGATCGGGGTGCTGGAGAACTATCTGACCTCGGACACGGCCTCGATGGGCCATGCGGCGCACATGGTCTGGCGCAACCCCTATTATACCGAGACGCACGGCCGGGGGGCGGCCTTCGCGGTCAAGGAGACCGTGCGGGTGGCGACGGTGCAGCTGCAGGCCCGCAAGGTCGCCAGTTTCGAGGAGTTCATCCACAACATCGAATATTTCGTCGATGTGACCTCGGACTATCGCTCGGACTTCGTGGTGTTTCCGGAGCTGTTCACCCTGCAGCTGCTGTCGCTGGAGTCCAAGAAGCTGACGCCGGTGGAGTCGATCGAGGCCCTGACCCGCTATACGCCTCGCTTCGTCGAGGCGATGCGCAAGATGGCGGTCGAGTACAATATCAACATCATCGGCGGCTCCCACCCGACCCAGACCGACGACGGCGACATCCAGAACGTCGCCTATGTGTTCCTGCGCGACGGCTCGGTGCACGAGCAGGAGAAAATCCACCCGACGCCGAACGAGCGCCACTGGTGGAACATCAAGGGCGGCGACCGGGTGCACGCCATCCCGACCGACTGCGGGCCGATCGGGGTGCTGATCTGCTATGACTCGGAGTTCCCGGAGCTGGCGCGGCGGCTGGTCGACGAGGGGGCGCGGCTGCTGTTCGTGCCGTTCTGCACCGACAACCGGCAGGGCTATCTGCGGGTGCGCTACTGCTCGCAGGCGCGGGCCATCGAGAACCAGTGCTACGTCATCCTGTCGGGCAATGTCGGCAATCTGCCGAACGTCGAGAACATGGACATCCAGTATGCGCAGTCGTGCATCCTGACGCCGTGCGACTTCCCGTTCGCGAGAGATGGCGTGGCGGCGGAGGCGTCGGAGAATGTGGAGACGGTGACCGTGGCGGACCTCGACCTGTCGGACCTGGCCTGGGCCAAGTCGCAGGGGACGGTGCGGAACCTGCGGGACCGGCGGTTCGACCTGTACACGGCCGTGTGGACGGACGGGGGCTG
>JAHKAM010000063.1 GCA_018826515.1 Alphaproteobacteria bacterium
GGCGAGGGCGTGGACTCGGTCGACCTCCTCTTCCGTCAGCTGGAAGTCGAAGATGTCGAAATTCTCCTCGGCCCGGTGAACCTTGGAGGTGCGGGGGATGGCGATGACGTTCTGCTGGATCAGCCAGCGCAGGGTGACCTGGCCGGGCGTCTTGCCGTGCGCCTTGCCGATCTCGATCAGGGTCGGGTCGTCCGCGATGCCGCCCTGGGCCAGCGGCGACCAGGCGGTGATCGAGGCGCCGAGCTCCTTCGCCGCCGCCTTCAGCTTCGAGAGCTTGAGGTAGGGGTGGTATTCGACCTGGTTGGTGACCAGCTTCGCCTTCGACAGGCCCTGGGCTTCGTGGAGTTCGGCCGAAGGGAAGTTGGACAGGCCGATCGTGCGGGTCAGGCCCTGATCCCGGGCCTCGTTCAGGGCGCCGAGGGTTTCGGCGAAGGCCGGCTCGCGCTTCGGCCAGTGCAGCAGCAGCAGGTCGGGTGTGAAGCCGAGGCTGGCGACGCTTTCGCGCGCCTGATTCAACAGGCCTTCGCGGTCGAAATGGGCGACCCAGATCTTGGTCGTCAGCCAAAGGTCGTCGCGGGCGACATGGCCGGCCTCAATGGCGTCGCGGATGCCGTCTCCGACGGCCGCCTCATTGTGATAGATCCAGGCCGTGTCGATGTGGCGGTAGCCGATCCGCAGGGCCTCGGCGACCATGGTCCGGGCCACCTCCGGCGTCAGGTTCCAGGTCCCGAAGCCGAGCAGCGGAATGGCGTGGCCGTCGACGGTGATGGCGGGCTGGTTGGTCATGGGAGGCTCCGGCGGGGGGAGCGGTTTAACTGGGGACCCCGGCCGAAGGTTCAACCAGCCAGTCGAACATCTCGTCCCACAGCGGCTCCATTCCCCGCCGGAACGCGCCCTCGTGGCCGATGCGCGGGACGGCGTAATCGGCTGGGACGCGGACCACGACCTCGCGCGGGGCGTTCGGATAGACCTGCAGCAGGATGGGCGAGGTCACGGGCGTGGCGATCGGGTCGTCGGTGAAGACCCACGAGCGGATCGGCGCGGTCACGGCCTCGAAATGATGCGGCTTCAACCGGTCCTTCAACTCGTCGAGGAAATAGGGCTCCTTCAGGCACCAGCGCCGCCAGGTCTTCCAGACTCCGGCCGGCAGGTCGGTCCCCGCCCACAGACCCCCGCCCTTGATATAGCCGTGGCGCATCAGGCTGAGCGGGCCGAAGCCGAGCCAGAAGAACAGCTCCAGCGGATTGTAGGACCGGTGGTGCCGGCCCCACCAGCCGCTGCCGACCGAGACGAAGGCGTGGCGGTCGATGCGGTGGTGATTGGGCATGAAGCCGAGGAAATGGCCGCCGACGCTGTGGCCGACATGGACGACCGGCAGGCCGGGCGCCGCCGCGATCAGGGCGTCCAGCGCCGCCGGCATGTCGAGCCGGCCCCAGTCGGGATAGTCCATCTCCATGGCGGCGAGGTCGTCCGGGCGCGAGCCGGCGATGCCCCGGAAGTCATAGGTCAGCACCGCCGCGCCCCGGGCCGCCAGATGCCGCGCGAACCGGTCGTAGAAGCCCTTGGGAAAGCCCGTGCCGGAGCTGACCATCACGGCTGCCGTGGGAGTCTCGGGCATGATCAGCCGCATCGACAGGCGATAGCCGTCGGCGGCTTCGGCGATGAAGTCGCGGGTGACCGGGTCGTGCATCTCTGGTCCGTAGTTATTCGCAACGAACCTAGCCGATTGACGCGGCGTCAGGTCAAGCGCTCTTGGAGCCGGGCCCGTCCTCGGCTAAAGCCCGCGCCTTCTCCTGCTTTCCGGGCCTTCACGCCATGACCGATCTCCCCGACCGCCTGTCTGTCGATCCCGACAGCCCCTTCCACGACGCCGACCTGCTGGCGAAGGGAATCGGCGTCCGCTTCAAGGGCGAGGACAAGACCAATGTCGAGGAATACTGCGTCTCGGAGAGCTGGGTGCGTCTGGCCGTCGGCAATCGCGTGGACCGTCGCGGCAAGGCCCTGACGGTGAAGCTGCAAGGACCGGTTGAGCCCTATATCAAGGGCGAATAGGTCCGCTTGTTCGACCGCTGACAAAACCCGGGGGCGGATCGCTTCTCCGTTCCGCGATCGCGGTCTAGGGTCCGGTTCCTTCTGAGTCCCGGAGTCGTCATGCGCCTGTCCGTTCGCCTTCTCGCCGCCAGCGCCCTGGCCCTGACCCTCGCCGCCGCCCCCGCCGTGGCGCAGGACGCCGCGACCATCCGCGAGGCGGCGCAGCTGCGCGACCGGGCGCTGCAGGACAATGTGGCGTATGCGCTGGTCTCGGAGCTGACGACCCGGTTCGGGCCGCGTCTGGCGGGCTCGGACTCCGAACAGGCCTCTGCGCGCTGGGGCGCCGAACAGTTCCGCGCCATGGGCTTCGACAACGTCTCGATCGAAACGTTCCCGCTGGCCCTGTGGAACCGCGGCGAGGCGCGGGTCGAGATTCTGTCGCCCTTCCCCCAGCCGCTCGAGGTCGTCTCGCTGGGCGGCTCCCACGCCACGCCGCCCGAGGGGATCGAGGGCGAGGCCGCGATCTTCGAGACCTATCAGCAGATGCTGGACCAGCCCGAGGGTTCGCTGACCGGCAAGATCGCGGTGGTGCTGCAGGACACGGTCCAGGCCCAGGACGGGCGCGGCTATGGGGCGACCTCGCCGATCCGCGGCGCCGGGCCGTTCGAGGCCGCGAAGCGCGGGGCCGTCGGCTATGTGCTGCGCTCGCTGGGCACCCATGACCACCGCTTCGCCCATACCGGCGCCACGCGGGTCGGGGAGGGGACGGTCCCGGCCTTCGCCATGAGCCCGCCCGACGCTGACCAGCTGCGCCGCCTGATCGCCCTGACGGACGCGCCGGTGCGGATGCGGCTGTTCTCGACCGCCGGCTTCACCGGCCAGACGGTCAGCCAGAACGTCATCGGCGAGGTGCGCGGCCGGAGCGCAAGGGATGGGGGCGCCCCGGACGAGGTGATCGTCATCGGCGGCCACCTCGACAGCTGGGACCTCGGCACCGGAGCGATCGATGACGGCGCCGGCGTGGCCATCACCGCCGCCGCCCTGAAGCTGATCGAGGACATGCCGCGCCAGCCGCGCCGGACCATCCGCGTGGTCTGGTGGGGTTCGGAAGAGGTGAGCCAGCCCGCGCCGGCCCAGGGTCTGGCCGGGGCCCGCTTCTACGCCTCCAGCCGCGCCGCGGAGATGGCGAACCACGTCGCCATCAGCGAAAGCGATTTCGGCGCCGGGCCGATCTACAGTCTCGGCCTGCCGCCCGGCGCCGCCGACACGGACTTCCGCCGCGCCGCCCAGGCGGTGCTGACGCCGCTCGGCGTGCTGTTCGACGGC
The DNA here is from genome assembly GCA_018826515.1 of Alphaproteobacteria bacterium. Taxonomy (GTDB): domain Bacteria; phylum Pseudomonadota; class Alphaproteobacteria; order Caulobacterales; family Caulobacteraceae; genus Brevundimonas. The sequence goes on from JAHKAM010000063.1 coordinate 3,358, forward strand.
GCGCCCGCGACCGGCGGCGGTCCCGACACCGGTCCGACGGTGGCGGCGGGGGTTCCGGCCTTCCGCCTGAATCAGGACGGCACGGACTATTTCGACACCCACCACACCGCCGACGACGTGCTGGACCGGATCGATCCCGAGGCGATGGACCAGAACGTCGCCGCTTGGGCCGCCTTCCTGTGGCTGCTGGCCAATTCGGACGTGGACTTCCGCGAACCGAGGGCGGCGGCCGCCGCAAGGTAAGGGGGCGCGGCCTACAACTTGACCGCGGCCGGTTTCACGTCAGAGTGGAGCGCGCACGATGCAGGGGGACGCTTGAAATGACCGATCCGAATGTCACCACGGGCCCCCACGCCGGGCCGACCAATGTCCACGTCCACGTCGCGCCGCAGGACACCGGGCTGGCGGTCGCGTCGCTGGTTCTGGGCGTATTCGCCATCTGCACCGTCTGGATTCCCTTTGTCGGCCTGATCGCCTGGATCCTTGCGCCGCTCGGCCTGATCCTGGGCCTTGTGGCGTTGAAGCGGCCGGTGGGGCCGGGCCGGGGGGTGGCCATCGCGGGCGTCGTCTGTTCCGCGATCGGCCTGCTGGGCTGCATCGGCTGGATCGTGCTGATCGGCGCGGTGGCGACGGTGGGCGTCGGCTACTGAGCCAGCGCCGCATGGCCGAAGCGGATCGGCGCTGCTAGATCACGCCGCAGCCGCGAGCGTGGCGAAACTGGTAGACGCAACAGACTTAAAACCCACTACCGTAGATTTACGTATCTAAATCAAACGGTTACGAGGGATAGAGACTTACACATGCCTTACACAGTTGCCGTCATCGGCAAGGAGGTCATGTGTCGGAGTCTCACTCCCTCATGGACGGAAAGCTCCATGTGTACCGTCGCGAGAACAGCCGCTTCTGGCAGTGCGCGACGTACCTGAGCGGTCGCAACTACCGTCAGTCGACGAAGGAAACGAACATCGCCTACGCGCGAGAGTTCGCTCGAGACTGGTATCTCGATCGCGTAGCCGAGGACCGGCTGCGGAGGCACGGCGTGTTGCCGACGCCTCCAAACTCACTGGTCGTGATTCCGGAGCGGATCGCGCCGCGCCGAAGCGGCGAGAAGACATTCCGCGAAGCCGCAGCAGCGTTCGAGAAGGAGTACGCGGCGATGACGCTGGGCGAGCGCAACGCTCAGTACGTCGCGAGCAAAGGCAGGGTGATCCGGCTCTACCTGAACCCGTTCTTCGGCGACCTGGCGATCTCCGAAGTCTCGGCCGGTCGGATCCAGGACTATCGGCTTCAGCGGGTTACACCTCCCGAGGAGCCACAGCGGGTGCGCTTCGTGTCGGACGGTCGGGAGCGGATCGGCAAGGTCAAGGCCTGGAAGAGACCGAGCCGGCAGACGCTTCACAACGAGATGGTCTGCCTCCGACAGATCCTGAAGAGCGCCAACCGCAAGGGTTGGATTTCGGCCCTTCCCGATATGAGCAACCCCTATCGGGCGTCCGGGAAGATCAGCCATCGGGCGTGGTTCTCCCCCGAGGAGTACAAGCGACTCTATGAAGCGACGCGGGAGAGGGCGAAGAACCCGAAAAAAGAACGGTGGCGCGAGGAGTGCGAGCAGTTCCACGATTTCGTCCTGTTCATGGTCAACACCGGCCTTCGTCCCGACGAGGCTCAGCGCCTTGAGTTCAGGGACGTCTCCATCGTCGAGGATGAGGCCACCGGCGAGCGGATCCTTGAGATCGAGGTCCGGGGAAAGCGGGGCGTCGGGTACTGCAAGAGCATGCCGGGCGCCGTGCGTCCCTTCGAGCGGGTCCTGAAGCGCAAGAACGGCGAGCCGACCGATCTCGTTTTCGGACTGGTCCAGCGCGAGCTCCTGAACGCCATCCTGGACGAACTCGGGCTTAAGAAGGACCGGGACGGCAAGCCGCGGACGGCCTACAGCCTGCGGCACACCTACATCTCGATGCGGCTGATGGAGGGGGCGGACATCTACCAGGTCGCCAAGAACTGCCGGACCAGCGTGGAGATGATCGAGAAATACTACGCCTCGCACATCAAGAACGTGCTCGACGCCTCGGCAATCAACGTCCGCAAGCCGAAGCCGGCGAGACAGCGAGGGGCGCGCGCTGGCGAAACGGCGTCGGAGACCTAAGTCTTCCCCATGGACGTCCAGATCTACCGCTCCCCGTACTCCACCTCGGCCGCCGAGCACGCCGTCTTCTCCAAGGCGTCCGGGTGGGGCGTCGATCGGGGCGGTGAGGAAGCTGAGCACTGGATGCTGATCGCAGAAGCCGACCTGAGCCGGCCCACGGCGACCCTTCCGTTCGACGCCGGAGCAGCGCTCGCCGACGTCACGACCGATGGCGTCTTCTACTACCTGCATCAGAGTCCGCCGGAGACGGTCCATCTCGAGGCCGACAAAGCGCTGAACGCCTTTCGCCTTCGGGTCACCCTGCCAATCCTGCGTGATGTGCCCGGCGGCGAGATCGAAATCCTAGGCACCGGAACCCTGTTCAAACACGAAGACAGAATCTTCCTGGTCACAGCCGACCACCTCTTCCGGGAGGACCCCGAAGACGCCTCTTCAGCGATGATCCCGACCGAAGAGGTCGTCATTCCCGAACAGCCGGTGCGGGGCAACTTTCGAACGTTCGGGCATCACATCGTTTACCATCAACCACCGCCCGTCACGGCCGACGTCGTCGTGATAGAGCTCAAGGAGCCCGAGACCATCGCCATGCTGGCGGAGAACTGGGGCTTTCTGCCACTGGAGCAAGGGGGCGACGACCGGGTTGGCGACCGCCTGGTAGTGAGTGGCTTCCTTCATGAGGGAGCCCGGAACGTTGACGGGATTGTCCATCAAAGGATGCTCAATCTCGCGACCGATCCCCTGACCGCGATCCCCAAGAAAGCCAGCCAGCCGATCTACTCCCACGACCTGTTCATCTATCTCGACGCGCAGGGCGCCCGGCTGGACGGCGAGACGGAGGCGATCGGAAGCATCAAGGGGTTGAGCGGCGGCCCAATCTGGGCGGCCCGCGAAAGGGCGGGCCTCTGGTCCCCTTCCGCAACCATGAAGATCGTCGCGATCCAGAGCGCCGAGCTGAAGCAGCGTTGGGCCCGCGCAGTCCGATGGAACGTCGTCCGGGAGATACTGCGCCGTCCCGAGGTCGGCCTGCGGTCGCCGCCCTGACGCTCACAGAACCAAGTCTCTTGGACCGGGGAGGGCTCCTCGCTATAGGGAAGCCTCGGCTCGCGGGCGTGGCGAAACTGGTAGACGCAACGGACTTAAGCTGAGGATTGAGTGCGCCGGGGGAAATCCCGGACGTAGAACCGCTCAAAGTCGGGGAACCCTGTCAGATGGCGATCCCGAGCCAAGCCCGTCCCCCTTGGACGGGAAGGTGTAGAGACTAGACGGGCGGCGCCTAAGGCTTCGGCTACGGCGAAGGGATAGTCCAGACCACGAACGCCATCCGGCGGCGGCGAAAGTCGAAGTGGTATGAAAATCCGTCGGGCTTTGCCCATGCCGGTTCGACCCCGGCCGCCCGCACCAACCCGAATTCGATGAACGCTGCGCCTTGAAATGGCGAGGGCCGCTTCCGATCTCTCAGGCCCCCCTGAGAACGGAGAATAAGAAACCATGGGAGAAGCCCGCACCCCGCTGTTCGCCTACGTCGATGAGTCCGGAAACACCGGAAGAAACATCTTCGATACGGCGCAGCCCGACTACTACACCGCCGCCCTGGTCAGCCGGGGCGACTTCGACCGGAACTATGGCGATCAGGTTCGGGCCATCGCCGGGAAGGTTGGCGCCACCGCCATCCACGCGAACGAGCTTGGCCTCGGGCGGCTGGAACTGATCGCCGACGACCTGCTCCGCCTGCTCCATCGCGCCGGAGCGAACTTCTTCGTCTCGCGGGTCGAGAAGAAGTACCTGCTGGCGACCAAGATGTTCGACACCCTGTTCGACTCCGGGGAGAACGCCGCCGTCCCGTGGCACGCCTATAATTTGAAGCCGCTCAAGATCATCGGAGCCTTCAAGCTCGCTGGTGTCATCACCGACGATATCGCCCGGGACTTCTGGAAGTGTCTGCTGATGCCCAAGGAGGCGGACGCCCGTGCGGCGCTTCCGCCGATCTGCGAGGCGATCAAGGCCCGGCTCGACATCCTGCCGGATGCGCGATCGCGCGAGTTGCTGGGGCAGGGGCTGGACTGGATCATCGCGCACCCGGAGTGCGTCCAGTTCGCCACCGAGCAGAAGCTCGCCAAGCAGGGCCACTTCCCCAATCTGGTGGCCTTCGCGAACCTTCTGGAAGGGCTCCAGTCCATGTCCAGGCGCCTGAACAAGAAGATCGCGTCGATCATCCACGATGAGCAGAACGAGTTCGGACGCACGCTGAGCTCTTGGCACGGTCTGTTTTCCAACGCCTCGCCGGATGTCATCGAATGGGCTGGCGAGCGCTACTCCCTGCAGCGGGCTCCTGGCAGTCTCTTCGCCATGAAGCCCGACGATCAGAGCCCCGGCATCCAGATGGCTGACGTCGCGCTGTGGCTTTACGGTCAGTGGCTGAAGGGCAAGGTCCTTCCGGAGAACTGCGAGCGTCTGCTGCTCTTCATCCTCGCCAATGGCTGGCAAAACGACTTCTCCTTCGAGGGAGTCGAACACTCGCTACTCAATCAGTTCGGAGAGGTGATGTTCGGAGACATGCCCGAGGAGAAGCTGGAAGCGGGTCGTGCGCTGGTGAAAATGAGCGAAGAACGCCGTGTCGCGTCGATGGAACAGTACGAAATCGACGGACTGCCGCCGTTCATGCGGACCCCGCCTCCCGGCGTTTCCACGGCCCGGCCGCCGGCGCCGCTGGCTCAAGGTTAGCGGAGGTCTCAGGGTCGGGGTCGGTCGGCTTCCGGATGAAGTCGTCGACCCCGGCTCCCTATCGCGACACAAGGGCGCGCACGTCGGCGGACTCGCGCGCTCCCGCCTAGTGAACCGAAGCCGGGGCGGCGCTGCCGCCTTCGGAGCTCATGACGAGGCTGTCGACCATCAGGTCGATCTCGGCATGAAGCTCGCTGACATCCTGGTTCGCGAACCGCGCCTCGGCAGCTTCTCACCAGGCGATCCGAAGCAGGTCGCGGGCGGCCGCGGGAGTGAGATCGTCAAGATAGATCAGGCCGCGTTCGGCCAGGATCCGGCGCGCGACCTCGCCCGCCCGTTCCGCCAGCTCGTCATAGAGGGCCGTTTCCTCGGCGGTGAACTCATCGGCCACGGCGATCCTTTCGGGACGGCGAATGGGGGACGGGCCTGGAACTTCTGCGAGGAAGCCCGGTGTTTCAGGACCGGCCGCCGCCGACGTCGAGGACGTCCCCCGGCTCCCGATCGGTCCCTATCGTTCCGGAACCCGTCGTTGGCCAGCCTACAGGCTCACCGGCCCGACGCAATCGAAGCGGGCCGCAGATGACCTGGCGTTGAAGCAGGCTCAGGCGGGCCGCTTCGCTCCCGCGCGGATCAACAAGGCGCCCAAAGCGACCGGCGCGGCAGCGAACGAGGCTATCGACAGGGCCTCGGCACCGTGTCCGATAGCGATACCCCAGCCAGTAAACGTTGCGGCGAGAACCGCAGTGACACTGATGAGACTGAGACCCGACTGACGCAGCAAGATGGCGTTTTTCATGAACCCTCTCCGTGTTGGATCACAGGCTAGGGCTCGCCAGTGAATTCGCCCTTAAGCTGGGCAATGGCCGAAGGCGGGGAGGGTCTGAACACTTTTGCTGGCGCCGAAACGCCCCTCAACTGGGGCGCCGCGAATGACGCATCGCGGGAATCGGTTCGATGGGATAGGCGGGGACCGCCGGACCGCGACCGACCTTGCGCCCGGCAGCGGTCCCGCGCCGACCCGCCGTCGGCCGGGCCGCACCCTTCCCCGCGAGGCCCCCTGTCATGAAATCCCTGATCGCGCTCACCCTCTCGGCCGCCCTCCTGTCGGGCTGCGTCGGCATGACGCCGCCCCGCGACGGCGGCGGCCTCAAGATCGCCAGCTGGAACATGAAGCATCTGGCCGAACGGGACGGGGAGGGCTGCAGCCCGCGCACCGGGGCGGACTACGCCCGTCTGCGGGCGCACGCCTCGGCCCTCGGCGCCGACGTGATCGCCTTTCAGGAAGTGCAGAACCGGGCCGCCGCCGAACGGGTGTTCGATCCGGCGCTCTACGACGTGGTCATGTCCGGCCGTCCGCCCAGCACCCGCGGCGGCGAGTGCCGTGGGCGTCCGGGGCTCTCTATCCAGAACCAGGCCGTCGGCTTCGCCATCCGCAAGGGCGTGCCCTGGACCCGCAATCCCGACCTTAGCGCCCTGGCCCTCGGTAACCCCGATCTTCGCTGGGGCGTGGATGTGACGGTGTCGCGCGGGCGGCCGGTTCGGCTCCTGGCGGTGCATCTGAAGTCCGGCTGCAACTCCGGCCGCGAGCCGACCGACCCGGACTGCCCCGTGCTCTTCGACCAGCTCCCTGTGCTGGAGGGATGGACCGAGGCGCGCGCCCGCGAAGGCGCCGCCTTCGTCGTGCTGGGCGACTGGAACCGTCGTCTTGCCAGCCGTAACGACGCCTTCCTGGCCGACCTGAACGACGGCGACCCAGAGGGCTCGACCCTGACCCTGACCTCGGGCGACCGGCCGGCCGGCTGTAAGGCGCGCTACCGCGAATACATCGACTTCATCGCCACGGGCGCTGCCGCGACCGCCCGGATCGAGCCGGGGTCATTCGAGGAATATGTCTACGGCGGCGTGCCCGAGGCCGAGCACCCGTCGGACCACTGTCCGATCTCGGTGCGGCTCGTGGGCTGACACTGGCAACACGTCCTGAACGCTCGCCGCCGCGTACTGTAGTTCAAATCTTCAACTTCGACCAATCCACCTTGCCCAGATCGTTGTCGAACCAACTCAGCTCGACGTCGAGAGGCAGCGACTGACCATCCTGGAGCAGGACGTGCTCCGGCACTTCGGCGGCCGGAACAGTTTTGTTAAGATAGTTGTCAGCCTGATCGTGCGCGTCGCGTAGGCCGATTGCGACGCTGTTGATCTGAGCCGGCGTGGATCCGGCGACCAAAAAGTGCTGACGGGGGAGTTGAACGCCTGCGGCCGTCAGAATGATCCGGGCGTAGCAGACGGGTCGGGCGGGGGATGCAGCGGTGGTCATCTGGGCACTCCGTGTGGGCCGCAATCGGCGAAGGGACATCACCCTCGCTGATTCGGCTGGCCGAACCGCGATCGCATGCCTCTGAAGATCTAAGGGCTCCGCCCTCGCGCGGGCCAGGGTGAAGCGGCTCCGCCGCCGGATCGGCCGGTCTCCCCGGCCTTCCGCGCCGGCGACAGGGGCGATGCCCGCGATCGATACGAGGCTTGTGCAGGCCGGGCGATCCCCCTCCGGCCGATCCGCCCTGGCCCTTGCTACCCCGGTCTCGCCGACGGGCAGGGTTTCAGGCGCGCGTTTCGCGTGCCTGCAACCCTTGCCCAAAGGAGGCAGACATGACTGCTCAATCCACCCAAGCCCGTATCCCTGCGGCGGCTGGCGCCGCCGCGACCGGAGCGGATCAGGAGCCGGTTCACGGTGCGGAGATCGTGGTTCCGCTGAACCGGTTGAAGGCGTCCCCGAAGAACGCCCGGAAGGTGCCGCACAGCGCGGCGACCATCGAGGCGTTCGCCGCCTCCATCAAGGTCAAGGGGGTGTTGCAGCCGCCCGTGGTCGAGATCGAACGCGGCGAGGACGGGACGGCCACCGGCAATTACCTCGTAACCATCGGGGAGGGGCGCCGTCAGGGCCTGAGGCTCTTGGCCAAGCGCAAGCAGATCAAGCGGACCCATCCGGTCAAGGTTGTCGTAGATACCGAGAATGACGCCCATGAAATCAGTCTCGACGAAAACACCACCCGCGAGGCCATGCACCCCGCCGACCAGTTCGAGGCGTTCAAGCGGCTGGCGGACGAGAAGGGCTATGGCGCCGAGGAGATCGGCGCCCGGTTCGGCGTCACGGCGACCGTAGTGCGTCAACGTCTGCGGCTCGGGGCGGCGGCCCCGGAGCTGATGGCGGCCTATCGGGAGGGGGCGCTGGCGCTTGATCAGTTGATGGCCTTCTGCGTCAGCGGCGATCAGGACCGGCAGCGTCAGGTGTTCGAGCAGTTGGGCGAGTACCGTCCCGTCCACGCCATTCGCCGGGCCATGACCGAGGCCAAGGTCAGGGCGGACGACCGCCGCGCCGTCTTCGTCGGCGTCGAGGCGTATGAGGCCGAGGGCGGTTCGGTGCTGCGCGACCTGTTCACCGAGGACGGCGGCGGCTGGCTGGAAGACCCGGCCCTGCTGGACCGGATGGTGGGCGACAAGCTCACCGCTCTGGCCGACGAGGCGCGCCAGCGCGAGGACTGGAAATGGGCCGAGGCCGCGTCCGACTATGTCGCCGTCAACGCCCTGGGCCGGGTCTATCCGGTCGAGGTCGTCCGGTCCGAGGACGATGCGGCGCAGATCGCCGCCCTGTCCGAGGAATACGACGCCCTCGTCTCCGAGGCCGGGCCGGAAGGGCTGACGCCCGAAGCCGACGCCCGGCTGGAAGAGATCGACAAGGCCCTGCAAGCCTTCGGCCCGGACTTCGACTATCCCGCCGAGGTCAAGGCGCGGGCCGGGGTCATGGTCCTGCTGGGCCACGACGGACTGGCCCGGTTCGAGCGGGGTCTGGTCAGGGCCGAGGATGCGGTCAGCGACCGGGCGCCCGATCCGGACGCCCCGGAAAGCTGGTCCGAGGCGGAGACGCAGGACGGCGAAACGGCCCCGCCCGCGCCGGAAGCCGAGGCCGACGAGGGACCGGCGCCCCTGTCCGAACGGCTGGTGATCGACCTCACCGCCCATCGGACCATGGGGCTGCGCGATGCGGTTCAGGCCGATGAAAACATCGCCCTGACGGTGGTGGTCCATGCGCTGGCCTTGCAGGTCTTCTACCCGGCGTGGGGGACGTGGACGCCCCTGCAACTGCGTCTGGGCGTGACCGGTCTGGAGCGGCTGGCGCCCGGCGTCAGCGACAGCCCGGCCGGGCGGCGGGTGGCCGACCGGCTGGAGGCGTGGGGCGCCCGTCTGCCGGAAGAGGCGCGAGACCTCTGGGCCGTGCTCATGACCGTGCCGCCGTCGGACCTTCTGGACCTGATGGCCTGTTGCGCGGGCGTCGGCCTCTATGCCGTGCGCGACCCCCACGACCGCAAGCCGGACGCCCTCGCCCATGCCGAGACGCTGGCGACCGCCACCGGTCTGGATATGACAGGAACGTGGACCGCCACCGCCGCCAGCTATTTCTCCCGCGTGTCCAAGGCGCGGGTTCTGGAAGCGGTGACCGAGGCGACCACGCCCGAGGAAGCCGGGCGGATCGCCGGGTTCAAGAAGGGCGACATGGCCGATGCCGCCGAGCGGCTGGTCGAGGGCAAGGGCTGGCTTCCGTCCGTACTGCGCACCGTCTCCGATGCGGCGGAACCGGAGGCCCCGGAGCCGGAAGGCGAGGCGACCGAGCCGCCCGCAGCCGATGACGACGCCTACCGGTTCGCCGCCGAATAGACGGTGTAAGGGGCCGAAAACTCGCCGCGCGCCCTTTGGGGCGCGCGGCTTTTTGTCTCCGGGCAAGGCGGCGAAGCGTGGTGTTCCGCTTCGGCATAACGCTGTAAGTCCAATGGTCGGGGGGACGGACCGATGGACCGGAACCCGGGCGACCTTTTCCGAACCGAACGGCTCCGGGTCGGGTCGCCCACGGCCCCCGGTCAAGGTGTGATCCGCGCATGAAGCCGAGCAAATTCATCGCGCATCAGGAACGGCGGCTGAAGCGTGCGCTGAGCGACGACGAGCGCGACGCCGTCGAACAGGCCCGCGAGGATACGACCACGGGCCAGTCCGACACGGTCAAGGCGATGTGGAAGGCGCTGGACGACGCGCCTGAACCCGATCCTGAGAACCCTCGCGAGAAACCGTCCCACCAGCGTCAGGGCGCCGTCGCGAGAGCTAGGCCGCTCTGATCCGCGGCCACAACGAACTGTACTTCCGCGCCTCCTGTTTGCGGCGCCGGTCCTGTGCCCGTGCGCCGTTGGGCCGACAGGCGATGTCCAGCTCAAGCAGGTGTGACTGCGACATGTTGAAGGTGACGTTCGGCCACTCGTTTCCGTCCCGGTCGTACGCCGTCCGGTATCGGAAACCAAGATGGACGGCCGCCACGATCAGAGGGCCGTTCGCGACATAGTCCGGGCCCAAGGGCGCGCCGTCGGGGAAGGTGCAGGCGAAGTTCTCCGCGATGTGCTTCAGGCGATAGCTGTCGGTGTCGGGGCGGATGGTCTTCGTCGCGGGCACCGACGCCAGCATGGCGAGTGCGCGCAGCACATGGTCGGCGACTGCGATCTCCTTCAGCTCCTCCCGATACGCCTGGACCCGGTCATAGTGCTCGTAGGGCGTCTCCCAGCGACCATCGCTTCGGCGTTCGGGCCGCCCGAAACCCCATCCCCATTTATGGAGACGATCGTCGCGGTCCATCGCCGTGAGCGTGATCGCATGTGCTGCGGCGCGCAGCAGCATCGATGCCGGCGCATCGAAGTCACGTTCGGTCAGGTAGCGGCCGAACGGCTCAGGATCGATCCGTCGAGAACCGCCCGCGTCGATGCGAGCGCGCAATTCGGCGTTGGAGTGGAAGCCCAGTCCACGCGCCAGCGCTTCGACGCGGTGGGAGGATTTGATTTCGGGAGCGGTCTGTCGAAGTCCGGCCTTGAGGCGCTCGAGGGTGACAGGGTTCAGAGTGATGTCGAGTTCGACCATGGCGTTTGCCTCTGTGGGTGCGCAGGTCGCCGATTACGCTGCGGCACACGAGGAAAACGTGGGGCCGAGGAAGGGATTGCAAGCCACGAGACGTTTGACCCGGCGACAGGTCACAGGCGCCTAACCCGACTCACAAGATGCCGTGAGTCGCAGGATGCGCAAGGAGTGGCACGACCGGGCCGACTGGCATCCTGATCGCCCTGCGTTCGTCGATGGCGCTTTTCCCCCGGGCAGCCTGGTCATGCACCTCGGGGAGGCTGCGCCGGGCGAGGCTTGCCCGGCGTCGCCTTAGGGCATCCGGCGTTGCACGCCTTCCAGCAGATAGGCGACGAGCAGGGTGAGGCCCCGGCGCTCCACGCAGAATTTGCGGCGCTCGTTCACGGCGTCGAGCAGGTCCTGCCACTCCCCGAGAAGTTCCGCCTCCTGGGCCGAATCCAGCAGGCTCAGGTCGATGTCCCGTCCGAGGCGACGACGCAGGTAGTCGAAGACGGTTCCGTTCCTGATCTCCTCCTTGACCTCATCGATCATGATGTCGTCGTAGCGACCGGAGTCCATCGCCCCGTTCAGATAGAAGGCAATGAAGGTCAGGATGGATGGCGGCATGAGCGCTCCTTGTCAGGCGGAGCGCCACGTTGCCCGCTCGGTACGATCGCCGCAAGCCGACTACCTTGAGGGGCTGTGGCGCATCGCGCCGTCAACCTCCGCTTGTGGACTCGCCGAAGATGCGGATAGCTGCGCGTCGGGAGGCGTGTATGGGACATTTTTTGCATCGATCGGAGTGCCGGTCCTGGATCTATCCGTGGCGATGTCCGGACTGCACCTCGGCGATCTACGTCTATCAATGCAGTTGCGGCAGCGGCGTCTTCTTCGAAACCAATCAGCCGCCGTGGCCGCGACACGACTGCAGCGCCGCGATCGTCGGCGCTTCAATGGCGGGCGCGGGCGGCTGGCTGAAAGCCGGCCTCGATCCTTCGACCGGAAAGGGACAGCCTCTTGAGGCCCTCAAAGGCTTTGTGGCCATCGGCACGGGCGCACCGACGCCGGAGCCACCCGCCCACATCGTCGCTCCGGCGCACCAGCTTGTCGGGGTCAAGGCGATGGACCCGATGCCGGGTGAGCACGAGAGCTTCATCGGCGTCGTGCGCGATCTGAAGGTCGACACGACCCGGATCAAGGAGCTCTACGCGGATCTCGGCGACCTTGGACGCAAGCTCCTGGACCTGCCTGCGCGCGGCGCCGCCCGGCAGATCACCATCGAGAAGAATGATCTCGACCCTATCGAAAGCTACACGGCCGTGGCCCCGGTCGATCTTCTTCAAGGCGTCGGCGTCGGCGAGATGGTCTGGGTTGAACTGTCGGCCCGCCACGGCGCGGATCGGTCGGCCTGGGTGGTGGTCAGTCTCGGCGCGCTGGGCTGACGGGGTCACCCTCGATCGCTCCCGTTCGCACTTGCGCGTCAGACCGAGCGGAGCCCTCGGTCCTCATAAACCGAGCGGGACGGATCGCGGAGGGCGCTCAGCCAGGCTGGGACCTCAGCGCGCGTCTCGCCATTAAAGCCTTCGACGAAGACGCTGCAGAAGGCGAGGGCGGCGTCCCTCGCCGTCATCTCTGCGGGAATGCGGTGGCTCGCTGCAACCGCGTCGCCCGCCACGCCGGACCAACCCGTCACACGCTCCTGATGCTTGATCATGATCATCTGGACGATCCAGAGAAAATCAGTCCGTTTGTCACTCATGGCGCGGCCTCATGCGAAGACTACCGGGGCGGGCCGCTGTTGGGCGGGCCTGTCGGCTAACATTGCTCTCTTATAGCCGGTGCTGTGATGGAATCCCACGTCCGCAGCAACGGCCAGCACGTCAGCTGGTACAGCAGCCAGCAGGCGTAAACGGCCTCGGTCGTATGGCATCCCCCGGTGCCGATCCGTCCATGGGCCACCGCATGGCGCAGGGCCGACCCCGCCCGGAAATCGAACAAGAGCTCAAGCTCCAGAACGGTGGCCGGCGGCAGGATGGCTTCCAGCTGAGGGCGCAGTCTGCCCAACATCGCCGACAGAGACACATTCTCCTCCGTCATGTCGTCGAAATCGACGACCGGGTCATGGTCCGCAACCCGGAGCACATGGCGCAGGCACGGCTCCAGTTGCGGAACGAGCAGATGGACCGCTGACTGATCGTCACCCTGCAGAAGGCGGGTAAAGCCCAGCGCCATGAGACCTTGCTGCTCCCAGCGCACGAACGGGGAGCGGGACACGATCGCCCCAAGATGCCGTTCATGAATGTTGTGCCGTTGGGAGAGGGTCAGCCGGGCCGGGTCGAAACTCCCCTGCACAACGATCTGCCGACGAAATCGCTCGGATTCGTTGATCCTCTGCTTCAGCCAATCCTCGTCGGGATCTTCCCGATCTCCGGATGGCGTGTTCGCGGCGGTTCGTCCGTCTTCGTCGGAGTGCCGGGTTCCCATCATGGCGCCGAGCGGGAACTGATCGAGCGAGGCCAGTGCGTCCTCGCGAAGCGTTTCGACGGGCTGGGACCGTCCGATGCAGGCCAAGGCCTTCAACGCCGCCGGGAGATCCAGCTGCGCGAAGGTCTCGAACGCCTCCCGTCGCTCTTCGCCGAGGTCGAGCGGAACGGTCATCATGACGAACTCGGACAGGGCGTCTTCCTGAAGATCACGCAAGTCCCGCCGGAGCGAACGGCGCCACTCATCCTGTCCCCTTATGCCGCGCAGGGCGTGCAGGGCGGACTGCACCCAATGCGCCTTGGCGCCGGAGGTGCTGACCTGGTCCACCATCTTCAGGATTGTGCTGACCCTCTCGACCTGACACCGCCTGCTGGCGTCCTCGTCGCGGGCTTGCAAATGAAGGTGCGCGGCGTGTCCCAGCAACTGCGCGGACGCCAAGGGATCGAACCGATCCGGCGCGTCGCGAGCGACGGCCTCGAGGTCGGCGGCGACGTCGAGGGCCGGGACCAGATCGTAGTAGCGCGCAAGTGCCGCCGCCGAACCGAAGACCGTGACCGCGCGGTCGGTCACCGCTCTACCATAGAGGCGCAAAAAGGCGTCACGCGCGGCCGGGTCGGTTTTCTTCTTGCCGGTCAGCCTGAGCGCCAGCTGCAGGGCGCGTTGGGCGAACCCTAGCGCTTCAAACGACGCGCCCTCGGCTTCGCCGTATCGCGGTCTGGAGCGCCCATCGAGCAACCGATCCAGGCTATCCACATAGCCGTCGATCGCACAGCGTCCCGCTGCACCGCGATGGCGTTCATTGGTCCAGGCTATGTCGGCCAGTCGCGCCTTCAGCCCGGGGTGATCGAGTTGAGCCGCCAGGGTTTCGAAAACCCCGGCCTGAGGGAGGAAATCCTCGATCGCGGGCATCCGCCAGCCCTCGCCCACATATCGCGGGCCCCACGGCGACCCTTGGTCAGCGGGGCGGAGCAGGAGTCCGACGGCGCCGGACAGCCAGTACCACCCGGAGGCCAGTTGTCCCTCGCTCGCTCGCGCGAGCACCATGAAGCGTTGCTCGAACACGCCCGCATCGACGTGCGAATGGTCCGCCGTTTCGGCGTTTATCGCTTCGACATCGAAGCCGATGATCGCCGTGGTCGGCGGCGGCCAGGTCAAGCCTTCGGAAGAGGTCGTGGACATCGTCGTGGACGGCGGCTCTAGGTCTCGGTCGAACCCTCAGCCCGCAGCTCAGCGAGCCGGCGATCGGAGGCTTCGGCCACAATCTGGCGGAGCAACTCGATGCGCTCTCCGAGATACGCGAGCTCCTCCTCCGTGATGCGGTAGTGGCGCGAGTAGCGAGCCTTCACGTAGGCCGCGCGCAACAGTTCGAAGCAGCGCTTCTGGAACTTGGTCTCCTGCGGCCACACTTCGCGAAGGCGCGGTTCCAGCGGCTCCGTGATCTTCCGGAGATGGACGAGGTTGTGGCTGCGAGGCGCATAGAGCGTCAGGACGAGCAGCAAGCCCTGATAGAGGGACTCGGTCGCTTGATGCAGATTGAACGCTGCGAGCTTTAGCTCGTGATCGTCGATGCAGAACCGCGCGATTTTCGTGAAGCCGTTCGAAGCTGCTTTCCACTCCTCGACGTACTCCATCGTCTCTTCCAGTGCGGTCGCTGGCGGAAGAGGCTGCGGGTCCGACAGCTTCACGCCGGGCGTATCCTTCAGGACGATGCCCTCGCGGACGATGTCGATGAAGAACGGACGGCCGTGCTCCAGCTTGAAGTTCACGTCGTCGAGGCTGTGAACGATGAGCTCGGTGGAGGTGCGCATGGCGCCGAGCGTCCACTGCTCCATCAGCTCCTCGTTGACCTTCTCCCAGAACTCGATGTCCGTGAGGTCCTCGTGATCGACGATGACCAGCAGATCGAAATCCGAGAAGTAACGGCTGATAGGATCGTGGACCCAGTCGCCTCGTGCGTAGCTCCCGTAGAGGATGATCTTCAGGATGCGACCGTTCTTTAGTCGGTCGGCCCGTCGCGTCGAGATTGCCTTGGCGAACCCCTCCTCGATGATGTCGACGTACCGTTCCAGCTCACGCTGCTTGGTCGGCGACAGTTTGCGGAGAGGGCGTTTCATGGGGTGAGTCTCGGAAATGCCCGGCCTCGAAGCAAGGTCGAAAACATCGCATCCCTGTCGCAGCGGCGATCGGGCATCAGAACAGGGGCTCGTGATCGACGTCGTCTCGCCGCAGGCCATAACGCCGGATCAACAGCGCTTCCAGCGCGTCCGGATCTCTCATTCGTCCGCCCTGCAAGCCCCACGAACCGACGTGGGCGCCGATGAACATCAGCCTGTTCACTCTGATGGCCTCGTCCGAAAAGGCCTCGGCGGACAGCGCTTCATCCGGTTCTTCAGGCCTGTTCAATTCGGCTTTCGCCTTCTCCATCACCTCGCGCGACGGTCTTCCCGCCACATCGAACGAAAAGCGGGCGTTCAAGGCGATATTCGCCAGGATGCTCAGGATTTCCCAGTCCTTGAGTCCCTCGTCGCGCATCGCCGCGAGGCGGGCGCGCACATCCGGATCCGCTAGAATTACTGGGAGGGTGTGGCGGAGATAGGCGAACGAGCGATTGTATCGCTGCTCAATCGACAGTGCGGCTTCATCCGCATCATATCCTGGCCCGGGCCCCGTCGGCCCCGACAGCGCCTCGATCTTTCTAAGCTCAAAGACGCGTTCGGGCTCGATGGTCGGCAACGCCTGGCGGATCGCCTCGCCGAACGCCTCCTCAGAGATCAGGTCTCGGTAGAGTTCCGGGTAAGGGCGAGCGGTGAAGAGCTCGCCGGCGAGCGCTTCCACCTGGTCGCTCAGTGCTTCGGCCGCTTCCTTCGGCGGCAACAGCGACAGGGCTCCGAGGATCGGAGCGAGGACCCCTTGAATCATCGGCCATGGGTCTGGCGGGCCTCCAGACGGAAGGGTGAGACTGAAGGTGCGTATTGTGGTCGGCGTGCTGGGTTCGACTTCCTCGAACGCAGGCTCCGCGTGTGTCGGATCCACCCGGACATCGATATGCACTTCACCCGGAAGGGTCACCAGATCGACCCGGAGCAGGATGACGGCGAAAAGCTGGAGGCTGGCTATAACCTGTTCGGCCTCGGGCACGACGGCGTAGCGGTTCTCGAACACGCACGTCCAATCGATATCCATCGCGCGCCAGCGAACGGTTCGCTTGGGGCCAAAATCACTGAACGGACGATCAAGGAAAGCCTCCTGGAGACGCTCCCACAGTTCATCCGGGTTATCCTGAATCCAGAAGCCGTCCGCCGACTCCGAGGCGGACCGGATTGGATCCCAGAGCACAGGCGGCCAGTCGGCGTACAGTCTGTCAAAGGTAGGCAGCGCCTCGGGGGCGAGCCTGAGAAGAGCCCCTCGCCACGTCGTCAGTTGCCCGATGTTGACGTTGAGGTCCGAGTGCTTCTCAAGGTCGAGAGGGTCCGCTTGATGCTGGACATGAGCGCGCAGCATCGCCGCCATCGCTTGAATGAAACCAACCGCGCAGCCTGCGTTGTCCTCGAAGTCCGCCACGGACAAGCGCGCGGTGGGCAGAAGCGGGCCGAGCGCGTCCTCGGGGTGGTACTCGGCAATGAAGGCCGCCGCGAGCGCGTAGTTCTTGGCTGCATAGGTCAGCCCCAAATCCCGGTAGCAGCCTGCGAGCAGGAGCATGACGCGGACGGCGCCCTCGATGCGGTCCCCAGAAAACCACTTCGCCTTGGCCTTGTGGAGCTCGCGGATCGCCGTCAGTGGATGATCATTGTCCAGAAGCGCGAGCGCCCTTTTGAGGGCCTTTTCACCTGCCACCGCGCCGCCAGCCCGTTCAGCGATCAGTTCGTCGGCGCGTTCCGCCAAGGCGAGCAGCTCCGCATCCTCGCCCGCGATCGCGATCACCTTGGTCAGGAAATCCGAGAAGTCTTCGATCGGGAAGAGTGGCGTAGATTTGGCTTCATCGAGCATCCGTCCCCAGTCCAAACGAGATGCGTTTGGATCGCTTGGCGCGTCCGGAGCGCTCGGGAGTCCGCTGATGTGCCCGCGAACGCGAAGCAGCCCGGTGCGACGCACCGGGCCGGGCGCGGTCTCGATCTCGCGATCGATCACGTCGAGAAGGGTGTTTCGCCACTCAACGAGCTCGTCCAATGAGCCGTGATAGGTCGAGTGGAGCAAGCCGCCGTGCGCATAGACGAGCAAGGTGGCTGCGTTCTGCAGGTCAGCCTGCCCGGTCCATTCCCCGACGTCGGAGTAGTAGTCGCGGAGCCTGTGCGCCTGGGGGTTCAGATCCCCGAACCCTCGAAGGGACGCGACCGCGATCTCATAGGCCGCGTTCCGGGCGAGACCACGCGGTGCCGCCTCGTGCGCCGCGAAGACCTCCATCTTCGAAATCCAGAAGCGGAGATCGTGACGTGCTTCGATGTCGAAGGTCGCTCGCCGCACACCGCGCTTTATGTCCGTGAAGTCGGCCTGGCTTATCACCAGCGGTTCGCGGTCTCGCCAACGGGCAAGACGATCATCGTACCCGTCGCCACTCGCAGGACCTGCGGGGCCGATCTCGGCCGGCAGCGAAAGGTACTGCTGGGCGATCCAGAACAGATCGCGATCTGCCAGCCATTCGGCGATCGCCTGGCCATCGAAAATCCTGAGCTCGATGTTGTGCTCGTCTCTCGCCCACTTCTGCAATCTGCGGCGCCGACCGATCGGGAAATCCGCCTCGCAGAAGTAGACGATCTCATCGACGGCCCCGCCCGCGACGATGGACTTCACATCCTTCTTGATCTTCGGTTCGATCCGCTTCTCGAGACTGCAGGCGAACACGACCTCGCGGGCTCCGGAGGCCTGTGCGACGAACGGCGAGTTCGCGGTCAAGGGAAGCGGCAGGTTCGTCCTGAACGACTCGAAATCCCGGCCTCCATCACCGCCCGCACTGACGGGGCCGGTCGCGGGCAGGATGTTCGAATAGAGCCGAGCTCGCGCGACGTGTCGCGTCAGATGCTCGAAGTCATGGTGCGCATTGAGCGCGCCCAGCTCGTTCAGGTGATAGCGGAGAACGCGAGAAAGCTGTGCTGGCGAGGGGCCGTCGGCCAAGGCGTATTTGTCCCGTCTAGGTTTTTGCGCCCGTTTCCGGGTCCTAGCTGTAGTTGTGATGCTGATTTGGTCGCTGTGGAAGGCTAACGGAAGTCCCGCGTTCGCACCCTGATCGCCTCAAGCGACAGATCGGGGATGTAGATGTCCCGCACCTTGGGCGTGCGGGCGTCGGGCGCGCTGCCGCGATAAACCTCGTCGCCCCGGCCGTGCGGCAGGGGGAAGTGATCCCGCTGGCCCAGTGACGCCAATAGGTCGGATGCGTCGTGCATGCGTGTCGCCACGATGTGGACGACCTCGCCCTCGCGCTGGACCGTCCCGTCTACGACGAGAAGGCTGGCGCCGAGCACGATGCGGCGCTGCTGTTCGTAGAGGCTGGGCCAGATGACCAGATTGGCGACGCCGGTCTCGTCCTCGATCGTGATGAACATCACGCCCTTGGCTGAGCCGGGCTTCTGACGGACGAGCACCAGACCTGCGACCCGGGTCTGGCGGCGGTCCCGCATCGCTGAGGCGTCCGCGCAGGTCATGACATGGCGCGACTGGAGGGTGTCGCGCAGGAAGGCGACCGGATGCTCGCGCAAGGTCAGGCCGACATGGCTGTAGTCCTCGACCACCTCCTGGCCCGCCGGCATTCCGGGCAGGGTCGCGTCCGGCTCAGCGACCTCCGGTGTTGTCGCGCCATCGTCCTGGACGACGGCGAACAGGGGTAGGGGATCATCACGCAGGGCCTTGATCGCCCATAGTGCCTCGCGCCTTTGCAGGCCCATGGACGGCAGGAAAGCGTCCGCCTCGGCGAGGCGGGTGAGGGCGCCGACCGGCGTCGAGGAGCGTCGCCAGACATCCTCGACACTGGTGAAGGCCGCCGCGCGCCGATGAACGACGAGGCGCCCCGCGTCCGCATTCGCCAGGCCGCGCACCATGCGCAGGCCGAGACGAACGGCGAAGCGGTCCTCACGGTCGGTGGGCTCAAGCGTGCAGTCCCAGCGGCTGGCGTTGACGCAGACCGGGCGGATTTCGACGCCGTGCTCACGGGCGTCGCGAACGATCTGGGCCGGGGCATAGAACCCCATGGGTTGGGCGTTCAGCAGGGCGGCGCAGAAGACGTCGGGGTGATGGCATTTGAGCCAGGAGGAGGCGTAGGCGATCAGGGCGAAGGACGCCGCATGGCTCTCGGGGAAACCATAGGAGCCGAAGCCCTCCAGCTGGCTGAAGGTCTTCTCGGCGAACTCGGCCGTATAGCCGCGCTCGACCATGCCGTTGACCAGCTTGTCCTTGAAGTGGCTGACGCCGCCGGTGAATTTGAACGTCGCCATGGCCCGGCGCAGCTGGTCCGCCTCGGACGCCGTGAACCCGGCGCATTCGATGGCGACCCGCATCGCCTGTTCCTGGAAGAGGGGGACGCCGAGCGTCTTGCCCAGCACCCGCTCCAGCTCCGGCTTGGGATAGTCGACCGGCTCCTTGCCCTCGCGTCGTCGCAGATAGGGGTGGACCATGTCGCCCTGAATCGGGCCAGGGCGGACGATCGCCACCTCGATGACCAAGTCGTAGAAGGTGCGCGGCTTGATCCGGGGGAGCATGGCCATCTGGGCCCGGCTCTCGATCTGGAAGACCCCCAGCGTGTCCGCCTTGCGGATCATCGCATAGGTCTTCGGATCCTCGGCCGGGATCGAGGCCAGATCGAGCTCGACGCCCTTGTGGTCCCGCAGCAGGTCCAGGCCCCGTCGCATGCAGCTCAGCATGCCGAGCGCAAGCACATCGACCTTCATGAACTTCAGGGCGTCGATGTCGTCCTTGTCCCATTCGATCACCTGGCGGTCCTTCATCGCCGCAGGCTCGATGGGGACGAGATCGTCCAGTCGGTCGTCCGTCAGGACGAAGCCGCCCGGGTGCTGGCTCAAATGCCGGGGAAAGCCGATCAGCTGGCGGGACAGGTCGAGCGCCAGCCGAAGGCGCCGATCCTGGAGGTTGAGGTTCAGTTCCTCGGCGTGTCGATCCTCGACGCCCTCGCTGGAATAGCTCCAGACCTGGGACGACAGCGTTTTGATCAGATCCTCGGACAGGCCGAGCGCCTTTCCCACGGCGCGCAGGGCGCCGCGTGACCGGTAGCGGATCACGGTGGCGCACAGCGCCGCGCGATCGCGGCCGTAGGTCTCATAGACCCACTGGATCACCTCCTCGCGCCGTTCGTGCTCGAAATCGACGTCTATGTCCGGCGGCTCCTTCCGCTCCTGGCTGACGAAGCGTTCGAACAGCAGGTGGTTGCGGCCCGGGTCGATCGAGGTGATGCCCAACACGAAACAGACCGCCGAATTGGCGGCCGATCCGCGGCCCTGGCAGAGGATGTCCCGGCTTCGGGCGAAGCGGACGATGGAGTTCACCGTCAGGAAATAGGGGGCATAGCCCAGGGCCTCGATGAGCGTCAGCTCATGCTTCAGGCTGGCGCGCACCTTGTCCGGCAAGCCGTCCGGATAGCGGCCGGCCGCGCCCTCCCAGGTCAATCGCTCCAGCGCCTGTTGCGGCGTCAGGCCGGGCAGGGCGGCCTCCCTGGGATACTGATACGACAGCTCGTCGAGGTTGAACCGGCACCGGTCGGCGATCTCGACCGACCGGCGCAGAGCGTCCGGATAGCGGGCGAACAGCCGGTGCATCTCCTCGGCGCGCTTCAGGTGACGATCGGCCGAGCGTTCCCGCTTGAAGCCGACATCGTCGATCGTGCAGCCCTCGCGAATGCAGGTCAGCACGTCCTGAAGGATGCGGCGGTCCGGGTGGTGGAAGAGGACGTCGTTGGTCACGACAGTGTTCACCCCAAGATCCTGGGCCAGCTCCGAAAGCTGATGCAGCCGCATCTGGTCCCGGGGGCGGCGGCGCAGGGTCAGGGCGCAATAGGCGTCAGCGCCGAAGATGTCGGCCAGGGCCGAGAGGCGTCGGCGGTACGACGCATCGGCGCGATCGGTGACGAGCACGGCGATCAGGCCCCCGGCATGGTCCGCCAGATCGGACCAGTCGAGGCGACACGCACCCTTGCCTGCGCGCCCCTTCCCGAGGGTCAGCAGTCGACACAGGCGACTGTAGGCCGCCCGATCGGTCGGATAGACCAGTATAGCGGTCTCATCGACGAGTTCGAGACGACAGCCGATCACCAGTCGAACCCCGGTCGCCTTGGCGGCCTCATGCGCTCGCACGATGCCGGCGACGCTGTTCCGGTCGGTGATGGCGAGCGCCTCCAGGCCGCAGACGGCGGCCTGGGCGAACAGCTCGTCGCAGCCGCTGGCGCCGCGCAGGAACGAGAAGTGGGAGGCGCACTGGAGTTCGGCATAGCGCCGCGTTGCGGTCTCGCTCATCCGAACCGGCCGTGGATGAACCAGGCCTGGGAGCCGGTCGTCGCATCCTCGCCGTCGCCGGCCCGGAACAGCCAGAAGCGCTCGCCGGCGTCGTCCTCGACCTGGAAGTAGTCGCGGACCGCCCGCATCTCCGCATCGCGTCGCCCCCACTCGCCGAAGATCCGTTCCGGGCCGTCGGCCCGGCGAATCCGACGGCGGACTCCGCGCCAGGTGAAATGGGTCGGCGGGTTGTCGGGCAGGAGCGCGATCGTCTCGATCGGCTCCGGCTTGCCGAACAACCGTGTCGGGCGGGGCCAGTCCGGCGTCCATGACACTCCCGTAGGGGCTGACAGAGGCGCGACCTTTCGGGTGGAGCGCTCCGGGACGTCGCTTTCCACCGGAGACAGCCGGTAGAGCCGGTCAGCGCCGATCCGGTTCGCCAAGGTATCGACGAGCATGGACACGTCCGGCGCGACCTCCGCGCCGAGACGCGCGGCGGCGGGCCGCCAGTTCAGCGGCTCGGCCGCACTCGCGGCCAGCGTCATGCGGTCGATGCCGAAGCCGGGCGCGATCGTTTCGATCTTGTCGGTCAGCAGCCGGGTCAGCCGGCGCACGTCGCGCACCGGCTGGGCCAGACCCACGCGGACTGCCTCGATCCGGTTGTCCACGCGGTAGCAGAGCCAGTCGAGCCGCCGCGCCCCCAGGCCGCGCGTTTCCAACTGCCCGCACAGGGCTTCGGCCAGGGCGCCGGCGTACCGGGCCAGGGTTTCTGGGGCCCCGATCGGCTCGGCGAAGACCCGTTCGACGCGGGGCGTCTCAGGCGCCTCGACCGGGATCAGAGGCTCCCCCGACCGGCCATAGGCCTGGTCGAGACGCCGGCCAAGCTCCGCTCCGAAACGGAGCTGGAGGGGCGCGCGGGGCCGGTGGGCGACGTCGCCGATCCGTTCGAACCCCATCCGCCTCAGCCCGACGGGAAGGTCGGCCGGCAGGCGCAAGGCCTCGAGCGGCAAGGGGGAGAGAGCCGCATCGACGCCGTCATCTGCGATGAGGCTCTGGTCGGCGCGGAAACGGGCGACCGCATGGGCGGCGCCGAGCGTTGGGCCGACGACGCCCCGGCTGGTCACGCCGACGCCCTGGAGGCGCGCCGCCAGATCGCGCAGGAGCGCCGGCTCGCCTCCCTGAAGATGGGCGGCGCCGGTGACGTCGATCGCCAGTCCATCCGGCGGATCGGCCTGGCACACAGGGGCGTAGCGGTGCATCGCCCACAGGGCGAGGCGATCCAGAGCCTCGGCGTCGCCATGCGGATCGGCGTCTCTCACGTCCAGACCCGGGATCAGGGCCTGAGCCTGGGTTGCGGCCATGCCCACGCGTGCGCCGGAGCCGGCGGCGGCGGCGTTGCAGGCCGTCACGACCCGCTTGCGACCGATCCGGCCCGTAAGGACGAGAGGATGCTCAGGCGGCGGCGCGTCGGCGCCCAACCGGCGGCGCAACCGATCGACGGGCCAGTTCGGCAGGAAGAGCGAGACGACCCGTCTCATCACAAGCGTCCAGAATGAAGTCCGCCGCGTCGGCGCCGCGGCAACGCATAAGTTCGATCCGCCATCGCGCCCGACCGATCCCGGGGACCGGCAAGGGCGCTGATGGCTCGGCGCTGACGCGCCAGCGCGTGGCGGCGGCGGTCGGCTGGCCGAAGTCGGCGGCCTCCGCCGCCCGGCGCCATCGCCGGACCGCAAGGCCGATAACGCCCGACGCCTCGGCGGCCAGCTGCAGTCGGCGCGAGGCGGTCATGGTCAGGCGGGACGTCTCGCAGACGACGCCCGCCAGCCCGCCATGGCGCAGGCCTTCCTCGAAACACGCCATCAGCGCCTTCTCGTCGCCCGCCTCGACGTAGATGACCCGGTCCGGTCCCAGCCCCGCATGGCTGAGCGCGGGGGCGAACAGGTCGGGGCGGGTGATGCACCACAGAACCGGTCCGGGCAGACGGGCGACAATGCCCGCCGCGAAAAGAGCGGCCGCCGCGCCGCCGACGGCGTCGTCGCCGCCCCCGGCCACCTCATGGAGCGCCCCGAGCGCGAGGCCTCCGCCCGGCAGGGCGGCGTCCAGTCTCGCCACCTCGAACGGCAGCACGCCGACCGCTCGACGGTCAGCCTGCTCCAGCGCGCGAACCTTGGCGCGCAAGTCCTCGAAGTGGGCCGAGCGGGCGGCCGGCATGGACGAACTCCTCCTCGCCTCTATAATGTTCCTGAAATGTTCTGGTTCGAAGGTGAGGTCGGAGTCAATCCGGCCGGCGCCTTTTCCCCCGGGATTTGCGGCGACCCCGGAGCCGTGAAATCCTCGGCTCGACGTCACGGGAGCTCAGGTCATGTGCAACGAATACCAACTCATCCTGCCGTTCGACGATGTGATTGCGGCGTTCAATCTGACGGGAAACCGGCTCGTCTTTCCCGGCGGCATGCCGAACTTCGGCCCGATGGCCTCGATCCGCATCGGGGATCGGGCCCCGATCATCCAGATGGGGGCGGAGGGGCCCGAGGCCGTCATGACCCCCTGGGCCTGGAAGGGGCCGGGCGGACGCCCGGTCTTCAACTTCCGCTCCGACGGGCGATCCTTCGAGGGCTCGCACCGGTGCCTGATCCCGGCGGACGGCTTCTTCGAGTTCACCGACCCTGAACCCGGGCAGAAGCGAAAGACCAAATGGCGCTTCACCCTGTCAGGCCAGCGGCTCTTCTGGGTGGCGGGCCTGATCAAGGAGGGCGCCTTCGCCATGCTGACCACCGAGCCGGGGGAGGATATTGCCCCCTATCACGACCGGCAGATCGTGGTGCTTCGGCCCGAGGACGGGGCGGCCTGGCTCGACCTCCAGCGGCCCCAGACCGAACTGTTGCGGGCTCTGCCCGCCGGGAGCCTCGACGTCGAGAAGGTCTTCCCCGCCGCAGCCTGAGCGCCGGGTTGAGCCTGGGCGGGTCGGGGCCTGACCGACCATGCCGGGGGCCAATGGCGATGACGGGGTGTTCGGGGCGGCCGGGGTCTCACATCCTTTTCGCGCCAGCCGGCGCGGCCTCTCGATGAGGCGGATCTGACCGAAACCCGGTCGGCTGGCGCAACCGCTTGCGCGACTTTCATCCCCGGCCTGACGGCCTTCCTCGCGAAACAAGAAAGTCTCTTGTCGCGGTCCTCCGCTTCGCTGCGGGGGCTCGCTCCGCTCTCCCTGCGCGCCGCCCGGGCCCCGGTCTCCCGATCGCCATCGAGGCCGCGGCAGGCGTGGCCCGAAGCAAAGGAGAGACTGACATGGCCACCATCGGCACCTTCACCGCCCAAGGCGACGGCTACACCGGTTCGATCAAGACCCTCACCCTGAACGTCAAGACGGCGGTTCTTCGGCCCAACGAGAAGACCGACGACAAGGCCCCCGACTTCCGGATCTTCGCCGGCCAGACCGAGTTCGGCGCCGCCTGGAAGCGCAAGAGCCAGCAAGACCGCGACTACCTCTCGGTCAAGCTCGACGATCCCAGCTTCCCGGGACCGATCTACGCCTCCCTGGTGGAGGTCGAGGGCGGACACAGCCTGATCTGGTCCCGCTGACCCAAGAGCCGCGGCGGCGCGGAGACCGCGCCGTCGCTCCTTCTTCCCACACTCCGTTTCGAGGAGGCCGCCATGACGCGCCCCGCCAATCCCGCACGCCCGGAAATCCATACCCGGATCACCCAACAGATCATCGCTCAGCTCGAAGCCGGGGTCCGCCCCTGGACCCAGCCCTGGAAGGCCTCGATCTCCGTCAGCCGCCCGCTCCGCCATGATGGGACGCCCTACAACGGCATCAATGTCGTCCTGCTCTGGGGCGAAGCGGCCAGCCGGGGTTTCAGCCGCTCCACCTGGATGACCTTCCGTCAGGCGCTGGCCCTCGGCGCCCACGTTCGCAAGGGCGAACGCGGCGCGACGGTCGTCTACACCAACCAGATCGTCCGTGAGGACACCGACGACACGGGAGCGGAGGTCCAGCAACGCATCCCGTTTCTGAGGGCCTACACCGTCTTCAACGTCGATCAGATCGAAGGCCTGCCGGAGCGCTACGGCGAACCGGAGACGATCGAGATCAATCCGGACGAGCGGATCGCCCGCATCGACGCCTTCTTCAGACACTGCGGCGCCGAGGTCCGGCACGGCGGCGGCAGCGCCTACTACGCCCCGGGTCCGGACCATGTGCAGATGCCGCCGTTCGAATGTTTCGAGACGGCGGACGACTACTACAGCACCCTCGGCCACGAGATGACCCACTGGACGCGCCATCCCACCCGTCTCGATCGGGACCTGGGCCGTCAGCGCTTCGGCGACGCCGGCTATGCCCGCGAAGAGCTGGTCGCCGAGCTCGGCGCCGCCTTCCTCTGCGCGGACCTCGGGCTCGCCCTCGAACCGCGCGAGGACCACGCGGCCTATATCGCCAACTGGCTCGAGGTCCTGAAGGACGACAAGCGCTTCATCGTCTCGGCGGCCTCGCACGCGCAGAAGGCGGTCGACCATCTGCACGGTCTGCAGCCCTGAGGCCGGGACGGGCCGACGAGCCGTCGGCCCGTTTCTTCAGAAGTCGAGGAAGATCGCGCCCTTCTGTCGGTCCGCGAGGCTGACGACTGTGTGCGTGAACGCCGCGTTCTCGGCGTAGCTGGCCTCGAGAAGACCGATGAGGCGCTCCCGGTTGCGCGCCTGGGCCGGGCTCAGGGCGGCCTTCAAATCCCGAACCTCGTCCTCGTCCACACTGGAGATCCAGCTGAAGAATTTGGCGAGGAAGCCGACCATTACATCGGAGACCTGGACGCCGGGATCGTCATGCGACCTCTCGACGAAGCGATAGTTGCAAAAGGGGGCGTCGCCGTCGGTCAACGTCATCCGGGCGAGCTCGCCGGAGACGACGTCCTCGGCGTCGAAGACGTGGTGCGCATTCTTCAGAATGCAGATGCGCTCCAGGAAGAAGTCCCGGAAGCCGTCGATCAGAACCCGCGCCTCCCCGCCCTCGATGAAGGGCAGGGGATGGTGGCGTCCCATCTGCAGCAGGCCCCGCAGCATCTGGTAGCCGAAATGATCCAGCAGACCGGCGTGATCTTCCGCGAAGGTGATCAGCTCGGTCATGAAGGCGCGTCGGTTTTCCGGCTTCAGGTCCGGATAGTCGAATCGGGCCATCAGGGCCGCGGTCCGGGCCCGGTCGGCGCGAAGCACGGTGCAGAGGTCCGACTTAAGGGTTTCCCCGAAGCCGTCCGGCATCTCCCCGGCCGCCAGCACCGAGTCGACGACGTCGACGACGGACCAGTAGAAGGGGTCGAGCGCGAGGTAGTGGACGAGGAGGTTTTCCTCCAGCGCCCAGTCGAGAAACGTCTCCAGCTTCCTCGACCCGAGGACCTTCGGAAACTCGCCCCGGCCGAAGAGCGCGAAATGCAGCTCCTCGGCGTTGGGCTGGATGAAGGCCCGCGCCCTCAGCGGCGCGACATCGATCGGGGTCGAATCCCGACGACCGAGACCGCCGAGCACCCAGCAGTTCAGGTCCGGGACGTTGAAGGCGTCGGCCTGGAGATGCAGTCGCCGGATGTTGTTCGTTTCGTCGTAGTAGAGCCAGTAGGCCCGGTCGGCGTCAACCAGGCCGTGCGCCTCGATGGACGGCCGCCTCAGCGCGTTCACGTCGACGACCCGTCTCGTCGGCTTGGAAGGCTCGCTCATGCCTCGTCCTTGCCGGGACGGGGCAGGGCGAGACGTTCGGCCGGGTGGACCTCGGGGAAGCGATCGACCGTCCCGCGCCAGTCGTCCATCGCCGGCGACAGCCAGCGGGTCATCTCCAGCATGGCCTGATGCAGCTTGGGCAGGTTCCAGTAGAGAATGGGTTCGTGGTGGGCGATCCGGTTCCGCAGGAGCCGCACCTGCGTCAGTCGCGCCGTGAAGTCCTTCCGGGCCAGGAAGCGGCCCTCCCGCGTGGCGATCCTGTGCAGGGTGCGCTTCCACAGATCGTCCTGCTCCCGCCCGAACATCGAGGTCCAGAAGCTGAAGGTCAGGGCGGCGACCACGCGGCCGTCCTCGATCGGCTTGCCCGCCTCGGTCAGCTCGGCGATCGCCGTGCGCACCTGTTCGGCCTGACGGTCGGTGACGTGACCGGCCTCGGGCTGGAACCATCCCGGGCCATGGGCCTCGGACATCACCGTATGGATGCGATTGCGCAGCGCGACCTCCAGGGCCTGGAGGGGCACATAGAGGGCTTCGGAGACCTGGGTGTTCAGCGTATAGAGGGCCACGGCGCGCTCGCGGTCGCCTTCCGCCCACGCGACATAACGGGCGAAGCGTTCGAGAGAGAGCGCGGCTTCCACCGCATCGGCGTCGGCCGCCGGCCTTGCGTCGGGGTGGGTCATGGATTATCTCTACCTGCGTACACCCCGGGATCGCCTCTGCTGCAAAGCATGCCCCCGGGGTAAATCAATTCTGGGCCCTGACGTTACGGCTGGCGCAGTCCCACCGGAGTGGAGACGCGAAGCCGGGCGGCCTCCCGATCCTTGCGCGCCTGGGTGAACTCGGGTTCGAGCTTGCGGACCCGTTCGATCAAACCATCGAGATGATAGACGTTGGAGGCCCAGTCGCCGGCCGCCGTCTTGCGCATCTCGCGACGCACCAGACCGGCCTGTTCAAGCTGGCGCATATTGGTCTGGATGGTCTTCGGCTTCACGCCGATGCGGCGGCCGAGTTCCGCCCGCGACGGGAAGGGGGCGCGGTTCGGGTCCCGGTAATAGTCCAGCAGCTGAACCAGGATGTTGAACTGCATCGCGGTCAGACCCAGTCGCGACTGCGCCTGAATCAGGATCGACGGGATACCGGCATAGCCGTTGGCGATGACCGCCTTGCCCCAGATCCGGTCCTGCGACGCGGCGGTCTTGGCGGGGGGCGGGGCGGGGACGAGCGGCGGGAACGGCACGATGCTCGGCGAGGCGGGGGTGGACATGGCGGAAACTCCTTCCCCACGAACCTATGGGTGCGATGGGCGGCGAACAAGGTTCCGGGGTTGCGGAGGTATGGCGCCGTCATGACCTACCTGACTGGGTATGCTTACGATCGTTACGCCAGATGCGCTGCTTAACGTCTTGCTGATTCAGCGGCAGGCTGAGGACCCAGGTGGGGTTCGCACGAGCCCCACCGGTAGGGCAGGAAAAAGACCCACCCTCCGAGCGGGCGCGCCGCGAGGTCTTCCTCTTCCCGCTTGGTTGGGGCGCCCTTCAGGGCGGCGGGCGAGCGGCCGGAACCGGCCGCCGAGGGGAGGGCGGGCAGCCCCGTAGGCCTACGGGGCGAAGGGGGTGAGAGTCTAGGGCAGGATAGGCTTTGCGCCGGCAATGTCTGACAGACCCACTCCCTATGGATCGCCTCACCCTTCGTGTCCCGCCCGACCTGATCCGCCGCTTCGACGCCGCCGCGGCCTCGAGCGGCGGACGCGCGCGGCTCCTTCGACGGCTGATGGAGGCGGCGGCCCAGGCGCCGTTTCCCGAGGCCCCGACGGCACCGCCCGCGCGCCTGGCGGCCAAATTGGGTCTGCGGCTGACCCTCGCGGACATGGTCGCCCTGGAGCGCGAGGCGGCCTTGAGAGGGCAGTCCCGAACACAATGGGCCGTGGCCCTGATCCGTGCGCGGCTGCATGGTCAACCCCAGCTCGGCCGTGGCGAGGCGATCGCCTTTCTGGAGGTGCAGCGCGAGCTTCGGCGGATCGGCGTCAACATCAACCAGATCGCCCGGGCCCTGAACACGGCCGTGATGGAGGGCGCGGTGCTGGACCTGGAGGTCGCTCAGCTGGACGCCTACGTCCATGAAATCCGCGCGCACCTGGTCGGGGTGCGGGAGGCCTTCGCGGGAAACCTGTCGTACTGGTCCCCCGAACCATGACCGACTTTCGCGTCCCGTCCGGCTTCGAGGAGGCGCTGCGTCCTCCCGTCCGCATGCGGCGGGCGAGGCTGGCGCACGCGGTGCTGCGGGTCACGCGGGGGAAGGGAAGCGAGCCGGCGAACGCCAGGCTTCAGCGCGTCGCGCGCCGTGTTCCGGAGGTGATGGTCAAGATCACCGGACGAACGCGGGACGGCGGCCATCTGCAGCGCCACCTGGACTACATTACCCGAAACGGAAAACTGGTCCTGGAGGGACCCGACGGCGAGCGTCTGTCCGGACCGGCGGAGGTTCGCGCCCTGGCCGAGGACTGGCGTGCCGAACTGGATGTGCTGGCGTCCCGAAAGGATACCCCGGTTTCTCTGTCGATCGTTCTGAGCATGCCGGCGGGTGTCGATCCCGGCCGGGTCCACGATGCCTCGCGCGCCTTCGCGGACGCCCTGTTCGGCGATCGACATCCCTATGTCTTCGCCCTCCACACGGATGATCGTCACCCCCACGTCCATCTCACAGTCCGGGCGCTGGGACGTGATGGGGAAAGGCTCAATCCGCGCAAGGCGGACCTCCAGCTCTGGCGCGAGACGTTCGCGGCGGCCCTGCGCGATCGCGGCGTCGAGGCCGAAGCCACCCCCCGACGCGCGCGTGGCGTGGTGCGCAAGAGCGAACGCACGCCCGTTCGGAAGCTGCGTGAGCGGTTCGAGCGTGGAGAGGGGGCGATGCCGGAGACCCTCAAGGGCGCCTTGAAAGACGCGGCCCGGTCGCCGGCGGAAGCGGCGCCTTGGGAAGTCCGACTGCGCCAAAGACAGGCGCAGATCCGCAAAGCGCTCGTGGTCGAGGCCTTGCGGCTCCAGGCGTCGAAGACAGACGCGGACCGGACATTAGGGCGAGATCTGGAGGTATTCGTCCGGACCCTGCCGCCCGTCGCGACCCGGCGGGAAATCCTCGCCCGGGCGCTCGGCGAAGATCAGGGACGGAAAGAGCGGGGCAGAGCTCGGACCCGTTGACGAGGTCACAAGAGACTCCACACCTCAACTGAACGGAGCCTCAAGGGTCGAGGGAAGCTCTCAATCCGGGAGCTGATCGGTTACCCACCGCGGGGGACCATGAGGGAAGTCGCCTCCAGCTGACGGATCAGTGCCTGCTATCCGCCATGAAGGCTATGACGGCTCCCGACCCGTTGCAGACCTTATTCAGGGTCAGCGCGAAGCATCGACATAATGTGCGAGATGAATGCTTCGTCTGAAAGATCGGCGTCACCGGTGACGGAGACCGCATCGCGTACTTCAATCTGACTTTCCAGCCAGAACTGAATGAGACCGCCGCTCATCACCAAGGCCAGTCCAGGGGGGAGATCGTCGCGAACGACACCTTCGACCTGGGCCTTCTGCATGAAGGCGACGCCGTACCGGGTCATCTGCTCGGAGCGGTCGATCCTCTCGTCGGTGAGGCCGTCCAGACGTCGCCACCTGTTGAACCTGAAAGCCAGTGGACGGTCGCCCCAGAACTCGAGGTAACCCCGCAGCATCGCGACCATCCCGGCGTCTGACGGCTTCGTCGGATCGACAGCGCCGCTCATGAAGGCGATGAAGTCGGAGGTGATGCGCTCGCCGACTGCGCGCCATAGACCTTCCTTACCACCGAAGTGATGGTTCAGAAGGGGCTGCGATACGCCCGCCTTCAGGGCGATCGCCCGCGTGCCCGCACCATGAAAGCCATGAGCCGCGAAGACCTCTAGCGCGGCGTCCATGATGACGTTGCGGGCGTCTCCCTCGGCGAATGCTCGACTCAACTCAGACAGCAGCGCCTCCATCAGCTTCGAGCCCTAATCGCACGATCAGTCTTGACTGATCAAGTGATCAATCTTATTTCGCCGTCAGTTTTTGGAGGCCGTCATGACTGGTCTACCCACGAGCGCTCGAACGTTCGTCCTTGTCCATGGGGCCAGCCACGGCGGCTGGTGCTATGATCGCGTCGCGGATCGGCTTCGAGCGCTCGGGCACCGAGTCTTCACACCGACCCTTGCGGGGCTGGCGGAACGCTCAAACGAGGACGCGCGCCAGATCAATCTGACCACCCACGTCAATGACATCCTGGGACTGTTCAGCCGCGAGGATCTTCACGACGTAGTCCTGTGCGGTCACTCGTATGGCGGCATGGTGATCAGCGGCGTGGCCGATCAGATACCGGACCGCATCAGCAACCTCGTGTTTCTGGACGCTGTCGTGCCGGACAATGGTGCTTGCATGGCGGACTACATCTTCCCCGGCTGGCGCGGCGTCATGCTGAAAATCATGGTCGCACTGCTGGGTGGCGGCTCCAGGGTCATCGCTCCGCCGGCCAGCTTCTTCAAGGTCAACAAGGCTGACCGGAAGATGGTGGACAGGCTGATGACTTCCCATCCGTATCCCTCGCTGCGCGAAAGGATCAGCATCGGCGACCAGGCTGATCGCATTCCGGGCCACACGTACATCTATGCGACAGAGTGGGGGTTCCCCGCCATCACAGAACAGTTCGAGCGCGCCAGGAAGCGTCCCGGCTGGCGGGTGTTCGAGGTTGCGTCAGGACATGACATCATGATCGATGCTCCCGGCGAGTTGAGCGAGATACTGAACAGCTTGAACTGACCTGGCAGGCCCGCTTCCCACCCATGGCTGACGTTGCCAGTCACCGCTTCTCGACCCGCCGTCCGCCTCCGTCTCATCAGCGCTGCCGGGTTCGCTCAGCTCGCTGACGGGCACCGCGGGTTTCGAGATTGCGGGACTTGTCCGGCTCGGGGCGCACTCTCGCCCACGCCTGTTGGAGCAGGCGGGCCTGGGCGGCGGGGTCCGAGATGAGGGTGCGGACTACGACGGCGGCCATGTCCAGACGCCGCTTCACCTCCTCGCGCGTCGGCTCCACGGCGCGGCGGCCCGCCCGCTCGGCCGGCTCATTGGCGGCCTGTCGATCCCGTTCGGTGGGCTTGTAGCCTGCGACCTCAAGGCCGAGCGATCGTCCCTGCACCCAGACCTCCCGGCGGAAGGCCTCGTCACCCGAGACCTTGATGCCGGACCAGCCGCGGTGCTGGGCGATCCGGAGCATGGAGGCGACGGCGTCCGGATAGGCCTGTTGTGAGGACAGGGCCCGGCCATGGTCGCGGAACATCGCGTCAGCCGCCTTGTGGTCGCGATAGTAGCGCTCCGGTCGACCCTGACGGTCACGCTCGATCAGATAGCGATCCAGCAGCTGGGTCGGGACATCACCCTTGTCGAGCGAGCGGCCGTCCGCTCGCGTCGCCGGTCGCGGCGAGACGCGGTTGACCGGATCGGGCTTTGGCCGGGCGGCGCTCACGGCAGACGTTCCCGGGACGGAGCGCCGACGGGGGCCGTCACCACCCGCTGCAGCCAGGCCTGCACCTCGGCCTCCGTCGCGCCGGGGGGCGGGGGCTTCAGACCCTCAGCCGTGAAGCGGCGGACGATGCTGTCGAAATCCATGTCGGTCTCCACCTCGGTCGGGGGCTGGGGTTCCTGCGCGAGCGGCGCGGGCGCGCGCGGCGCCGTCGGCGGCGGCGAGGGCGGCGGACGCAGCCGATCCGTGAAGCGCCGGTCGCGGTAGTAGACGAGCTTGCGGCCGCGCGTCGGCGCGAGGCCCGCCTTCAAGACGATCAGGGCCTTGTCCGACAGCTGCATCAGCTCCTGCGGAAGCATGAGCGCGCGTCTCTGGTCGGAGTCCGTCAGACTGCGACGGCCTTGGCCCAGTCCAATCGGACGGCTCCGGCTGCGTGCCCGGTAGGTGTAGTAGCCGAGGCGTTCGCTCAGCTCTTGGGCCACCTTCAGCTCCTTGGGCGCGAAGACGATCTCGAGGCCGCAGTTGGTGAGGATGTCCTCGGTCGCGTCGGGACCGTAGAGGGCGCGGAGCTGGGACGGGCTCTGGATGACGGGGAGCAGCCGCAGGCCATAGCCGGCGACCCAGGCGAAGGCGTGCGCCAGGACCGGGGCGCGACCGAGCCGGGCGAACTCGTCCAGCAAGACGAGCGTCGGTGGGGTGTCGGCCAGCGGCAGGGTGCGGCTGTTGAGATCGACGAGCTGCTGGAACAGCAGGGCGTAAAGCGGGGCGACCCGGTCCATATTCTCCGGCGAGGTCGCCAGATAGAGAGACAGGCGGCCGCCGCGAATGTCGCGCAGATCGAAGTCGCTCGCGGACGTCGCCGCATCCACCAGCGGATTGAGCCAAAGCCCCATCCGGGTGGTGATCGACTGACGGATCGAGGCGAAGGTGTTCTCGCCCGAACTGCAGAAGTCGGACACGGCGGAGGCGGCGCCGGCCGGGACCGGATCGCCGATCCGGCGGCGTTCCTCCAGCAGTTTGGGGAACCGCTCGCGCGGGTCGCCCTCGGTCAGCTGACGGTAGATTTCGCCAAGGGTGAACGGGAGGCCCGGCGTCGCGGCGACATAGGCGCCCACGCCGATGAAGCCGGTGCGGGCGGCTTCGGACCAGAAGGGGTCGGCGTGGCTGTGCGCCGGGAACAGCATGCCCGCGATACGCTGGAGCTCGTCCAGAACGATGATCGGGGCGGTGCGATCGATATGGTGGAGCGGGTTGAAACGCGCCGTCCGACCGTCCGGGGCGAGCGGGTCGAACAGGTGCACCTGTTGTCCCGCGTCTTGCCGGAAGCCTGCCGTGGCGTTGAAATTCTCCCGCTTGATGTCGAGCACCACGACGGAGCTCGGCCAGGTCAGGAGATTGGGCACCACGACGCCCACGCCCTTGCCGGTCCGGGTCGGGGCGTAGAGCATCACATGGTCGGGACCTCCCGCGATCAGCAGGCCTTCGGCGGTCTGGCCCAGCAGGATGCCGGTCCGGTCCCGGAGACGATGGCGGCGCTGTTCGCCGCCCGTGGACCAGCGTGCCGCGCCGTGAAGGGGACGGCGGATGCCCAGGGCGATCGCCGTCCCGAGGATCAGAAGGATGAGGCCCATGACGCCCGCGCCGACGCCCAGCCATCGCCGCACCTCTGGATCGTGGCGGTAATAGAGAAACCAGGCCGGGACGCGGACCGGATCGATATCGCCCGAGAACCGGCCGAGGCCGACAAGGGCGACGAGGAACGTCCCGATGCAGAAGATGGCGAGCCCGGCTGCCATCCCCGCCGCGATCAGCGCCGCCCTAGTTCCCGGCGTGGCGCTTGCGAAGCGGGTCATGCCACACCTCCGTCATCAGGAACCGGCCGTCGATCTTCTTCATCTGGACCACCACATCGACCATCAGGTGCAGCATGGTGCGGATGTCGTCGCGCGGCAGGTCGCGCCCGCCCTCGGACTCACGGACCAGCAGCGTCAGCTGCTCGAAGGCGAGACTGGCGGAGTCGGCATGCACCGTGGTGATCGATCCGGGGTGCCCGGAGTTGACGTTGCGCAGGAAGAAGAAGGCGGTCCCGTCGCGCAGCTCCTGGAGCAGGACCCGATCGGGTCTCATCCTCAGCGCGCTTTCCAGCAGCGCCTTCGGGCCGACCTTCGCCAGACCCTGTCCGTCTTTCGAATAGACCAGATGGACGACGTTGCGCTGCGGCAGGATCAACTCGCGCGTGTCCTCGATCGTCAGCAACCGCTCGTGCGACGGGATCAGCTCCACCAGGCCCTTGGCGAAGGTGGTCTTGCCCGATCCCGTCGCGCCCGAGATCAGGATGTTGCGGCGGCTCTCCACCGCCAACCGGAAGAAGCCGACCCACTCGCCGGCCTCCCGCAGCCGGATCAGGGCCGCGTCGGTTTCGTCGATCTCGCCGCCGCTTACGGTCTCGGCCGAGGCGAACAGGCCTGCGGCGTGGAAGTCCTCCAGACCCATCCGCCGTCCGGAAGGCTTGCGGATCGTCAGGGAGACCGTGCCCGCCGGAACCACCGGCGGGAGCACGATCTGGCAGCGCGCGTCGCCGGGAAGCACGGTCGAGCAGATCGGTCGCTCCGCATCGACATCCTGTCCGGTATAGGCGGCCGCCGCCACGGCCAGGGTGCGCAGCCAGCTTTCGGTCAGTTCCGGCGCCGTGTGCCAGCGCCAGCCGTCCGGACCTTCCACCCCGACCTCGGTCGGCCGGTTGACGACCACCTCGGTCACCGTCGCCGGTTCCAGGTACGGGCGCAGCGGCGCGAGATAGTGGTCGATGACGGAGGTGTCGCGCATCACCTCGGACGCAGGCCGTAGACATCGGCGAAGTTCAGATCCTGGGCGACGAAGATGGAGACCTCCGAGCCCTGGGCCTTGCGCAGGGTCGGCGGAATGCCGATCGATCCCTGAAGGGCGACGGACGCGGCGTCGGACGGCACGCGGGCGGTGGACTGGAGGCCCTGGCCGCCGCCGGCGGCGGCATAGGCGGCGTCATCGACGATCGACAGCAGAAGGGCGCCGCCGAACCGGTCCCAGAACCGGGTGTCGATCGCGCCGTCGAAGCCGGATCGACCGAGCGCGTCGGCGGCCGGGGAGGCCAGGGCGATGGCGACGCCTCCGGGCGTCACCGCCCGGGTCCAGAGCACGAACAGGCGACCGCGACCGGGCTCCAGCGCGCCACGATACTCGCCCAAGACCCGGGTGCCTCGCTCCAGCAGGACCACGGCGCCGTTCTCGGAATAGACGTCCCGGGAGATCAGGCAGCTCACATAGCCGGGGGTGGCGCTGTCCATCGCCGTCTGGAGGACGCAGGGCAGGCTGGAGCCCGCCGTGATCAGGAGATTGCGGTCCGGGAGCCGACCGGCTCGCGCCTGTCCGATCGGGCTGATCCGGCGCAACTGGTCCAGGGCGTGGTCGGCGCCCGCCTGCGGGGCGACCACCTGACCCGACGAGGCGACCAGCGCGCGGTCCGGCGCCATCGCCCCGGGTCGGCTGTAGGCCAAGACCGGGGCGCGGCGGGCGCTTTCGGCGAGCGCCTGTCGCTGTTCCGCGGCTGTGGGGCCGGACGACCGGGCGTCGGGTTCGGTCGGGCCGATCGCGGGGACCACCTCGCCTTCGTCGCCCAACAGGGGCGCATCCGGATCGGCGTCCGCCGTCTCCAGCAGCGGCGGCTCCGGTCGCCGGGCGGGCTCGAACGGGGCGAGCTGACGAGGCGGCGTGTCCTCGGCCGGATTGTCGCGGTCGCGCGCATCGCCCCGGTCCCAGGTGGCGAACAGGAAGACCCCGCAGCCGGCTGCGAGGGCCGCCAGGGTGATCATACGCCCCTGACGGCCGCCGATGCGGCCGGCGATCGGGGACACGCCGCGATCCTGGGCGATCGGTGAATCCCGGGGCTCGGGGGCGAGCGGCGGGGTCGGCGAGTCCGCGGTCATGACCGATCTCCCGTCACGGTGCGGTCGACGACCGGGGAGGCCGTGCCGGTACCGGTCGAAACGCCGCGCGGATCGAAGGCCTCGTTGAAGATGCAGAGGACGGAGCCGCCATGGCGCAGCCGAAGCCCGGCCGTGACGCCGTGGATGACGACGAACTCGCCGCGCACGTCGTAGGGGACGAGCCGCTCCGAGCCGTCGCCGGCCACCTCGAAGATCGCCGGAATGGGCTGATTGCCCGGGAAACGCAGGACGGTGAACCGGCCATTGTCGGTGACCTCGCTCGGCTGGAGACGGGCGTCGCCCTGAAGCGAATAGGCCAGGTTGCGCCGCCCCTCGACGGCGCCGGCCTGCAGTTCCAGTCCGACCAGCCGCGCCTCGACCGCGGTCGCCGATGCGGCCAGCTGGGCGGCCGCCCGGGCCTGCTCGTCCTCCGGATATCGGAAGCGGATCTGGTAGGCGGCGGAGCGGGCGCCGGGATCGCGGGCGACGAGCTCGAAGACGTAGTGGCGGGCCAGACCGCCCCGCTCTGTGACGACCAGAAGGTTCGTGGCCTGGTGGCGTTCGCGGGGCTTCAGGAACAGGACCGAACCCTCGGCCGCCACCTCCCAGGCGACGCTGTCGCCGATCGCGGCGTGACGGATGGTCTCCTCGGGCGAAAAGATGATCTGGGTCGCCGTGCGGAAGGCGCCGGAGATCTCATAGACCGCATGCGGTGCATAGGTGAGCTCCTGGATCCGATCGTTCGCCTGGGCGGGTCCGGCCGGGGGGGCGAGCGACAGCAGGGCCGCCGCGATGGGCAGGCTCAAGGGCTTCATCGGATGACCTCCGGGTCGGCGCGATAGGACGTAACCTGGAAGCCGAGGGGATTGCGGAGGCGATCGGCTTCCGTCATCGGCGCCCGGGTGTAGGAAAAGGCGATGGTGGCGATCCAGTCGCTCTCGGTGACCTGCTGCGCCTGCCGGACCGTGCGCCGGAACCGCACGTTGGCGACGCTGTCGTTGATGAAGCCGATGGCGCGGATGGAGACGACCGCCTCGCCGTTGCGACCGTAGAGGTTCTGCGGGCTGGCGGGGTTGGAGCCGCGGTAGAGATCGGCCCATCGGCGTTGCTCGCCCGGTCCCGACAGCAGCGAGACTTGCCGGAAGGCGTCCTCCGCCGCGGGATCCAGATAGCCCTCCCGGGCCCGGACGTACTGGCCGAGGAAGTATTTGCTGACCGCCTCATCATAGCGGACGGGAGCGGTCTCCTCCGACAGGCCCCGCACGACATCGACGGCCCCGGTCGCCTGGTCGACGCGTATGACGAAGGGCTCGCTGGTCTTCAGAGGCGTCAGAAAGGTGACCGCGGCGGTCGCCGAGACGGCAAGGGCCGTGGCGACGCCGGCGGCCGCCCATGCGAGGCGTCGGGAGCGCAGGGCCGCCGCCAATCGGTCCTGGTCCCAGCGTCGGGCCTCCGTGAAATACTGCTTCAGGTCGTTGGTCGGGACGCCGGTCATGCGCAACCTCCCGCGACGGGAGCCTCTTCGGAGGCGTCGGGCAGTTCGCCGGCCGTCGGCTGGCCGCCCGTCTGGGCAGGCGGCGACGGCGGCAGGAGGATCGATCCATAGGGATTGGCGGGCCGGCGATCGCGCCCGTCGCAGGTCGGGGCCGGGTCCCCGCGACCGGTGGCGCAGCCGGCGAGCAGGCAGCTCAGGATCAGCAGCAGGCGAAGGCTCATGTCAGGCTCCGTTCGTCGGTCGAATGGTTCCGCCGCCCTTGGGCGGCTGGCGGCTGGCTTCCAGTGGTCCGCGCGCCCGGCCCGAGTACCCGGATCCGAGGGCGGCGGCGTTGGCGAAGTCGGCGAGGCCGGCGCTGGCGCCGCCGGCGATACCCGCCGCGATCGCCGGGGTCTGCAGGAAGAAGATCGCGCCCAGCAGGCACAGGGCGACGAAGATCAGGCCGCCAATCATCGGATCCGCGCCCTGGATGGCGCCCCACTGGTCACGCACCAGCGAGAGGACCAGCTGGAAGATGACGATGATCAGGGCGAACAGGACCAGATAGTTCACGGCCTGGCTCAGCCAGCCGAAGAAATAGCGGCGGGTGGCGTCGAACAATGCGCAGGCGATGAAGATCGGGCCGAGGGTGACCAGAAGGGCCAGGGCGAGCTTGGCGACGAGGACCACGCCGAAGCCGAGGGCCGCGGCCAAGGCGCCGATGATGAAGACCGCCGCGGCGACGATATAGGGCGCCGGGTTGAAGGCCGAGGCGTCGCGCGAGATGTCCTCGCCGAGCCAGGCGGCATAGGCGAAGAACTGGTCGAAGGCGGCTCCGACGCTCGGCGTCTCCGATCCGCTGACCGCCCGGGTCAGGGCGTTGGGCAGGCTGGTGAACAGGGGCTCGGTGACGAAGCTGGAATAGGCGGGCGTCGTCGCCAGGCCATAGAGGAAGGCCAGCTTGATCGAGCGGACGGCGAAATCCATGACCGGCTCGGCGATGGCGCCCCGCAGGATCGCGATGCCGTAGAGGACGACATAGAGGAGCAGGGCGATGCGCAGCGGGCCGTCCACCTCGCCGATGACCGAGGCGAGACGCTCGCCCAGGAACACATTCAGGCGTTCGTCGATAAAGTCGTAGCTCGGCTCGAAGACGCGGAACGACATGATCAGGGCTCGCCGATCGTCCGGGCATAGACGTCCATCCGCTCCCGGCGACGGGCTTCCGCCAGGCCTTCCCGCGCGGCCGAACAGTCCGGATGGCGGGCGCCCGCATCGCACTCGGCCGCGGTCCTCACCGCCGCTTCCGGATCCGCGGCAAACTCCGCCGCAGTCCGCTCTGGACTGGAACAGGCCGCCACCAGCAGCCCGGCGAGACCGACGAGCCGCTTCACCGGAACGTCCGTTCGTAGGCGGATTGGCGCGCGGCGCGCGCGGCCGCGGCGCGCTCCCTGTGGCGTTGTTCCTCAAGGCGGGCTTCGGCCGCCTGGGTGACGGCGAGGCCCTGGAGGCGGAGCTGTTCGTTCTGGATCAGCGCCTGTTCGGCCGAGAGCCGCGCTTCCAGATCCATCACCGCCCTTGCATTGGGCGCGGTGTCCAGCGCCCGACGCAGGGCCTCCAGACCGTCCAGTCTCTGATCGGAGGCCGCGCCGACAGCCTCGCCGATCGCCAGGTCCCGGGCCGTTCGCGCGCCGGCCCGCTCCAGACTGTCCCGGTAGTAGGCGTCGGCCTCGGACAGGTCGCCCTCAGCCGGGGTGTAGAGCCGGGTCTGGCGGCGGATCGCATCGGCCCGCTCCGCCAGAGCGCCAAGCGCGCCCAGGTCGCCCTCGGCGGCGGCGCGCAGCGCGCGGCTGTCGGGGAGGGGGTTGCGCACCTCGGGCAGGCCGAGGCGTTCGGCCAGGCGGTTGACGTCCGACAGATCGTTCAGACTGTCGAACAGGGCGCGCTGTTCCTCGATCTGGGCTTGCAGGGCCCGCAACTGCTCCAAGCTGGTCCGCGCATCCTCGATCATCTGCACCAGGGCCGGGGGATCGTGGACGACGTACTGGGCATGGGCGGCGGGGGCGGCGAACAACAGGCCGGCGGCCAGGGCCGTCGCGGCGAGAGGGCGGAAGATCACAGGCTTCTCCTTTGCTCGTGGAAGGGGGCGCGCCACTGCGCATAGTCGTCGCCGACCTCGGCCCGCAGGCGGTCCAGAAGGGCGACCGTTCCAGCGCGGCCGGACAGCACGGCGAGGGCGTCGTCCATGCCGCCGAGGTCGAGTTCGACCACGACGCTGTCGTGGCCCTGCTTGACGAGGAAGCGGTGGGACTCCGGCGTCAGCTCCTCACGGACGAGGCGGAACTCTTCGCGGGTCAGGCCGAAGCCGTCGATGTAGTCCCGCGCCTGGCCATGGGCGTTCGGCAGGAAGATCTGGGTCGCGCACTGCTCGAGGATCGCGTGGGCGATCGGCGACCGCAGTGCATCGGCGGGCGACTGGGTGCCGAACACCATGAAGGCGTTCTGCTTGCGCCAGGTCTTCAGCCCGTCCTGGGCCAGGTCGGTGAAGGCGGAGTCGCCCAGAACCTTCCAGAATTCGTCGATGTCCAGAACCAGACGGCGGCCGTCCACCCGTTCGGCGATGCGATGGAAGAGATAGAGCATCGCTGGCGTGCGGACCTCGTCGTGGTCCAGAACCTGGGTGATGTCGAAGCCGGTGAACCGGGCGCCGAGGCTGAGCGCGTCCTCGTCATTGTCGAGCACCCAGCCGAGAGGCCCGCCCTTCTGCCAGCGTTCCAGGCGCGCGCCGATGCCCCCGGCGTCGGCCTGGCCCAGCAGGCTGCGCAGGGCCGCGACCGAGCGGCGTTCGCGCGGCAGGGCTTCGAGCGCGCTGACGCCGTCGTCGATGGCGCGCGCCTGTGCGACCGTCAGCGTCTCGTCCGGTCGGGCCACAAGGGTGCGGATCAGGCGCACGAGGAAGGCCCGGTTGGCGGCCGAGGGCGACAGCGCCTTGAAGGGGGCGAAGCCGGTCGGCTCTCCGTTGCGAAGCGCCAGATAGGTCCCGCCGCTGGCCCTGACGAAGATCTCCGCGCCTCGATCCTTGTCGATGAAGAGCTGCTGGGCGCCGAACCGCTCGAGTTGGGCGAGCATGAAGTTCTGGACGACTGTCTTGCCGGATCCCGAGGGGCCGCAGATGAAGGTGTGGCCCAGGTCGCCGACGTGGAAGTTGAAGTGGAAGGGTGAGCCGGCCGTGGTGCGCAGCACCGCAACGGCCGGCCCCCAGTGATTGCCCTCGGCCTTGCCGACCGGGTGGGCGTGAAGAGGCGCAAGCGCCGCGAAATTGCGCGAGGTGATCGCGGCCGGCCGGGTGCGTCTGGAGAAGACGCCGGGGAACTGGGACCAGAAGGCCGCTTCCAGCCCGAGATCCTCCCGCGCGACGACGAGGCCGGAATCGGCGAGCACCGCGCGGGCCTTGGACAGATGGTCCGCGAGGGCCGACGGCGTCTCGCCGTGGATCAGGACGGAGGCCTGATGCTCGCCCATGACGAACCGATTGCTGGTCAACTCGTCCAGGGCGTCTGACAGGCCCTCGATCTGCGATCCGGCGCGATCGCGCGCCGAGACCATCTGGTTCTGCTTGCGCTCCATCACCGCGCGGGCAGCGGCTTTCGACAGGAAGGCGAAGGACTGCGACATGACGAAGCCGAACCGGGCGTTCAGCAGGGCGTCCCAG
This sequence comes from Alphaproteobacteria bacterium, assembly GCA_018826515.1. Classification (GTDB taxonomy): domain Bacteria; phylum Pseudomonadota; class Alphaproteobacteria; order Caulobacterales; family Caulobacteraceae; genus Brevundimonas. The sequence goes on from JAHKAM010000063.1 coordinate 45,425, forward strand.
AGACCCGGCCGTGTCGTCGCCGGATACTCCTTGATAGCCAGCACCCCGCCAAACCGCTCCCCGGCCGCGTCGCGCAGCTCCAGGATCTCGCGGCCGAAGATCGTGCGGACGGTGTAGATCGCCGCTCCGAGGTGGCCGTGGACGAGCGGCGCGGCGAACCGGCGCCCGGTCAGGATCAGACCCATGACCTCCAGAGGCTCGGAGAACCAAAGTCCGCTCTTCTCGTAGAGGCCCAGGGACCGCGGCGTATAGCGATCGAGGTACTGCGCCAGGTCGCGCCCGGCCTCCTCGAGACGCCTCACCTGGGCCGTCATGACCTCGCCGTCGTCCCGGCGAGCCTGACGCAGGCGCCGCATCATGGCCGCGGCGCGATCCGCGCCGTCGCGTCCCGGATGCAGGACCAGGGTCACGAACAGCTCGTTGACCCAGAGCCGGCGGCTGGCCATCCGAGCGTCATAGGCCTCGGCAAGACCGGCAGCGAAGGCCGAGGCATGGCCCGTCGACGGCGAAGGTTCGACCTCGCGGCGGACGACGTGGTGCCAGACCGCCAGCCGGTCGTCAGCGAGATTCCGCCACGCCTGGTTGAGCTTGACGTGCCAGTCGTTCAGGTCGAGCGCATCAGCGGTCTCGAAACTGGCGCCGGCGACCTGGAACACCATCATCAGGGCGCCGCTGTCCAGCGCGACCACATGGTCGTTCACATGGCGCGCATAGGGGAGCTGGGCCCGGAACTCGGTCTCCCGGCGCAGGCGGGACGATGGCGCGCCGCCGTCACCCACGGAGAACCTCCACCGGCCGGTAGCGGCGGACGAGCGGGAGGGGAGACACCGAACTGCCGCCCCACAGGGCGCCGTTCCGGCACCGGCCCTTGGTGTCCACATAGAGGAACAGGAGGCGGAAGGCGTTGTGGTCCGCCCGGCAGATCGCCCGGAACACCAGGTGCAGGGCCGGCGCCACGAGCAGATAGAGGAGGCTGCCGCCGACGAGGAAGACGACCCCCGACAGGATGACATTGACCCCCATGGCCTCCATCGGCACGCCCATCACCATCGCGGGACGGGTGCAGGCCAGGAACAACGGGTCCTCGGTGAGACGTTCCTCAGCCATGGGCGCCGCCCTCCATCATCCAGGATCCGGCGACCACCAGGGCGATCCCGCAGGCGCCCCCGGCGACGCTCTGGGCGAACCGTTTGGGCGAGAGGAGGCCGAGCCCGAGCGCCAGGCACAGGGCCAGGAAGGCCGAGGTCGCCCCGATCGTCAGAAGTAGGCCGGGCGAGGGCATCAGGCGCCGCCCGTGATCAGATTGACGATCTCCGCCGCGCCGAAGACCACGACGATGCCGAGGACGACGATCGCCGCGCGTCGCAGATCGAACAGGCCGAACATCCAGAGGATGCCGACGACGACGACCGCGAGGACGGCCAGCAAACGGGCGGTATTGCCCGTCAGCATGTCGACCACATTCTGGAGGAGGCCCTCGACATTGGCCGAGGCCATGGCCGGCTGAGCGGACAGGGCGGTGGCGGCCAGGGCGATGGCCAGGGTCGCCGCCAGAGTGTGGGAAGGGCGGCGCGCGGACGCGATCGGGCTCATCGGGATCACCATTCGGCTGAGGTTGAGAAGACGACGACGCCGGCCCGCGCCCGGCCGAAGACATCCCAGGGCGGCGCGGGCGGGGACACCGGCTCCGGCGAGGCCGCGACGGCGGTTGTTTCGAGAGGGGGAGCGACGTCCCGGAGGATCGGCGGCGCCATCAGGCTCAGCCGGACAGCCGCGGCCTCCACCCGCCCGACATAGCCGTTGTCGAAACCCCGCCGGGCGTCGCCGGTGTTGTAGCGGGACAGGGCGACCCGCAGGGCCGACTGGCGGTCGGACGGCGTACTCCCGGAAACCCGGTATCCGGCCTTCAGCACGGTCGCCGCCGCCGCCAGATTGCGGCAGGGGTCGAAGGCGTCCTCGACCGACAGGTCCAGCCAGTCGAGATTGCTGCTGTTGATCTGGGCGAGCCCGAGATCGATGTTGGCGCCGCGCGCCAGAAGCGACCGGGCGGTCCGCGCCGCTTCCCGGGCGTCCCGGGATCGCACGGGCGCCGGGCCGCCGCGATTGACGCCGATCGCCAACGGATCGAACCGGCTTTCGACATGGGCGATCGCCGCGAGCGTCTCGGGCGCGACCGACGGGGCGCAAGCCTGCGACAAGGCGAGGACGGCGGCGAGTTCGAGCATGGAGCCTCCAGCGAGAAGGCTTCACCTCAGCAGGAGCGGTGGTTCGCGGACCACCCGCGAGATTCCCGTGGGAGATTTACGGTAGGAAGGAGCGCGGTTCCTCGAGGGCGCGCGTGACCTTGGCGAGTTGCGCCACGGCCTGGATCCGGGTGCGCACGCCGAGGACCTCGCAGGCCGCCGCCAGATGCTCGTCCACCGTGCGGGGAGAGATCCCGATCTGCTCGGCGATGCCTGGGGAGGAGAGGCCCGTGGCGGCCAGCCGCAGACAGGCGATCTGCCGGTCGGACAGGTCGTCGATCGACGACGCGGATGCGCCCGGCGATGTCGGGACGAGGGACATGCCTCATGAAGCCGCGCCTTCGCGTCGCTGGGAAGCCCGTGAGACTGGCGCCGTAGATCTACGGTCGGTCGTTGCGCTCCGGTGGCGAAGTCAGGTCCCTTCGTCCCGGATTGGCCGCATCAAACGGGTGCGTCGCTCCTCGAGCCAGGCATCGGCCTCGGCGTCACGGTGAACCGACTGGACGGCCAGATCTCTCAGGGTCTTGGTGAAGGTGTTGATCAGGGTCCGGGCGTCGAGGTCGTTGATCGCATCGCCGGCTTCCTCGTCGAACTCCTGGAGCACCACGACCAGAATGGTCGCAAGTTTGTTGTCGGCGCACCGCAAGGCGAAGTCGGGAGAGCCCAGGGCGAGGGCGGCGATAATGCCGTGGGGGTCACTGTCCGTGACTTCGGCGAACCGGTGGATCCGCTCGATGTTGATCCGGCCCGCGCCGGACTCGAAATGCTCGTAGGATCGCAGGGCCATGTTCATTCCCTGGGCCACATCGATCGTGCGCATACGCCTGTGCGTGCGGATCAGGCGCAGGCTGGTGGAGAGGACGGCGTTCGGCGTCAGGGGGTGCTGGGAGTCCATCTGTCAGTCTATGCCCCCGCCATCCACATCACGCGATCAAAACCTCCGCACCCCTACAGGTTGAAAAATGCCTCAGCCATGCGTCAAATGAAACCCTAGAAATATCAACGACGTAAAAGCTGCGGACATGACGCAAGTTTATTGCGGAACCCATCATAGGCGCCACTCACCCGCGCAGGCGACCCTCTTGCGGGCGGTCGTCCATCTACGGGGCGTTCCTCCCCATCAGGTGCGATCCGATTGAGACAGCGCGATCCCTTCGGCATGGCCATGGCAAGCCTGCGAACAGCCCTCGAGGAGGGTCTTGCGCCGGGCCAGCATCTGTCTGTCGCGGACATCGCGGCCTCGCTCAAGCTGAGCACCAGCCCCGTCCGGGAGGCGCTCTCCCGGCTCTGTGGCGAGGGACTGATCGAGGATCGCAGGGGGCTCGGATACTTCACCCGCGCCGCACCGTTTGAGGACATCATCGGTCTGCTGGATCTCGAGGCGGCCCATGTGCGCCTCGCGGCGCGAGACGGCTTGGTTCCGGGACCCCACGATGCGGCCAACGCGGTTGTCGATCTCTGGATCCTGGAGGTGGTCGCCCGCTGCGAGAACCAGCCGCTCGTTGAAAGCCTCGTGAGGGTCAGACGTCGCTTGGGGCCCCTGCGCCGGCTGGGCGAGGCGCTGCTGGATGAGGACACGCCGCAGTCGGATGATCGGCTCGACGCCTACTATGCCCGGTGGCGGGTCGCGGCGGGTCGGCTCGCCGCCCATGTCCGACGCCTCGACCCAGACCTCTCCGAATACACGCGCAATATTGTTTGAATCGATTTGCGATAGGGCGCTGATGGTGCGTCGTCGACCTTCTGTCGACCTTCAGAAAGAGGAGACGACCATGACCACCAAGAGCATCTCGCGCCTCGTTCGCCTGGGCGCCGCTCGCCAGCTCACCCGCGCCAACTCGCGCGGCGAATTCGACGAGCTGAATCCCGTGCTGAAGTACACGATTCCGCCGACCGAATGAGCGGACGGGCCGCTTCGGCGGCCCGGACGTCCGGGCTGGGCCTCGCCCCGGACCCCGCGATCAGAGGCGTTTTTCGTGAAGGAGATGGATCAATGAAGATCCGGACCGACGCGCCGATCCTGCGACTGGGGGCCGCTCGCCGGCTGACCCGGGCCATCGCGATGGGGCCGTTCACCGAACTGAATCCGGCCCGGCACTGGACCATGCCGCCCGAATGATCCCGAAGGGGTCGCCCTCCCGGCGACCCCCGACGGCCCCCGCTTTGGGTGGGCCCTTGTCGACCTGTGGAGTCGCCTTATGCCGCCTCGCGTCCCTTTCGACCGACGGGCCCCCGCCATGGGGGTCTCCGCGTCTGGGCATCGTCTCGATGGTGGGGAGCGACAGGGCGCTTCCCTGGCCGAGGGGCTTTACGCCGTGCAGATCGGAGGCGACCTCGTCCTCCTCGACCTCAACGCAGACGACTATCTCTGCCTCCCGGAGTGCGGGGACATCGCTGTCGCCGGCCGCAGTGTCGCCGGTCCGATGGACGCGCTTCTGCGCCTTGCAGCGGAAGAGCTCCTGCATCCCAACCAGGTCGAGGACGAACGACCGGATGCGCCGACGCTCCCGTCCACCCGCCTTCCGGCGCCGCCGCGGATCAGGCCCGGCCTTCGCGACATCCTGGTCTTTGCCCGCATATGGGCCGAATGCGCAGGGCGCCGGTCGACACTGCTTGAGCTGAAGCGACGCCACACCGGCCGCCGCGGGCGCCGGGACGACCCTTCCGCGCTCGCCTCCAGGGTCGAGGTGTTCCGCCAACTCTTGCCCTTCGCACCAGTGACCGGGGCCTGCCTGTTGCAGGCCGAGATGCTCCTCCGCTTTCTCAATGCGGACGGCCTCGACGCCGACTGGGTATTCGGCGTGAGGACGTTCCCCTTCCTCGCCCACTGCTGGATCCAGTGTGGAGATCAATGCGTCAGCGAGGCGCCGGAGACCCTGACCGTCTATCGCCCGATCATGGTGATCTGACATGGCCGCGGATTCAGCCATCATCCTCGTCGGCGACAATCCGGCCGCGCTCGAAGCGGCCATTGCGCCGATGCGAAAGCGCCTGAGCCGGCGAGGCTGGTCCCGGAAGGTCCAGGCGCCCTTTCTCGAGGCCTATGCGCCTTCCGCCGGGCGGCTCGACATCACCTGCGGTCTGGACGGCCATGGGATCCTGATCGGAGACCTCTACGACCGGGACGGAGGTCGGCTGGAAGGACGGGAACGAGGCGTCCTCGGTTGCCGTCCTCTCGACAGCGCGCGCGCCCGGGATGTGTGCTCGACCTACTGGGGTCGCTATCTCCTCGTCCGCCGGTTCTCGGGCGAGGTCGCCATCCTCCGCGATCCATCCGGCGGGATCGATTGCGTGGTCTGGCGCCGGAACGGCGTGACCTTCATTGCGACCGGGGGCGGCGATCTCATAGATCCCTGGCTTCCGGATACGACGTCGATCGACTGGGGAGAGGTCGCCGCCCTGGTGCGTCGCCCCGGTGAGCACCGGCATCGCCTGCCCCTGACCGGATTGACGCCCGTCGCGGCCGGCGAGCTGCGCAGCATCGGGGATGGAACCCACCGTAGCGAACAAATCTGGACCCCGGCCGAAGTCTACAGGCGTCGCGACCCGGCCGCGCCGCCTGACCTCAGGGCATCCGTGGTCCTGGGCGTCACCGCGCTGGCCGGAACCCGGAAGTGGATCGCGGAGCTCAGCGGCGGGCTCGATTCCGCCATCGTGGCGGCCGCCCTGACCACGGATCAGCGCGGCCGGGTCGCAGCTTGGGTCAATCACTATGTCGATCACAGGGAAGGCGATGAGCGGGACTACGCGCTGGCGGTGGCTCGGCGTCACGGGGTGACCCTGACCGAGGTGCGTCGGGTGGGATTGCGTCTCGGAGCCCGGCGGCTCGAGGTGGCCGCGGACGGATTTCGGCCGGCGTCCAATGATATCGACCCCGACTACAATGACGACATCGCCGAGCGCATCGAGACACTCGATGCCTGGGGCTCACTGACAGGGCAGGGCGGCGACGCCGTCTTCTTCCAGATGCCGACACTGCTGATCGGCCTGGACGAGATCTGGGAGCGCCGGTTCGGGGCGAGAGTCGAGGTCCTGCATCGCCTGTCCCGCTGGTTGCGCCGCCCTCTCTGGCCGACCGCCCTGGCCAGGGACTGGCGCGAGGAAATCCGTCACCGTTCGTCCTGGACGCACCCGTGGCTCGAGGATCTCCGGGGCGTGCCGCCCGCCAAGGCCATGCAAATCTCGGCGCTGTCCTTCTGCCAGACCTTCCAGGGGCCGTCGGTGCGCAGCCGCCGCGGGCCCTGCATCAACCCCCTGCTCAGTCAGCCGGTCATGGAGGCTGGTCTCGCCCGATCTTCCGTCGATCTGACCTGGGGCGGTCGCGACCGCGCGGCGGCACGGGCAGCGTTCGCCGACACGGTGCCGTCGGTCGTCCTCGATCGTCGGTCCAAGGGCGAACTCGGCGCCTACTATGGTCGAGCCGTGGCCGAGCATCTTCCCTTCCTCAGAGACTACCTCCTCGGCGGCGCGTTGGCGGAGGCCGGGTTGATCGACCCCTCGCTGGATGCCCGCCTGACCCGTGAACACCTGCTCTGGCGAGGCGGCCATTCGGAACTGCTCAGTCTGGCGCAGACGGAAGCGTGGGTACGGCGGTGGCGTGATCGGCTGGCGGCTCGAGCGGCCTGAGATACCGGTCGAACCATTGCCGGACCTGTCGGTAATAGAGCCGGATATTGCCGGGGCTCCGAAGGCCGTGTTCCTCGCCGATCAGGAGCGTCAGGGCGACGGGGCGTCCCAGGCGGTGAAGCGCGCCATAGAGCTGTTCCGATTGGCCGAGCATGAGGTCGTATTCCCCGGCGACGAGAAGGGTCGGCGTGTGAATCCGATCCGCCTGGTCGAAGGGACTGTTGCGGCGATAGCGGTCGGCCGCGCTCCAGTAGGACGTCCGCATGGCGGCCTGGCCGGACTCGAGCCAACGCGCGCTGGCCGCAGCAGCAAGCGGATGTCCGCCCTCCAGCCTGAGCGTTGAGCCGACGTCGCCAATGACCGTCGAGAAATTCATCGGTCCGTTCAAGGCGACCACGGCGTCGAAGCGGTCCGACTGGGCGGCGCCCATGACCGCCGACCAGGCGCCGAAGCTCCAGCCCCACACACCGATCCGTTCCACATCGATCAGCCCTTCGGCGCCCGCAGCATCGACGACCGCAAGGATGCGGCCGGCCAGTCCATCAGCGGGCTCGCGCGTCGGCGGAAGGTCCGGAATGAGGATGGCGTAGCCGTCCGCCACCAGCAACTGAGGGGCCATGGAAAGGCTCGTGGATTCCCGTCGCATCCACCAGGGCGGCGCGTCATAGGCGTCCCCCTGATAGGGCACGACGATGACCGGTGGTTTCGAGGACAGGTCGCGCGGCAGATAGAGCCACCCGCCGACGCCGCCCGGACCTGAAACCCGGCGAGGCGCGGCCACCTCGATCCGGTCCAGCTCGGGGTTGAGACGCCGGATCACGGTTCGCCCTTGTTCGTCCTGCCGTCGCAGCACGTCCGGCTCGTCCTCCTGTGTACTTCGATCGAGGCTCACCCCACGGCTCCAGCTGACCGCAGCCCCGGGCGCGGCGACAGCACATGCTGTGTCGAGCGTCGGGTCGGCATAGACCCGGCAAAGCCTCCCGTCGGATTGGGACAGGGTCGCGAAGCGCCGCTTCATCGGGCCGTTCATGGCCCGCAGGCCAAACGGTCCGCCAGGGTCGACTGAACTTCCAGCCGCTCCGAGAACGGTCATACCGCCATCGGGATCGAGTCGAACGAGGTCCCTGGCGCGGTTGAAGAGAACACCGGAAGGGTGTTCGGCCACGAGCCGGGCGTTTGGTCCGAGCCCTGAAATGGGCCGGACTCCGCCATCGGCGCGGAACCAGCCTTCACCGAGTTCAGTGCGGCCTTTGACTAACGGCGTGTCATCGAGCCAGCCGCCCTCGGCGGTCGGCATGCCCTGGAAGTCGATCGCGGCAACGGGCGTGACGCCGGGCGGGGTTTCATCCCGCACCTCGCCGGAAGGCGTCACGGTCAGAAGCCGCGTGCGGTCGCCGACGATGGCGACCACCAGGAGCGCGTCCGACCGGGGCGACCAGGCGAGAAGGCTGGTGGAGATGTCGCCGGTTCCAGGGGGAGACACGAGCCGGCGATCCTCCAGCGAGACGATCTGCAAACCTCGAGCGCGCCTTACCTCCGTCGACGCATCGGCGGCCGGAGGCGGCAGGAGCGGGCCATCGAGGAGGAGCGCGACATGGCGGCCATCCGGCGAGACTTCGAAGTCCAGGAAGGGGCCGTCGGCGATCGGGGAGGCGCGCCCGGTCGTGGCCGTGATCCGCCAGAGGCGGCGAGGAGCCAGGGTGTCCTTTGCGTCGGAGCCCACCATGACGGCCGCAGCGGCCCCCTCCATCGCCGCCGCCCTCAGCGCCAGCAGGCGGGCTTGCTCCGTGCGAGGACCCGCCAGTCGTGCGGGGAGTGAACCGTCAGCTGTCCCCAGCACGATCAGGCTGTCGTTCCCCACCCATTCGACCGACCGGCCCCAAAGCCCCAGGTCCGGTGCGACCTCCGTCCATATCACCTGTCCCGTGGCCAGCACGACGACACCCAGACGCCAGGCGTCGTCCTGAAGGCAGAAGACGACCATTCGACTACCGTCGGGCGAGAAGGGGCCCGCCGTGTAGCCGGCGTTCTCCGCCATCGGCAGAAGCGGCCGCGGCGAGGCGGCTTCGTCGAGGTCCAGACGATACAGTCTGGCATACCGATTGGCGCCCTCTGCCTCCACGTCATGCCGAGGGAGATCGATCCGGCTGAGGCGTTCCTCGAAGACAGCCACCGCCCCGGACGGATCGATCGCCACGCGGCCGTAGCTCTCCAGACCCAGGACGACCTCAACCGTGAGGGGGTCGGCCCGCACGACGGAAGGGCAGGCGAGCGCAAGGGCGCTCGCCATCAGAACCAAACCTCTGCGCATGTATGCTCACCAGCGCTTGACGAGCTGGAGGGAGACCTGACGCCCAAGGACGTTGGTGTTGGCGGCGTCGTAGCCGATGCCCGCCGGAGCGTCGTAGAAGGGCGGTTCCTCATTGAGAAGATTGAGCACATTCAGGGTGAGCGACAGGCCCTTGGCCCACCCGGACTCCAGATCCACGCGCGCCTGACCGTCCAGGGTGATCCAGTCATCGATCGCCCGGCCGCTGGCTGCGTCTCGTCCGCCGCTGACGTGATTGATGGCGCCCCCGATGGTGAGAGGGCCCAGCATCCATTGCGCGCCGACCCGGCCGCGCCAGCGCGCGGGGAAGTTGGGGCTCCCGAGCAGATCTTCCGTCGGCGAGGCCGGCGTTATCGTTCGGTCGTTCGTGAGAAGGTGGGTAACGGTCGCGTCGAGGGCCAGGTCGCCGGACCCCAGGGTGAAGCGATAGCGCGTCGACAGATCCAGTCCCTGCACCTCCACCGCCGAGGCGTTGACGTACCGGTTGTCGATCACCGCGCCATAGGCCGTCGCGGGGAAGACGCGCGGGTTGAAGTTGCCGGGGTGGTCGAGGAGCGACTGCACATAGGCGAGATCGACCGCACTGGTGCGAGGGGCGACGTAGCGGATGAAGGGCGCAAGCGTCGGATCGTTCAGGGCGTCGATCAGGTTCTCCGCGACCGGGGTCGCGATCCGGTCCTCGAAGGTGGTGCGGAACCAGCCGCCTTCGATCCGCAACCCTTCAACCGCGTTCGGCGTCCAGACAAACCCGGCGGTCCAGGATTCGGCGGTCTCCGGGGACAGATCAGGATTGCCGCCGTACTGGACGATGCTGATCACATTGGAGCCCGCGCGGTCGAGGAAAACCGGACCCAGACGATAGGCGCTGTTCAGCTCGCGCAACGAGGGCGCCCTGAAGGAGGTCCCGAAACTCGTGCGAAAGAGCAGGTCCGAGGTCGGCTTGTAGAGCAGTCCGACTTTCGGGTTGGTCGTCTGACCGACGCCTTCGTGGTCCTCGATCCGCCCGGCGAGCGACACCTCCAGCCGCTCGAGGCCGGGGCGGGCGTTGTCCGGCCCCGCGATCGGAATACGAAGCTCGGCGAAGGCGGCGGTGACATCACGCTCGAACCGGGTCGGGGCCGCGATACGGGGCGTCGCGCCGGAGATGAAATTTTCACCGGAGGTCTCGAACCGCTCGTGCCGGACATCGAGGCCGACGGCCATGCGAAGGTCGCCGCCGGGCAGGTTCAGCAGGACGCCGTCCGCCTTCAGGTTCAGCGAGCCCACCGTGCTGATGTTCTCCGACCGAATGTAGCCGGACCCGATGAAGGCCAGCAGCGCCGCGCTGTGAGAGGCGGGATCGCCGTAGGGGTTGAAGAAGCCGTCGACCGAGGTGCGGAAAGCGGTCGACGGACTGTCGGGCGTCGCGCCGATGGCTTCGTCGAGCCGGGACGTCTGGACGCGGTTCGTCGCCATCAGCCCCGTCGTCTCACGCCCGCCGCTGATGTAGGCGGCGGTGTTCCAGCCCAGCAGGGTCCCGCTGATTCCCAGGGCCCCGCCCACGCTCCGTGAGAACCCCTCGTCCCGACCAGGCCCGAGGTCGTTGATGAAGGAGTAGGCGATTTCCTGGAACGGTTCACCGGCGACAGGGGTGAAGTAAGGGTTGTCGGGAGTGACGAACAGGATGCCGATATCAGCCATCGTGTCCTGATCGTACCGCCGGTCCGTGTAGCGGATGTCGCCGTCCAGACTGAAACCACCCGGGAGATCCTGACGTCCCGCCAGAAAGACGCTGTGCCGCCTCTGATGCGGGAGGCTCCACTGTCCTTCCATCTGATTGGTCAGATTGACCGCCCTTGGCCGGAAGTCACCCGGCGTGAGGTTCAGCCCGTTCTGCCCGGGGCGAATGGCATGGGTCGGTTCATATGAACCGCTGACAGGGTCGAACGCCATCAGATTGCCGGGCGCGCTGTAGAAGAAGCGGCGGTCGGACCCGCCAAGCGCCCGAAGGTCGGCATCGGCCGTCGCCCGGCGATCCGCCGCCCGGAGTTCTCCCCGGTCGTGAAATTCATAGGCGGCGACGATTCCGCCGCTCGACCAGTCGAAGCCGCCGCTGTGCGACAGCAGGACTTCCTCGGCGCCGCCGTCGCTCGTCCCTCCGACGCGGAGGCGGGTTTCGGCCCCTTCGAAACGAGACTTCAGAATGACATTGACGACCCCGCCCACCGCGTCCGCGCCGTACAGGGCCGAGGCGCCGTCGAGAAGCACGTCCGTTCGTGCAACAGCGCTGGTGGGAATGTTGGAGATGTCTGAGAAATCGCCGGCGCTGCCCGTGCCCGCGATCCGACGACCATTGACCAGGACTAGGGTGGCGTCCGCGCCGAGACCCCTCAGGTTCACCCCGGTCGCATAGGCGAGGTTGCGGCTCGTGCGGTCGGCCCCAGTCCCGGCCGACCCCTCATAGGCCGCGCCTGTGAAATTCTGGGGGAGGGCGGCGAGCGTCTCGGCGACCGTGCCCCGTCCCTGCCGATCGATGTCAGCCTGGGTGACGACGGTGACGGGGGAGGGGCTGTCGGCGCCGCGCAGATAGGTCCCGGTCACCACGACTTCCTCCAGCTCCGTGGCCGTATCCGGCTCGAGCTCGGCCCGCGCGGAAGGGTCGAACAGAACGAAGACAGTAGGCCGGCTTTGGCGGTACGAGAGACCGGTGTCGCGCAGGATGATCTGAAGGGCGGCTTCCGGTGCGTGATCGCCGCTCAGGCCGGTCGACTGGCGGCCGGCGACCAGAGCGCTGGGATAGAGGATCTGGAGACCGCTCTGCCGGCCGAAGGCGGGCAGGGTGCGCTCCAGCGGTCCCGCAGCGATGTCAAAGCGGCGGACGCTGTCCGACGACTGCGCGATCACTGGCGTCGCGACTGCCATCATCAGCGCGGCGAACGCGGTTGAAGTGTATCCGTGGCCCATGGCTTTCCCCCGTTTTTCTACCCGCGAATGTGCGGGGCGGGGAGGAGACGTTGGGTCGCGGACCTTGGGCTAAGTCCGGGAGCGAATTATTTTCAGGCGCCGCGGCTGAGCACGATGCGACCGTCTTCCGTCCGGGCGGCCTGAAGCGGATAGAGGTCCGTCAGGGCGGCGACGAAGCCGTCGATGTCGCCCGCGTTAAAGACCCCGCTGACCCGGATTTCGGACACGCGGGCGTCCTGCAACTCGATCGGCTCGCGGCTGTAGCGATTGACCTCCGCCACCGCCACCGAGACCGGGGTGTTCTCGAACGTCAACCGTCCGACCGTCCAGCTCGTCGCCGCCGCGACGTCTGTGGTCATCACCTGGGGCTGGCGGGCGGAGGTGACGACCTGCTGCCCCGGCGTCAGGGACCACTGAGCCGGTCGGTCCATGTCGTGCCGGACGGCGACCCGCCCGTCGACCAGAATGACGCGAGCGCCCGCGCCGGAGCGCCGGACGTCGAAGCGGGTGCCCAGAGCCGTCACCCTTGTGTCCCCGGCCGCCACCACGAAGGGGCGCGCCGCGTCGCCCTCGACATCGAACATGGCCTGGCCCGAGGTGAGGGTGACGGCGCGGCGGTCACGCGTGTAGCGCACCGCCACCCGGGTGTTGGTGTCCAGAGTGATGCGCGAGCCGTCGTGCAGCTGCACCGTCCTCTGCTCCCCGACGGCCGTGGCATAAGTAGCGGGCCGCTGCTGGAGCCAGGCGAGACTGAAAGCGCACACGGCCACGGCCGCCGCACCGGCGACGCCCAGAGAGACCAGACGGCCCGAGGGCCTGCGCTTCTCTCGGGCTTCAGTCCCGCGCCTGGCCTCGGCCGTCAGGGCCGCCAGCTCGGGGTTGCCGGCCAGCGCGCCCGCGGCGTCCCACATGGCCTCGATCTTCTGGAAGGCGTGCGCATTGGCGGGATCGCGGCGCCAGGCGCTGAAACCGCGCACGTCCGCCGTCGTGACCTTGCGCTGATTGAGCCGAGTGAACCACTCGACGGCTTCCTTGCGCCTGATGTCGGCCTCCGCCTCGATCGTCATCCGTCTTGCCTAAAGGTCCAGCCGAGACGCGCAATACTCGAGCGCCCGGGCCATCCGCCACTTCACGGTCTGCTCGCTGATCTCGAGGGTCCGGGCAATCTCCGGGTAAGTCATACCGCCAAAGCGACTGAGAACGAAGACTTTGCGGTAAAGGGGCGGCATATCGCGGATCGTCTCCGTCAGCAGCGCGGCGTCGAACTGCACGGCCGCTTCGCTGACAGGCGGGGGCGCCGCCACCTGATGACGTCGCTGCAGGGCGTCCTGCCTGTGCGAGTCAGTCAGGAGGTTCAAGGCGATCCGGAGCAAGAAGGCCTTGGGGTGCCGGATGTCGGCCAGGGCGTAGGGCGCGGCGCGGATATAGGTCTCCTGAACCACGTCCGCGGCCGCATCCGCGCCGATCCGACCGCGCAGACGCCGTCCCAGCCAGGGTGCGTACTGACGGTAAAGACGGCCAAGACCATCCTGTCCCTCCGCGCCCAGCTGCTTCGTGTCTGTCACCACGCCTCTCCGACCTCTTCCAAAAAGGTCCGGAATCCGGGCGAGACGGCGCACACGACAGCGCGCGCGTCAGCGCACGCCTTCGCAGGCGTCGGCAACCGACATCCGCGCGTCGCACGGGGTCGTCGATGATCTGATGTCGCACAGGGGATTCCAGGCCCCACCAACGCGGACGTCGGCAGGGGAAGCATGAATCAAAGGTGGGGCGGGTGCAAGTCGCCCGGCGTCGCGGGGCGTCAGCAACCTTTCCGCAAAAATCTGGCGGGGAGACCGCAATTCACTGTCGTTGCCTGAAACGGCGATTCCCGCCCAACGTGAATCCTGTTCACTCAGGGAGTTGTCCATGGATTGCGCGTCACCGGCCCAGCCTCGCGAGATACCGGCGTTGAGCCCCCGCGAGTCGGAGTGCCTGCTGTGGGTCAGCCGGGGCAAGAGCTCGGCCGATATCGGCCAGATCGTCGGCCTCTCGCCGCGCACGGTGGACAGCTATCTGGAGAAGACCTGCGCCAAGCTGCGCGTCCGCACGCGTATCGAAGCGGTCGCGGTCGCCGTTCGCGATGGCATCATCGATCCCGACGCGGAGTGAGGTTTGGTGCAACGAAGAGTAGGGGGCGGGTCTGGAACTTCTGTACGGAAGCCGGGGGTTTCAGCCCTGATCGCCGCCGACGCGATGCGTCCCCTGGCTCAGGATCAGCGCCTATACGTTCCGGAACCCGCCAACGGTGCTTATCCTCTGCGGTGTGGCGCCCGGACAAGTCGAAAGTGGTCGGCGGGCCGATGTCCGGGTCCAGGAGAAGCGCGTGAAGCCGATCACGAAACTCGAGATGTACGAAATCGACGATCCGGCCGAGCCCTATCGGGTGGTGATGTGGTGTCTTCCGCCGGGGCCGCCCGAAGACCCGCGTATCGGGGAGCGTTTCCCCGAAGGGTCGATCGAGGTGCCCAAGAGCTTCGGGGCGATCTGGTTCGACGTCTCGACGTGGCAGGGCGGTTTCGTCGCACAAGCGACCTTCGCCGCCGACGCCGATGCGGTCCGGTGCGATACCATCACCGTCAATGAGGCCCATCGGATGAAAGGGGTTGCGACACAGCTCTACGAGACAGCCAGCGGCGTTTTCCAAGGGCCCGTCATTCCTTCGGACAATCAGACGCCCGACGCGGTGGCGTTCTGGGGCGGGAGGACGCAGATCCTTCGTCCGTGAGCGCCGGGCGCGAATTTCTTCCCGTCAAGGTCGTGTCGGTTGATCAGGTTCGGCTCGCAGCGTAGCGTCGCCGGTTCCGGGGACGGCGACGGGGGCTCGCGGAGGGGCGGCCGCAGGTGATTGATCTTGATGGCGATGGGGCGGATGGCCTGGAGGAGCCGCGTCTCGATGAAACGAGAAGCGGTGACCCTGGCGATGAGGCCGAACGCAACTTCCGATATCAGCACCAGTACGGGGTGGTTCTGCTCGTCGCCGTTCGGCGCGGCGCCTTCCCCTACGTGAACCTCTACTGCGAACACCACGAGGATCTGCTGTGCGAGCGTCCGGACGGCCTGTTCGACGGTTGGCAGATCAAGACGTCCACGCCGGAGAACGGACCCTGGACGCTTCGCGATGCCGCCCTGGTCAAGTCGATCGGCCGTTTCGTCGACCTGTGCGCGACCTACCCCTCGCAGATTGGCGTCCTGTACTTCGTGTCCAACTCCGACTTCGATGTGGTGGGCGACGACATCCAGGATCAGAAGCGCCGCGGCCGATGCCCTCCGCTGATGCTGGCGCACCTGAGGGCCTGCCCCTCGCTTGCGGACATCGCGCCACCCTTCCTGGCGGCCTTCGACGAACTGGGGGCCACCCTGGGCGCCGACCGGCAGAGGCTGTTCGACGTCCTGCGACGGGTGGAGCTGGTCAAGGGACCGTCCAGGGCGGAGTTTGACGCGACCCTGGCCCACGAGCATCTCGGGGGGCTGGGCGACTGCAACGCCCTCACACCCGCCCAGCTGTCCGAGCTTCGTGACGACCTGGTCGCGCGGGTCCACCGCGCCGCCTCCCTGCATGTCACCGCCCCGGGACGCCACACCCGCAGCCTTCTGGCCGAGGACGACGAGGATCCCGTCATCACCGCAAAGCGCATCGTCTGCGCCGATGTCGTCTTCGCCCCGCCCACGATCGCCCTGAAGGCCTTCGCCTATCAGGGCCAGTCCCGACTGACGCCCGGCGGTCCCCGGCGAGCCGGCGTCCTTGAACAGAAGCTCGAAGCGGGCGGCTTGGGCGAAGCCGTGAGCTACATGACCGCCAAGGAGATGGCCGCGGAATACGCCCTGCTGGAGGATCAGGCGCGCAACCCTGTCGCCGCCGAGAAACAGCTCAAGCAGATCGAGGAGGCCGTCCACGGCGAATGCGTGGAGGCCTATTACGCCGCCGCGAACGACTCCGAGACCTTCGGCCCGGCCATGCTGACGGATGTGACCGGCAGGCTGCGCAGGCTAGAGGGCGACCGCAGGTCGCTCACGGGTGGACAGCCCTACGAAGTGCTGGTCGGCGTCGCCGCCATGCTGACGCGGGAGTGCCGTGTCTGGTGGAGCAAGCGCTTTGACGTCCAGGAGCCGCGCCCATGAGCCTCGGGGTCCTGAAGGCGGCCGCCCGGGCAGAGAACACCGATGGCCTGCATCTGATGCGGCTGCTGGTCCTGCTCAGGTGCGCCGACAAGCGCGGCAGGACGCCCAAGCCCGTGGAAGGGATCACGAAGCTGGCCAAGCTAGACTTCCTTCTGCGCTACCCCGTCTATCTGGAGCGGGCCCTGGTCGCGCGCGGGAAATCGCCCGACGCGGTTCATCTGTCGCCGCGTGAACGGACGACCGTGGAAACGCGGATGATCCGCTTCCGCTACGGTCCATGGGACGGGCGCTACAGGCGGTGGCTCAGTCTGCTGTCGGCGCGAGGCCTCGTCACCCTGTCGCTCTCCGGCCGGAAGATCGAGATTGGGCTGACCGACGCCGGCCGTGCGGTCGCAGACGATTTCGCGCAGCGGCCGCTGTTCGCGGACCTCGCCGAGCGAGGGACGCTGGTGGTCAAGACCGTCGGAGACATGTCGGCCATGAAGCTCAAGGACTTCGTCTACGAGATCGTCCCGGAAATCACGGGCATGAAGTGGGGGCAGGAGATCGGCGCCGAAAACGGCGCCGCCCTGGACGGTGATCAGTCGTGAAATTTCATCTGCAGTCGCTGAGCCTCGATCTGAGGCATGCGACCGAGACCATCGTCTTCTCGGACATCACCTATTTCTGGGGCCAGATGGGCGCCGGGAAGTCCAGCATCGCCCGGCTGATAGACTACTGCCTCGGCGGCGGCATCCAGCTGTCACCGGCCCTGCAGGCCGAATTCGTATCCGCGACGCTCACTGTGGAGCTTGAGCGGAGCACGCTCACGATCGAGCGGCAGCGCGACGGGGCCAATGTCTTCGCCTCATGGACCGTCGGGGACGAGGTCCAGTCGGTGATCGTGCCGGCCAGGGCCGCTGCCGGGGAGCTGATCCCCCTTACCGGCGTCGAGACCCTGTCGGACCTCATCTTCTGGCTGTCCGGCGTCCAGCCGCCGCGCGTTCGCAAGAGCAAGCTGAAGGACGACAGCAAGACGGTCCGTCTCTCCGTCAGGGACCTGCTCTGGTACTGCTATCTGGATCAGGACAACATCGACAGCGCCTTCTTCCATCTGGAAGAGGACGCCGAGTTCTACCTGCGCCTGAAGAGCCGCGACGTGATCCGGTACGTCATCGGATATCACGACGAACGGGTCGCCGATCTCGAGGCCGAACTGGACCAGCTGCGCGCCAACCGCACGGCCCGCGCCTCCGCCATCGAAAGCCTGACCCGAACCCTCGACGAAGTGGGCGCCGGCTCCGAAGCGCAGATCGCCGAGCGCGAAGCGTCCCTGAAGGCGGCCCTGGCCGAAGCGGAGGCCAGCATCGTGGCCCTGCGGGAGCTGAAGCGGGTCGGCCAGACCGAGCATGCCGTCGATATCCTCGCACGCCGGACCCGCCGTCTCGGCGCTGGCATCGCCCGCCTCGACGTCGCGGCCGATGAACTGCTCGCCGCGCGCGAACGACATGTGCGCCATCGAAACGAGATCGAGACCCTCGGCCTGAAGTTCCGGCGCTCTGCCGTGGCGCGGGAAATCCTCGGCGACGTCGGGTTTGCGGACTGCCCCCGATGCACCCAGAGCCTTCCGGCGCGCCCGGCTCGTTGTTGCGAGGTCTGCGGCCAGGACGACAGGCTCGAACTGACCGACGCGGCGGAGCAGGCCGCTCTGGAACTGGACATCGCCTCGCGCCGGGCGGACCTCGACAGCGCGATCGAAGAGATCGACCGCAGTCTCACCCGTATCCGACTGCGGCGGGAGCGCGCGCTGGACCGGAAGGCGTCCCTTGAAACCGCCCGCAACCGCGCGAGCGAGGAAGCGGACTCGGCGTTCCTGTCGACAGTCCTGTTGAAGGAGCGCGAGCGCGCGGCGCTCGAGGCCGAACTACAGAGCCTCGCCTGGCTGCTGCGGCTTCCCGACCTCCTGCAGCAACAGCGCGACGCGCTTGCCCAGATCATCGCGCTGGAACTCGCGCTGAAGGAGGCCCTGAAGGACGCCCGCACGTCGGCCGAAGCCGACCGGACCAGTCTGACCAGACTCGGCGACTATTTCCTCGACGCCCTAGTCCAGTCCGGCGTGCCGGGCATCCAGCGCGACGACCGCGTCGCCCTGGAGCCGCCGACCTTCTACCCCGCCGTCTTCAGTAGCGACCCTTCCGATCTGACGGCCTCGACCTTCACCTCAATGAGCAGCGGCGGGAAGAAGACCCTGTTCAAATGCTGCTTCGCCATAGCCGTCCACCGGATCGCGGCCCTGCTCGACGCGCCCCTGCCGGAGCTTCTGATCATCGACTCCCCGATGAAGAACATCAGTGAACGAGAGAACAGGGCGCAGTTCGAAGGCTTCTATCGGATGGTCTACGCTTTGAAGGCCGGGGAGCTGTCCGAGACCCAGATCATCCTGATCGATAAGGAGTACCTACCCCCTGATCCGGCGCTGGGACTGGATATTCGCAGCCGGCACATGCAGCCCGACAGCACCCAGCACGAGCCGCTTATCCGTTATTACCGGGGCAAATAGAGGGCGGCAGCCGGCGCCCGGCTAATCGCGCGCCGAATAACGAGTGTGGTGACCATCGCAGTGCGTGTGGTTTCCAAGCGCCTCGATCACCCGGCAATCGGAAATCCTCCCACCCGAGCAACTCGCCGCCTGAATCCGGGCGAGTTCGGCGTGCAGCGCCTGAAGCCCGGCGATGCGAGCCTCAACCGCCGCAAGCTGGCGCTCGGCGATCCGGTTGACCTCCGTGCAGGGCCGGTCGGGTTCGTCGGACAGCGCCAGAAGGGCGCGGATGTCGTCGATCTCGAACCCCAGCTGCCGCGCATGGCGAATGAAGGCCAGCCGCCGCGTCGCAGCGCCGTCGTAGAGGCGCCGGTCGCTCGCAGTGCGGGGCGGCTCCGCCAGCAGGCCGATCTTCTCGTAGAACCGGATCGTCGGAATCTTCACGCCGGTCTCGGCCGAAAGGCGACCGATCGTCCGGAGCGGGGGAAGGGATGGGTCTCTGGCCATGCGCGAAATATAGGGCTTGATCCTCTAGTGGCTAGAGGATGCATGAAGGGTGCATGACGACGCCCGCTCCGACAGAATCCTGCGCTCCGTCCCGAGGCTGCTGCGGCCACCAGGTCCGGTTCGACGGGGCCTCGCCCGCCTATCGGCGCGTGCTTGTGGCCGTCATCGCCCTTAATCTGGGTGGGTTCTTCGCGGTCGCCGCGGGCGGTCTCATGCAGGGATCGGCGGCGCTCGCCGCCAATGCGATGGACTTCCTGGCCGACAGCGCCACCTACGCCATCAGCCTCTGGGCCATCGGAAAGTCCGTGCGGGTGCGCTCCGGCGCCGCAGTCTTCAAGAGCGCGAGCCTCCTCGTGATGGCCGTGACCATTCTCGGCTACGCCGTCTGGAGAGCCGTCACCGGCCAGCCGCCCGAAGGCGCCGTCATCACCGGTCTTGGACTGGTCGGTTTCGCAGCCAATCTGGTTGCGGCCCTGCTACTCGTGCGCTTCCGCGAGGGCGACGCCAACGTCCGCTCCGTCTGGCTCTGCACCCGGAACGACCTCATCCACAGCCTCGGCGTCGCCGCGGCCGGCGGGCTGGTCTGGCTGACCGGATCCCGGTGGCCGGACCTGCTGGCTGGCCTTCTGTTGGGCGGGGTCTTCCTGCAATCCGCGATCTCTATCCTGTTACAGGCAAGAGCGGAGAGCCGCGCAGCAACGTCTGCGGCGCGGACTTTGTAACGCATTGCCTGATGTCGGGAACGGAAGTAACGAGCGCGAGATGACCTGGTCGATGACGACATGGGCGAAACTGATCGTGGCGGCGACCATCGTCTTCGCCGCCTTCTTCTTCGCGCCTGCCGTCGACGCCGCCACCTGCCTGCCCGAACCTCCCGCGGCTCATGCTGCGGTCGATCATGACCAGGGCGATGGCGACCACAGTGGAAAGGGCGCCGGTCACGGCGTCTGCTCGCACGGTCACTGCCACCACACGACAACCGCCCGCACCAACGGCGTCGACTCGATCGCACCCGCGTTCGGAGAACCGCCGTTGCAGAGCGGCCGTCACGACGACTTCCGGGCCTCCATCACGCCCGATGGCCTGAAGCGCCCCCCCAGAGTCTGACCGAAGACCTGCGCCTCCGCGCGCCTCTTCGTCCTCAGAAACTCTGGAAATGAATCATGTCTCCCACATCTCGCAGGCGGCCGCGTTACGCGGTCGGCTGCGCCCTCGCCGCGATCGCGGCGAGCCTGGCCAGTCCCGTATGGGCTGACCCGGCCCCGACCTATGCCCAACTCCTCGCCCAGCTCGGGGACGCTCCGGCGACACTCGAAGCCGGCGCCAACTATGACGCCGCCGAGGCCCGTGTCCGTCAGGCGCGGGTGCGGCCCAACCCCGTCCTCGGCTTCGATGTCGAGAACGCCTACGGCTCAGGTCCCTATTCAGGCCTGAACAACGCGGACATGACCTTGGCGCTGAGCCAGGATCTCGAGCTGTGGGGGCGTCGTTCGACGCGTATCGCCGCCGCCCGCGCCGAGGCCGGTGCGGTCGGGCTGCAGCGGGATCTCGCCGTGGTCGACGCCGCCGGCCGTCTCGCCCTCGTCTACGCCGAGGCGGAAGCGGCGCAGAGGCGCGCGACCCTCGCCGAGGAAACCCTGACCCTCACGGTCGCGGACGCCCGCGCCGCCCTGACGCTGGTGGAGGAGGGACGCGAGCCCCTGCTGCGCGGCATCCAGGGCGAGGCCGAGGCCGCCTCGGCCCGCGCTACGCGGGATGAGGCCGTCGCTGAGCGCGACGCCGCCTACGCGCGCCTGACCGCGGTCGCCATGACCCCGGTCGCCGTGACCCGGATCGACGACAGTCTCCTGGACGAGACGCCCGCGACGATCGGCTCCGTGATCGATGACGCTCCTACGGTCCGCGTGGCCGAGGCGCAGCGGTCCGCAGCCGAACGGCGCATCGATGTTCAACGGGTTCAGGCCCGCCCGGACATCAACGCCAGCATCGGCATCCGCCGCTTCGAGGCGGAGGACGCGACGGCCCTGACCTTCGGGATCAGCATGCCGTTGCCGCTGTTCGACCGGAACCGGGGGAACATCGAGGCGGCCCAGGCCGAATTTCGCGCGGCCGACGCCCGGCTGATGAGCGCACGGCAGGAGGCCCAGGCGGATCGCGCCGCTGCGGTCGCCCGCCTCGCGGCCTCCGTCAGCCGCGTCAACGCCGCCGACGCCGGCGTCACCGCCGCCGAGGAAGCCTACCGCCTGTCGCGGATCGGCTTCGAGTCCGGCCGGATCTCCCAGGTCGAACTGCGGGTCACCCGCACAGCCCTCGTCAACGCCCGGTCCGCCGCCGTGGACGCGCGTCTCGCGCGTGTCCGCGCCGAGATCGATCTCGCGCGCCTCAACGGCCGCGCCCCCTTCGAAGGAGCCCAGTGATGCGCAAAGGCACATCCAACAAGACACTGCTGATCGGCGGCGTCGCCGCCTTGGTCGTACTCGGAGGCGGCGGCCTCTGGTTCGCTACCCGGTCCGCCGAACCGGCTGCGCCGCCGGCCGCTGAAGGCGAGGCCGGCCATGCCGAAGAGGAGGGCGGACATACCGAGGGCGAGGCCGCCGAGACCGAGACCGAGGGGCGGGTCGAACTGACCGCCGCAGAAATCCAGGCAGCGGGCATCACGATCGTCGGCGTTGGCGGCGGTGGCGGGGGCGAAACCCGTCTGGCCGGTCGCGTCGAGCCGATGGTCGATTCCCGCGCCGCCGTCGCCGCTGCCGTCGGCGGGCGCGTCGAGCGGGTCCTCGTCGCCCCGGGCCAGTCGGTCCGGGCGGGCCAGCCGCTCGTCAGCCTCGTCAGCGGCGAGGCGGCGACCTTCCGCGCCGAGGCCGATGCAGCCGGAGCTTCCGCCGAGGCGGCCCGTCAGGCCTATGAGCGCAATCGCAGCCTGTCGGATCAGGGCATCGTCGCGCGTCAGGAAGTCGAAGCGTCACGCGCCCAGTTCCTGAGTGCAGAGGCGCAGACCCGCGCCGCCCGCGCCCGTTCCGCGGCCGCAGGATCGCCGAACGCCTCGGGACGGCTGAGCGTGACCAGCCCGATCTCCGGTGTGGTCAGCAGCGTTCAGGTCGGACCGGGCGGCTTCGTCGCCCAGGGCGGCGTGGTGGCTGAGGTCAGCAACCCGGCCCGGGTCGAAATGGTCTTCAACGCGCCGCCGGCCCTGGCGGCCAATGTCCGCGCGGGCTCGCCCATGCGCGTCACCGGCCCGAACGGGGAGTTCGACGCCGTCGTCACCGGTGTCGCGGCCGACGCCGGTCTCAGCGAGAGCGGTGCGACCGTGATCCGCGCCCGGCCTTCCGGCGCGACCCTGCCGCCGGCCGGGTCGGCCGTCACCGGCGCGGTCGTGACCGGCCAGGCTGCCGGCGGGATGACCGTTCCCACGGAGGCGGTTCAAACGGTCGACGGGAACACCGTCGTCTTCGTTCAGGTCGAGGGCGGCTTCCAGGCCGTGCAGGTACTGGCGGGCCGTCAGGCCGCAGGCCGCACCGAGATCCTGCGGGGACTGACCGGCTCCGAACGCGTCGCCTCCGCCAACGCCTTCCTGCTCAAGGCCGAGATGGCCAAGGGCGAAGCCGAGCACGGGCACTAGGGGGGCGTCATGTTCAAAGCGATTATCGAAGCCTCGGTTCGCTTCCGATGGTTCGTGGTCCTGGCGACGGCGATTGTCGCCGCCTTCGGCCTCTACAACCTGACGCAGCTACCCATCGACGCCGTCCCGGACATCACCAACCGGCAGGTCCAGATCAATACCATCGCCCCGGCGCTCGCGCCCGAGCAGATGGAACGCCAGGTCACCTATCCCCTCGAAACCGCCATGGCGGGCATTCCGGGGATCCAGACCACCCGGTCGCTGAGCCGAAACGGCTTCAGCCAGGTCACGGTCATCTTCTCCGACAGCACGGACATCTACTTCGCCCGCCAGCAGGTGGCCGAACGGATGGCCCAGGCGCGCGAGCGACTGCCCGAGGGTGTGGAGCCGGCGCTTGCGCCGATCACCACCGGCCTCGGCGAAGTCCTCATGTGGACGGTCGACTTCAAGCCGTTCAACAGCGCCAATCTCGCCAAACCGGGTGAGCCCGGCTGGCAGGCCGGCGGCGCCTATCTGACGCCCGAAGGCGAACTGCTGACCACGCCACAGGCCCGCGCGACCTATCTCCGCACGGTCCAGGACTGGATCATCGCCCCGCGCATGCGGACCGCGAAGGGCCTGGCCGGCGTCGATGTGAACGGCGGCTATGTGAAGGAGTATGCGGTTCGGCCCGACGCTGCGCGTCTGGCGGGATACGGCCTGAGCCTCAACGACCTCATCGTCGCTCTGGAGCGGGCCAACACCCAGGCCGGTGCGGGCTATGTTCAGCGGTCCGGTGAAGCCCTGACCGTCCGAACCGACGCCCTGGCGCAGACCATTCCGGATCTCGCCCAGGCCCCCGTGGTCAACCGCAACGGACTGGTCGTGCGGGTCGCCGATGTCGCCACCGTCGAAATCGGCCAGGCGCCGCGTCTCGGCGGCGCCAGCCGCGACGGCCACGAAGCGGTCGTCGGTACGGCGCTGATGCTGGCCGGCGGCAACAGCCGGACGGTGGCCCAGGCCGCCGCCGAACGTCTGGAGGAAGTCTCCGCGAGCCTGCCGCCGAGCGTCGTCGCCGAACCGGTCCTGAACCGGAGTTCGCTCGTCAACAAGACCATCTCGACGGTCGCCAAGAACCTGATCGAAGGCGCCCTGCTGGTGATCGTGGTTCTGTTCCTGCTCCTGGGCAACATCCGGGCGGCCTCGATTACCGCCCTGATGATCCCGATCAGCTTCCTGTTCGCGGTCATCGGCATGAACCGCTTCGGCATCAGCGGAAACCTGATGAGCCTCGGCGCGCTGGACTTCGGCCTTCTGGTCGACGGCGCGGTCGTGGTGGTCGAGAACACCCTGCTGATGCTCAGCCAGAAGCGGGCCGAGGCCGGCCGGATGCTGACGCGTCGGGAACGTCTGGCGGTCGCCGGAGCCGCGGCGCGTCAGATGGTCAAGCCGGCCGCCTTCGGCCAGCTCATCATCCTGCTGGTCTTCACGCCCCTGCTCATGCTCGAGGGCGTGGAGGGCAAGACCTTCATCCCGATGGGCGCGACGGTCATGCTGGCCCTGGTCGGCGCCTTCATCTTCTCCTTCACCTTCGTGCCGGCGATGACGGCCCTGCTGGTGCGGGATCCGAAGAAGGTGGAGGTCGACGAGCACGGCCACGCGCACGAGCACGAGACCTTCATCCTCCGCTATGCGCGCCGATGGATCGAACCGGCCATCCGCGCGGCCGTCGATCGTCCGAAGATCGTCCTGGCGTCCGCGCTCGGCGCTCTCGTCATCGGCGGCATCGCCTTCAGCACCCTGGGGCGTGAGTTCATCCCGACCCTGGACGAAGGCGACATCGCCATGCAGGCGCTTCGCGTGCCGTCAGCATCGCTGGAGCAATCCCTGGCGATGCAAATGGCGCTCGAGCGCGTCATCAAGGCCCAGCCCGAGGTGAAGACCATCTTCGCCCGGACCGGGACGGCCGAGGCGGCTGTGGACCCGATGCCGCCGAACATCTCCGATGCGGTCATTGTCCTGAAGGACCGCAAGGAATGGCCCGATCCGAACCTCCCCAAGGAGGAACTGATCGCGCGCTTCGAAGAGCTCGCCGCCGGCCAGCTCGGCAACAGCTTCGAGTTCAGCCAGCCCATCGAACTGCGCTTCAATGAGCTGATCTCCGGCGTCCGGACTGACCTCGCGGTCATGGTCTACGGCGATGACTTCACCCAGCTGCAGGCCACGGCGGACCGGGTCGCCAACGCCCTTCGCGCGACGCCCGGGTCTGCGGACGTTCGCGTCGAGCAGGCGTCGGGGCTCCCAACCCTGACTGTCAGCGTGGATCGCTTCGCGGCCGCCAACTACGGCCTGTCCGCCGCCGATGTCTCCGAAGCGGTTTCGGCCGCGGTCGGGGGCGCCGAGGCCGGGCAGATCTTCGAGGGCGATCGCCGCTTCAGCGTCGTCGTTCGTCTCGCGGATGAAGCCCGGAACGATCCGGCGGCACTCGCGGCCCTGCCGATCACCACCGCTACGGGCGTGACGGTTCCGCTCTCCTCCGTCGCCCGCATCCAGGTGGCCGAGGGGCAGAACCAGATCAGCCGCAATGACGGCAGCCGGCGGATGGTGGTTCAAGCCAACGTTCGCGGGCGCGATCTGGGCGGCTTTGTCACCGAGGCCCAGGCGAAGGTGCAGTCTGAGGTCGATCTCCCCACCGGCTACTCCCTGACCTGGGGTGGGCAGTTCGAGAACCTGAAACGGGCCGAACAGCGTCTGGGCCTGGTCATTCCCATCGTCTTCATCCTGATCGGCGTCCTGCTGTTCATGGCGTTGGGATCCTTCGCGGAGGCGGGACTGGTGTTCGCCTGCGTGCCTCTGGCCCTGATCGGCGGCGCCTTGGCGCTCGTCCTCAGGGGGATGCCCTTCTCGGTTTCGGCGGCGGTCGGCTTCATCGCCGTATCCGGTGTCGCGACCCTGAACGGGCTGGTGCTGATGCAGGCCATTCGGGAACGCCTGACAGGCGGCGCCGACCCACGCCTCGCCGCCATCGAAGGGGCGACGAGCCGGCTGCGCGCCGTCCTGACCACGGCCCTGGTCGCCATCGTCGGCTTCATTCCGATGGCGTTCGCCCACGGTGCCGGGGCGGAGGTGCAGAAGCCTCTGGCCACCGTCGTAATCGGCGGCCTGCTGACGGCGACGGCCTTGACCCTGCTGGTCCTGCCGACCTTCGCGGCCAAGGCCGTGAAGCACCGCAAGGCTGAAGGGCTCGAGGAATGAGCGAGGCCCACGCAACGGAGCAGGTCCAGCGCCGCACCCTCCTCACGGTGCTGGTCCTGAACGCCCTGTTGTTCGTGGGCCTGGGAGTCGGCGGCATCGCCGCCGACTCCAGCGCCCTGCTGGCCAATGCGGTCGACAACGGTTCGGACGCGGCGGTCTATCTGATCAGCTTCCTGGCGGTCGGACGCGCCCTGGTCTGGAAGACGGGGGCGGCGCGAGCCTCAGGCGTCATGCTCCTGATTTTCGCCGTCCTCGTCCTGCTCGACGCGCTGCGGCGGACCCTCACCGCGACCGAGCCAGTCGGCCCGACCATGATGGTCCTCGCGGTTGTGGCCGCCGTCATCAACCTGGTCTGCCTGCTGCTGATCCGTCGGCAGCACAGCGGCGACGTCAACATGAAGGCCGCCGAGACCTTCAGTCTCAACGACTTCGCGTCCAACGGCGGCATCCTCGTCGCGGGCGGTCTCGTCATGTGGCTCGACCAGTCGTGGCCGGACCTTCTCGTCGGCGTTCTGGTCGCCGCAATCGCCGCCAAGGGCGGCATCGACATCCTGCGCGATGCGCGCAAGGCCTCTGACACAGGAGCGGCCCAGTGAGCCCGTTGCTGCCTCACGATCTCCACCCCGGTGGAGCCTCAGCTCCCGACCTCGCACGGGTCCAGCGCTGGCGGAAACTCTTCATCCTCGTCGGCCTGTTCGCCCTCATCACCTGGACGGCGCTGGTCGAACCCACGCCCGTTCTCGAACATCCGGTGGAGCATCTCGGTCTGATCGCCATCATGCTGTGCGTGATCGGGCGAGCCTGGTGCTCCCTCTATATCGGCGGCCGAAAGAAGCAGGAGATCGTTTCGGCGGGACCCTACTCGCTGTGCCGGAACCCCCTCTACCTGTTCAGCTTCATCGGGGCGTTCGGGATCGGCGCCCAGACAGGCAGCGCCACGGTCGGACTGGGCTTCGCCCTGGCCTGCTGGATCGTGTTCCGCACCGTCGTCGGGCGCGAAGAAGCCTATCTGAGCGAGACCTTCGGGGAGGTCTATGACGACTATCGCCGTCGTACGCCGCGCTTCTGGCCCGACCTGCGAGCCTGGCGCGACGAGCCCGAGCTCTCGGTGCGACCCGCCTTCTTCCTGCGCACCGTCCGCGACGGCCTCGTCTTCCTGCTGGCGATGCCGGTGTTCGAGTCCCTCGAGCGCCTGCAGCAGATCGGCTGGTTCGACGCCGTCCTGCGCCTGCCCTGACCGGAGGGCTTCGGATGACCCGCAAACGTCTCGTGACGCTCCTTTCGGCCGGCTTGGCAGCCGCAGCCTTCGCCGCCGGGGCGGCGGCGCGCCTCGCCTGGACGGGGCCGGAACCGCGTCGCCCGACCGAAGCCCCGCAACGCCCATCGCCTTCCGCTCCTGTGGAGTTCGACCATGCCTAAGACCGTCAAACTGGATCTGCCCGTTCTCCTTCCGGGTGCGCCCGACGCCTCCGACGCCTGTGTCGGCAGACTGATCAGTCTGTTGCGCATCACCGACGGAGTCGAAAAGGCGCACGTCGAGGAAACGGATGACGGACCGAAACTGTGTATCCACTACGATCCGGAGCGGCTTTCCCTCGCCCAGGTTCGCCGTGCGGCCACACAGGCCGGGGGATCGGTCAGCGATCGCTACGATCACCTGACCGGCTGGGTCGAAGGGGTGCGCCACGCGCGGCATGCGAGGACGCTGGAGGCGGCGCTGGCCGCAGAGCCCGGCGTGCTGCAGGCGGCGCTCGACGCTTCAGGAGCTATCCGGGTCGAGTTCGACCGGCAGAAACTGGAGCGCACAGACCTCGAGGCGCGGCTTCGGGGCCATGGTCTGCAACTCTCGGCGAAGCCCCAAGCCACGGTCTCCGTGGACAGCGGCCACGGTCAGGACGGCAAAGCCGGCGAGGCGGGGCATGAAGGGCACAATCACGCGGCCGGGGACAGGCACGACCATGCCCATGGTGGTTTGCTGGGGCCGAACACCGAGCTGTATTTCGCTCTCGCCAGCGGCGGCGCTCTCGCCGTCGGCTATCTGATCGAACGGTTCGCGCCCGGTGTTCCCGGGTGGGCTCCACTGGTCCTCTTCCTTGCGGCCTATCTGTTCGGAGGCTTCTTCACCGTCCGCGAGGCGGTCGAGAACCTGAAGCGACGCCGCTTCGAGATCGACACCCTCATGCTGGTCGCGGCGGCGGGTGCGGCCGCCTTGGGCGCATGGGCCGAGGGGGCCTTGCTGCTCTTCCTGTTCAGCTTGGGTCACGCTTTGGAGCATTACGCGCTCGGGCGGGCGAAGCGGGCGATCGAGGCGCTGGCCGCCCTGGCGCCTCGCACCGCGCATGTGCGTCGCGGCGAAGAGGTCGTGGAGCTTCCGGTCGAGGACCTGGAGATCGGCGATGTCGTCGTGGTGCGCCCGAACGAGCGCCTGCCGGCCGACGGCTTCGTGGTCGTCGGGACGACCAGCATCAATCAGGCCCCGGTCACCGGCGAAAGCATGCCGGTGGACAAGCAGCCTGTGTCGAACGCGGAAGAGGCGAGGGCGCGTCCAGCGGGCGTCATCGCCGCCTCGGTCGTGTTCGCGGGGACCATAAATGGCGCGGGCGCCATCGAGATCGAGACGACCAAACGATCGAGCGACACCACCCTCGCCAAGGTGGTGCGGATGGTCAGCGAAGCGGAGACGCAGAAGTCGCCGACGCAGAGGTTCACCGACCGGTTCGAAAGAATCTTCGTACCCCTCGTGCTGGCCCTGGCCTTCGTCCTGCTGTTCGCCTGGGTCGTCGTCGACGAGCCTTTCCGCGACAGCTTCTACCGGGCCATGGCCGTGCTCGTGGCGGCCAGCCCCTGTGCCCTGGCCATCGCAACGCCCAGCGCGGTTCTGTCGGGTGTCGCCCGCGCGGCCCGCGCCGGCGTGCTCATCAAGGGCGGCGCGCCGTTGGAGAATCTGGGTGCGCTCGACGCCATCGCCTTCGACAAGACCGGCACCCTGACCGAGGGGCGACCCCGGATCACCGACGTTGTTCCGCTCGGACGGACCTCGCAAACCGATCTCCTGACGGTCGCCGTCGCCGTCGAGCGGCTCAGTGACCATCCCCTCGCGGAGGCGATCGTCCGCGACGGGAGCCAGCGCCTGATCGCGGCTCCTGTGCAGACCGCGACGGATCTCCGCAGCCTGACGGGAAAGGGCGTCACCGCGACACTGAACGGCGAGACGATCTGGATCGGCAAGCCGGAGATGTTCGGGGCGGATGGCGTCGCGCCGCTGGGTCCCGACGCCGAGATCGCCGTCGCGGCCCTGCGCAACCAGGGCCGCACCCTCATGGTGGTTCGCCAGGGCTCACACGACTTGGGCGTGATCGGCCTGCTCGACACACCGCGTAAGAGGGCGCGCGAAACGCTCACGGCTCTGAGGGCCCTCGGCATCCGTCGGATGATCATGATCTCGGGCGACCATCGGAGGGCTGCCCAGGCCGTCGCCGGACAGGTCGGCTTGACCGAGGCCTGGGGCGACCTCCTGCCGGAAGACAAGGTCGAGGCGATCAGGAAGCTTCGGGCCGAAGCCCAGGTGGCCATGGTGGGAGATGGCGTCAACGACGCCCCCGCCATGGCCACGGCGACCGTCGGCGTCGCCATGGGAGCGGCGGGGTCGGACGTCGCGCTGGAAACGGCGGACGTGGCCCTGATGGCGGACGATCTGTCCAAGCTGCCCTTCACGGTCGGCCTCAGTCGGCAGACCCGCCGGATCATCCGCCAGAACCTCTTCGTCAGCCTCGGCGTCGTCGCCTTCCTCGTCCCGGCCACCATTCTCGGTCTCGGGATCGGGCCGGCCGTCGCCCTGCACGAAGGCTCGACGCTCCTCGTCGTCTTCAACGCCCTGCGGCTGCTGGCCTGGCGCGATCCGCGCGCAGAGCCCTGACCCTCAAATCCCAGAAAAGGAGACTTCCATGAAACGGTCCGGATGGGTCGGCGTGATTGCGCTGTTTCTTCTCATATCGGCCTTCGGCTTCGGGATGCTGTCCCGCCAGAACGCGACCCGACCTCAGGCGGGCACGCCCGTCGATGCGCGTCCGATCGACGCCCATGCGGGTCATGCCGACGCCGCGGCGGACAGTCCGGCCACCCGCTCCTTCAAGGAGGCCAACGAGCGCATGCACCTGGCCATGGAGATCGACTACAGCGGCGACGCCGATGTCGACTTCATGCGCGGGATGATCGCCCACCATGAGGGAGCGGTCGCGATGGCCCGGATCGCCCTGGAGCACGGGAAGGACGCCGAGGTTCGCGGGCTCGCCGAAGAGGTGATCCGCACCCAGGAAGCAGAGATCGTCCGCATGCGTGTGTGGCTCGCCAACCGCGCCGGGCGTCCCGTCGAGCCGGCGGTCTAGATCATGGGCGGAAAACGCTCCCCGATCCGTAGTCACGCCCCCCGATGGCGGCCAGGCCGGTATCGCCCTCGGGGGCGGACACAACGTCGGGTTCGGCCGTTCGATCCCGTTCCAGATACCCTGATCGCCCTCGCCGGCAGCCTCGTCGCAGGCCTGGTCGTCTGCGTCATCGCCGTGCCGCTCGCATCGCTCTACCGGATACCGATGTATCTCCCCTACGGGGCGCTGATGCTTTTGTTGACCTTCATGACCTACCGTGTCGCCGGACGAGACAAGGCGGGACGGGTTATGGCGGGGGTGATGGCGGTGGTCTGCGTTCTTGGGTCGGCTGCGCTCTTCCTCGGGCGCGACCAGATTGTCCTCGGGTCCCGTCACCACCACGATACCCCCGGCCCGGTCGCCGCAACGCGCGCGGACTGACGTTGGTCGAGGTCGCAGAACCCCGCAGGCCGGCCCGGATCGCGCGCGGCGGCTGGCTCGACGTTCTCCGGTTCGTCGCCGGCGCCCTGATCATCCTGTATCATTTTCGCGAGGCGGCTCCGACGCCGCTGGGCGAACTCCACCCGGTGTTTGACCGGGGGTTCCTGCTGACCAACTTCTTCATCATCGATTCCGGGTACATTCTGGCCCGGATCTATGGCGACGGCTTCGCCGCCCGCTCGCTCAACATCCTGGACTATATCCGCCAGCGCGTCCTCAGGGTCGTCCCGTCTCATCTCGTCGTGATCGGCGTACTTGCCGCAATGGTCGCCGTCGCCGCCGCGGTCGGCATTCGCCCGAGCAATCCCCAGTGGTTCGACTGGGCGCAGCTCCCGGCGCAGGCGGCTCTGCTTCAGGCCTATGGCGTTCCGGGGGGACAGGGCTGGAACGCGCCGACCTGGACGCTCTCGGCCCTGCTCGGATGTTATCTCCTGTTGCCGTGGATATGCCGACTGATCTGGCGTAGGCGGCCCTGGCTGATCGTGGCGGGCGCCGTAGGGCTTCTGATCCTCGCGGACTGCGCCAGCCGCGCCTGGCTCGGCGATCCGATCTATCGCCTGCCTTTCCGCCACGGCTTTCTGCGAGCCCTGCCTCTGTTCCTGCTCGGTGTTGCGGCGGCGCTGTTCGGGGCGCGCGTCTATATCCCGCCGAGGCTCGCCGCGATGGCGGGGATCGTCGCCCTCGGCGTCCTCGTTTGCGCGCAGGTGATCGGGACCACCGCCTTGCTCTCGCTTCTGTTGCTGACCGTGATGATCTGGGCTGCGGGCGCGACGCCGGTCGCGAGACCCTCACGCCTGATCGAGCATCTCGGCCTGATGTCGTTCGCGATCTTCCTGACCAATGAAGTGGTCCGGATCCTCTGGTTCGGGGTCTTCGATGCGATCGGACAGGCAGGCTGGTCCTCAGATGTTCGCTGGGCGATCTGGACTGCGGGTCTGGCGAGCGCCTTCATCGGAGCTGCAATCTTCCGGTACGCCTTCGACCGCCCTGTTCAGGCCCGTCTCAATCCGCCGCGAAGACCACCGCAGGCGCCCGGCGTCAGCGCCGAGCGGCCCATCGCCTGAGGGGCTCTCCCGGAAGGGTCGCCGTCAGGCGGGTTGGGGCGTTCTTGCGCGCTTGAGCCGGACAACATTGAGGAGGTGCGCGAGGACGAGACTCAACCCGCCGACGATGGTGGCGATCGGAGCGGTCTCCACCGTCGGGCGTTCGGCCGCGCCCGCCACAAGCGCCAGAATGGCGGCGATCGCGAGGCCCCGAAGCATCATGGGTGCGCCCACGCGAGGTGTGACGAGCGCGATCCAGGCCGCACAGGCCGCGACGCCGGCAAGCGTCCAGTGGAGCCACTCGCCGCCGGCGAGCCCCGCCAGGGGCAGAAGGCCAAGCACCCCCGCGCTCGACACACAATGGACGACGCAGAACACGGAAAGACCGGCGCCGAACAGGTCGATTGGCCGGGAACGACCGGTGTCTGTGGGGGCGGGAGGCATGTTGAGAATGTTATTGTGTAACGCGCCGTTGATCCAGTGAATTGTCGTCGCGGACGCGCCTCGGCGATGATGATTTCGTGACGACCCGCGGATTGGTTTGCGGTACTATGGGGGAGTATCTTTCCGATCGGGTCCGCAGATGTTTTCTCCGCTGTCCAATCCCGCCTACCGCAGGCTCTTCATCGCCCAGGTGTCGGCTCTGCTCGGTACGGGCATGGCGACCGTCGCCCTCGGCCTGCTTGCCCATGATCTGGCCGGCGCCAACGCCGGAGAAATTCTCGGCGCAGCGCTCTCGATCAAGATGGTGGCCTATATCGCCGTCGCGCCGTTCGCGAGCGCCATCGCCGCGCGCTTGCCGCGCAAGACCCTCCTCGTGTCGCTGGACGTCGTCAGGGCGGGCGTCGCCATCACCCTGCCGTTCGTGGGCGCCGCCTGGCAAGTCTATGCCCTGATGGCCGTGCTCTACACGGCCTCCGCCGCCTTCACCCCGGCGTTCCAGGCCATGATCCCGGACCTTCTGGAGGACGAGGGGGAGTATACCAAGGCGCTCTCGCTCTCCCGCCTCGCGGCGGACCTCGAAAGCGTGGCCAGTCCGGTGGTCGCCGCCGTTCTGCTGGCCTTCATCAGCTACAACAATCTGTTCGTGGGGACAGCTCTCGGCTTCGCGCTCTCGGCGGTCTTTGTCGTCCGGGCGATCCTGCCCCGGTCCGCCGGCGCAGCGCCCTTGCCCTTCATACGCCGGCTGACGGCTGGCGCCCGGCTGTTCGCCCTGACCCCGAGGCTGAGAGGCCTTCTGGCGGTCAGCCTGGCGACCGCCGCAGGCGGCGCGATGGTGTTCGTGAACACCGTCGTGCTTGTGCAGAGCAGCTTTGGCCTCTCTCAACAGGCGACGGCCTGGGCGCTCGCGGCCTTCGGCGCGGGGTCGATGACCGCCGCCCTGCTACTGCCGCGCGTCCTTCAAAGGATCCCCGACCGCTCCGCCATGATCGCGGGCGCTGGCGTCATGACGGGCGTGCTTCTGCTCGGCGCCTTTGTGGCGACGTCCTACCCCATCCTTTTGGGGCTCTGGATCGTCATGGGCTTCGGCTATTCGCTGACCATCACGCCGGCCGGTCGGGCGCTTCGACGGTCCTCGACCTCGCAAGACCGCCCCTCGCTGTTCGCCGCCCAGTTCGCCCTGTCCCACGCCTGCTGGCTGATCGCCTATCCGGTCGCGGGGCTCGTCTCCGCCGAGGCGGATCCCCGCGCGGCCTTCCTTGTGCTCGCGGGCCTCTGCGCGGTGGGTGTGGTTCTCGCGCTCGTGGTCTGGCCCCGCTACGACCCGGCCAATCTCGCGCACTCGCACTCGGACCTGGACGCCGATGACCCCCACCTGTCCGAAGGCGAGCGTCCGGACCGGCAGTCCAGTTGGCACGCCCATCCGGTCGTGATCGACGAGGCGCATCCGCGCTGGCCGCGACCGGACGAGAAATGATGGCGGGGCGCGTCAGGGGGTTCCAGCGCCCCGCCATCCGGTCGGCCGACTGGCGGCGGCCGACCCACAAGCGGGTCAGACCACCCGCTTGATCTCGGTGTAGGCGCCTTCGGTTTCGACCGTGATCGTCACGGTCTCTCCGGTCCGGTTGCGCCAGAACCAGCCATGGCTTCCGTCGAAGGCCGCCGTCAGCTCACCGGACTGCTGCAGATCGGTGCCCTTTCCGTAGCCGTGATAGCGGACGCCGGGGCGGTCAGCGTGGGTGTCGAAATTCACCGCACCTCCGCTGCTCCTCCAGGTGAAGCGGACCTTGGCGCCTTCGGCCATGTCCATCTTCAGCTCTGCGCCCTGGTTGGGGGCCAGTTCGATCACAGTCTCGTCCGAGCGGATGCCGGCTGCGGCGGCTTCAGCCGTGACCGGCCGGGCTGACGGCGCCACCGGACCGGTGGCTGCGGCCGGTGCTGCGGCAGGCGTCGGCGTGGAGGCGACGCCCGAGGTCTGGCCGGCGGCGGCGGCGTCCGCCGCAGCGTCAGCCTCGGCTTCCAGCGCGAGCTGGCGTTTCAGCTGGCCCATTTCCGTCAGGCCGAAGACCGAGCCGATACGCGTGGGATCGACGCCATATTCGGCTGGAAGGACCACAGTGACGAGGATCGCGCCGGCGACGACGGCGGCGATGCCGGTGGATTTCAGCAACTCCTGCGTGGTGGGCAGTTCGGAGCGGGCGGGGCGGTTTGCGTTAAACATGGAGGGGGCTCCGATCACATGACGAAGAAGCCGACGAGCTGGTAGCCCGTCAGAATGAAGCCGAGGCACATGACCACGGCGTTGGTCAGGAAGGCGTGGTTCCAGAAGCTGTTCGAGCGGCGCCAGAAGCCCATCAGGATAAGGATGCCGCCGAGCGCCAGCAGCTGGCCGGCCTCGACGCCGATGTTGAAGGCGATCAGGTTGCCGATCAGGCCGTCCGGCGACATCTGGAAGTCCTGCAGCTTGGTCGCGAGACCGAAGCCGTGGAACAGACCGAAGATCAGGGTCGCCGCCTTGGTGGAGGGCTGGAAGCCGAACCAGCGCTGGAAGGCGCCCATGTTGTCCAGGGATTTGTAGACGACGGACAGGCCGATGATGGCGTCCACGATGTAGCTGGAGACGCTGATGTCGGTCAGCACGCCCAGCAGCAGGGTTGAGGAGTGGCCGATGGCGAACAGCGTCACATAGATGCTGATGTCCTTCATCCTGTAGAGGAAGAAGATCACGCCGAAGAGGAACAGCAGGTGGTCGTATCCGGTGACCATGTGCTTGGCGCCCAGATAGACGAAAGGCCAGAACAGGAAGCCGGTGGTCTCCTGGATGTAGCCCTTGTCGCCCTCGGCGACGCCGTGGGCGAGGGCCTGACTGAGGGCGCCGTCCAGAAGCATGAAACTGAGGATCAGCAGAAGCGCCGTCCAGGGCGATCGGAGCCACGACCAGGAGTCGCGGCGCAATGCAGAAGTCATGATTGACCTTTCGCGGAGTTGGGGGAGGGGGTGAGGAAAAGGCTGCGCACCAGGGTGCGGGCGGGCCGCTCCCAGAAGGCGTGCAGTGCGAAGGCGCTGGCCAAAGTCACGACCAGCAACAGAGCCGCTTCGGAAGCGGACATCCGGTAGGTGCTGTCGATGCCGCCCAGCATCGCCATCCCGTTCTTCCAGATGATCAGAAGCGGGAGATGGACGAGGTAGAGGGCATAGGAGGCTTCGCCCGCCTCCAGCAGCAGCGGATGGTTGAAGACGCTGTCATCCTCGGCGCGGTCCCAGAGGGCCAGCGCGAGGACGACGACGCCGGAGGCCGCCACGATCAGGCGCTCGTCGGCGCTGATCGCCATCAGGCAAATCAGGGCGAAAAGCGATCCGATGGCGGCGAGCGTCGCCGTCCGGCGACCGCAACGGATGCGGCAACCGAGCTGGTAAAGGCCGATCCCGAACAGGAATTCGGGAATGATCCTCAGCACGCCGAGCACGAGCTCGGCATGGGTGAGCTGGTCCTTGAAGATCCAGCGGTAGAGGCCGTCGATCACCAGGAACAGGCCCACCGACAGACCGATCACCATCCAGGGGCGGCGGCCCGACCTGAGCCCGATGAAGGCGAACACAGGGAAGGCCAGATAGGCGGCCCATTCCGCGGACAGGGACCAGGACGGGCCGTTCCACTCATTGGGAACGGTAGCCGGGAACCAGGCGTGGGTGAGGGCGAGGGCGGACGCGAACCCCGGCAGCGAGTAACTGTCGGCCGCGAACGGCTGACCCAGGGCGATAGCCGCCAGGACGATGAACGCCATCAGCACCATCATGGCGAGATGAGCCGGATAGATCCGGGCCAGCCGCGCGATGAGGAAGCGCTTGTGGTTGTAGGTCCCGTTCCGGATCTGACGCCCGTAGACGTGCGCCAGGATGAAACCCGACAGAATGAAGAAGAAATCGACCGCGAGGCGTGCGCGCTCGATCAGGGCGAGCCCCGTCCCGCCCTCGGGCGTCATGTTCAGCTGGTAGTGGAAGAGCACGACGCCGAGGGCGAGCCAGAACCGAATGCCGGTCAGGGCCGGCAAACGGTCCGGGAAGCCCGGCGCCGACGCGTTGGGGACCGCCTCGGCGCCGCCCCCGCTCTTCCTGCGAAGAGCGGAGTTCATCAGACGCTCCGTTTCCGGAACGGCAGACGATCCATCCAGCTGGCGCGCGGCGCGCCGTCCACGGTCCGTTCACGGCCGTGCACGAGGCTGTAGAGCGCCGGAAGGACCATGAGGGTCAGCACCGTGGAGGAGACGATGCCGCCGATAACGACCGTGGCCAGCGGACGCTGGACCTCGGCGCCCGCCCCCACGTTGATCGCCATCGGCACGAAGCCGAGGCTGGCGACCAGGGCTGTCATCAGAACCGGCCGCAGCCGGGTCAGGGCGCCCTCGTGGATGGCCTCCTGCACCGGCTTGCCCGACTGGATCAGGCTGCGGATGAAGGTCACCATCACCAGGCCGTTGAGCACGGCCACGCCGGACAGGGCGATGAAGCCGACCCCGGCCGAGATCGACAAGGGCAGATCGCGCAGCATCAGCGCAGCGACCCCACCGGTCAGCGCCAACGGCACCCCGGAGAAGACGATGGCGCTGTCCTTGACCGAGCGGAACAGGGCGAACAGCAGGCCAAAGATCAGCAGCAGAACCGCCGGAACGACGAGCTGCAGACGATTGGCGGCCGAGATGAGCTGCTCGAACGTCCCGCCGTAGGTGACCCAGTAGCCGGCCGGCAGATCGACCTCGCGCTCGATCCGGTCCTGGGCTTCTCCGACGAAGGAGCCCAGATCGCGGTTGCGCACGTTGGCGGTGACCACGATGCGGCGTTTGCCGTCCTCGCGGCTGATCTGGTTGGGTCCGGTCTCAAGTCCGATCGTTGCGATTTCGCTGAGCGGCACGAAGCCGCGCGGCGAGCCGTCCGCCGACGGCAGCGGCACCTGGATGCGACCGATGGCGTCGGTGTTGCTCCGAAGGTCTTCCGGCAGGCGAACGACGATGTCGAAGCGACGGTCGCCCTCGAAGATCTGGCCCGCCGTCGCGCCGCCCATGGAGGTGGCGATAACGGATTGCACGTCCTCGATGCTCAGGCCGAGGCGAGCGATAGCCGCCCGATTCGGCGTGATCTGCAGCATGGGCAGGCCGGTGACCTGCTCGGACTGCGGATCGGCCGCGCCGTCGATCGAGCCGACGATTTCCTCGATCTGGGAGCCGAGCTGAACCAGGGTGTCCAGATCGTCACCGTGGACCTTGATGGCCACATCCGCCCGGACGCCCGAGAGCAGTTCGTTGAACCGCATCTGGATCGGCTGGGTGAACTCGTACTTGCTGCCCGGGATCTCGTTGACCGCTTCTTCCATCTCGCGAACGAGCTGCAGCTTCGGCTTGCGGGGATCGGGCCAGTCCTTGCGATCCTTGAGCAGGATGAAGGTGTCGGCAACCGACGGCGGCACGGGGTCGGTCGCGACCTCGGCCGTGCCGATCTTCGCGACCACGCGCTCCACTTCCGGGAACTCCGCCAGCCTCGCCTCGAGCGCGGTCTGCATCTCGATGGCCTGGCTCAGGCTGGTGCCCGGAATGCGCAGGGCGTGCATGGCGATGTCGCCCTCGTCCAGGTTCGGCACGAACTCCGACCCCATTCGAGAGGCGCCGAAGGCGGCGAGGGCCACCAGGGCGATCGCCGCGCCGACCATCGCGGTGCGGAACTTCAGGGCGAAGTCCAGCGCCGGACGGTAGCCGACCCGCGCCCAACGCATCAGGAACGGGTCCTTCTCGGTCACTTTGCCCGAGACGAAGGTGGCGACGGCCGCCGGAACCAGGGTCAGGGACAGGACGAGCGCACACGTCAGGGCGATGACGACGGTGATCGCCATCGGGTGGAACATCTTTCCTTCGACACCGTCGAGGGCGAAGATCGGAATGTAGACGAGGGTGATGATCAGCACGCCGAAGAGGGACGGGCGGATCACTTCGCTGGACGCTTTGGATGCGAGGTCGAAGCGTTCCTGACGAGTCAGCAACCGACCGAGCTGGTGCTGGGCTTCGGAGAACCGCCGCAGGCAGTTCTCCACGATGATGACGGCGCCGTCGACGATCAGACCGAAGTCCAGCGCGCCGAGGCTCATCAGATTGCCCGAAGTCCCGGTGCGCACCATGCCCGTGATGGTCATCAGCATGGTGATCGGGATGACCGCGGCAGTGATCAGGGCGGCGCGGATGTTCCCGAGGAGCAGGAACAGCACCACGATGACCAGAAGCGCGCCTTCCAGCAGGTTCTTCTCGACCGTGCCGATGGCGCGCTCGACCAGATCGGTTCGGTCATAGACCGGGGAGGCGATCACCCCGGCGGGGAGGGCTTTGGCGGCCTCCTCCAGGCGGGCTGCGGCCGCCTGGGCGACGATCCGGCTGTTCTCACCGGCCAGCATCAGCACGGTGGCGAGCACGGTTTCCTTGCCGTTCTCGGTCGCCGCCCCGGTACGAAGTTCCTCGCCCAGACCGACCTCGGCCACTTCGGCCACCCGGATCGGCACGCCGCCCCGTGTGGTGATCACGACGTTGGAGAGGTCCTGCATCGACGAGGCCTGACCCGGCACGCGAATGAGCCATTGTTCGCCGTAGCGCTCGACGTAACCGGCGCCGACGTTGGCATTGTTCCGCTCCAGCGCCTGCACGACCTCGGCCATGGTCACGCCGTAGGCGGCGAGACGTTCCGGACGCGGGGTGACGTGATATTGCCGCTCGAAACCGCCGATGGTGTTGACCTCGGTGACGCCGGGCGTGTTGCGCATCTGCGGACGGATGACCCAGTCCTGCAGGGTGCGCAGATCCTCAGGCGTGTATGGCGTTCCGTCCGGCTTGCCCGCGTTCGGTTCGGCCTCGATCGTGTACATGAAGATCTCGCCCAGCCCGGTCGCGATCGGACCGAGCTCAGGCGACAGACCGGGCGGAAGCTGGCCGAGCGCGCTTTGCAGTCGCTCGTTGACCAGCTGACGCGCCCGATAGATGTCGGTGCCATCCTCGAACACCACCGTCACCTGGCTCAAACCGTAGCGTGAGACGGATCGGGTGTAGCTCAGGCCCGGCACCCCCGCGATGGCGGTCTCCACCGGGAAGGTGATGCGTTGTTCGGCTTCAAGGGGCGAGTAGCCCGGGGCCTCCGTGTTGATCTGAATCTGGACGTTGGTGATGTCGGGCGTCGCGTCGATCGGGAGCTTCTGGAAACTCCAGACCCCGACCGCGCAGGCCACAAGGACGAGCGCCATGACGACCCAGCGGAACCGGATCGACAGCGCGATGATGCGTTCAAGCATGATGCCGCGCCCCCACTAGTGGTCGTGGCTCGCGCCGGACTTGTCGATGTCCGCGCGAATGAGGAAGGCGCCGTCCACGACATAGGTCGTGTTTGGATCGATACCGCCCAGGACTTCGGTCCACTCGTCCGTCCGACGCCCAAGCTCGAGCATGCGGACCTCATAGGTGTTACCCACCTTGGCGTAGACGACGGTGAAGTCCCGGAAGGGCTGAAGCGCACGGGTGCGGACCGCGAGCGGCACTTCCCCGGTTCCGACCTGGACCGTCCCGTCGACGCCCAGGCCCGGGCGCCAGACGCCGCCTTGGGCCGGCAGGGCGACGTGGGCGACGAGCGTCTGACTGAGCACGTCATCAGCCGGGAGGATCGCCTCGATGGTGCCGGTGGTGGTGTTCTCGCCGGCGGTCCTGCGCACCTGGACGCGCTGGCCGACCCGCACCCGTTCGGCGTCACGCGGATAGAGGAAGAACTCCGCATGCAGACGGGTCGGATCGCCGATCATCAGCATGGGCGTCCCGTTGCCCGTGATGGCGCCCGGATTGATGTTCTTGGCGGTGATGACGCCCGAGATCGGGGCGGTGACCGAATAGGTCTGCAGGCTTTCGCTCGACTCCACCCGGGCGACGACCTGGCCGCGGGACACCCGTTGACCGAGCTGGACGTTCAGCGAGACCACACGGCCGGGGTAGCGGGCGTGGACCTCGGCTTGGGCTTCCGGAGCCAGCTCCACCCGGCCGGTAAGGGGCAGGGCTTCCGCCAGCGTGGCCGGCCCGACCTGTTCGGTCGTGACCCCGCCCGCCCGTGCGGCCTCCGCCGTGATCTGCGTACGGCCCTCGTAGGACTGGTAGGTCCACCTCGAGGTCTTTCCGCCCCGCACCGCGTTCACCGCGACGTCGAACGAGTGGGGCTCGGTGACGACGCCGGGGCTGGCGAGGTAGGCGCCCTCGGGGGTGAAGGTGAACCGATCAACCTGTGGCCCCAGACGCGTCAGCGCCATGGTGAGCTGAACCTGCCGGGGATCGAGCGGCTTGTCGTTCAGATACGGATAGATCCGGAAGAGGGGCTCAGGGCCTTCTTCGTAGATGGTGACTTCCAGCGAGAAGTCGCCGTCGCGGAGGAGGCGGCCATTGTTCGGGCCACGCTCGTAGTCCCCGGCGGCCGCCGCTTCGGCGCCCTCGGCCTTCTCGGCGCGCTCACCGCCGCCGCCGCAGGCGGCGAGCACCAGAGCAAGGCTGGTCAACGCCGCGCCGGAGGCGAGGCGCAGTGCATGTGTACGGGTCATGGTTGGGTCTCCAGGCCGAGCAGGTCGGCATGCGCGCCTGTCAGACGGTCCAGTCTGGCGCGGTCGGTGTGGAAGGCTTGCAGGATGGACACGCGCCTCGCCCGGGCCTGCAGCAAGGCTGTCTGCGCGGACATCACGTCGTTGTAGGTGAAGCCGCCGCGCCCGAAGCCCTCGCGGACAAGGGTGACGGCACGCTCCGCCTGAGGCAGGGTCTCCTCGGCGATGCGGCGCGCTTCGCTGGCCTTGGCGGCCAGCTGCACCTGAAGCCTGAGGATTTCGCGCTCGCGCTCGATCTCGAAAGCGCGGCGATCGGCCTGGGCGGCTACGCCCTCGGCCTGGGCGCGGGCGATTGCGCCTTCATTGCGGTCGTAGCGTTGAAGCGGCATCGATCCGCCGAACACCAGGGCAACTTCGTTGTCCCAGATGTGGCGGACGCCGAGGCTCACCGTCGGGTCGGGCACGGCGCGCGCCTGTTCGACCCGCACCTGGGCGTCGGCGATCAGACGGCGGGCATCGAAAGCCGCGAGATCGATCTGCGCCACCGGACCGGCTTCCCGGCGAGAGGCGCTCGTGTCCTCGAAGGCATCAGCCCCGAGGGTGAACTCTGATCTGCCGAACCAGAATTTGGCGAGGTTGACCCGCGCCATACGCGCGCCGACCTCGGCCTGGTCGAAGTCGATCTGCGCCTGGGCGAGCTCGGCCTCCGCCCGGGCCCCTGCGAACAGGGGATCTCGTGCGGCGTTGACCCGTCGGGAGACTTCACTCTGGAAGGCCTCGGCCAGATTGAGCCGCTCCCTGGCGATTTCGAGCAAGGCCTCCGAAGCGAGCGCTTCGGCCCACGCCGTCTGGACCAGCTCGAGCCGGTCGAGCTGCGCGGCCCTGGCGTCGGCGAGAAGCAGATCTCCCTCGGCCCGGGCGAGCGCCGTGCGGGCCGGACGATCGCCGCCCCGTTCCAGACGTTGCTCGTACGTCAGCGTGGTCTCGGTTCGCCCGAGAATATCGCCGCCGCCGAGCGTCGGCAGGTTCTCGACCATCAGTCCGACGTTCGGATTGGGTCGGACATCGGCCTGCCGCACGCCGGCTTCAGCGGCGCGACGACGAGCTTCGACACCGGCGAGCGCCGGGTCTGACGCGGCGGAAAGACTGAGGGCTTCGCGCAAGCTGAGTTGCGGGTAGCCGTTCACGTCGGCGGGGACCGGCGCCGCTTGGGCGAACACCGGGGCAGGGGCGAGCGACGCCCCAAGGGCGAGCGCGAGCGCAGACACGGCTGCGGCGCGCACCCGCCATCCGGCAGCGCCGGATGCAGGTAGTTTCAAGGAATTTCTCCAACAGGACGCGCACGGCCCGGAGGCCGCGCAGGATCAGCTTTTCAGGCGATCAGGCGTTCTGTTTAGGAGGGTCGAGCGGGCTTTCCGGACGCGTTCCCGCCAAAGGCGGAGTCCGGGCCGGGTTGAGCGCGGGCGCAAGTCCGCTGGAGGGGGAGTTCGGCTGAGGCAGGCCTGCGAGCGCGATGTGCACGTCACCGCCGCCGCCATGGTGATGGTGCGGCAGCACCGGCATTTCGCTTTGGTCGGCGGTGTCGATCGCCGTGTCTGCGGCGGCAGAGGCTTCAGCGTCGACCTCGTGGGCGTGATCGTGCCCGTCGTCGTGATGATCATGGTCAGCCGCGGAATCGCTGAAAGCGACGCCGGGGAACTGGAGAGCATGTTCTATTCGATGTTGACCGTCACGTACCGCAAAGCCTTGCAGCGTGACCATAAGGGTCACGGCCAAGCCGATGCAGATCTGGCGGACAAGTCGCGACAAGAGAGTACCCCGTACTCCCCCGGACTATCTCGACACCCCTGATTCAAGCAACATCAAAAGTGTCGCAGTTCAGGCGGGGAGAGGCTCGGAGGGTTCGATTTCGATAGTGATATGCTTGAGCTCGTGCACCGGGACCAGCCGCGCTCGAAGCGCCTCCAAGGTCGCGCTGGAGGTCGCGACACTGATGATGGCGGCGTGAGCGTCCGGCCCAACCCGCCAGATGTGCAGATCGCGGATACGGGCATCGCCTGGCGTCTCGATCGCCTCGCGGGTTTCATCGGCGACGTGGGTGTCGGTTCGGTCCAGCAGGACGGCAGCCGTATCGCGCAGGAGACCCCATGACCATTTCGCGATTACCGCTGCGCCGACCAGGCCCATGATCGGGTCCAGCCATGTCCATCCGAGATAGTGACCTGACAGGAGCGCGACGATCGCACGGACCGATGTCAGGGCATCGGCTAGGACATGGAGATACGCGGAACGCAGATTGTTGTCGCCGCCGTGCCCGTGGTCGTGGTGGCCATGATCGTGATGATCATGCTGGTGGCTGTGGTGATGCCCTCCCGAGAGCAGAAGAGCGCTCACG
Source organism: Alphaproteobacteria bacterium (assembly GCA_018826515.1). Taxonomy (GTDB): domain Bacteria; phylum Pseudomonadota; class Alphaproteobacteria; order Caulobacterales; family Caulobacteraceae; genus Brevundimonas. Next base: position 88,945 of record JAHKAM010000063.1, read on the forward strand.
ACATTCACGACAAGGCCGATGACGGCGACAATCGCCGCTTCGCCGAACAAGACCGTAGTCGGCTCGAACAGACGTCGGATGGATTCCACGCCGATGCCAATGGCGAAAAGGCCCAGAACGAGCGCGGATGCAAACCCTGCCAGATCGCCGACCTTGCCGGTGCCGAAGCTGTATCGGGGGTCGTTCGCGTGACGGCGTGCGTAGCTGTAGGCTGCGGCCGCGACCCCAAGGGCTCCGGCGTGGGTGAGCATATGTATGCCGTCCGCCAGCAAGGCCATTGATCCCGTCAGCACGCCGGCGACGATCTCTCCGACCATCATCACTGCGGTCAGGACGACCACGATCAATGTGCGGCGGGCGTTCTCGTCATGATTGGCGGCCAGAAAGACATGATCATGGGCCGGTGAAGCGGCAGGCTGGATGGTCATTTATAGCGTCCGATAATGGATATGAGCTCGTCGGCGCCCTTGCGACGCGCGGCTTCATCAAGATGAGGCGCAGCGACATGGTGCTCGAGATGCTGAAGGATCAGCGCTTCGACCAGGCCGCCAAGAGCGCCGCGCACGGCGGCGGCCTGCTGGAGGACGGCGATGCAATCGACATCATCATTGATGGCGCGCTCGAGAGCGCTGACCTGCCCATTGATGCGGCGGACCCTGGCCATAAGTTTGGGCTTGTCAGCGGCGATATGGGCCATGGTGGAATCCTTCTCGAGACGACGTGTTGGGTCTCATTAGTCACTCGCCCCGGCCTTCGCACCCAAGGCGGTCATTCGCCGGGGGAGCTCCCGCTCGATGGCCTTGCGGCGGAAGGGCGACAGCTTGCACCATTGAGCCACTTCCGGACGCGTTCGGCCGCACCCCACGCACCAGCCGGTCGCGGAATCGAAGATGCAGATGTCTATGCAGGGTGTCTTCACCGATCGGCCCGTCACCGAGCCGTGGCGCAAGCCGTCACGAACCGGTTGGGCTGATATACTCCCTACCAGTATAACATCAAGGTTTGCGTGAGTGATGTCGCTGTGCCGCCATCGCTGGCGGCGTCGTGCCTTCAGAGGGGGAAAGGCTGGGTTTCGAGCCGCATCAATCCTCGTCGCCCGCGACCGCCAGGACGGGCTGAACCCATCCGTCGTCTCCGAAGGCCGCGAGAACGCCCTCGAAGTGGTTCAGGTGGCGGACCTCGTTCAGCCCGTGAACGAAACGGTTTCGGGCGTCGATCGACGGTTGGCGCCCGGCGTTTCGAAGAAGACTGAGTAGCAACCCGCTTGTCGCCGCGGCGGCATAATTCTGACCGTTGCCGACTATGGCGTCGAGCACCTGATCGAGCTCGGCCTGCGTCAGAGAACCGGTGTAGGGAGCGATGAAGTCACTGAAGTTGGCTTCCGAGCCCCTGAAGCTGCCCGAGCCCGCATAGCGCGCGACAGCGGCCGGCCACAGGTCAGCAAGCGGAGTGGCAGCGATCGTGCGGGCGAAGGTCTCGCGGTCCAGTCGCGGTATCGCGGCAAGGAGGGGCGCCCGGAACCGCTCGAATGTGATCCCCATCATGATCCGGACATCGGCGACATTTGCGGGGTCGAGGTTGTTGACGGTCTCCTGCAGGGCGGTCTGCGTCGCCTCCTGGATCAGCGGCCAGAAGTTCGGGAAGGCGGCGATGAAGGCGATGGCCCGCGGCCGATCAAGGGGCGCCAGATTGTCGAGGAGCTGCACAATGGAAGGTGCGAGTTCGGGCCACGCCGCAGGGGTCCGCTCGCGGACCGCCACGAGGGCCGAAACGATTTTGCCGCGCACCCCGTCGAGATGAGGGGGAATGCCTTTGAGCAACGACTTGGCGAGAACAGTGCCGAAGTTGCGGATGTTCTGGGACCGGACGCGGGCGAGGTAGCGCTGCTCGACGTAGTCGAGAATCCTGGCGTGATCGCTCGGGAATCCGGGCGACTGAACATCGACATCGAAGACCTCGAAGATCGCTCGGCCCTGAAGAGGTTCCTGGGCCAGCACGAGATCGACGGCGTTGACCAGATGCATTCGCACCAGTTCTGGCGTGGGCTCGAACAGCAGGGCTTCGGCCGAGAAGGCAGGATGGGCGCACAGATGGCGGTCCTCGCGCAGTCTCTCCAGCTGTCGCCGGGCGATCTGGCTGATAGCCTGGGTGTTGTCCGCGGCGTCCTCGATGATCCGGCCCTCCAGCTGGAGGAGCTGGCGAATGTCACTGATCGCGGTCGCATTATCCCAGGATTGAAGGAAGGTCGTCGCGGCGGCATCGCCCATCGCGCCTAGCTCCCGGTACTTTGCGATCAGATCATAGGCGAGCGCGACCCATGCCGCCGTCAGCGATGCGCGAAGGGCGCCAGCTTTGTAGGCCTTCACCGCGTCGAGGAAGTAGATGCGTGACTGGGCGTTGCGCACCTTGGTCAGCAGGATGTCGAGATCTACGAAGCTGGAGTCCACAGGGCGTACCGAGGAAATGAGTGGGGGGGGGGCGAAGGTCGGGCAGGCGACGTGGCCCGTCCATCCAACCGTGAGGGTCTACTCGTAGGGGAGCTCTCCGAAGAGGCCTATCATGAGATCTCCCTTCAGCTCGCGGAAAGGAATCTCGACAAAATGGTCGGGGTGTCTGGGCTTGGCCCGGCCATCCCCAGGACCGTTCTTTGTGTGGCCGCGAACCTGCTCGCCGCTTTCCTTGACATAGGGAAGGACAACGAGCCTACCGTGGTTGGTCGAGAGGATCGTGCCCTCGCGCCATAGCGTCGACCCATCCTCACCCTTGTCGCTGGTGGTCGCCTTGACCGTCCAGCCGAGTTGACCGTCCGGCTCGTACCAGAACACGATCCCATTGCTGACCAGAACATGCTCGCCACGGGCCAGAGCCTCGGCGAGGAGGCGTTGAACGCTGGCGAGCTGAAGAAGCTGATTGGCCCGCGGCAGCAGTTCGGCGCGGATCTTGGCCTTCACCTGACCCCAGTGCTGATCGTGGTGAAACTTGAAGCCGTTGGCGATCCGGGCGCGCATGGCTTTCTCCGCCGATTTCTCGCCGGCGGGATAGGGTTTGCTCCAGACGTCGTCAGCGTTGCGATACAGAACGACCTGCCGTCCGCGGCCATCGAGAAGAGCCATCCAGAGATAGGGGTAGGTTTGTAGCTCTTGCGCCAACGCTTCCCGATAGGGCTCGGCCTCAGTGTGCAGCTTGATTTGATCGATCGGGATCCGGGGCGTGTCGGCGTGGCGTCGGATCGCCTCGGAAAGCATCAGGGCTTCCTCATCCGCCAGACGTTGCCGCGACTGAAGCGCCTTGCGGACCTTCAGGGTGAGAGAGGTCTTCTCTGTTGCGTCCATCTGCCTCGCCGCGAGCGCCGCCGCCAGCGAGGGATTCAAAGCCTCGGCTGCGGATACTGCGGCCTCCCGATCCGGATGGACGTCCATTCTGACCCATCCCTCCTCGGACGGGATTCGTCGGTCTCGCCAGCGAACGCCGCCGTCCTCGGTCTCGACCAGCTCCACCATGAACCAGCGCTCATGCAACGGGCGATAGCTCGGCCATATCGCGAGGATAGGATCATGATCCCTCCGACTGTCTCCCCACTTGATCATGCATGCCTCCCGACTCGGAGCTGATCTGATCGACAGGCGCATATTGACGCAATGCCTGATTGAAGCCTGGCTGTGCGCAACAAAACTTGAGATGGCGCCGCGTGGCACTGGCATGGGGCGAGGGGACTTCCCGACTCAACATCCCCAATCGATGGAGCGTGAGATCATGGTGAAGGTTGTCGGGTTTCCTGCCCCCGTAGATATCTCCGGCCTGAAGCCCGGGTCAGCGTTCCAGGTCGGTGATACAGTTCCGCCGCTCTATGGGATCACGGTGAAGGCGGGTGACCTGGTGACGGCCATCCTTCTGGGTCAGGTGAAGGGCCAGGCGGCTTCCCCTGGCTATCTGCAGAATCAGCACCTCCCCGGCGAGTGCTACGCCGTCGACGCCGAGCTCGTGATCGGCAGAACCGCGAAGACGGAGCGTCGCGAAGCGCTGACGCATGGCGCGCTCGTCTTCGACGGCGAGAACAAGCCGTTCCTCGTCATCGAGCAAGCCGATCCCTTCCCACGCCTGTACCTGTCGATGGAGACAGGCGAGGCAAAGACGGACGGACCAGCGGGCATGCTCCGAATCTACGGCAACTGGGTGCTGAGGCTTGAGGGGGAGGGGAAGACGCTGACCGAGCTCACACTCAATGGCTAAGAAGGTCTACACGCCCTCCGAGGATCTACTGGACGGCCTCAAACAGGATGTCCTCTACCTGTTGCTCACGATCCTGGCGCATCGCGAGAAGCAACGCCTCCCGAACCTGGGAAAGATGTCTCGGGAAGACCTCGTGCTTGAGCTCGCCCTGTTGGAAAGCGGGACGAGGGATATCATCGCGCGACTTACAGCGCTGGACGACGACGGTTCCGGGTCACGGTCGTTCCCGAATGCTCTCGCTGCCATGAATCGCGAGGGACTAGCGGCCAGGAAGGCAGAAGAACTGAAGGCCCACGTCAAGGCGTACCGGGCGGCGATCAACGATCTCAAGGTCAACCATCGCAACAGCTACATCAGCCATGTGCAGGAGTTCGCCGAAGTTCTCCCGCGCGTCCTTGATAAGCCCGTGCGTTTCGAGATGGCAGCGAGCCTCTCCGTCAATGTTCTCGACGCCTTGATGGGGCGACAGGTGGAGTATCGGTTCCGGGTCGGCTCTCAGGAACCCGAGCTTGATCTGCGCGCGCGTCTTTCCGGTCCGTAGCCTAACCACGAAGTCTTGGGTCCTGACGTACAGTGCGATGCCAAGCCTTCCTGCGGAGGCTGCGACCTTACACAAATGCTTACACAGTCGGCTGGCTTGTGGTAGATTCTCACGAAGTATCAGTGGTTTGATGCTGGCGTGTGTGACTTAAAATCTGTCGCCCGAAAGGGATTGCGGGTTCGACCCCCGCCGCTCGCACCAAGGCTGATTTTGGCGTGAAATCTGAGCCTTGATGGCCTCCGTCCATCAAGACCGATTTCGCGCTATCGCTTCTTGCCCAGCTCCGCCGCGATGTCCTTGACGTTGCGGCCGGCCTTTCGGTGGGCGGCGGTCAGCTGTTCGCGGGTCACGCCCCAGCGCTTCATCCAGTGTTCGACGGCCTGACGTTCGGACAGGTCCAGACGGTCCTTGTCGATGAAGCCGCGCTTGTCTTTCAGGCCCGCCATGGTCCGCTCCGTTGTTCGGTCTGAGGTAGCGCGAAACGCGACGGCGCGCGACGGGGCGGCGTAACTTCGTGTTTCGTGCAATGAACCGCCCTTAACCCGACGCGCTTTCATGGGCACAAGGGGGAAACCCCTCCGATCGCATGGATATTCGATGAAAAGAGCCCGGCGCGCCCGCATCGTCGCGACCCTGGGACCCGCCAGTCGGGCGCCCGGCATGGTCAAGGCCCTGGCCCAGGCCGGAGTCGACGTCTTCCGCCTGAACTTCAGCCATGGCTCGCACGAGGATCATGCGGCGGCGCTGAAGGCGGTGCGCGGGGCCGAACTGGCGCTGAAGCGGCCGCTGGGGGTGCTGGCCGACCTGCAGGGACCGAAGCTGCGGTTGGGCAGATTCCGGGACGTCGAGATCGACATCAAGCCGGGCCATAAAATGCGGTTCGACCTCGACCCGACGCCGGGCGACGCGACGCGGGTGCAGATGCCGCATCCCGAGATCTTCAGGGCCCTGCGCACCGGCATGCTGCTGTTGCTCGACGACGGCCGGGTGCGGTTGCGGGTCAATGAGCGGGCGGACGACTGGGCCGATGTAACGGTCGAGAGCGGATCGAAACTGTCGGACCGCAAGGGCGTGGCCGTGCCCGAGGCGGTGGTGCCGGTCTCGGCCCTGACGCCCAAGGACCGCGAGGACCTGGCCTTCGCCCTGCGCATCGGCGTCGACTGGGTGGCGCTGAGCTTCGTCCAGAAGGCCGAGGACATGGCCGAGCTGAAGCAGATCGTGAAGGGCCGGGCCGCCTGTCTGGCCAAGATTGAGAAGCCCCAGGCGCTGGCGCAGCTGGAGAGCATTCTCGACTACTGCGACGGGGTGATGGTGGCGCGCGGCGACCTGGGCGTGGAGCTGGAGCCCGAAGAGGTGCCGGTGGCCCAGAAGATGATCATCCGCGCCGCCCGCCAGCGCGGCGTGCCGGTGATCGTGGCGACCCAGATGCTTGAATCGATGACGGCCTCGCCGGCTCCGACCCGGGCCGAGGCCTCGGACGTGGCCAATGCCGCCTATGAGGGCGCCGACGCCCTGATGCTGTCGGCGGAGACGGCCTCGGGCGACTATCCGCTGGAGTCGGTCGGAGTGATGAGCCGGATCATCGAACGGGTCGAGCGCGATCCGATGTGGCCCAGCCTGATGGACGCCGAACACGCCGGCATGGACGATATCGACGCCGACGCCCTTGTGGCCGCGGCGCGCAAGGCGGCCGAGGCCCAGTCCACCGCCTGTATCGTGGTGTTCACGACGCTGGGCGGGACGGCGCGGCGGATGGCGCGGGAACGACCGCTGCAGCCCGTGCTGGCCCTGACGCCCAAGCCGGAGACGGCCCGGCGGCTGGCTCTGGTCTGGGGGCTGGAGACGCGGCTGGGCAAGGAGCCGACGTCGCTTGAGGATGTGACCGAGGATGCGGTGGCCAGCGCCGTCGACTACGGGCTGGCCGAGCCGGGGCAGCGTATCCTGATCCTGGCCGGTACGCCCTTCGGCGCGCCGGGGGCTGCGAATCTGTTGCGACTGGCCCATGCTCCGGCGAAGGGCGGCAAGTCGCGCGCCTGATCCCCAAGGGTCGGCATGATCAAATACATCGGCTCCAAGCGGGCTTTGCTGACGCAGATCGCGACCGCGATCCGCGGCCAGCTGCCCGACGGCGGGACGGTGTGCGACCTGTTCTCGGGCAGCGCCCGGGTCGGCCACGCCCTCAAGCGCGAGGGATTTCGCGTCTGGTCGAACGACCACAACGCCTACGCCCACACCCTCGCCACCGCCTATGTGCAGGCTGATCGGGAGCGGTGGCTGGAGAGGGCCGAGGCTGTGCTGGCCGAACTCCGCGCGGCGCCGCCCGAGGCCGGCTGGTTCACCAAGGCCTTCTGCGAGGACGCCCGCTATTTCACGCCGGCGAACGGCGCGCTGATCGACGCCATGCGCGACCGGATCGCCGCCATGGGGCTGGAGCCGGAGCTGGAGGCGATCGCCCTGGTCAGCCTGATGGAGGCGGCCGACCGGGTGGATTCCACCGCCGGCCTGCAGATGGCCTATATGAAGTCATGGGCCGCCCGGGCGCTGAAGCCGCTGGAGCTGCGGATGCCCGACATCCTGCCCGGCGCGGCGGGCGGACCCTGCCGGGCGACGCGGCGGGATGCGGTCGAACTGGCGCCCGAGGTCGAGGCCGATCTGGTCTATCTGGACCCGCCGTACAACCAGCATTCCTATCTGGGCAACTACCACTGCTGGGAGAGCCTGGTGCTGTGGGATCGGCCCGAGACCTACGGGATCGCCAACAAGCGGATCGACGTGCGCACCCGCAAGAGCCCCTTCAACAGCAAGCCCGGCATCGCCCCGGCGCTGCAGGCCGTGATCGAGGGGCTGAAGGCGCCGAACCTGATCGTCTCGTTCAATGACGAGGGCTATCTGGGGCGCGATCAGCTGGTGGGGATGCTGTCGGGCCGGGGCGAGGTGCAGGTGATCGAGATCGCCCGTCCGCGCTACGTCGGCGCCCGTATCGGCATCCACAATCCGAAGGGCGAGAAGGTCGGGGCGGTGGGGCGGCTGAGGAATGTCGAATATCTGTTCGTGGTCAGCGAACGCCCTGTCAGCCTGGCGGACGCGGCCTGAGCGGGGGAACGCTCGTTTGACATTGTCGTTTATCCGACATGGAAATATCGCCCATGCCCTCCGCCCGTCGTCTCGAAGGCGTCCGCGCCTATGGCCGCGCCGCCGATGCCTTTGACACCGTCGCCTGGCGGCCGCCGTCGTCGGCGCGGTTCGACGGGCGCGCCGCCAATGATCCCGAGGTTCCGGAGCCGACGCTCAAGGCACTGGTCGCCGAGCTGCCCGGCTGGGTGACGGTGATAGCCGGGGGGCTGGTCGCGGCCCTGCTGGGGGCGATGATGGGCGGGATGCTCGCGGTCTAGGAATCCAGCAAGGCCCGGATCGGCGCCCAGCTGCGACGGTGGGCCGGGCAGGGGCCGAGGGCTTTCAGTGCGGCGGAGTGGATCGGCGCATTGTAGCCCTTGTGGCCGGCGAATCCGTAGCCGGGGTATTCCACGTCCAGCGCGACCATCAGCCGGTCCCGCGCCGTCTTGGCGAGGATGGAAGCGGCGGCGATGGACAGGGACAGGCTGTCGCCCTTGATCACAGTCTGGACCGCGCACGGCAGCCTGAACCCGTAGTTCCCGTCCACCAGCGCCGCGACCGGCTGGACCGACAGGGCCTCGATGGCCCGGCACATGGCCAGGCCGGTGGCGTTCAGGATGTTGTGGGTCTCGATCTCCTCGACCGAGGCGAAGCCGACGCCCCAGGCGACGGCCCGCGCCTTGATCTCGATCTCCAGCGCTTCGCGCCGGGCGTGGGTCAGGGCCTTGGAGTCGTCGATGCCGGCGGGCAGGTCGTCGGGATTGAGGATCACCGCCCCCGCCGAAACGGGTCCGGCCCAGGGGCCGCGCCCCGCCTCGTCCACCCCGCAGACCGGGCCGCCCGCGCTCTCGATCAACAGAATTTCGAGCGCGAGGGTCGGAAAGGCGCGGGAAAGCTTTGCCTTTGCAGGGGATTTCGTCGGAGTCTTCACGTCCGGGCCATCGCACGAACCTGCCGGTGACGAAAGCATTCGGTTCCGTGGTCGTTGACCATGCCGACGGCCTGCATAAAGGCGTAGACGATTACCGGACCCACGAAGGTGAAGCCGCGCTGCTTCAGCGCCTTCGACATCGCCTCGGATGCGGGGGTGGCCACGGGCCGGGCGTCGCCGTCAGGCCAGCTGTTCTGGATCGGCGCGCCGCCGACGAAAGACCACAGCCATTCGGAGAAGTCCTCGCCGCTGTCGCGCATCTCCAGCCAGATCCGGGCGCCCTTGATGGCGCTGTTGATCTTGGCGCGAGAGCGGATGATGCGGGCGTCGCCCAGCAGCCGTTCGATGTCCGCTTCGCCATAGCAGGCGATCTTCTCCGGATCGAAACCGTCGAAGGCGTCGCGCATGCCCTCGCGCTTCCGCAGGATGGTGATCCAGGCCAGGCCGGCCTGGAAACCGTCCAGCACCAGCTTTTCCCACAGGGCGCGCGGGTCGTACTCGGGCACGCCCCACTCGTCATCGTGATAGGCGACGTAGAGGGGATCGGTCCCGCACCAGGCACAGCGATGAAGTGAGTCGGCCATGGGCGCAGGATAGCGGATCGGCCACGGAAAAGGGCCGCGCCCGGAAGGCGCGGCCCCATGATCTTGTGCCGGTCGGCGGATCAGCCGGCGGTGTAGCGATACTCGCTGATCTGGCAGACGTTGATACGGTAGCGCTCCAGCTCGTCGCCGTCGGCGAACCGGGCCTTGAAGTCATAGATGCAGGCGCCCGAACCGTCGTCGATGTTGATCATGACCGAGGCGCCGTTGCGCAGGACGTCCTGGCCGAGGATGTCTTCCTGCCAGTCGTTCTCACCGGAGTTCGAGGCGTAGAAATGGGTCATCGTCACGCCGGTGGCGTTGATGATCCGGACGCGACGGTCCTGACCATCGTTGGATTGAAAGCCCATCGTCCCGAAGGCGACAGCGGAAATGGCGGCCGCGAGGACGGCGCGACGTGCGAAAGCCTTGAACATTATTACGATCCTTGGAGGGATGCGCCCCCTGCGCGGCCTAGGCGTAACATCGATGCACGAACCGCGTCGAGAAGAAGGCGGAAAATTCGACGGCGTCAGCGGGCCCTGGTTTTCGCGGCCGGGGACCCGATCGGAGTCCCCATAGCCCGCGCACGGCGTCAACGCCGACGTCTGATCCCATCCATGCTATCATCGCCTGCAATCGCAGCCTTGATGGACCCCTCCCATGCCGCCCAGGACAGCCGGCCTGCTCACCGCCCTGCTCTCGGCATTCCTGCTGGCCGGTTGCGGGACGATCGACCGCCCCGAGGATGGCGTTCTGCGCCTGACCACCCAGACCTGGCGGCCGACGGAAGACCCTCGCATCCGCGGCGCAGACGTCGCCCGTGTCGAGGCCCTGGCGGAACAGATCGGCGAGCGTCTGTGGGCCGCCGCCGAGGGACGGTCGATCCTCGCCCTGTCCGGCGGCGGCGCCAACGGCGCCTACGGAGCCGGCGTTCTGGTGGGCTGGACCGAGAGCGGAACCCGACCCGAGTTCAGCGTGGTCACCGGCGTCAGCACCGGGGCGCTGGCGGCGCCGTTCGCCTTCCTCGGTCCCGAATGGGACGACGACCTGCACGGCGCCTATGCCGAGGGCCGGACCGGCGGGCTGTTGAGCTGGCGCAGCTTCGCCGCCCTGGGAGCGCCGGGCCTGTTCGATGCCGGGGTGCTGAAGGATCTGGTCGAGGACTATGTCGATGAAGACCTGCTTCGGGCCATCGCCGTCGAGCACGACAAGGGCCGTCGGCTGCTGATCGTCACCACCAATCTGGATGCCCAGGAGACGGTGATCTGGGACATGGGCGTGCTGGCGAAGCAGGGCGGGGACCAGGCCGTGGAACTGTTCCGCGAGGTCCTGCTGGCCTCGGCCAGCATCCCCGGGGTGTTCCCGCCGGTGATGATCCCGGGCGTCGACGACCAGGGGCAGCTGGTGGAGGAGATGCACGTCGACGGCGGAGTGGTTACGCCCTTCCTCGGCATTCCGGAGAGTCTGCTGACGGTGACCACGCCGACGCAGGCGCCGGAGGGCGCCGCCCTCTATGTCCTGATCAACGGCCAGATCGAGCGAACCGAGGTGATCACGCGCGGGACCCTTCCGGCCATTCTGGCCCGAAGCTATGACACGATGAGCAAGGCGAGCCTGCGCACCAGCCTGGCGGTCAACCTGGCCTTCGCCGAGCGAAACGGGCTCAACCTCCATGTCGCCGCCATCCCGGAAGGGATCGAGGCCTCCAGCCTCGATTTCGATCCCGAGTCCATGGCCGAATTGTTCGAGCGGGGGCGGGCGGCGGCGGCCGGCGGCGTCGCCTGGTCGGAGATGAAGAGCCCGGCGCCGGAGCCGGTCGCCCTGCCGGTCGAGCCGCCGGCGCCCGTCTCCCTGCCGGACTGACCCCGATCAGGGGATTTCAGCGAAGGCCCGCACCGGAAAGGTCCCGAAGGCCCTGATCCTGGGCGGGGCGGCCGTGAAGCGGAAGCCGGCGTCGGGCAGCAGCTCCAGCCCGCGCATATGCTCGCAGATCGGGACGCCCGCGCCCAGCAACAGGGTGTGGACCGGGCGCGACCGGGTCCGGGTGTCGTCGATGTTGTGGGAGTCGATGCCCACGAGGGCCGCGCCCGCCTCGGCCAGCCGGGCGGCGGCCGCCTCCGTCAGGAAGGGGTGGTCCTCGAAATAGGCGTCCGCGCGCCAGTGGCGGGCCCAGCCGGTGTGGACCAGAATCGCCTTGCCGCGCAGGTCGAGGCCGGCGAAGCGGTCAGCATCGACCGCTTGGACATCGGGCGCTCGCACCACCAGACCGGGCAGGGCGGCGACGCGATCGAGGCCGACATCGCTCAGGTCCTCGCCGTCGGCGAAACGGTGGAAGGGCGTGTCCAGATAAGTGCCCGTGTTACCGACCATCTCGATCCGGCCAATCTGGAATTCGGTTCCCGGCTCATAGTTCGCCCGCGAGGCTTCGCGGCTCAGATGGTCACAGACCAGCGGCGCGGGCAGGCCCTTGTAGGTGATCATGCCGGCTTCGATGGTGTGGCTGAGGTCGATCAGCGGCATGCGGCGGAACTCCCGGAATCACGAACCGGAAGGATGCTTGCCCCGTCGCCGCGGGTCAAAGCACTGGACAAGACCGCCCCGAGCTCGAACAATCGCGTCTCCATCATGGAAGGATTTCAGTCATGCGTATCGCCCTGTTCGCCGCCGCCGCGGCCGCCCTCGCCCTGACCGCCTGCTCGCCGCAGACGGAAGACAACGCCGCCGCCACCGCCGACGCGGCCGGCGACACCGTGGCCTCGGCCGCCGACGACACCGCCGCCAATGTCGACGCCGCGGCTGACAACGCCGCCGCCGCGACCAATGAAGCGGCCGAAAACGTCGACGCGTCGATCCAGACGCCCGCCGAGACTCCCGCCCAATAGTCGACGGGATTCGCCAATCGGAGACGCGTCCGGGGTCCGCCTCGGGCGCGTTTTCGTTTTACAGCCCCGTCCACCCTGGCCGCGATACCGTGACCGCCCGCCCGTCGACCGTCAGATCGCCGTCGATCCGGTCGAGCCGGAGCAGGGCCATGGCCGCCCCCGGGCGACCGCTCAGCACCTCTCCGGCGCGCAGGTCGCCCTTGAGGATCTCGGCGCCGAAGGCGGGCGCCGGACCGTCGAAGGCGATCGGCAACATGCGGGTCTTGATCGCCCCGCGCCGCTTCATTCGCGAGGTCGTCTCCTGGCCTACGAAACAGCCCTTCTGGAAGTCGATCCCGTTCAGCAGGTCGAAATTGGCCTCGATCGGCCAGGTCTTGTCGAATGGCGCGTCGGCGGCCGGATCGGGCACGCCCACGGCGAGACGATGCGCCTGCCAGTCGGCCTCGGCCGCATCAACCGCGACGGTCGCGCCATACGCCCGACCGCCCAGCTCCGGCGTGCGTGGGTCTGCGATGAAGCTCGCGGGCAGGTCGCCGCCCCAGGCCGCCAGGACGGGTCGGTCGTCGGGTTCGACCGTGACCTGCGCCCGCAGCCTGTACATGGCCAACCGCTGGAGCAGGGCCTCACGGCGGTCGGCGGCGACGTCGAGCAGGACGGCGTCCGCCTCGCCCAACAGGAAGAGATCGAACAGCAGCCGTCCCGGGGGCGACAGCAGGGCGCCGAAGCGAAGCTCGCCCGGGGCGAGGGTCTCGACATCCTGGGTCAGGAGGTTGTGCAGGAAGGGGCGGGCGTCAGGGCCAGACACCCGGATCAGTGCGCGGTTGTCGAGGCGGGCGATGCGGACGGTCATGAGGTCTAGATAGGGCGCGACGCGGCTGTCGGCCATGGCCGCATGCGGCCTGCTGCGGCGAGAGAATCCGTATACGGTCGATCCATGGCCGCACGGTTTCCCATTCTGTACATCGCCGAGGCCGACGCGAGCGACGCGATCCTGTCCTCGGGCGTGCTGGCCTATATGGTCGAGGCCATGCCGCAGGCGAGCTTCACCGTGGTGGGCTCGCCGAAGAGCGCGCCCCTGTTCGCCGACACGCCGCGGCTGGACCGGCTGATCGTGCTGGAGCGCGACAGCCGGCTGGACTGGCTGGGCCTGTGGAACAAGGTGCGCGAGACGAAATGGGGGCTGATCGTCGACATGCGCGGCACCACCCTGTCGGGCAAGCTGAAGCGGCAGAAGCGGGCCGTGCGCGGGGCATGGGAGGCGGGCGTTCACGCCGTCGAACAGGCGGCGCGGGTGCTGCAGCTGGAGGAGGTTCCGGCGCCGAAGCTGTTCGTCTCGGAAGCGACGCACGCCAGGGCCGACGCCCTGATCCCGGACGAGGGGGTTCCGCTGCTGGCCATCGGTCCGGGCGCCGACTGGATGGGCAAGGTCTGGCCCTCCGAGCGCTACGCCAAGGTCGCCGTGGCCCTCGTCGGCGAGGGCGGACCGCTGGAAGGCGGCCGGGTGATCGTGGTCGGGGACGAGAATGCGCGCGAAACCGCCCACGTCATTCGGCTGTCGTTGCCGCGCAACCGGGTGACCGAGCTGCAGGGCCGGCTGGGCCGGCTGGAGACGGTGGCGGCCATCGGCCGGGCGGCGCTGTATGTCGGGGCGGACACCATCTGGACCGATCTGGCGGTGGCCTCGGGCGTCCCGGTGGTGGCCTGTTTCGGGCCGTCGGATGAGGCCGAGCATGGCCCGTGGGGCGGGATCGCGGTGCGCGGGCCTCGTTCGGTGGATGAGTATCGCAAGATCGATCCGAATCTGAACCAGGCCATCCAGCATATGAACGACCTGCCCGCCGACCGGGTGCTGAAGGCGGCGACGAAGCTGCTGGCTGAACGCGCCCCGGCCTAGAACCTTTGGCCGCGCGGGGTTAAGGGACGGGCATGACCCAGACATACGACCTGATCGTCCGCGGCGGCGAAGTGGCCAATCATGCGGGGCGCGGCCTCGCCGACGTCGGCGTGACCGACGGCCGGATCGTCTTCGTCGGCGACCTGTCGCAGGCGAGCGCCGGCGAGGTGGTGGACGCAAGGGGCCTGACCGTCCTGCCGGGCGTGATCGACACCCAGGTCCATTTCCGCGAGCCGGGGCTGGAGTGGAAGGAAGACCTCGAGAGCGGCAGCCGCGCGGCGGCGCTGGGCGGGGTCACCTCGGTGTTCGAAATGCCGAATACCGAGCCCAATACGACCGATCCGGAGACCCTGGCCGACAAGCTGGACCGCGCCCGCGACCGGATGTGGACCGACCACGCCTTCTACATCGGCGGCACGCACGGGAATGCGAAATACCTCGCCGAGCTGGAGCGTCTGCCCGGCTGCTGCGGGGTCAAGGTGTTCATGGGGGCCTCGACCGGCACCCTGCTGGTCGCCGACGACGACGGGGTGCGCGAGGTGCTTCGTCATGTGAAGCGGCGGGCGACCTTCCATTCCGAGGACGAATACCGGCTGGTCGAGCGGCGGCCGCTGGCCCGGCCGGGCGACTGGACCAGCCATCCCGAGGTGCGCGACGCCGAGAGCGCCATCCGCTCGACGCGACGCCTTGTGGCGCTGGCGCGGGAGGTGGGGGCGCGGATCCATGTGCTCCACGTTTCGACCGCCGAGGAGGTGCGCTTCCTCGCCGACCACAAGGACGTGGCCACGGCCGAGGTGACGCCGCAGCATCTGACCCTGGACGGGGACGAGGCCTATGCGCGGCTGAAGGGCTATGCCCAGATGAACCCGCCGATCCGCAATGCGGCCCATATCGCCGGCCTGTGGGGGGGGATCGAGCAGGGGGTGTTCGACGTGCTGGGCTCGGATCACGCGCCGCACACCCGCGAGGAGAAGGCCAAGCCCTATCCGGCCTCGCCCTCGGGGATGCCGGGGGTGCAGACCCTGGTGCCTGTGATGCTGACGCATGTGGCCAACGGGCGGCTGAGCCTGGACCGGTTCATCGACCTGACGAGCCATGGGGCCAACCGGATCTTCGGCATCGCCGGCAAGGGGCGGATGGCCGAGGGGTATGACGCCGATCTGACGCTGGTGGACCTGAAGGCGAAGCATGTGATCCGCCACGCCGACATGGCCAGCCGGTGCGGCTGGACGCCGTTCGACGGCTTCGAGGCGACGGGCAAGGCCGTGGCGACGATCGTGCGGGGACGGGTGGTGATGCGCGACGGCGCACTGGTCGGGACGGCGCATGGCCGCCCGGTCCGGTTTCAGGAGACGCTGGCCTAGCGAGGCTCGAGGATGAAGGCGGCCACGTCGTCGACGACGTCGGGCGCCAGCGGCAGGTTCGGGTCGCTGTAGGTGGCGATATTGCCGGCGCGATCGGCGGGGGCGACCTTGAGCACGTGGTTCACGCCCTCCCACAGGGCCAGACGCACGCCGGGCCGGGCGGCGGCGAGGGCTTCGGCGTCGACCACCGGGGTCTGGATGTCGGTGGTCCCCGTGCCGACCATGACCGGGCCGTCGTAGCTCGCGGTCAGGGCCGCCGGGTCAAGCGCCAGCCACGAAATCAGATAGGGCTGGACCGACGGGCGGAACAGGGCGGCGAGGGCCGGCGGCGTGTCCGCGACCGTGCGGCCGGCCTCGAGCTCGGCGAGGGCGTGGAAGGCCTGGGTCCGCAGCGGCTCGGGCAGCTGCGGGCCGAGCTGTTCCTCAAGCACGATGCGGGCGCGGCGGCCGGCGCCGGACAGCAGGACCAGACCGCAGACGCTGGCATTGCCACCCTCCACGGCCGCAAGGGCGACCAGAGCGCCCTCGCTGTGGCCGATCAGCCAGACGCAGGGCCGGCCGGTGCGTTCGGCGGTCGCCGTGGCCCAGGCCCGGGCGTCGTCGACGAGATGGCCGAAGCGCAGGTCCTCCTCACGACCGCCGGCGAGGGCGCTGGCGGCGATGCCGCGCTTGTCGATGCGGACGGTGGCGACGCCCTGTTCGGCCAGACCTTCGGCCAGCAGGCGATAGGTGGCCGAGACGATGCCCATGGGGCTGTTGCCGTCGCGGTCGGTCGGGCCCGAGCCGGGCAGGATGACGGCGACGGCCCGGGTCTGGCCTTCAGGGGTGAGCAGGGTTCCGTGCAGGGGGGCGGGCTCTGACGGCAGGACGACCGGCGTCGCGGCCGGGTCGGACAGCAGGGCGGCGGCGAGGAACAGGCTGAGCATGGCGGGGTCTCCGGGCGGCGGAATCAGAAGGGCTGGCGGTCGGGGTCAGTGCGCCAGACGCGCCAGCTCTCGATCACGGACCAGACGGCGGCCACGCCGACGGCGACGAGCAGGACGTAGAGGCCGAGGGGACGGGGCGCGAAGGGCGCGGTGAGCAGGCCGGCGAGGCCGATAATGAAGAGCAGGCGGCCGGCGAGGCGGTTGGAACGCTCCCACGCCAGACGGCTCTTGTAGGCCCAGGGCGTCTTGACGCCGACGAAGGGATTGGGACCGACGCGGCCGAGGAAGGCGCCGATGAGCAGGAAGCCGACGCTTATCAGGGCCACGGGCAGGGCGCCGCCGATGTCGGTCGCGCCTGACAGGCTGGCCGAGGCGATCAGCAGGCTGGTGAGCGGAATGCTGATGACCACGACGAGCTGGGCGTAGCGGAGTGCGCGGCGGCGCGCCGGATCGTCGGCGCGATCGACCGCCAGGGCCATGCCGCCGCCCAGCAGCAGGGACAGCAGGGCCAGGCCGACGAGCACGCCCCCGACCACCTCCCGCGTGCCCCAGTCATCGGCCTGACCGGCGGCATTGTAATGGATCGGAAGCAGCTCGGTCGGGCCGGCGAAAATGGTCCAGAGGCCGAGACCGCCGACCATCAGGCTGAGGACGACGGTCGCCAGATTGAGCGCCGACGGGGATTTTCGCGGTGTTGTCATGTCCTGTCTTCCGTCTCCTGCCGGCCCGCGCCGGTCATTTGCAGCAGGAAGGCGAGGGCCTCCTCCACCGCCGAAATCTCGAGCCGGTAGCGGATCGAGGCCCCTTCGCGCTCGGGCGAGACCAGTCCGGCCTCCCTCAGCGCATTGAGGTGGCCGGTGATCGTGGGCCAGCTCATGTCGAAGGCGGCGGCGATATCGCCGGACGCCATCGGGCCCTTGCGCAGCATGTCGATGATGCGCCGGCGGACGGGGTGGGACAGGGCCTTGAACAAAGCGTTCATAGGAAGAAGGCTAATTATGAAAAGCCCTAATTGCAAGATGCGGCTTTTGCGAACCTCGAGAGGCATGGAGGAGCGCCCGGCAGACGCCCGGCCAGGGATGGTCAAAACAATTTCGGCGATAAACGCCTGCCTCGGTGAGCCGCCTACATGGGCGGGGTCAGGCCGTCCTTACCCATCGCCACGAACCCCGCAGCGGCCGCCCCCTGCGGTATGACGGCGTACACCTTCTGCCCAACCGCCAGTGACGGCCGCTCGGTGGGCTCGAAACGCACGATCGGCGTGCCCTCGGGAACGGTGACGTTCGCCGTGCCGCCGCTGTACGAGATGGTCAGCACACGTCCGCCAGACGACGCGGCATTGCTGACGAGCGTGCCGTTCGTCATTGCGCTCTGCGTCTGGACCGTCCCGTTGGTCATGGCGCTCGACACGACCGCCCCGCCACCACGTGATGCGACAACGCCCGGTGTGTCCCACTCATAGTGGCCTTCGCCGGCGCCGCGCATCGATTCCGGAAAGATCACCAACTCAAGCGAACGAAGCGCCGTCTTCGGACCCGTCGTCGCGGTGCCGACGAAATCGCCGTCCTTCAGGGTCGAAAGGCTCGACGCCAAAACCCAGACAAAACGCGTTGTCGCTGCAACCGGCACGGCGACCGTTCGGCCATCATAGGTCTGAACCGTCATCGAACCATCCGTCACGGACTGGACCGTGCCACGCACCCGCATGACGCCGCTGGTCGCGTCGACGACCTCGGCCGCGGGGCTTGCCGGCTCAGGGGCGGAGCATGCCGCGAGCGTCGCCAGCAGGGTGGCGACAAGGGCCAGGTTTCTGATCGGCGTCATCAGGCATCCGTTCTTCGGAGAGGGTCGGCGTTCGACACCGGTTTCGGGTCGAACAATGCACGTTCGCGCCGGCGCTTGTCATGGTCGGGTGTCTGCGGCGAATGGTCCGCGATGCCGGGCCGCAGGCCGCTCAGATCGAGAAACTGACCCCGCACCCGCAGCTCGACGCTGCGTTCGGATTCCGCACCACGAACTGCGCCCCGGCGAGGTCGTCGACGAAGGCGATCTCGGAGCCCTTGAGAAAGGGCAGGGAGACGGCGTCGACCACGGCGGCCTGGCCGTCGGCGGAGATGCGGATGTCGTCGGGCGCGGCGGCCTCGACCAGTTCGAACCGGTACTGGAAGCCCGAGCAGCCGCCGCCGTCGACGGCGACGCGCAGCAGGACCGGATGGCCCTCGGCGGCGCCGAGCTGGGCCAGACGTTGGGCGGCGCTGTCGGAAAGCGTCAGGCCGTGCCCGCCGGCGGATGGCGAGATCTGGAAGGCGGGGGCGGATTGGACGGTGCTCACGGGGGGTATATGAGGCGTGCAGGGCCGATCGCAAAGGCCCGGACCCGAAAGAGCGGCTGACCTTGATCCCCGAACGCGCGCCCTATGCCGAATATCCCGAACACAGCCGCGGGCGGCTGACCCACGAACCGATCAGCCGGACGCGCAACGCCTATGCCCGCGACCGCGACCGGATCATCCATGCGACGGCCTTCCGGCGGCTGAAGGAGAAGACCCAGGTCTTCGTGGCCCATGAGGGCGACCACTACCGCACCCGCCTGACCCATTCGCTGGAGGTGGCGCAGATCGCGCGGTCGCTGGCGCATGCGCTGCGGCTGGATACGGACCTGGCCGAGACGGTGGCGCTGGCGCATGACCTGG
The DNA here is from genome assembly GCA_018826515.1 of Alphaproteobacteria bacterium. Lineage (GTDB taxonomy): Bacteria > Pseudomonadota > Alphaproteobacteria > Caulobacterales > Caulobacteraceae > Brevundimonas. Next base: position 108,103 of record JAHKAM010000063.1, read on the forward strand.
GCCATCCGCCGTTCGGCCACGCCGGCGAGGACGAGCTGCAGGCGCAGATGGCGCCGTGGGGCGGGTTCGACCACAACGTCCAGACCTTCCGCGTGGTGACGAAGCTGGAGCATCGCTATCCGCAGTTCGACGGGCTGAACCTGAGCTGGGAGACCGTCGAGGGGGTGGTCAAGCACAACGGGCCTGTGTCCCACCGGCTGGACGAGCCGGCGTGGCGGGCCATCGCCGACTATGCGCCGGGGTGGGATCTGCGGCTGGGGACCTTCGCCTCGCTGGAGGCGCAGGCCGCGGCGATCGCGGACGATATCGCCTACAACAACCACGACGTCGACGACGGGGTGCAGGCCGGGCTGTTCACCCTCGAGGATCTGGCTGATGTGCCGCTGATCGGGCCGGTGCTGCACGGGGTGCGCAAGGACTGGCCGGATCTCGACGAGCGGATGATCCGCATCGAGGCGGTGCGGCGCATGATCGGGGCCATGGTCGAGGACGTGCTGGCCGAGACCGAGGCGCGGATCGCGGCGGCGGACGTGCGCTCGACCGAGGCGGTGCGGACGGCGGACCGGATGCTTGTGGCGTTTTCGCCGGGGATGCTGGCCGACCTGGGCGTGCTGCGTAAATTCCTGTTCGAGCGGATGTACCGCCACTATCGCGTCAACCGCACCCGCAGCCAGGCGCGGCGGCTGCTGGCCGAGATGTTCCAGCTGTTCATGGCCGAGCCGGCGACCCTGCCGCCGGAATGGTCGGTCCGGGCGGATGTCGCGGACGAGGCGAAGCGGGCGCGGGCGGTGTGCGACTATATCGCCGGCATGACCGACCGCTATGCGATCGAGGAGCACCGGAAGCTGTTCAGCCTGGATCTGGCGCTGGACCTTTGAACGGTGGAGAGATCAGTCTCCCGGCCTGAAAAAGGACTCGGACCGGGATAGAGTGACTGCTTCGCGCGCCGATTCGCGCGGATCCGACGGAAGGCGCGGCCATGTCCAACGAAGATCCCTATCGCCCGAACCAGGGCCGTGACCGCGGCGCCTATACGCCGCCGACCGACGACGACCTGCCCTTCAACCGCGGCGGCTATGATCCGCGCCGGGCCGGCGGCGGGGGCGGGGGGGCCAAGGCGCCGCCGATGACCCTGATCATCTCGGGCGCGGTGCTGCTGCTGCTGATCATCGTCGTGGTGGTCTATTACCGCGCCGGGCCGCGCTCCTCGAACGACGCCCCGCCCGCCGTCGGCACGCCGGTCGGCGAGATGAAGGCCGATGCGCCGCTGGAGGCCCAGCCGGTCGATCCGGAAGCGGGCATCGACGTCTATGACGCCGCCGAGGCCCCGACCGCGGCCCCGACCTTCACCCCGCCGCCGGAAGCGGTCCAGCCTCGCCCCGCCGCCCCGACCACGACGCCGACGGCTCCGCGTCCGACCCCCGCGACACCGCCCGTCGCGAAGGCCGAACCGCGGCCCCCGGCCGCTGTCGGCGGAACCGCCGGCGTCCAGATCGGCGCCTTCTCGACCCCCGGCATCGCCGATCGCGAGTTCGCCGCCATCGTCAGCCGCTATCCGCAGTTCACCGCCGGCGCCGACAAGCGCGTGCAGGAGGTGACGGCCTCGAACGGCTCGACCGTCTATCGCACCACCGTCACCGGCCTGAGCCGCGACCAGGCGAGCGGCCTGTGCGACGCCATCAAGGCCGCCGGCGGCGACTGTTTCTTGCGCTGACCGGGCGGTGACCTCGGCGGCGATCTACGGCTGTAGCGGCCATCGGCTGACAGAGGCGGAGAGGGCGTTCTTCGCCGACGTCCGGCCGTGGGGCTTCATCCTGTTCCGGCGCAATATCGACAGCCCGGAGCAGGTGCGGGCGCTGACGGACGCATTGCGGGACAGTATCGGCGACGCCGGGGCGCCGATCCTGATCGATCAGGAGGGCGGGCGGGTGCAGCGGATGGGGCCGCCGCACTGGTCGAAATATCCGCCGGGCGAGGCCTATCTGAAGGCGACCAACGACCCGCTGGCCGCGCGCGAGCTGGTCCGGCTGGGCGCGCGGCTGATGGCGCACGACCTGAAGGCGGTGGGAATCAATGTTGACTGCCTGCCGGTGCTGGATGTGCCGGTGCCGGGCGCCCACGACATCATCGGCGACCGCGCCTATGCCCACGATCCGGAGACGGTGACCCAGCTGGGCCGGGCGGCGGCCGAGGGGCTGCTGGCGGGCGGCGTGCTGCCGGTGATCAAACACATGCCGGGGCATGGCCGGGCCTTCGCCGACAGCCACCACGCCCTGCCGGTGGTGCACGCCGATCTGGCGACCCTGGACAGCTGGGATTTCGCGCCGTTCAAGGCCCTGTCGGACATGCCGCTGGCGATGACGGCGCACGTCGTGTTCGACGCCATCGATCCGAAACATCCGGCCACAACCTCGAAGACGGCTGTCAAGCTGATGCGGAAGGACCTCGGGTTCGGCGGGCTGATCATGACCGACGACCTGTCGATGAAGGCGCTGTCGGGCAGCCTGCGGGAGCGGGCGGAGGCGTCGCTGAAGGCCGGCTGCGACGTGGTTCTGCACTGCAATGGCGATCTCAAGGAAATGGGCGAGGTCGCCGAGGGCGTCGGCAAGCTGAAAGGCAAGGCGGGCAAACGGGCCGCCGCGGCGCTGGCGCGGATCGTCAGCATGCCCGAACCGCTGGATCCGTTCGAGGCGCGCCTGCGGTTTGACGCGCTGATGGCCGGGCGGCTGGAGGCGGCGCGGGGGCCGGATGTCGGAGAGGCCCAGGCATGACCGACGCCTTCCAGCCCAATCTGGACTTCACCGCCGCCGAACAGGTCGACGCGCGCGAGGCCTTCGTCGTGGATCTGGACGGCTATGAGGGGCCGCTGCATGTGCTGCTGGCGCTGGCGCGGACGCAGAAGGTCGACCTGTTGAAGCTGTCGATCACGCGGCTGGCGGAACAGTATCTGGCCTTCGTGCACGAGGCGCGGCGGCGGAATTTCTCGCTGGCGGCCGACTATCTCGTGATGGCGTCGTGGCTGGCCTATCTGAAGTCGCGCCTGCTGTTGCCGCGCACCGACAAGGGCAAGGGCGACGAGATGCCGGCCGAGGAGATGGCCGCGGCCCTGGCCTTCCGGCTGCAGAAGCTGGAGGCGATGCGCAAGGCGGTAGAGGCGATCACCGCCCGGCCGCAGCTGAGGCGCGACGTCTTCAGCCGCGGGGACCCGGAGGCGACGGTGATCGTGCCGTCCGACCGGATCGACGCCAGCCTGTACGAGCTGATGGCCGCCTATGTGACGCAGCGGCGGCGCGAGGAGCAGCGGCACTACAATCCCGGTCAGCGGGTCGAGGCCTTCGCCCTGGAGGCGGCGCGGGACTGGCTGCGCGACGTGCTGCCCCGTCTGGACCAGTGGACGCCGCTGGAGCGGGTGGCGCCGGAACGTCGCGCCGACGACGGCCCGACCCAGGCCAGCTTCACCGCCTCGACCCTGTCGGCCAGTCTGGAACTGGTGAAGGAGGGGGCGATGGATGTGAAACAGGCCGAGGCCTTCGCCGACCTGTATCTGAAGCGACGCGGGCGGGGTCAGGTGCTGGAGCTGGTTCCTTGAGCTTTCTCCACTCCGCTCATCCCGGCGAAAGCCGGGACCCAGTCCTGTCCAGCTTGACGCCAGCGTTTCAGGACGATCGTCCGTGGGCCAGCCGAACGGGCTATCACCCAAAGCACTGGGTCCCGGCTTTCGCCGGGATGAGCGGATTTTAGAGATGATCCAGTTCGCACCCGATCATGGAGAGATCGAGCGCCGGGTCGAGGCGTTGCTGTTCGCGGCGGCCGGCCCGCTCTCCGCCGCCGAGATCGCGCGGCGGCTGCCCGAGGGCGCGGATGTCGGCGGGGCGATTTCAGCCCTGCGAGAGCGGTATCACGGCCGGGGGGTCGAGCTGGAGTGCGTCGCCGACCGCTGGCAGTTCCGCACGGCGCCGGACCTGTCCTTCCTGATGACCGAGGAGCGGGAGGAGCCGCGCCGGCTGTCCAAGGCCGCGCTCGAGACCCTGGCCATCATCGCCTATCACCAGCCCTGCACCCGGGCCGAAATCGAGAGCGTGCGCGGCGTGTCGCTGTCCAAGGGGACGCTGGACCTGCTGCTGGAGATGGGGTTCGTACGGCTGCGCGGGCGGCGGCGGACGCCGGGCCGGCCGGTGACCTACGGGACCGCCGACCGCTTCCTGGAGCATTTCGGCCTGTCAAACCTGTACGACCTGCCGGGCGTGCAGGAGATGAAGGCGGCGGGCCTGCTGGACCTGTCGATCCCCGTCGGCTTCGAGGTGCCGGACCCGTCGCGGGCGTCGGACGGGGACGATGAGCCGCTGCTGCCAGGCGACGAGGACGCGCCCGAGTTCGCCCAGGATTTCGTGGCGGAGGATTGAGGGTTGGACGGCGAAAGGCGCCGGGATTCCAATGCCCCGTGCGGCCAGGTGGTTAGTGGTTAGTGATTGGTGGTTGGCCGACAGGGGCGACGCCGCCGTCGCCGAGCCGTCCCCCGCAGGCGATCCAGCAGCCACTAATCACTAACCACTAATCACTTGCCGCCTCGCCGCCGAAGGTGATGCATTCCGCCAAAACCCCTGCTAGTCCGCTTCGATGATCGCACGCCTTCGCCCCGTCCCCTTCGACCTCGGCCCCGTCCATTTCGTGGGCATAGGCGGTATCGGCATGAGCGGCATCGCCGAAATCATGCTCAAGATCGGCTATTCGGTGCAGGGTTCGGACGCCAAGGCGTCGGCCAATACCGAGCGGCTGGAGAAGCTGGGCGCGCGGGTCTTCATCGGCCATGACGCGGCGCATATCGGCGACGGCGTCTCGGCGGTGGTCTATTCGACGGCGGTCAAGGCGACCAATCCCGAGATGGTGGTCGCGCGCGAGCGGCGCATTCCGCTGGTCCGGCGGGCCGAGATGCTGGCCGAGCTGATGCGGCTGCAGTTCTCGATCGCGGTGGGCGGGACGCACGGCAAGACCACGACGACCTCGATGGTGGCGGCCATCCTCGACGCCGGCGGGCTGGATCCGACCGTGGTCAACGGCGGCATCATCAATGCCTATGGCACCAACGCCAAGGTCGGCGACGGCGACTGGATCGTGGTCGAGGCCGACGAGAGCGACGGCAGCTTCCTGCGCCTCAAGTCGACGGTGGCCATCGTGACCAATATCGACCCCGAGCATCTGGACCACTACGGCGACTTCGACGGGGTGCGGAAGGCGTTCGTGGACTTCGTGGAGAACATCCCCTTCTACGGTTTCGCCGCCGTCTGCCTTGACCATCCCGAGGTGCAGCGGCTGGTGGCCTCGATCGATAACCGGCGGCTGGTGACCTACGGGGTCAATCCGCAGGCCATGGTCCGGGCCGACAATGTCGAGATGAAGCCCGACGGCTGCCGCTTCGACGTGGTGGTGCAGGGGCAGGGTCTTGCCGCGCTGGACGAGCCGATCCGGATCACCGGCCTGCACCTGCCGATGGCGGGCTGGCACAATGTCGCCAACGCCCTCGCCGCCATAGCCGTGGCGCGCGAGCTGGACGTGTCGGATGAGGCGATCCGGGCCGGACTGGCCGGGTTCGGCGGGGTGCGGCGGCGGTTCACCACCACCGGCATCGTCGGCGGGGTGCGGATCGTCGACGACTACGGTCACCATCCGGTGGAGATCGCCGCCGTGCTGAAGGCCGCGCGTCAGGTGGCGGAGGGCCGGGTCATCGCCGTGGTCCAGCCGCACCGGTTCACCCGCCTGGAATCCCTGATGGAGGAGTTCTCGACCTGTTTCTCGGACGCCGACGCGGTGTTCGTGGCCGATGTCTATGCCGCCGGCGAGACGCCGATCGAGGGCGTCGACAAGGACGCCCTGGTCGAGGGCATCCGCCGCTTCGGCCACCGCTCGGTGCAGGCGCTGGAGAGCGTCGAGGCCCTGCCGGGCGTCATCGCGGCCGAGGCGAAGGCCGGGGATCTGGTGGTGCTGCTGGGCGCGGGGGACATCACCCAGTGGGCCTATGCCCTGCCGGGGCAGCTGGAGGGGCTGGGTTGATCGCCTTGCCCGAGGTGCGCGGCAAGCTGATGCGGGACGAGCCGCTCGGGCCGTTCACCTGGTTCCGGGTGGGCGGGAATGCGGACGTTCTGTTCATTCCGGCCGACGCTGATGATCTGGCCGAGTTCCTGAAGGCGCTGGACCCGTCCACGCCGGTAACGGTGCTGGGCGTGGGCTCCAACGTCATCGTCCGCGACGGTGGGGTCGAGGGCGTGGTCGTACGTCTGGCCGGTCGGCCCTTCGCCGGGATCACGACCGAGGGCGACACGATTACTGCCGGCGCGGGCGCGCTGGACTCCATGGTCGCGCGGGCCTCGGCCAAGGCCGGGCTGGGCGGACTGGAGTTCTACGCCGGGATTCCGGGGACCATCGGCGGGGCCCTGACCATGAACGCCGGCTGCTACGGCGCCGAGACGAAGGACATTCTGGTCTCGGCCCGGGGGCTGACGCGGGCGGGCGAGCGGGTCGACTATTCACTGGCCGACTTCGGCTACACCTATCGCCACTCCGAGGCGCCGGCCGACATCATCTGGATCGAGGCGACCTTCCGGGGAACGCCTGACGAGCCCGAGGCCGTCGCGGCGCGCATCGCCGAGATCACCGCGCGCCGCGAACAGACCCAGCCGATCCGCGAGAAGACCGGCGGCTCGACCTTCAAGAACCCGCCCGGCCATTCGTCGTGGAAACTGGTCGACGAGGCGGGCTGGCGCGGGAAACTGTTCACGGCGCCAGATGGCAAGGGGGGCGGCGGCGCCATGTTCAGCGAGCTCCACGCCAACTTCATGATCAACCCCGGCGAGGCGACGGCGGCGGACATCGAGGGGCTGGGGGACGCCGTGCGCGCGGATCTGCTGGCCAAGACGGGCGTCCAGCTGGACTGGGAAATCAAGCGCATTGGCCGGCCCGGCTGAGATCGCCGTCTGCCCGGGCTGCGGCTCGCGCCTGCCGGCCGTCGAGGGGCCGGTCCACGCCTATATGACCGCATCGCCCGCCTGCTGGGCCGCGTTCAATGTGGTGATGGCGCGGGAGTATTCCGATCCCGGCCTGATGGCGGTGCACCGGCTCAGCGTCGACGCCTGGGCGGTCCAGCATCCGGGCGACGGGTCGCGGCGGGCCATCCAGTCCGTCGGCCTGCATCTGGCGCGGCTGATGGTGCAGGTCGAACAGGGGCTGGAAGGGGAGGCGGCCAATGCGGCCATGCTGGGCTTCGCCGCCCGTAAAGCTGACTTGCCTGAACTGCCGCCCAGGACCTCGTATGCCCTGACCGTGGCCGACGTCGTCCAGGCCGAAGCGCCGGATGCGCACCGCGCCGCCGTGCGTCGCTGGGCCCGGGCGGTATGGGCCGACTGGCCGGATCAGCACGATTTTATGCGGCGCTGGGCGCAACAAGGTTGAGGCGTTGTTAAGGACATCTGCGGCAACTGATCGGTTGATCCGGAGTCCGTCATGAGCCGCCCCTTTTCCGACCTGCACGTCGCTGTCCTGATGGGCGGACTGTCGTCCGAACGGGAGGTGTCGCTGACGTCCGGCAAGGGCTGCGCCGACGCCCTGGAGGGGCAGGTCCGCAAGGTCAGCCGCATCGACGCCGGCCGCGACCTGGCCCAGGTGCTGGCCGCGCTGAAGCCCGATGTCGTCTTCAACGCCCTGCACGGCGAATGGGGCGAGGACGGTTGCGTCCAGGGCGTGCTGGAGACTCTGGGCATTCCCTACACCCATTCGGGTGTGCTGGCCTCGGCCCTGGCCATGGACAAGGAGAAGTCCAAGGCGGTGCTCAAGGCCGCGGGCGTCGTGGTGCCGGGCGGCGGCTTGTTCGACCGGCATGTCGTGTCGCGCACCCACGTCATCCCGCCGCCCTATGTGATCAAGCCGAACGCCGAGGGCTCCTCGGTGGGGGTGTATCTGGTGCGTGAGGGCGAACCGCCGTGCGCGGCGCCGGGCGCGGCGAGCTGGACCTATGGCGAGCGGGTGATGGTCGAGCCCTTCATCGCCGGCAAGGAGCTGGCCGTCACGGTTCTTGGGGAGAAGTCCGGGCCGCGCGCCCTGACCATCACCGACATCACCCCGGCCAAGGGCTTCTATGACTATGAGGCCAAATACGCGCCGGGCGGCTCCAGCCATGTGCTGCCGGCGGTTCTGCCGCCCCATGTGTTCGAGGCGGCGCTGCGCGAATCAGAGCTGGCGCACAGCGCCATGGGCTGCCGCGGGGTGAGCCGATCCGACTTTCGTTATGACGATGTTAAGGACGAACTGGTCCTTCTGGAGGTCAATACCCAGCCCGGCATGACCCCGACCTCGCTCAGTCCCGAGCAGGCCGCCCATGTGGGGATGGACTACAAGACCCTGGTACGGTGGATGGTGGAGGACGCCTCATGCCCGCGGTAGTTCGCGGCGGTCGGCGACAGAGTTCGAACCAGCCTGCAAAACGCGGCGCGGCTCCCAAATCCCAGGGACGCGGCCGCGCGCCGCGCAACGCCCAGGCCACGCCCGGGAAGATGGCGGCGCTGGGCCGTCTGGATCTGTCGCCCCGCGCCGTCGTCATCTCCATCGCCGCCGGCGTGCTGCTGCTGGCGGGCGTTCTGGCGACGGGCGCGCGGGCCGAGCGCATCGGCGCCTCGATCGGCCATGGCGTGGACGGCATGACCGCCGGCCTCGGCCTGAAGCTGGAGAAGGTCTTCATCGAGGGCGAGAGCCCCGAGGCCACCCGCGCCATCCAGCAGGCCGTGCAGCTTTCGGCGGACCAGCCGATGACTTCCATCGACCTCGACGCCGTCCGCGAGCGGGTCGAGGCGATCGGCTGGGTCCAGTCGGCGCGCGTGGTGCGGCTGCTGCCCAACACCCTGATCGTCCATGTCATCGAACATGACCGGCTGGCCGTCTGGCAGACCGGCGGCGTGAGCCAGGTCATCGACAGTCATGGCCAGGTGATCGACGGAGCCGACGCCGGCCGCTATCCCGACCTGCCGCTGGTCGTCGGCAAGGGCGCCGAACAGGCCGCCCACGAGGTCCTGCCCCTGATCGCCCAGCGGCCCCGGCTGGCCAGCCGGGTCGAGGCGCTGGTGCGGGTCGACGAGCGCCGCTGGGACCTGCGGCTCAAGGACGGCAGCCTGATCCAGTTGCCCGCCTCAAACCAGGAGGCGGCGCTGATCCAGCTGGACGCCCTGGACCAACGCGAGCGGCTGCTGGAGCTGGGCTTCGCCCGGATCGATCTCAGAACGCCCGAGGAGGTCGCCGTCCGGCCCTCCAATGGCGAAGCGTAGGTGAGGGACGACTGATGGCCGGACGTACTGTGGACAAGTCTGTGGACGGTGTGGGGAAGGCCGCGGGGCGCGCGCCCGTGGTGGCGGCGCTCGACCTCGGCCAGTCCAAGGTCGCCTGTTTCATCATGAAGGCCGACGGCGTGCGTCACGCCGACCGCACCATCCGGGTGGCGGGTGCCGGGCATGTCCAGTCGCGCGGCGTGCGCGGCGGCGGCATCGTCAACATGGACGAGGCGGCCCAGTCCATCGGCCATGCGGTCGAGCGCGCCGAGCGGGCGGCCGGCTGTCCGGTCTCGGGGGTCGTCGTGACGACCGCCATCGGCCAGATGGCCAGCCACCGGGTGCAGGCGCGGGTCTCGCTGGGGGCCAATCCGGTCGGGGACGCCGATCTGGCGCGGGCCATCGGCATGGCCCTGGCCCAGATCCGCCTGCCCAATCGCCGGCCGATCCATGTGCTGCCGATCGCCTGGTCGGTGGACGGCGCGCGCGGGGTGCATGACCCCCGGGCCATGAAGGGTCATTCGCTGGGGCTGGACCTGCTGGTCGTGTCCATGGCCGAGAGCGCCTTCAACGGGCTGAGTCACTGCCTCGAACTGGCCCACCTCGACCTGCAGGGCGTGGCGGCGGCGCCGGTGGTGTCCTCGCTGGCGGCGCTGGAAGACGACGAGATGGATCTGGGCTGCGTCTGCATCGACATGGGCGGCGGCTCGACCTCGGCGGCGGTGTGGGGCGGGCGTTCGTTGCTGCATATCGAATCGCTGAACGTCGGCGGCGATCATGTGACGGCGGACATCGCCCGCGGCCTGTCGACCTCGCGGGCCGGGGCCGAGCGGCTGAAGACCCTGCACGGCTCGGCCATGGCCAACGCCCATGAGGACCGCGAGATGCTGGAGGCGCCGCCGCGTGGCGAGGACGCCTCGGCCGGCCCGATCTTCGTCCAGCGCGCCATGCTCAAGACCGTCATCGCCCCGCGGGTCGAGGAGACGCTGGAGCTGCTGCGCGACCGGCTGCGCAATGCGGGCGTGGGCCTGGAGCCCGGCGCGGGCCTGGTCCTGACCGGCGGGGCCAGCCAGTTGAACGGGGTGCGCGAGCTGGCCATCCGGGTGTTCGACCGCCCGGTGCGCCTGGGCAAGCCCCAGCGCGCGCCCCACCTGGCGGACGCCGCCTCGGGGCCGGCCTTCTGTTCGGCGGCCGGGGTGCTGCTGCGCGCCGCCTATGGGCCGCGCGAGGCGGTTTCGGCCCGCAAGCTGATGTCGCGGCAGATTTCCGCCGCCGACGCCCCGCGGGTCCACCGCGGCGGGATTGTGGCGCGCGCCGCAGGCTGGCTGCGTGAAAATCTCTGAAAGACGGGCGGTCCGGGGCGGATTGCCCACAACATTTCCCCCGCATGGCGAGACTGTGTCCAGATTGTAACAACCGGGGTGCGGATTGGTCGCCAAGCGGCCACAATCCCTTGTCGTTGCCCGCTTTGCTGCTAGCGTGAAGGTCCGAAGCAGAATCCGTCATCCGGCGGACGCTGCGTATTGCATCCACAACGGTTGGGGCCCAATCACCATGCTTCTCAAGCGCAAGTACCTCTTTGGCACGACGATCCTCGCGGGCGTCATGGCTGTCACGGCTCCGGCCTTCGCCCAGGACCAGCTCCCGGGCGTCAACGTCCAGGGTCAGTCCGACCAGGAAGCCACCGAGATCGGCGAAGTCGTCGTTACCGGTTCGCGCATCCGTCGCGACCCGACCAACGCACCGACCCCGCTGATCCAGGTTTCGCGCGAAGCGCTGCTGACCACCGGTCAGTCGACGGTCGTCGACTACCTGGCCACCATCCCCGCCCTGTCGAACTCGCTGGTTCCCTCGGACACCACCGGCTCGAACCTGAACGACGGCGGTCTGTCCTTCGCCAACCTGCGCTCGCTGGGCACCGGCCGGACCCTGACCCTGGTTGACGGTCGTCGCCACGTCGGTTCGTCCGCGGGCAACCTGGCCGTCGACATCGACGCCATCCCGCGCCTGCTGATCGAGAACATCGAAATCGTCACCGGCGGCGCCTCTTCGGTCTACGGCGCCGACGCCGTCTCGGGCGTGCTGAACTTCCAGCTGCGCCGCGACTTTGAAGGCCTCGAGATCGACGCCAACTACGGCATGATCAACCAGGACGGTCAGGCCAACAAGCGTGTCTCGGCCCTGATCGGCACCAACCTGTTCGACGACCGCCTGAACCTGTATGCCTTCGGTGAATACGAAGACATCGACATGGTCCAGAGCCTGGACATCGACTGGCTCCGCGGCGCTCACGTCCTCGCCGGCATCGACGCCGACCCGACCAACGCGCGCAGCGACGGCATGTTTGATTCCGCCGTGTTCAGCGGCGTCAACACCCTGTCGCGTCCCCGCTGGGGCCAGACCACGCTCGCCAACTCGCAGCGTCCCAGCCCGCTGAGCGATCCCGATGTGCCGCTGGCGTCCTGCACCTCGCTGACCAGCTCCAACTGCTACAGCCTCGACCCGACCAAGACCTACGTTTACGAAGGCAACACCGCCCGTCTGGCCAACTTCGGCCAGCGGATCGGCAACGTCGGCTCGAACCGCACGCTGAACATCGGCGGCGACGGTGAGAACCCGAACAACTTCGGCTCGGAAACCCGCGTTCCGCAATCGACCTCGCAGCGTTACCAGGTCGGCGCCAACTTCGCGATCCTGGACAACATGGATCTGTCGGTCGAAGCCAAGTTCATCACCGAAGACACCTTCGACATCTCGCAGCCGACCTTCTTCGACATCTTCCTGGTCGGCGGCGCCCAGCGCACCTATCTGCCGAACTGGACCAACGTGATCCGGGCCGTGTCGCAGTTCGACCTGCTGTTCGCGGACAACGCCTATCTGCCGCAGAACGTGAAGGACGCCATCGCGGCGAACACCGTCCAGAACTGGACCGCCAACGCCAACACCGACGGCTCGCCGGCCGGCCCGGCGGTCGCCAGCCAGCGCGCCCGTCACTCGATGTTCGGCCCGCAGCGGACCCAGGACAACACGCGCGAAATCGAGCGCTATGTCGTGGCCCTGAGCGGTGACTTCGACTCGATCGGCTTCATCAAGAACGTCGACTGGGATCTGTCCTGGGTGCAGGGCGAGGCCACCAACCGGAACGTCGAGCGGGGTGTTGACGTCCAACGCTTCGCCCTGGCCGCTGACGCGGTCGTGGACGTCGCCGGCGCTGTCAACGGCCGCCCCGGCGAGATCGTCTGCCGGGCCCGCCTGATCCAGGCGACCGCTGGCGATCTGGACGACTACCTGCGCGGCGGTATCCTGACCGACAGCGTTGAAGGCACCAATGCCCTCAACCAGTGCGTGCCGCTGAACGTGTTCGGCGACGGCAACCAGAGCGATGCCGCCCTGGCCTATGTCGACGCCGCCATCACGGTCAGCCACGTCAACCAGCAGGACCAGGGCCTGGCCGTCATCTCCGGCCAGCTCTGGGACTTCTGGGGCGCTGGCGAGATCGGCATGGCCATCGGCGCCGAATACCGCAAGGAGTTCACCGAGGGCGTGGGCCGTTCGGCCACCACCGGCGACCGCCTGCTGTTCCTCAACACCGGCGCGGACTTCCTGGCCGCTGAATACGAGTCGAAAGAATGGTTCGCCGAACTTTCGATCCCGCTGTTCCGCGACAGCTGGCTGGGCGAGTACGCCGAACTCAGCGGTTCGTACCGTTCGTTCGACTACACCACCGCCGGTGAGGGCGACGTCTATGGCGTGAACCTGGTCTACCGTCCGATCCGGGACATCGCCTTCAAGACGAGCTTCAACACCTCGTTCCGGGCCCCGAACCTGTCCGAGAACTTCGCCCCGGCCAGCCAGACGTTCGCCAACGGTTTCGTCGACGCCTGCGCCACCAACCAGATCGCAGGGCAGAACGCGGAAGTCCGGGCCAACCGGATCGCCAACTGTACGGCTCTGGCCACGGCCGCCGGCTTCACGTTCGACTTCGCCGGCGCCACCGCGACCAACACCGACGACTACAACCCGATCTACTCCAGCGGCATCGCCGGCATTAACTCCGGCAACCCGAACCTGACGCCGGAAGAGTCGGAAAGCTTCACCTTCTCGACCGTGCTGCAGCCCCGCTGGTTCCCGAACCTCAGCATCATTCTCGACTACTACGAGATTGAACTGGACCGCGTGATCGTGTCGCCGTCGGCGGCCGCCCTCACGGCCAGCTGCGTCAGCGGCGCGTCGCTGAACCCCGATGCCTGTAACTCGGTGTTCCGCAACAACCCGACCATTCCGTTCGGCGTCGGCGCCCCCAGCGGCGACCCGGTCGGCGGCTTCATCCAGCAGCCGGTCAACCTGGCCCAGCTGGCGACCCGTGGTCTGGACTTCTCGGCCCGCTACTCGCTGGACACCGAAGAAGTGTTCGGCCGCAACTGGGGTCGTTTCGACTACCGCGTCGGTGGTCTGTGGCTGATCGAGCAGGAGAACTTCACCAACGTCGCCGATCCGACCGATGGTACGGAACTGGGCAGCTCGATCTTCTACCCGCGTGTTCGCCTGACTTCGTCGCTGACCTGGTCGCCGAACGACATCTGGAGCGTCAACTGGAGCGTGGACTGGCAGACCGCCCAGGATAGCGTCGACATCCGGGACTCGATCCAGGGTGGTAACTTCGACAGCCGTCCGTTCGACACCTACGACACCGGCAACTTCGCCCGTCACGACTTCACCGTCCGGTGGAACGCCGCGGACGACCTGTCGATCCGCATGGGTGTGGTCAACGCCTTCGACGCCGAACAGCCCCGCTACCTCGGTGGCGGTCTGGTCAGCAGCATGGACCCCTACGGGACCCGCTTCTTCTTCGGCCTGAACTATCGCCCCTGGTAAGACCCGGAGGCTCCAAGACGGAAAGGGCGGCTCGAAAGAGCCGCCCTTTTTCGTTGGTCCACACACCGAAAACTGCGCTCAAGGTTAACGAAATTCGTGGCCTGAGCCGCGACTCACCCTATCCGGTAACACTCTCTTAAGCAGATCGGGCGCTTCCTTAACGCGCTCATAACCAATGCGAATCGGCGGGGTTTTCGCATCGGACTGCAGGAGCAGGGTTCGGATAAGGTCGGAATAGAATGTCTCTCTCGCTGGTGCGGCCGCAGGCCACGGAATTGAAGCCCCGGATCGTCGTCTTCGGCGTGGGCGGCGCGGGCGGCAACGCAGTCAACAACATGATCGACGCCGGCCTTGAAGGGGTCGAGTTCGTCGTCGCCAACACCGACGCGCAGCATCTGTCGTTCGCCAAGACCGACCGCCGCGTCCAGCTGGGCGAGACCATCACCCAGGGCCTGGGCGCCGGCGCCCACCCCGAGGTCGGGATGAACGCCGCCGAGGAATCGGCCGAGGAAATTTACGGGCACCTGGACGGCGCCCACATGGTCTTCATCACCGCCGGCATGGGCGGCGGCACCGGCACCGGCGCGGCGCCGGTCATCGCCAAATGCGCCCGCGACCGCGGCATCCTGACCGTCGGCGTGGTGACCAAGCCCTTCACCTTCGAAGGCCGTCACCGCATGCGTCTGGCCGATGCGGGCATCGCCGAGCTGCAGCGCTATGTCGACACCCTGATCGTCATTCCGAACCAGAACCTGTTCCGCGTCGCCAATGAGCGCACCACCTTCGCCGACGCCTTCGGCATGGCCGACCAGGTCCTGCACTCGGGCGTGCGCTCGATCACCGACCTGATGATCCTGCCCGGCCTGATCAACCTCGACTTCGCCGACGTTCGCGCCGTGATGCGCGAGATGGGCAAGGCGATGATGGGCACCGGCGAATCGACGGGCGAGAAACGTGCGCTGACCGCGGCGGAAGCTGCGATCGCCAACCCGCTGATCGACGATTCGTCAATGCGCGGTGCGCGCGGCCTGCTGATCTCGATCACCGGCGGCAAGGACCTCACCCTGTTCGAAGTCGATGAAGCTGCCACCCGCATCCGCGAGGAGGTCGACAACGACGCCAACATCATCGTTGGCGCGACGTTCGACGAAACCCTCGACGGCGTCATCCGCGTGTCGGTGGTCGCCACCGGCATCGACACTGTCGCCTCCAGCCGCTCGACGGCTCCGCCGCAGGTGACAAGCGGTGGTGCGCCTGAAAGCCGCCTTGCCGAACTCACCGCACGTCTGCGTGCCGACAACCAGCGCATTGCGGAACGCGCGCAGCAGCAGAAGGCTGTCACCGCTGCCGCGCCTGCGCCCGCCCGCGCCACCGCCGACCAGATCGATCGCGCCGCACTTGCCGCGATTGCCGAAGCCGTGTCGCCGTCAGCTCCGGCACCGATGCAGCCCGCCGCCTATGGCGACGTCAGCGTGCGTCCGATCCCGCCGAAGCCCTCGCTGTTCCCGGATCACGAAGAGCCGATGAACCTGCAGGAAGCAGCACCTCCGGCATCCTTCATTCCGCAGCCTGCCGAACGCATGCCGGTTCGCCCGGCTCGCATGCCGCAGTTCGATGAATTGCCGGTCCCGGCGCAGAACCAGATCCGGCAGGCTCGCGGCGAGAGCGCCGAAGAGCATCCGCCGCAGAAGCGTGCTTCGTTGTTGCAGCGTCTGGCCAATGTCGGCCTTGGCCGTCGCGACGAGGACACC
>JAHKAM010000092.1 GCA_018826515.1 Alphaproteobacteria bacterium
GGCGAAGCTGCGCCAGCTCAGCAGCCCCTCCGTCTTGCCTTCGGAATAGGCCGCTGCCAGCTCGTCGTCCCAGTCCGGGCCGAGGAAGGCATAGGGCGCCGCAAGCGCGCCGGTGCTCACGCCCGTCACGATGTCGAACTCGGGCCGGTCGCCCCGCTGGGTCCAGCCGACCACAAGGCCTGCGCCGTACGCTCCGTTTGCACCCCCTCCCGACAGGGCGAGGATGGATCGGCGATGATCGCTGCCCGCGAGCCGCCTCCGGAAGTCCTCGGCGATTCGCTCCAGCCGGGCTTCATCGCCAGGGGCGATTCTCGGATCCTGGGTGGCGATCAGGCCCCGCTCCAGCTCCGCAAGCGACATTTCCGGCGCGCGATCCACGGTCGCGCAGGCGCTCAGGGTCAACCCAAGAAATGCAATCAGCGCGGCACGAAGGTTCTGCATGGGCTCGTCCATCAACAAGGGTAATACGCCGTACCGTTACCGCCTAGGAACTCGCTCATTTGGGCCGAGTTCCCTACAACGTGGAAATGCCTCCGAACGCCTCCGCTTTTGACAAGTCGACCGCGCGTGCTCCCAGGGTCGGACGTCCGCCACACGACAAGGCTGAGCTCATAGAGCCGGACCTGCTGGCCGCGACGTGGCGGATCTTCGTCGACCAGGGGTATTCCCGCACCACCATCGAAGCGGTGGCGCGTCATGCGCGCATGAGTAAACGGACGATCTATCAACGGTATAACTCCAAGGACCAGCTCATCGAGGCCGCCATCCGGGACGCGCTGGAGCGTTGGCGCTCGCATGTTCGGGCATCCCTGACGGACGCGGGCCAAGGGGAAGACTGGTTGGAGGAGTTCGTGCGTCGGTGTCTTGAGATCCTGGTCGCGCCGGAAGGGTGTGCCCTCATGGGATTCCTGCTCACCGAGGACGAGACCTTTCACACCGTCCGGGAAACGGTCGCGACGTCGGTCGGGCAAAGCGTGGGCGTATTTTCGGCGCTGCTGGCGCAGCGGACCCCCGGCTTGCCGCCCGAGCTCGCCGAGGACATCGCTCTCGCCGTGCTCGATCTGATGATCGGCTTCGCCACGCGACTCAACGCCTTGCAGCCGCACTTCGCGCGCGAGCAAATCCGGGCGCGCGGCCCCCGGTTCACCGCCGTCGTGCGCACCTTGGTGGACATTCAGTCCTCATCCATTCGCCCGGAAAACGACTGAAGCGCTCTACGACGTCGTCATGCCGCGCCGCGCTTTCCCTGGGGACCGGGATCATCCGCCAGGACCGGTTCGAGCGCGAACCCGGCTTCGATGTCGCCCTCGGCCTCCAGCGCCGTCGGGGGTGCGGCGGAAGGCTTGCGGTTCGATTGCAGGGCGCGATGAAGAATATAGGTGGGCAGGAGGGCTCCCGCGAAGACGACCGCCGTGATCAGAAACCCGTCGCGATAGGCGGCGGCCGCGGCCTGATAGACGACCGTCTGGCCCAACAGCCAACCGGAGGCGGCGGCCTGGTCCAGCCCGCTGACGCCGAGTTCGCCGATCACCCGGCCGGCGCCCTGAACATAGGCCGAGGTGGCGACGTTGTCCGGCGTCTGGGTGGCGGCGATGAGATCGCCGTGGAAGGCGGTGCGCCGTTCCACGATGACCGCAAGCAGGCCGGTGCCCAGGGCTCCGCCGAGTTGTCGGGTGAAATTCATCGCGCCTGACCCCTGGCTGAGGAGCTGTGGCGGCAGGACGGTCAGCGAACCGGCGCTCAGCGACGGAAAGACGAACCCCATGCCGACCCGGCTGATCACCGTCCACCAGGCCAACGTCCAGAAGGCGGTATCGACGTTGACATGCGAGAGCAACCACGAGGCATAGGCGAAAATGGCCATGCCGAGACCGATGAGCACGCCCGGCGGGGCCGTGTCGCTGAGCTTGCCGGCGAGGGGAAATACGAAGACGAGGGCGAACCCGGCCGGCATCAGCAGAAGCCCGGCCTGGGTCGGCGTCAGATTCTGGATCTGCTGGACAAAGATGGGCAGGAGATAGGTCGAGCCGAACAGTCCGGCCCCCAGGACGAAGCTGACGACGCACGCTGCGGCGAACGGCCCGTTGGAGAACAGTCGCAGATCGAGCATCGGGTGCGGGGTTCGGTGTTCATGCCAGAGGAAGGCGCAGCCGGCCGCGACGGCCAGGGCGATCTCACCGATCACGATGTTGGAATCCCAACCCAGCCGCTGGCCGCTCGAGATGGCCTGGAGGACCGACAGCAGAAACACGGAGAGATAGACGATGGCCGGCCAGTCGAGCCGGCGCCGCTCGAGGTCCGGATTCCGACCCGGCAGGAACAGGTTGGCGAGAACGATGCCGACGACCCCGAACGGAATCCCCAGATAGAAGAGGAAGCGCCAATCGAAATTGTCCATCAGCACCCCGCCCACCCAGGGACCGAGGGCCGGCGCCAGCACGACCCCGATGCCGAAAATGCCCATCGCCGCCCCTCGCTGCTGCGGCGGGAAGACCTGGAACATCACCACCATCGCCAGCGGCTGGACGATCCCCGCTGCCAAACCCTGGAGGATGCGGGAAACGACCAGCACCGTCTGGTCCGGCGCAAC
>JAHKAM010000064.1 GCA_018826515.1 Alphaproteobacteria bacterium
CCCGGCGTTGCTCGGCGGCGGCGCGGGCGGCGCTCCGGCGGGCGGCCGAGTCGGTGATGGCCGAGGCCTGCTCGGGCGTGGCCTCCGACAGGGTGCCGAGCGCGGCCAGCGGCGGGGCGTTGAGATCGTCAGCGCCGATCAGCTGGCCGAAATCCTCGAACAGCATGACCCGGACATAGTCGATGGCGCCGCGGTCGCTGAACAGTTTGACGCGCCAGCTGCCGTCGATGCCCTTGGCCGCGACCCCGATGGGAACGCCGCGCGGGAAGCCGCCGCCGTCGCCGGACGACAGGATGCGATCGCCGACCTGGACCGAGCCCACGCCGCGCATGAACTCCAGCCGGGGATTGTCGCTGCCGTCGCCCTTGAGGATGGCGCGGGCGTCGGTGCGATCGACCAGCACCGGAATCTGGCTGGCCACGTCGGTGACCAGCAGCATGCGGCTGATCCCCGCCGACGTGCCGACGATGCGGCCGACCAGGCCGTGCTCGTTGATCACGGGGTTGCCGACCTTGACGCCCTGGGCCGAGCCGGCGTCGATCAGCCGGGCCTTGGAGAAGGGACCGCGCGCGTCGAGAATGGAGCGGGCGGTCTGCATGACCACGGGCGGTTCGGGACGGATGCCCAGCATGGTCTCATAGCGGGCGTTGACGTTCTTGAGGGCGATGGCCTGGTCGCGCCACGGCTGCAGCTCGGCCAGTTCGCGCTTGAGCCGGCGATTCTCGGACACGGCGAAGAAATAGCCGCCGACATAGTCGGAGGCGTGACCGAACCAGCGGACGGGGGCCGCGAAGACGCCGCCGACCGGACCGGCCACGGCCTCCACGCCGGAGCGCACCGGCTGATAGGGCGAGGTCTGGGCGCGGGCGTCGCTGATCAGCAGCAGGACGCAGCCGATGGCCGCGACAACGACGGTCACGGCCGCGGTCCAGACCAGCGGCACCTTGATGTTTTCGAACGGTCCGTCGCGAAACGCCACGGCGCGCCTTCCTCAGAAAAAGGGAATCAGCGGGACGCCCCCCGCCGATCAGCCCAGCCTATTGCAAAATCCGGGCCGTTTGGAAACCGCTGCAACCCCAATCATCCTCAAGGATGACAGGGATTTGAGGCGCGAAGTGGGACTTGGCCTTAAAGGGCCGAGTCGAGCACGCCCTTCATCCAGCGCGGATGCTCGAGCACCCGGCCGCAGCCGATGGCCACGCAGGACAGCGGATCGTCGGCGACCGAGACCGGCAGGCCGGTGTGATCGCGAATCTCGGCGTCCAGGCCGCGCAGCAAAGCGCCGCCGCCGGTCAGCATGATGCCCTTGTCGGCGATGTCGGCGGCCAGTTCGGGCGGGGTGGCTTCCAGGGCGACCTTCACGGCCTCCACGATCTGCGAGACGGGTTCCGCCAGCGCTTCCGCCGCCTGACGCTCGGAGATGCGGACCTCGCGCGGCACGCCCTGCATCAGGTCGCGGCCCTTGACGTCGATCGACAGGCCTTCGCCGTCGGCCGGGATGCGGGCGGTGCCGATGTCCTTCTTGATGCGCTCGGCGGTGGTCTCGCCGATCAGAAGGTTATGGTTGCGGCGCATGTAGGAGATGATCGCCTCGTCCATCTTGTCGCCGCCGACGCGGACCGAGCGCGAATAGACGATGCCGGACAGGGACAGCACGGCGACCTCGGTGGTGCCGCCGCCGATGTCGACGACCATGGAGCCGGTCGGCTCATGGATCGGCAGGCCCGCGCCGATGGCGGCGGCCATGGGCTCGTCGATCAGGCCGACGCGGCGGGCCGAGGCGTTGAGGCAGGAATCGTTGATGGCGCGGCGTTCGACGGCGGTGGCGCCCGACGGCACGCAGACGATGACCTTGGGGTTCACGAAGCCCTTGCGGTTATGAACCTTGCGGATGAAGTGTTTGATCATCTCCTCGGCGACTTCGAAGTCGGCGATGACCCCGTCGCGCATGGGGCGGATGGCTTCCATGTGGCCCGGCGTGCGGCCCAGCATCTGCTTGGCCTCTATGCCGACGGCGTGGACGATCTTCCGGCCACCGACATTTCTCAGGGCGACCACGGACGGCTCGTTCAGCACAATGCCCTTGCCCTTCATGTAGATGAGGGTGTTGGCGGTTCCGAGGTCGATGGCGATGTCGTTGGAGATCGCGCCGAAAATGCTGGAGAACATGGGTCCGGGATACCGTTCGTTCGGGCCTGAAAGGGGGCTTCGTCAGTCTCGATCCGCTTCGGCGACGCCCCGGCGCCACGCATCCCCACGCACCGCCTCCTGATCGTTATCGCCTGACCGACCTTAAGGCTCGTTTGCCCTTGTGCGGGCGGGATTACAAGCCCTTTGGCGGGCGTCGGCCATGCGAATGCACCGGGAGGCGCGCTGGTCGCCCCGGTGCATTCGCCTCGCCGGCCGCGGAGGCCTAAACGGCGGTCAGGCCCTCGGTCGCCAGGGCGCGGGCCACGGCCGGCCGCGCCTGGACGCGGTCCAGATGGGCGTTCAGGCCGGGGAACCGCGACAGGTCCAGCAGACCCGACTGGCGGGCCCAGCGGGTGAAGACGGCCAGATAGCCGTCCGCCAGGGTGAAGTCGTCGCCGAACACCCACGGTCCTTGCAGCCAGTGGCCCTCGACCAGCTGGTATTTGGCCAGGGCCGCGTCGACGGCCTGCGCCTTGTCGTCGCCCTCCAGCGCCGGACGACTGAACAGCACCTTGCCGATGGCGGGATGCAGCGACGAGCCGAGGAAGCCGTTGAAGGCATTGAAGGCGGCGAAGGCATGCGGGTCGTCGATCGGGGCCAGCTTCCGGTCCGGATGGGTCTGGGCGACGAAGGCCAGAATGGCGGCGTTCTGCGTGATGACGCCCTTGTCTGTCTGTAGCGCCGGGGTGACGCCGGCGGGGTTGACCGCGAGGTACTCCGGCGTCTTCTGCTGGCCGGTCTTCAGGTCGATGATCTGGGTCTCATAATTCGCGCCGGCCTCTTCAAGTGCGATGTGCGAGGCGAGGGCGCAGGCGCCCGGCGAAATGTAAAGCTTCAGCATCTCTGATCTCCTGGAGCGGGATGATGCTGAACCAGATAGGCGGCGGATTGATCCGTAACAAGTACTGTGCTGATTAATCCGGGACGAGGCGGTTTTCGCGCCGTTTGACCAGTTCGCGCACGCCCAGCATCAGACCCAGCCAGACCACGGCGACCCCGGCCAGGATCAGCGAGGTCCAGACGCCGTCGCCGCTGACCGCCGCCACCACCGCCCCCCCGAAGAAGGCCACCAGGGCGGTCTTGGGCAGGACGCCGAGGGCGCAGCCGGCGAGGAAGGCGGGAAAGGAGGCGCGGGTGGCGCCGAAGGCCATGTTGACGACGATGAAGGGCGCCGAGGGGACGTTGCGGATCATGAAGCTGGCATAGAAGGCGTTCTTGCCGACGAAGCCCTTGAGCCGCCCCATGGTGCGACCGCCGAAGCGATCGACCAGCCGCGCCGTCGGTCCCCGGCCCAGCCAGTAGGTCACCCCCGCCGAGACCACGGTCGCCGCCCAGCTGTAGAAAAAGCCCAGCGACGGGCCGAAGGCGACCACGCAGGCCGCGATCAGGATGAACTGGGGCGCGCCGATGAAGGCGGCGGCGATGAACAGGACGATGGTCGCGGCGAAGGCCCAGGGGCTGCCGCGATAGCCCTGCAGCCAGGCCTCGAGATTCTCCTCGGCCGCCAGTCCGAACTGGCTCTTGCCGAACAGCAGCAGCCCGACCGTGGCGCCGAGCAGCAGCGCCGTCGCCAGCGCCGCCCGCCAGCGGCGGGCTTCCATGTTCAGGATGAAGTCGAGGAGGCGGCGCATGGATGCGGCTTAACACCGGTCACCCACTTCGGCGAGAGACGAGAGACGGGTCAAGTCATCCGAGGCGGAACGCGGGGGGCGGCAGGCTGAGCCGGGTATCGCCCACCGGGTCTCCGCTAAAGAATCGCACGATCAGATCCTGCACCTCCGGGTGGGACTCGAAGACATTGTGCCCCGCATTTTCGACGGTGATCCGGGTCCTGTTCTGAAACTGCGCGACCACTTCGGCCTGCTCCTCAAGCGGCGTCCGACCGTCGAGCGTGCCGGCGACCAGCAGCGCGGGTGTCTCGACGCGCAAAGGCGCCCGAAACGCCTCGCCCAGGTCCACGTCCGGCGCCGCCCCCAGAAGGTGAGGCATGGGGAAGTTGAGAGCATCGCCGAGGACGGCGGTCCGCGCCTCCTGCTCGACGAGTCGTAGCCGTTCGGGTGAGATGCCCGAGGCGAGATCCATCGCCTCGGGCATTCCGGAAATCACGACCGGCCGGCCCAGCAGGCCGAGGAAAGGGTCAAGGACCGCCGTCCGACCGGCGTCAAGCGCGAGATAGAGCCCCGGCAGCATGGCCAGAGACGGCGGATTGGCGATCAGGCTTCCCGCCAGCATCTGGAGGGCGAACCCGCCCAGTTGGACCTCAACCGCCGCCCCCTGCAGGCCGGTGGTCAGTCGCGCCGGGTTGGCTTCGAACCGTTCGTGGACAGCCCGCATCAGCGCCGGCAGATCCGGTACAGCGGCGCGGGTCGCAGGATCGGCGTCGAGGAGCGCGTCAATCCTCTGCAGATAGGCGTCGAGTCGGGCCGGACGCTTTACCGTCTGATCCTGCCCTTCGAGGCTGGCCAGCGCCACGCGGCCGATGCGATCGCCATGGCGCTTCAGCACCGACAACGCCAGATGGGTGCCATAGCTGATGCCCCAGAGATCGATTTTCTCCGCGCCGAGATGGCGACGCAGGTCGTCGATGTCGTCGGCGCTCTGGGCGGTGTTGTAGCCGCGCATGGCGACTCCCGCGGACGTCCAGTCGACCCAGGCTTTCTGGAATTCGTCGCGGAAAGCGGACGTGATCCCCGCGCGCGTCAGGACCGGCAGGGGTCCCGGCCGCGGGGCGCGCGCCGGGATGTGGTTTGATTGGCCCGTACCGCGCTGATCGAAGGCGATCACATCCGCGACGCCGCGAAGCGCCTGGAATATCGGGAAACGAGGCCCGGTCGCCGTGCCTGTCGCCGTGCCGCCGGGGCCGCCAGCCAGATAGACGATCGGCCGCCCGGGCCGTTGCGCGGTCGAAGGAAACCGGACGTAGCTCAGGCGAATCCGCCGGGAGCCGGGATCGCTGCGGTCCTCGGGAACCTCGAGGAACCCTTGCTCCGCATCGGTCTCCTGATCCCGCCAGCCCTTGAAGCGGATCGGTCCGGACTGCGCCTGGGCGATGGCAGAGGCCGGGATGGCGAGACCTGCGGCGGCGAGAACGGCGCGGCGACTCAGAGGTGCGTTTGTCATGGCGGTCATTCCGACCCGATCACGCGCCGCTGTCCGGCGCAGTTCGGTCAATGGCGCCCCGGGACCGGTGAACGGCCGCGCGGCCCGGCGAACGGCGCCCTAGAGTGTCGGCATGTGGCGAATTCTGATCCTGACCGGCCTGTTCCTGGCCCTGGCGTCTGCGGCGCAGGCCGCACCATCCTGGCAAGTCTGTGAGGCGGTCCAGGGGGTGGACGGTCCGCACCTCGATCAGTGCCGACCGCTCAGGGGACCGATCGATCCGCAAGGGCGGGACATCTGGATCAAGGCCTTGGTATTCGCGCCGGAAGGCGACAGGCCCCACGCCCTTCATCTGGCCGGCGTCGCCTCGGCCGAAGCCTGGCTGAACGGGCGACGCCTCGGGACCAACGGGCGCCCGGGGAGCACGGCGGAGGGCGAACGACCCGGACGGTACCAGGCCGCAATGCCGATCCCGGACTCGGCGTGGCGCCCCGGCGCCAACCTGCTTGTGGTGCATCTGTCCTCGTTTCACGGCGGACTGCGGCTGAACTATCCGGTCGGCGCGGTGATCGTCGCCCCTTATCCCCTGCCCTCCCGAACCTGGGTGCTCGCCGTGACGCTGATGGCCGCCGGGACCCTGCTGGCGGCGGCGTTCGGCTTCGGGGTGATCCATGCGATCCGTCGTACCGGATCAAGCCTGATACTGGCCGCCATCGCCGCCGTCGCCGCCCTGCAGGCCATGGCGGAAAGCGTGCGGCCATTGTTCGGCTATCCCTACCCGCTACATGTCTGGCGACTGGGGGCCATCTGGCTCCTGGCCGCCGCCTTCGCGGTCCTGCTCGTCAGCTATGTCGCCGGTCGACTCATGCCGGGTGCGCGTCGCGGGTTGATCGGGCTGGCCGGGCTTGGCGTGGCCGCCACCGTCCTGCTGCCTGGCTTTGATCTCAAGACCGGCGCGGCGCTCCTCGTCGGCGTCACCCTGTCGCTGCTGGCGTCGGCGGCCGGAGTCCACCGGCGCCTGCCCGGCGCGCGCCTGACCCTTGCCTACCTCGCCTTGTTCATGGGGCTCTCTCTCGCCTTCCCCGAGCGGCTGGTCGATCTTTCCTACTTCCTGCTCGCCGCCGGCCTGGTTATGCCGCTGCTGATGGCCGAGGTGGTCAGGCTCGGCCGCGAGGATCGCGGGCGGGAGGATGCGCTCACCCGGGCCGCGGGCCAACCGAACCGCCTGACCGTAGCGTCCGCCCGCGGCGTCGAACTGGTGCCGATTTCCGACATTCTGGCGGTGGTCGGCGCCGACGACTATGTCGAACTGCGGCTGATCGGCGGCCGCACTCTGTTGCATTCAGCCCGCCTGGATCGCCTTCAGGATCAGCTCCCGTCCGGATTTCAGCGCATCCACCGGTCTGCGATCGCCAATCTCGCGCTGGTCCGGAGCCTGCAGCGCGACGGCGATCGATGGCGGCTGCAGATGCCCGAGGGACCACCGCTGCCGGTCAGCCGCTCGCGCCTTCCCGCGCTGCGCGAGGCTCTCGACGACGCGAACCTTCCACGATCGGCGGGATGACCGCACCCCCGCCCGCCGAACCCATCCCCCCCTCGCGCATTCTCCCCGGCAAGGAGACTCATCATGGCCGCACGCCCCACCTGGCAAGGACATCTGAAGCTGTCGCTCGTCACCTGTCCGGTGGCGCTCTACACGGCGACGACCAGCACCCATGACGTGCGCTTCCATCTGATCAATCCGGAGACCAACAACCGCATCCGGATGGTGCCGACCGATCCGGATGCGGGACCGGTCGAGCGCGGCGATCTGGTGCGGGGCTATGAGGTGTCGAAGGACGAATATGTGCTGTTCGACGACGCCGACTTCGACAAGGTGAAGCTGGAGAGCACCAGGACGATCTCGATCGACAAATTCGTCGACGAGCGCGAGATCGACCGGCTGTACTGGGACTCGCCCTTCTATGTGGTGCCCGAGAAGGGGGCCGGGCTGGAGGCCTTCGCCGTCATCCGCGACGCCATGAAGAAGCAGGGCAAGGTGGCGCTGGGCTGTCTGGTGCTGCGCGGCAAGGAGCGGCAACTGGCGCTGGAGGTGCGGGGCAAGGGGCTGGTGGCCTATACGCTGCGGGCGCAGGACGAGGTGCGCGACGCCGCTGACTATTTCGACGACATCCAGAGCGTGAAGGCCGACGCCGACATGGTCGAGATCGCCGCCCGGATCATCGGCCAGAAGGAGGCGGACTTCGATCCCGCCGAGTTCAGGGACCGCTATGACGACGCCCTGCGCGAGATGATCAAGGCCAAGACGAAGGGCGGCAAGGGGGTGGTCGATGTGGCCGAGCCCGACGACACCAATGTCATCGACCTGATGGCCGCGTTGCGAAGCAGTCTGAAGGGGTCGGCGGGGTCGGAGAAGAAGCCGGCGGCGAAGAAGGCAGCGGCCAGGAAGCCGGCGGCGAAGAAGAAGGCCGCGGCGTGATCCGGCGGGCAAGCGAACCACATCAGATCTGATGGCCTGTGTTTCACCCCTCATCCGCCCCCTGCGGGGGCACCTTCTCCCTCAAGAGGAGAAGGATTCTATATGCCGACCTTCTTCAGGATCGGCCTCAGGCTGACCTCGGCCTTGCGGAAGTCGGCCCAGGGGTCGGGCTTTTTCAGCATCGCCTCCCAGGTCCACAGGTTGAAGGCCGAGGGGTCGAGGCCCGCCCTCACCTGCCCCCACGACAGGGGGAAGGCGATGCCGGCGCCGGGGCGGGCGCGCGGCGACCAGGGCGCCACCGCCGTCGCCATCCGGCCGTTGCGCAGATAGTCGATGAAGATCTTCCCGCCCCGCGCCTTCTTGGCGAGGGTGGTGGTGAAACGGTCGGGGGCGTCGGCGCGGATCCGTTCCGACACCGCCCTGGCGAAAGCCTTGGCCTGATCCCATTCGACGCGGCTGCGCGCGTCCGCCTTGATCGGGACCACGACGTGCAGGCCCTTGCCGCCCGTGGTCTTGACGAAGGGCGACAGGCCGAGGCTCTCCAGCGTCGCCTTCACCACCCTCGCCGCGGAGATGACGTCCCCGAAGTCGAGCCCCTCGTCGGGATCGAGGTCGAAGGTGATCTGTTCGGGCGTCTCCGGGTCGCCGGGCCTGCAGCCCCAGGGGTGCAGCTCCAGCCCGCCCGACTGGCCGATGGCCACCAGGCCGCCGACATCGACGGCGGTGACATAGGGGGTGCGGGCCTTGACGTCGATCAGCTTCAGACGGGGGTTCGAGCCCTTCATGGCGTGGCGCTGGAAGAAGGTCTCGCCGGTGATCCCGTCGGGCGCGCGGATGATCGAGGTCGGCCGGTCGGCGACATGGGCGAGGATGCGATCGGAGGCAGCCTCATAGTAGCGCGCCAGATCGGCCTTTCTGACAGGTGGATTACCGTCGCGGGCGGGCCACAGGATCTTGTCGGGACTCGAGATGGCGACGCCGGCGATCACGACCTTGCCCGGTTTCGAGGCGGCCCTGACCGTGGTCGTCGGCTTGATGTCCGACGGCGGCTGGGGGGCCTGGGTGACCTCGGCGGCGGTCTTGTCGTCGCGCAGGCCCTTGAAGGCGGCGTGGCGCAGGGAGCCCGCCTCGGTGTAGCCGCCGTGTTCGACCTCGGCGACGAGGACGGGTTTCACCCAGTGAATGTCCTTCGCCCCCCGGGGCGCGCCCGCGCCGCTGAAGGGGCTTTTTTCGGCGGCGATCGACCTGAGGGCCGGGGTCAGGGTCCTTGTGACCGCCTCGCCATAGCCCGTGCCGACCCGGCCCAGATAGCGCAGGCCGCCCTTGTCGCGGACCCCGACCAGCAACGAGCGGAAGCGGGTTCCGCCCTCGGAGGACCAGCCGCCGATGACCACCTCGTCGCGGCCCCGGCATTTGGACTTGACCCAGCTGGTCGAGCGGCCGGCGCGGTAGGGGGCGTCCAGCTTCTTGGAGATGACGCCTTCCAGATCCATGCGGCAGGCGCTCTCCAGCACGGCCTGGCCGGACGAGGCGAAATGTTCGACGTAGCGGAGTCGCCTGGCGCCCGCCTTGCCGATCCGGTCCACATAGGCCTGCAGCCGCGCCTTGCGGTGGGACAGCGGCAGCTTGCGCAGATCCTCGTCGCCCTCGGACAGCAGGTCGAAGGCGAAATAGATCAATGCGTCCGTCCGGCCCTCCGAGATGGCCGCCTGCAGGGCCGAGAAGTCGGGCATGTGGTCGGCGTCGAGGGCGCAGAGCTCTCCGTCGAGCACGGCGTCGGGCCAGCCGGCGGCGTCGGCCGTCAGGACCGGAAAGCGGTCGCTCCAGTCGAGGCCCTTGCGCGTTCGCAGCACGGCGCGGCCGCCGCCCACGCCGATCTGGATACGGTAGCCGTCGAACTTGATCTCATGCGCCCAGCCGGCCGCGCCGGGCGGGTGGTCGGCGACCTTGCACAGCTGGATCGGGACGAAGGCCGGCGGCCGGGTCGCCTTGCTGGCGGCGGCCTTCGAGGGTTTGGGTTTGGCCGGCGCCTTGCGGCCGGTCGGTTTCGAGGACGTCCACTCAGCCTTGCCGTCGGCGATTTCGGCGAGGGTTCGGCCGGTTTTCACCGAGGCGTCGATCTCGGCCAGGGCGTCGCCCTCCCCCGGCACGGCGTGATCGTCCTTCTCCTTGATCAGCAGCCAGTTGTTGCGTTGTTTTCCGCTTTTTCGGGGCTTGCCGCGATCTGACTTGAGCCGGACCAGCGCCCAGCCGCCTTTCAGCCGCGCGCCGTCGAGCGTCATCTTGACCGACCCTTTGGCGAAGTCGGCCTCGAGCGTGTCGGGGTGTTGTGGCGTCCAGGAGCCCGTGTCCCACAGCTGGACCGTGCCCGCGCCGTAGTTGCCGGCCGGGATGGTCCCCTCGAACGAGCCGTAGTCCATCGGGTGGTCCTCGACCTCGACCGCCAGCCGTTTCACCGAGGGGTCGCGCGACGGCGCCTTGGTCACGGCCCAGGACTTGAGCACCCCGTCGTGTTCGATGCGGAAGTCGTAGTGCAGCCGCGTCGCCGCGTGGCGCTGGACCAGATAGCGCAGGGGCGCCGCCGCCTTGCGCCGGGTCTTCGCCCCCCTGGGCTCCGGCGTTTCGTCGAAACGGCGCTTGGTCCGGTAGGTTTTCAGTTCGCCGCGCATGCCCGTCCCCAGATCTGACAAGGGCTCAACGCATCATGGGAGATTGGGATCATCGTCGGGAATCGGGCGGCATTTGATCGCCGTTTCGCAACTGCGTAAGGAATGGACGCCGTCCGCCGGGAGTCGCCATGTCCAGCCTGCAATCCTCCGCCCTCGCCCGCGTCAAACCCTCCGCCACCCTGGCGGTGACCGCCCGGGCGCGCGAGCTGAAGCGCGAGGGGCGCGATGTGATCGGTCTCGGCGCGGGCGAGCCGGATTTCGACACGCCGGACAACATCAAGGAGGCCGCCATCGCGGCCATCCGCCGGGGCGAGACCAAATACACCGACGTCGACGGCCTTCCCGAGCTGAAGGCGGCGGTGGCGGCGAAATTCGCCCGCGAGAACGGCCTGACCTATGCGGTGAACCAGATCCATGTCGCCCCCGGCGGCAAGACGGTGATCTACAACGCCTTCCTGGCCACCCTGTCGCCGGGCGACGAGGTGATCGTGCCGGCGCCCTACTGGGTCAGCTATCCCGACATGGTGCTGCTGGCCGGCGGGGAGCCGGTGACGGTGGTCGGCCATGAGGCGGACGGTTTCAAGCTGAAGCCGGAGGCGCTGGAGGCCGCGATCACGCCGCGGACCAAGTGGCTGATCCTGAACAGCCCGTCGAACCCGACGGGGGCGGCCTATACGGGGGCGGAGCTGGAGGCCCTGGCCGCCGTGCTGCGCCGGCATCCGCAGGTCTGGGTGCTGACCGACGACATGTACGAGCACCTGATCTACGGCGATTTCGACTACAGGACGATCGCCCAGGTGGCGCCGGACCTCTATGATCGAACCCTGACGGTGAACGGCGTGTCCAAGGCCTATGCCATGACCGGCTGGCGCATCGGCTACGGCGGCGGGCCGAAGCCGCTGATCGACCTGATGCGCAAGGTGGCGGGGCAGACGACGTCGAACCCGTCGTCGATCAGCCAGTGGGCCGCTGTCGAGGCGCTGAACGGCCCGCAGGACTTCATCGCGGAGCGGGCCACCCATTTCGAGGCGCGGCGCGATCTGGTGGTGTCGATGCTCAACCAGGCGACGGGCATCCGCTGCGCGACGCCGGAGGGGGCCTTCTATGTCTATCCGTCGATCGAGGGGCTGATCGGCAAGACGACCCAGGGCGGGGTGACGATCGACAGCGACGACGTCTTCGCCACCGAACTGCTGGACGCGGAAGGCGTGGCGGTGGTGCAGGGTTCGGCGTTTGGCCTGAGCCCCTATTTCCGCATCAGCTATGCGACGTCGGAGAGCGTGCTGGAGGAAGGTTGCCGGCGGATCCAGCGGTTCTGCGCGGGGTTGCGTTAGTCGGTACAGTCAGCGCTGGACGGCGATCATTCCAGTACCGAGCACGTTTCGACACCACTGGATCGCGCGCGACATGTTGTCCTGCCCTTCGGGCCTGATCTCGGTCACCCGACAAGCCCTGTCCTGGCGCGAGCCTGTGCCGGGCACGGGGGTGAACAGGAGAGCCGCCCGTCCGGACACGTCAAAGCCCCGTGTCATGCGCGCCATCCCGCCTGTCACCGGAAGTTCCACCGGCTCCTCCGCCGCGGTTTCGGACAGGAGGGTCGCGGCCTGCTCCGCGTTTGCGCGGAAGGCCTCGGACGTCATTCGGTCATTGGCCTCCGGCGTCATGACCGCAAGCGACCTTTCCTGCAGAAGCGCCGCGATCAGCAACAGAACGATCATGCCGCCCGGCTCACCGCGAAATCGGCCAGCTGCTCCAGCGCCGTGCGCCAGTCGCCTTCCGGCAGCGGCGCCAGCGCTTCGCGGGCGGCGACGGCGTAGTCCCAGGCGAGGTCCAGGGTCGCGCTGACCGCGCCGGTGCCGACGATCAGTTCGCGGGCGCGGCGGAAATCGTCCTCGGTGCGCTCGCCCTTGTTGATGGTGCGGTCCCAGAAGGCGTCCTCGCGGCCGCGGGTGCGGGCGGCGGCCAGCAGCAGCGGCAGGGTCACCTTGCCCTCGCGGAAATCATCGCCGGCGTTCTTGCCCAGCACCTCCGACTGGCCGCCGTAATCGAGGGCGTCGTCGGCCAGCTGGAAGGCGAGGCCGAGGTTGAGGCCATAGGCGCGCAGGGCCTGAACGGCCTCTTCGCCGGCGTCGGCGCCCACAGCGCCGGCCTCGGCGGCGGCGGCGAACAGTTCGGCGGTCTTGGCCGAGATGATGCGCAGATAGGTGTCCTGGTCCAGATTCAGGTCGTGGGCGCGGGTCAGTTGCAGCACCTCGCCCTCGGCGATGACGCTGGACGCCCTCGCGAGGATGCCGAGCGCCCGCATGCGGCCGGTCTCGACCATCAGTTCAAAGGCGCGGGCGAACAGGAAGTCGCCGACGAGCACGCTGGACGGCGCGCCCCAGATCAGATGGGCGGCGACCTTGCCCCGGCGCAGGTCGGAGCTGTCGACCACGTCGTCGTGCAGCAGGGTGGCGGTGTGGATGAACTCGACCGCGGCGGCCAGCTTGACCGGCGTGTCGATGGGCCCCGTCACGCCCGAGGCCCGCGCCGCGGCCAGCGTCAGCAAGGGCCGAAGCCGCTTGCCGCCGGCCGAGACCAGATGTTCGGCCAGCAGCGGAATCACCGGCACCTGCGACTGCATGCGTTCGATGATAAGCGCGTCGACGGTGGCCATATCGCGCGCGGCCAACTGCACCAGCGGCTCTACGCTGCCCTTGGAGCGGGGATCGGCGACAGGGACAGCGTCCAAGGAGAAACTCTTCGAAGAGGCGCGGGGGAGGAAGAATCGCGTCCAAAATACCAGCCGCCGCCTTGCCCGGCGACGATGCGGCGCACAATGGTGATAGGGCCATGAAGGGTCAAGCCGCGTGACCGCCGCACCACCGCCGTCCGATGCCGTCGAGATCGTCGAGAACGCCCTTCTGGGCGGCCGCGTCCGGCTGCGCCAGCCCGCCAGGGGCTATCGCGCGGGGATGGATGCGGCCCTGCTGGCGGCGGCGGCGGCGGCGGAGCCGGGCCAACGGGTTATGGAGGCCGGCTGCGGCGCGGGCGCCGTGCTGATGCAGATCGCCGCGCGGCGTCCCGACACGGCCCTGACGGGGCTGGAACGGGATCCGGCCATGGCGGCGCTGGCGCGGGAGAATGCGGCGCTCAACGGCGCGAGCGCCCGGATCGTCGAGGGCGAGGTCGCGGCGGGGTTCCGGGCGCTGGACCTGCCGCCGTTCGACTGGGCGATCAGCAATCCCCCCTTCTTTGACGATCCGGGCGCGTTGCGGGCGCCGACGGAGGGCAAGCGCGGGGCCTGGATGGCGGACGACGGGCTGAAGGCGTGGACGACCTTCCTGCTGAAGTCCGTGCGCGAGGGCGGCCGGATCGTGATCATCCACCGCGCGGACCGGCTGGCCGACCTGTTGGCGTTGCTGGGGGAGACGGCGGGGTCATTCGCTGTACGCGGCATTCATCCGTATGCGGATGAACCGGCGAAACGGGTGCTGGTCCAGGCGATCAAGACCGGCAAGGCGCCGCTGCGGTTGTTGCCGCCGCTGGTGCTGCACGACCGGTCGGGGGCGAAGCATACGGCAGAGGCGGAGGCCGTGTTGAGGGGCGAGGCGGGGCTGGGGTGGTGAGCGGCCTCTCCCTCCCCTTCATGGGGAGGGACGGCGAGGCGTAGCCGAGCCCGGGTGGGGACGTGCGAACCTGCCGCGATCAGCGCCTGATGCTCCCCTTCCCCACCCGGTCGCTTCGCGACCACCCTCCCCACAAGGGGGAGGGAGATGTATGGGTGCGCCATGTCCCTACGCCCCCTCTTCGTCACGCAGGTCTATGAGGCCTCCCTCGCCGGCTCGCCCGGCTTCGCCGACTTCAACGCCGAACTGGCCGAGGCCTGCCGCATGCTGGCGCTCGAGGACCACGCCGGGCGGGCCTGGTGCCGCGAGCACGGCTATCGCGGCTACACCTCCTACGGGTCACTGGGCGACCTGCCCCACCGCCTGCCCGAGTTCGGCGCGCTGAAGAAACACCTCGACCGGCACGCGCTCGCCTATGCCAGGGCGCTGAATTTCGACCTCGCGCGCAAACCGCGGCTGGACAGCCTGTGGGTCAACATCCTCAAACCCGGCGGGAGCCACACCGGCCATATCCACCCCCACGCCTTCCTCAGCGGCACCGTCTATGTCGAGGTCCCGGACGGCGCCTCGGCCCTGAAGCTGGAGGATCCCCGCCTGCCGATGATGATGGCCCGCCCGGGCGTCCATGCCGACGCGCCCGAGGCGGAGCGGCCCTTCGTCTATCTGGCCCCGCAGGCGGGGACGGTGCTGATGTGGGAGAGCTGGCTGCGCCACGAGGTGCCGGCGAACGGGGCGAAGAGCGAGCGGATCTCGGTGAGTTTCAACTACGCCTGATCCTTCAGCGTCGCAGGAAGGTCTCGCCCACTATCACCAGCCGGTCGGGCGCCTCGCCGTCGCCGCCGAACTGGATGACCTGGCCCTGCATCGGCGCCAGTTCGACGCGGACGGTTTCGGGCTGGGTGAAGGATTCCGCGACCGCCTCCATGACGCCCATCGAGACGATCATGGCGCCGTCCCGTTCGGCGACCCGGACCGTTCCCAGCTGCGGGCTTTCATAGGTCCCGGCATAGACGGACAGCGGTCGCGACAGCATGGACGGCCGGGCGGCCCGCTCGGCCTGCTGCCGCGCGATCGCGGCGCGCCCCTGGTCGCGGCGGTCGACGAGCCCGGCCACGGCCGCGTCATAGAAGGCCTCAAGGTCCGGGCGGGCGGCGCGCCAATCATAGACATAGTTGGCGACCACATCGGCGAGACCGCCCGCCAGAACGTCCTCATTGACCATCACGACCACGCCCAGCCGCCGCGCGGGCATGAAGGAGACGTGGGCGCGGGACCCGGAGAAATTCCCGAAATGATGGATCAGGACGTCGTCGCCGTAACGGCCGATCTGCCAGCCGAGGCCGTAGGATTCGCGCCTGTAGGGACCGAAGGTCGTCTCGTTCGCCGCCAGCGGCTGGTGCGTCGAGGCGACGAGACCCTCGGGAAAGACCCGGCGACCGTCGAGGACGCCGTCATTGATCTGGACTTCCAGCCAGCGGGCCATGTCGCCCGGCGTGGAGACGAGCCCCCCGGCCGACTGCATGGTGGCGTCGGTCTTCTGCAGCGGGCTGCGAACCGGTCCGGCGAGGGGATGGCCGAGGTGGCCGGCGGCGATGACGGCGCCGTCGGCGCGCGCTTCGGACAGCCACCCCGTCGTATGGACCATGCCGAGCGGGTTCAGCACCTCGTCGCGCACCACAAGGCGCCAGTCCCGGCCGTCGCGCGCCTCCAGCAGGGTGGTGGCGAGGTTGTAGCCGGCGTTCGAATAGCGAAAGGTCCCGTACGGGGCGTCGTCGAGGGTCGTCGTCGCGGCGATCAGGCGCTGCATCACCTCGGGGGTGTGATCGCCCGAAAAGGCGGCGCGAAACGACAGGGGCAGGTTGTCCAGCCCCGAGCGGTGACTGAGCAGGTCGGTCAGGCTGACGCGGTCGGCGACGTCCGCCGGCAGGCCGGGCACGCTCGACCAGGCCGACAGCGGCGCCGCCCGATCGACCTCCCCGCGCGCGCTCATCGCCGCAAGGGCCAGGGCGGTGAACGACTTGGTCGAGGAGGCGATGTAGAACCGGGTATCGGCATCGACCGCCGCGCCGGTGGCCAGGTCCGCCACGCCGTAGCCCGCGATCAGGACGGCCTCGTCCCCGTCGACGACGGCGATGGCCAGACCCGGAACCACGCCGATCCGGTCCATGGCGCGGCGAATGAAGGCGTCCGTGTCCGACCGGAAGCGCACGACATCGGGCGCCGCGACGGCGGGGGACGCCGCCAGCAAGGCGGCGGCAGCGACGAGGGCGGCGAGGCGAAACAGGCGGGTCATGGGAGTCTCTTTCCGGCGATGGCCCGTCCCTTCTCCCCGATGTCGCGCCCCGGGTCTTGAACGGATGGAACGGGGCGGTCTCAGCCGGCGGCGAAGAGCCGCCGCAGCCGGGCGGGGCTCCAGCCGGTGACATGGCTGATGACGCGGCTGAGGTGGGCCTGGTCGGAGAAGCCCTCGTCCGCCGCGATCCCGGCCAGGGGGGTTCCGCTGCGGATCAACCGGTCGATCGCCCGCGCGGCGCGGCGATTCTGGCGGGCCGCCGTCGGCGACTGGGCGAAGGCCTCGCGGAACAGGCGGGCGAAGCGGACCGGGTGCAGGCCGAAGGTGCGGGCCAGGGCGCCGATGGTCAGGCCGGACTCGGCGAGGAGCCGGTCGTGCGCCTCGGTCAGCCACAGGCTCTGCGGAGACGCCGCGGGCGGGAGCCCGGCGGGTTCGCTCCCGGCGAGGGCCGCGATCGCGGCTCCGTCGTCCGCCATGCGGCGCAATGCGCGGCCTGAAAGCCCCTCAGGACCGCGGGCCACGAAATACCGGTCCGGCGTCGGCGCCGCATCGAGGTTGAGCGACAGGATCAGGGCTCCGGCCTCGCCGAACCGGTTCTGGTGCTCGAACCCGCCGGGCTTGCGGCTGATGCCGGGTCCGTCGGCCCGGGCGCGGCCCTCTTCGCTGTCCTCCACATAGCCGCCGGCCAGCAGCAGCGAGATCTGGGCCCGGCCGTGCCGATGCGGCCGGCATTCCTCGCCCGGCGCATAGTGGCTGAGCACCAGCCTGTGGCTGGCGGAGGCCTCGAGGGTGACGCTGACGGACATGATGAGGGCTCCCCCTTCCCGGGAAGAGGCGACGCCGAGCCTGATTGGATGCATCCGACGTGAAAAAGACGGCATCCCCCCGGGCCGCGCCCGCCATCAAACCGCCCCGCGCCGCGCCTAGACATTTGCCGAACGGCGGCGCGGCGGCTACATCCCGCGCCAACCTCCCGACACCTCCAGACGACAGGGCGCACCGCACCTCATGGCGCAGCAATATATTTTCCAGATGCAAGGTCTCACCAAGACCTTTCCCGGCGGCAAGAAGATCTTCGAGAACATCTGGCTGAGCTTCTACAACGACGCCAAGATCGGCGTCGTCGGGGTCAACGGCTCGGGTAAATCCACCCTGTTGAAGATCATGGCCGGGCTGGACACCGAGTTCACCGGCGAGGCGCGCGCGGCCGACGGCATCAAGCGCGGCTATCTGGAGCAGGAGCCGCAGCTCGACGACAGCCTGAACGTCCGCGAGAACGTCGAGGCCTGGTGCGAGGAGAAGCAGTGGGTCACCCGCTTCAACGCCATCGCCATGGAAATGGCCGAGGAATACACCGACGAGCTGATGGCCGAGATGACGGCCCTGCAGGAAAAGATCGACGCCGGCGACGTCTGGGATATCGACAGCCGCATCGAAATGGCCATGGACGCCCTGCGCTGCCCGCCGGACGACTGGGATGTCACCAACCTGTCCGGCGGTGAGAAGCGCCGCGTGGCGCTGGCGCGGCTGCTGCTGAGCAAGCCCGACATGCTGCTGCTTGACGAACCGACCAACCACCTCGACGCCGAGTCGGTGGCCTGGCTGCAGCACCACCTCGAGGCCTTCCCCGGCTGCGTCATCCTGGTGACCCACGACCGCTACTTCCTCGACCTCGTCACCAAGTGGACGCTGGAGCTGGACCGCGGCAAGGGCCACCCGCACGAGGGCAACTACTCCAGCTGGCTGGAGGCCAAGACCAAGCGCGTGGTGCAGGAGCAGTCGGAATCCGAAGCCCGCCAGCGCGCCCTGACCCGGGAACTGGAATGGGTCCGGTCGGGCGCCAAGGCGCGTCAGGCCAAGTCCAAGGCCCGTCTGGCCGCCTATGAGCGGATGGTCGACGAGCAGGAGAGCCTGCGCGGGGCCCAGACCCACGCCGTCATCCAGATCCCGCCCGGCCCGCGCCTGGGCAATGTGGTGCTGGAGGCCGAGGGCCTGAGGAAATCCTATGGCGACAAGCTGCTGTTCGACAATCTGACCTTCAAGCTTCCGCCCAACGGCATCGTCGGGGTGATCGGCCCGAACGGCGCCGGTAAATCCACCCTGTTCCGCCTGATCACGGGCCAGGAACAGCCCGACGCCGGCACCATCCGCGTCGGCGAGACGGTGAAACTGGCCTATGTTGACCAGAGCCGCGACGACCTGGAGCCCAACAAGACCATCTGGGAAGTCATCTCGGGCGGCACCGATGTGATGATGGTCGGCAAGCGCGAGATCAACACCCGCGCCTATGTCGGCAGCTTCAACTTCAAGGGCGGCGACCAGCAGAAGAAGGTCGGCCAGCTGTCGGGCGGGGAGCGCAACCGCGTCCACCTGGCCAAGACCCTGGCGACCGGCGGCAATCTGCTGCTGCTCGACGAACCGACCAACGACCTCGACATCGAGACGCTGCAGAACCTGGAAGAGGCGCTGGAAGGCTTCGCCGGCTGCGCCGTGGTCATCTCCCACGACCGTTGGTTCCTGGACCGTCTGGCGACGCACATCCTCGCCTTCGAGGGCGACAGCCACGTCGAATGGTTCGAGGGCAACTTCGAGGCCTATGAGGAAGACAAGAAGCGTCGCCTCGGCGTCGACAGCCTGATCCCGCACCGGATCAAGTTCCAGAAATTCGGGCGGTAGATCCGAAGACGTCGCAAAGCGGCCTTCCGATCCGTCGGGAGGCCGCTTTTCATTGGGCGCGAGTGGGCTAGTGTTCGCCCATGCCCAATCGCCCCGCCCTTCTGATCATGCAGCGTCATCTGGCGCCGCTGACGGCGTTTCTCGAGAGCGACTACACCGTCTACCGGTTCTGGGAGGGGCCGCCGGTCGAGGCGCAGGCGGAGATCCGGGCGCTGGTGGTGGCGGGGGAGTTCCCGCTGGACAAACACCTGATCGAGGCCCTGCCGAAGCTGCAGCTGATCGCCTGTTTCACCTCGGGCTATGACGGCATCGACGTCGACTGGTGCAAGGTGCGGGGGCTGCCGGTGACGCATGCGCCCGGGGTCAATCACGAGGATGTGGCGGATCACGCCCTGGGGCTGATCGTGGCCGCGCGACGGCAGATCGCGGCGGGAGACCGGAGCCTGCGGGCCGGAGGCTGGACGCCGGACTCGAAGATGATCACCCCGTCGCTGAAGGGGCAGCGGGTCGGGGTGGTCGGGCTGGGCTCGATCGGCGCGGCGGTGGCGCATCGGGCCGAGGCGATGCGGATGGCCGTGCGCTGGTGGGGACCGCGCGAAAAGGACAGTCCGTGGCCGCGGGCGGGCTCGCTGCTCGAGCTGGCGAAGGACAGCGATGTGCTGGTGGTCGCCTGCAAGGCGGACGACAGCAACCGCGGGCTGATTTCCCGCGAGGTGATCGAGGCGCTGGGACCGCAGGGGCTGCTGGTCAATGTCGCGCGCGGGCAGCTGGTCGATGAGACGGCGCTGATCGCGGCGCTGCGCGACGGTCGGCTGGGCCAGGCGGCGCTGGACGTGTTCGAGGACGAGCCGACCGATCCGTCGCGCTGGGCCGATGTGCCGAACACCGTCCTGACGCCGCATACGGGCGGGGCCACGACCGAGGCGGTGCAGGGCATGCTGATGCTGCTGATCCAGAACCTGCGGGCGGCCTTCGCGGGCGAACCGCTGAAGACGCCGGTGATCTGAAACGGTCAGCCGCCGTTGGGCATGTCCGGGAAGGGATTGGAATCGGCGGGCGGAATGTTGACGGCCGGAGGCGCCGCCGGCGCCGCGGGCCGCGGCATTTCAGCGTCCGACAACCGGCCGTCGCCGTTCGTGTCCATGCGGTTGAACATCCGCTGCGCCCCCGCGGTCATCTCCTCGAGGCTGATGCGGGAATCCCGGCTGGAGTCCGACTGGGCGATCATGGCCCGCAGGCGCGACCCGCCCATGGAGGCGACCATGGGATTGGCGAGGATGGCCAGTTCATTGCCCGTGATGCTGCTGTCCTGGTTGGCGTCGAGCCGGGCGAACAGCCGCTCGGCCCACGGAGCCACGGCGTCGCCGGTGCGCGGCAGATTGAACATCTCGGCGCCGCCGCCCATGCCGCCGCCGGCGGGCCGGCCGGCGGCGGCGGCGCCGGCGCTGTTCCTGCGCTCGAACATCTGCTGCGCGGCCGTCGTCCACTCCGCGGCGGAGACACGGGCATCGCCGTCGGCGTCGGCCGCGAGGATCATCGTCCGGAGGCGAGACCCGCCCATGGGCGCCGCGTTCGGACTGTCGAGGACGGCCAGTTCATCCTCGGTGATAGCGCCATCCTGGTTGACATCGAACCGGGAGAACAGCCGCTCCGCCCAGGGCTGAACCTCCTCGGCGCTGCGCGGGAAGCCGCCCATGCCGCCGCCCATGCCGCCGCCGGGCGGCGGAGTTTGGGCCACCGCCGATCCGGCCAGGGCCGAGACGAGCATCAAGGGGACGAGCAGGGCGTTCGGGCGAAGGGTCATGGATGGCCTCACGACGACGATGAGCCGTTCCACGCAGACTGGCCCCGGTTCCGGCGTCTGACCAGCAATTTTCCTTGCCAAATCATATAAGGATATCTTTATATAAAGGGATGTCACTGACCGCCGACCAGACCGTCGAAGCCCTGCGCGCCGTGGGCGAGCCGACCCGGCTCCGGGTGCTGTCGTTGCTGGCCGGCGAGGAGCTGTCGGTGATGGAGCTCTCGCGGATCCTCGACCAGAGCCAGCCGCGGGTGTCCCGGCATCTGAAGCTGATGGCGGACGCCGGCCTGATCGAGCGGTTTCCGGACGGCGCGCGGGTCTTCTACCGGCTGTCGTCGGACCTGCCGGCGCGGCGGCTGATCGATACGGTGCTGGATCTGCTGGAGGTTTCGGCGGGCGAGGCGGACGACCGGCGGCTTGAGGACGTCCGGCGCGAGCGCGAGGCGGCGGCCGGCGCCTATTTCGAACGGGTGGCGCCGCAGTGGGACAGGATCCGCTCCCTGTATGTCAGCGAAAGCGCGGTCGAGGCCGCCATCACCCGCGCGGCCGGCGAGGGCCCGTTCGAGCGGGTCGTCGACCTGGGCACCGGCTCGGGCCGGATGCTGACCCTGCTGGGCAAGAAGGCGAAGATGTCGGTCGGGCTGGATCTCAGCCAGAACATGCTCAACATCGCCCGCGCCAATGTGACGAAGGCCGGGCTGGACGGGGTCGAGCTGCGCCACGGCGACATCTTCGCCACCCGCCTGCCCGAGCGGAGCGCCGATCTGGTGCTGGTGCACCAGGTGCTGCACTACCTGACCGATCCGGCGGCGGCGGTGGCCGAGGCGGCGCGGCTGGTCATGCCCGGGGGCCGGCTGCTGATCGTCGATTTCGCGCCGCACCAGCTGGAATATCTCCGTGACGAGCACCAGCATCGCCGGCTCGGTTTCTCCGACGCCGAGATGCGGCGCTGGCTGACGGAGGCGGGGCTCGCGCCGAGCGCGCCGATCGCCCTGCCGCCGGACACCGATGGATTGACGGTCTCGATCTGGACCGCCCAACGCCCTGTCGTCGCCGCGGAGAAGGTCGCATGAGCACGCCCCGGAGTCTCGCCGAGGCCCGCGCCCTGTTGCTGTCGCCGCTGGGGCCGGTGGCCCGGGCGGGGCAGGATGCGTCGCGGCCGCGCGTGTCGTTTGAATTCTTTCCGCCCAAGTCCGACGAGGCCGAGGCCAATCTGTGGAAGGCCGTGACCCGTCTGGCCCCGCTGGCGCCCGAGTTCGTCTCGGTCACCTATGGCGCCGGCGGTTCGACCCGCGAGCGCACGCACCGGACGGTGGAGCGGATCCTGGCGGAAACGTCCCTGACGCCGGCGGCCCACCTGACCTGTGTCGAGGCCAGCCGCGAGGAGGTCGACTCGGTCATCGAGGGCTATCGCGACGCCGGGGTGCGCCACATCGTGGCCCTGCGCGGCGATCCGCCGGGCGGAAACGGCATCGGCGGCGCCTATGTTCCGCGTACGGACGGTTACGCCAATGCGACCGAACTGACCGCCGCAATCACGGCGAAAGGCGGT
Source organism: Alphaproteobacteria bacterium (assembly GCA_018826515.1). GTDB lineage: Bacteria > Pseudomonadota > Alphaproteobacteria > Caulobacterales > Caulobacteraceae > Brevundimonas. The sequence continues at coordinate 22,371 of JAHKAM010000064.1, forward strand.
TTCGACGTCATCGTCGGCTGCTATCCCGAGGGCCACCCGGAGAGCCCGTCGGCGGCGCATGACCTCGATGTGCTGAAGGCCAAGGTGGATGCGGGGGCGACCCGGGCGATCAGCCAGTTCTTCTTCGACATCGACGCCTTCCTGAGATTCCGCGACCGGGTTCGGGCGGCGGGGGTGACCACGCCGATCATCCCGGGGATCATGCCGGTGAGCAATTTCAACGGCCTGAAGCGGATGTCGGCGGCCTGCGGCGCGGCCGTGCCCGACTGGCTGGCGGCGCATTTCGACGGGCTGGACGACGATCCCGAGACGCGCAAGCTGATCGCAGCCTCGGTCGCCGCCGAGACCTGCGCCCGCCTGCAGGAAGAAGGCTTCGCCGACTTCCACTTCTACACATTGAACCGCGCCGACCTTGTCTATGCGATCTGCCGGGTGCTGGGCGTGCGCGAACAAAAGACGGAGTCTGCGTGACCTACCCCTCCACCACTTCGTGGTCCCCCTCCCCATCTGCGATGGGGAGGAGACGCGACGGCACGACCTGTCTCCTCCCTGTTCGCGAAGCGAATGGGGAGGTGGCGCGGCGCTCTTGCGCCGTGACGGAGGGGCGCCTCCAATGACCCGCCAGGACCGCATCGCCGCCCTCCACGCCGCCGCGAAGGAACGCATCCTGGTCCTCGACGGCGCCTGGGGCGTGATGATCCAGCGCAGCGAACTGTCCGAGGAAGACTTCCGCGGGGACCGCTTCGCCGATCACGTCGGCCAGATGAAGGGCAACAACGACATCCTGTGTCTGACCCGGCCTGATGTCATCGCCGGCCTGCACGACCAGTATTTCGCCGCCGGCGCTGATATCTCGGAGACCAACACCTTCTCGGCCACGGTGATCGCCCAGGACGACTACAAGCTGGACGAACAGTCGGTGTGGGACATCAATCTGGAAGGCGCGAAACTGGCCCGCGCCGCCGCAGATCGCTGGACGGAAAAGGAGCCGCACAAACCGCGCTTCGCCGCCGGGTCGATCGGACCGCTGAACAAGATGCTGTCGATGTCGTCGGACGTGAACGACCCCGGCGCGCGGCTGGTGACCTTCGATCAGGTCTATGACGCCTACCGCCACCAGATCG
>JAHKAM010000065.1 GCA_018826515.1 Alphaproteobacteria bacterium
CCTCTGCGTCTATGTCGCCGCTCTTCGCCCGAGGGGGTCCCCCGTCGGGCTTATTCTTTTTGCGTTTCGCTGAGGCTTCAACATGTACGCGGTGATCAAGACCGGCGGCAAGCAGTACCGGGTTCAACCGGGCGACGTCATTGTGGTCGAGAAGCTCGACGGCGAGGCCGGCTCGAACGTTTCGTTCGGCGACGTCCTGATGCTTGGCGGCGACAAGGGCGTGACCCTGGGCGCTCCCCTGATCGCGGGCGCTGCTGTCGCCGCGACCCTGGTCGAGACCCGCAAGGGCGAGAAGATCAAGATCTTCAAGAAGACCCGCCGTCAGGGCTATCGCCGCACCAACGGCCATCGCCAGATGGAATCGGTCCTGCGCATCACCGGCATCGACGGCGCCGGCGAGAAGGCCAAGTGGGACGGCGAGACCTCGCTGATGACCAAGGCCGAGATGAACCTGCGCGCCCGGGGCCTGGCCCCGCGCGTCGAGACGACCGAGGTCAAGGCCAAGCCGGCCAAATCGCCCAAGGTCATCGACGAAGCCCCGAAGGCCGAAGCCGCCGCTGAAAAGCCGGCCGCCGCCAAAAAGGCTCCGGCCAAGAAGGCTGCGCCCAAGGCCAAGCCCGCCTCCACCGACGAAGCGTAAGAACAGTTAGAGACAGGGAGCAGACCTATGGCTCACAAGAAATCCGGTGGTTCGTCGCGTAACGGTCGCGACTCCGAGTCGAAACGCCTCGGCGTGAAGAAGTTCGGCGGCGAGAACGTTCTGGCCGGCAACATCCTCGTGCGTCAGCGCGGCACCACCTTCCACCCGGGCGACAACGTCGGCCTCGGCCGCGACCACACCCTGTTCGCGACCGCCCACGGCGCCGTGAAATTCACCAAGAAGGCCAACGGCCGTTGTTACGTGTCGATTCTTCCGACCACCGAACAGGCCATGGCCGCCGAGTAGCGCGAACCGACTGACACCCGGATCGCGCAAGGCTCGAGAGCCGCGATCCGGACCAGGGAATTATTCCGCGGGGAGTCTGGATCACCAGGCTCCCCGTTTGCGTTTCCCCGCCTCGACGCCGCCCGAGCCCTCCAAGGAGGCGGCCGTTCGAACGAGGCCCGTGTCATGTGCGTGATTGAACCCTCTCCCGTCGTCGAGACGCGGCGCCTGGTCCTGCGTTCGCCGGGCGCGCAGGACGTCTCCCGGCTTGCGGCCTTCGCCAATGATCCGGCGATCGCCCGCATGACCCTGCGTATGCCTCATCCCTACGGGATCGAGGACGCGGAGGAGTTTGTGCTCAAGGTGGCGATTCAGGATCCGGCGCGGGCGCGGACCTTTCTGATCGAGCACGACGACCACGGTCCGGTCGGTGTGATCGGCCTGTTCGAGGACGCCGATCCGGCGCCCGAGGTCGGCTACTGGATCGCCCGTCCCTTCTGGGGCCGGGGTTTCGCCACCGAGGCCCTGCAGGGGGCCACGGCCTGGGCGAGCCGGGCATGGAAACGCCGCGCCCTGATGGCGGGACATTTCAGCGACAATCCGGCTTCGGGCCGGGTGCTGGAGAAGGCGGGCTTCCTCTACACCGGAGAGGTGCGCAAGGGCTTCAGCCGCGCGCGCGGGGCCGAGGCCGAGACGCGAAGGATGGTGTGGCTGGCGTAGGGTATGCGTTCTCCCTCCCCCTGAAGGGGAGGGAGAACGCAAACCTTTAACCGAACAGCGTGGGCCCGAACACGGCCGCCATGGCGATGGCGCCGCCGACGACGGCGACGACCGCGCCGGCGATGAAGGCCGCCCAGGTGCGGGCGGCCCGCTGACGGCGCAGGCCGCTGGTCTTGACCGACCGGACCATGACGCCGGGCTTGGGTCCAAAGACTTCCGAGCCGGAAATATTGTGCTGGGACATGTACGCGCTCCCTGATCCACCGCCCCTGTGCGGGTCAGAAGGACCGAAGCGGGTTCGACAAGGCGAAACAATGGCGAACGGCGGTTATCCACCGATCCGTGATCGGATGAACGGGGTTCGGCCTCGCTGACGCCGGCGCGTCAGCCGCAATAGACCAGCCGGCCGCTGTAGGCGCGGTAGTAGCCCGTGCGGGGATCGTAGGATCTGTAGTTGGCGCGGCACCAGTCGGACCGCGAGCCGTATCCGCTGTCATAGCCGCCGCCGTGGCTCCCGCCGTAGCCGCCGTAGCTGACGCCGCCGCCCGGATAGACGTGGTCGGGGCGTCCGTACGCCCCGTGCCAGGTGGTTGATCCCTGGGCGTGGCCGTCGCTGTAGGCGGACCCATAGCCCCGGCGATTTGAGTAGCCGTAGCGCCCGTGGCCATAACCGCTTCCGTGGCCGGCCAGCTGGCGGTAGTCCCGCCGCGCCTGCGGGCTGGCGCGATGACGCTGGTCACGCCAGCGTGCGCCGCAGTCATCCCGGCTGGCGTCCCAGAATTGGTCGCAGCGATAGTCGCCGGGTCGGTCCAGCTGGCTGCGCCAGTCGAAATTCGACGGGACGGCGTTGGAGCGGCGGTAGCTGTACTCGCCTCCATAGGCGCGTTCGCCATGGCCGCTGTCGTACGCGCGATACCCGTCGCCGCTTCGGTAGCCGCTGTCATAGGTTCCGCCCCAGCTCTGGGCGGCGGCGGGGCCGGCGGCCAGGGTCAGGCCGGCGGCGATCAGGACGAGGCGGATCATGGTTAACTCTCCGAAGCGGCCCGATACGCGGCCCCAAAGATTACTGGCAGGCGAAGCTCTTACAGGGTGACGGACACGCGCCCGCCACGGGTGCCGATGCGCCGCATCAGGACGATGCGGTCGCCACCGGCGCTGACCGGGGTGATGATGAACCAGTCGCCGTCCGGGAGTCCCGAGAATTCGAAACGGCCGTTCTGGCAGGTGGTCGAGCGAACGAAGGAACGATAGTCGGCGTTGGGGTCGGGCACGGTGCGGGCGCGGACCACGGCTTCGGGAATCGCGGCGCGGTCGGTCGAGCCGTAGAGGGTCCGGAACCGGGCGCGGGTGTAGGGGGTGTCCGGCGTCAGGGCCACCGAACCGGTGCAGTCGAAGGTCTGGCCGTCGCGGCGATAGTTGACCCGCCCGTCGATCGACCCGCGCCCGGGCTGGGTCGACCAGGCGAAGTCCCCGGGATTGAAGGCGGTGGACGCCGGCCGCGGTCCCGGCCCCGGACCGTAGGCGCCCACGGGAACGGTCTCGCAGGCAGCGAGCGCGGCGCCGGCGGCGACGAGAAGGATCAGGTGGCGGGCGGACATGAAGGCTCTCTCCGTCGTGGGTGCGGGTCGAACGTCCCGATCAGACGCTCAACGCCGTCATAAGGTCAAGGTTGCGGCGCATCGGGCCGTGGGCCAAAAGCGCGCATCAGGCTGGCGCGAGACCGGCTATAGGGAAGGTCCATGACAGTCACGTTTGACGACATTCTGGCGGCGCGCGACCGCATCGCCGGTCAGGTCGATCGCACCCCGGTCCGTCATTCGCGGCGTCTGTCGCAGCTGACCGGGGCCGAAATCTGGGTCAAGTTCGACAATCTGCATTTCACCGGCAGCTTCAAGGAACGCGGGGCCCTGAACCGGCTGCTGCAGCTGACGCCCGACGAGCGCAAGCGCGGTGTGGTGGCCGCCAGCGCCGGCAACCACGCCCAGGCCCTGGCCTATCACGGCGCCCGGCTGGGCGTGCCCGTGACCATCGTCATGCCCGAGGGCACGCCCTTCACCAAGGCGGACGGCACCCGGGCGCATGGCGCAACCGTGGTGATCAAGGGCCTCGATTTCACCGGCTCGACCGAGGAGGCGCATCGCCTGCGGGATCAGGAGGGGTTCGTCTTTGTCTCGGCCTTCGACGACGAGGGAATCGTCGCCGGCCAAGGCGTCTGCGCCGTGGAGTTCCTTGAGGACGCGCCCGACCTCGACTGTCTCATCATTCCCATCGGCGGCGGCGGTCTGATCGCCGGCTGTTCGGTGGCGGCCAAGGCGATGAAGCCCGACATACGAATCTTCGGTGTCGAGGCGGCCATGTACCCCTCGTTCAGCGCCAAACGTCGGGGCGAGACGCCGAAATGCGGCGGCCAGACCATCGCCGAGGGCATCGCCATCAAGGCCGTGGGCGACATTCCCTTCGCCATCGCCGACCCTTTGATCGAGGACATCCTGGTCTGCCAGGAGGCGCATTTCGAGACGGCGGTGGCCTACTACGCCACGCTCGAAAAGACCGTCGCCGAGGGCGCGGGCGCCGGTGGACTGGCGGCCCTGCTGGCCTGCCCCGACAAATTCAGGGGGATGAAGGTGGGGCTGGTTCTGTGCGGCGGCAATATCGACGCCCGCATGCTGGCCGTTGTCCTGAACCGCGAACTGGTGCGCGAGAAGAAGATGATCGTCTACCGCATCCTCGGCGACGACCGGCCGGGCATGTTGTCGAAGATGAGCGCCGTGATCGGCGGACTGGGCGGCAATATCATCGACGTGGTGCATAACCGGCTGGCGCTGGATGTGCCGGCCAAGGGCGCGGAGTTCGACATCATGGTCGAGACCCGCGGCGAGGCCCATGCCAACGAAATCAGACTTGGACTGGAAGAGGCGGGATATGAATTACGGATGGGCTAGAGGCGCGACGGCGCTGGCGATGGTCGCGCTTCTGGCGGGGCCGCTGGCCGCCTGCAACCGTGCGCCCGCCGCGCCGGACGAGACCGCGGCGCAGAACCTGCGCGCGGCCGAATTCTTCCTGACCTCCAACGCCCGGGCCGAGGGTGTGCAGATCCTGCCGTCCGGCGTCCAGTACAAGGTCATCCGTTCGGGTCCCCCCGGCGGCGAGCAGCCAGACCGCAACGACCTGGTCCGCGTCGACTACGAGGGCACCCTGACCGACGGGACGGTGTTCGATAGTTCCTTTCAGAGCGGGGCGCCGGCGGTGTTCACCGTCAGCGACGTCGTCCCGGGCTGGACCGAAGTCCTGCAGGAAATGCGGGTCGGCGACGAATGGGTGGTCTATCTCCCCCCCGCCCTCGGCTATGGCGCACAGGGTCGGCCGGGCATTCCGGCGAACTCGGTGATGGTGTTCCGGCTCAAGCTGCTGGAAGTCGCCGCCGTGCCGGGCGGCGAGCGCGGCGGGGCGATCGCGCAGGGATAGAAGCGCGCGTTACGCCCCTCTCAGCCGCCCCACCGCCCATTCCGCCGCGTCGCGCACCACCGCGTCCGCATCGTCCAGCAGCCGTTCCGCCACCGGCATCAATGTCGCGTCGTCGCTGTTTCCGATGGCGTAGAGGACGTTGCGGACGAAGCGGTTGCGGCCGATCCGCTTGACGGGGCTTTTCGAAAACAGGGCCCGAAAGCCGGCGTCGTCCAGCGCGGCCAGATCGGCCAGCCCCGGCGAGACCAGCGCCTCGCGCGCCCGGACCCGCGATTCCCGCGAGGCGGCGGCGAATTTGTTCCAGGGACAGACGGCCAGGCAGTCGTCGCAGCCATAGATCCGGCTTCCCGTCGCGGCGCGGAACTCCTCCGGCCAGGCCCCGGCGAACTCGATGGTCAGGTAGGACAGGCACCGCCGCGCATCCAGCTGGAACGGAGCCGGAAAGGCCTTGGTCGGGCAGATGTCCAGACAGGCCGTGCAGGTTCCGCAGTGTTCGCCCTCCGGCGCGTCCGGCTCGATTTCGGCGGCGCTGAGGATCACGCCGAGGAACAGCCAGTTCCCGTGGCTCCGACTGAGCAGATTCGTGTGCTTGCCCTGCCAGCCCAGTCCGGCGCGCTGGGCCAGGGGCTTCTCCATCAGGGGGGCGGTGTCGACGAAAACCTTCACATCCTCGCCGGTGCGAGCGGCGACCTGACCCGCCAGCGTCTTCAGCCGGCCCTTGATGACCTCGTGATAGTCGTCGCCGCGCGCATAGACCGAGATATAGCCCGCCGAGCGATCGGCCATTTCGGGCAGGGGGTCGTGCTCCGGTCCGTAGTTGAGACCCAGCACGATGGCGGTCCGGGCGCCGTCCCACATCGCGGTGGGGTGGGCCCGGCGCTCCAGCGTCGTCTCCATCCAGCCCATCTCGCCGTGACGGCCGGCCTCGACGAAATGGGCCAGCCGCTCGCCGGCGCTCCACGGCTCGGCCGCCGAGGCGAGCCGGCAAACGTCAAAACCGAGGGCGGCGGCGCTGCTGCGGATGGTGTCGCGGAGGTCGGCCGGCATGGCCCTCTGTCCCACACCCGCCCGTGCGGCGAAATCAGAAATCCAGGTCCGCGTACCAGGCCGAGGCGTGAACGCCCGGAAAGCGGTCGGCCAGCAGCGGCCGGAAGCAGGGCCGGGACTTGAGTTTCATGTACCAGGTCTTGAGGCCCGGATACGCCGCCCATGACACCTCGCCGAAATAGTCGAGCACCGACAAATGGGCGGCGGCGACGATGTCGGCCTGGCTGATGCGGCGGCCGGCCAGGGCGTCGCGGCGCGCCAGCAGGCCCTCCATCATGACCAGATGCGACTTCAGCGCCTCGCGCCCGGCCCGCAGGGCGCGGGCCTCGGGGGGGCCGAGGCGGAGCAGCGGCTTTTCCATCCGCTCATGCAGCAGGACGGCGTTGACCTCGTCGGTGAAGCGCCGCTCGAACCAGGCCAGCAGGCGGCGCACCTCGGCCCGTTCGGCGGGGTCGGCCGGCAGGAGGAAGGGTTCGGGGGTCCGTTCCTCCAGCCAGCCGAGGATGGCTGCGGGTTCGCACAGGGTCACGGGGCGTCCGGCGTCGGACACCTGGAGCACGGGCGGCATGCCGGAGGGGTTCAGCGTCGCGACCGGGCATCCGTCTTCCCACGGGCGGACCGGCGTCTCGGAGACGTCGATCCGCGCCTCGCCCAGCGCCAGCCGCACGGCGCGCGAGCCGGGATCGAAGGCGAAATGGTACAGGACGAAGGCCGACATGGCCGATGCATGCACCGGCGGGCGTTAAGCTCGCGTTAGCTGTCTTGGACGGTTTCCGCCCCGGACGGCGCGTGAGGCTCGGCGCGGCCGCGCGGGTCGGGGTGGATCAGGATGTCCGCCCGGGGAAAGGCGGCCAGCAGCCGGTTCTCGGCCTCGACCACGATGGCGTGGGCGGCGTCCAGCGTCAGGGACGGTTCGAGGTCGACATGCATCTGGATCATCATCACCGACCCGGCCATCCGGGTCCGCAACTGATGTACGCCCGAGATGCGCGGATCGCTCAGCACGGCCGTCGTGATGGCCACCCGGTCCGCGTCTGGCACGGCCTTGTCGACGAGATGGTCGGCGGCGGCCTTCAGGATGCCGAGGGCGCCCCAGAACAGCCAGACGGAGACCACCAGCCCGGCCGCCGCGTCCAGACCCGGCGCGGCGAGAAAGGTTCCCGAGATCACCCCGATCAGGACCACGCCGTTGGCCGCCAGGTCGCCGGCATAGTGCGCCCGGTCGGCCGCGACCGCCAGGGATCCGCTTTGGCGCATCGCCCGGCCCTGCATCCAGACCAGCCAGCCGGTCAGGGCGATCGAGATCAGGATGATCAGAACGCCCCAGTATCCCGAGGTGACGGGGCGGGGATCGAAAATGCGCTGCACCGCCTCCCAGCCGATGAACAGGGCCGTGGCGAAGACCAGCCCGGCCTGGACCAGGGCGGCGAGCGCCTCGCCCTTGCCATGGCCGTAGCGGTGGTCCTCGTCGGCGGGAGCGGCGGCCCAGCGCACGGCGAGGAACACGCCCAGGGACGCGACCAGATCGAGGGCGGAATCCGCCAGCGAGGCCAGGATCGAGACCGAGCCGGAGGCGCCGAGGGCGAAGGCCTTGAGCGCGATCAGAACCACCGCCACCCCGACGGACAGCCGGGTGATCGCGCGGGTCGCCGCATGGGCGTCGGCGTGGATGTCGGCGGGAGCGGCGGCGGGCGTCATTGACGCCTTGTCGCGGAAAGCCCGCCCGCTGCCAAGCCGGTCCGATCCGCCCGTTAGCGGGATCGTCACGAAACCGCCCCATGCTGGGCGCCCGATAGGGACAGGAGCCTGACGCTTCGCCCGGAGGTCGAGACTTGAAACCTGCCGACCCGACCATGGATGGCGTCCGCTGGATGGGGCGTAGCGAGGCCCTCGCGCGGCTCGGAGTCAAGACCCAGACCCTGTACGCCTATGTCAGCCGCGGCCGCATCGCCGCCCGGCCCGACCCGACGGACCCGCGCCGCAGCCTGTACGCCGTACAGGACATCGCCCGGCTGAGCGGCGAGGTCGTCGATGAGGACGCTTCGACCGCCACCCACGCGCGCGCGTCCCGCGCCGCCGTCCGCGGCGAGGCCGAGCTGGTTTCGTCGCTGACGGTGATCGCCGACGGTCGGCTGTTCTATCGCGGGCTCGATGCCACCCAACTGGCGGAGACGGCGACGCTGGAGGATGTGGCCCGCCGTCTCTGGGATGCGCGGACGATCAACCCCTTCGCCCAGGTCCGGCCGCGGGTCGGCGCGGTGCCGGGCGGTTCGATCCGGGCCCGGCTGTTCGCCGCCCTGGCCCGTCGGGCCGGGGAGGACGCCGATCCCAAGGTCAGAACGGCCGAGACCCTTCGACTGGAGTGCGCGCGGGTGCTGGATGAGGCGGTCGACGCCGCCGCCGGGTCGGGGCCGCGCCTGTTCCTGCATCAGCGGCTGGCGCGGTCCTGGAAGACGCCGGACCGTGACGCCCATCTGATCCGCCGGGCGCTGGTGCTGGCGGCGGACAATGAGATGAACGGGGCGGTGCTGGCCGCACGCGCCGCGGCGGACGGCGGCGCGGCGCCGGCGGC
>JAHKAM010000066.1 GCA_018826515.1 Alphaproteobacteria bacterium
CGTCGCGGCGGAAATGCGGACATCGGCGGGCGGCGGCGGCGGGGGGGGAGGCGGAGGAGGCGGCGGCGCGGTGACGGGCGGCGGCGGCGGCGGCGGGCGATCCTGGGCCGTCGCGCAGGAGGCCGTCGCCACAAGGGCCAGGACGATCACGCCGCTCCGCACCAACCGCTTCAACAGCGCCTCCCGGGTTCAATACCCATTGTTCGGCTGATCGCCCGGCCCTTTGCAAGGCCGGCGACATGAACGCCGGATGAACGATGCCCTTCCGACCCGTTCAGGCGCGCATGACTATATCTGATCTCAACCTTGGCGGTTCGCCGCCCCAGCCCCGAAAGGACAGGCCATGAAGACGCTTTCGAATCTCGCCATCGCCGCTCCGGCTGTCGTCGGCGCCCTGGCCATGACCCTGGCGAGCGCCGGCCCGGCCGACGCCCAGAGCCGCTATCACGACCGTGACCGCGACGACGACCGCACTGAGGATGTATTGATCGGCGCCGTGGTCGGCGCCCTGGCCGGCGCCCTGATCGGCAATGGCGACGGCTCCTATGTCGCCGGCGGCGCCCTCGCCGGCGCCGCCATCGGGGCCAGTTCGAACAGCGGCGGCGACTGCGACTACTATCGCGGCGGCCGTTGCTACCGGAACCAGGGCCACTGGGAGCGCGAACACGGCATCAACAGCCGCGACCGGTACGATCGCTATGACCGCCGGGACGACCGCCGTGATCGCCGCGATTACCGCCGCGACCGCCGCGACGACCGCCGCCATGACCGCGACTATCGCCATGAGCGGCGGTGGTAGCGAGACTTCCCTCTCCCCTTGGGAGAGGGCCTGAGCGCACGGCGGCATGGCCGACCTTCTTGCGCGACCCCAAGGGCGGCGCGAAGCGTCAAAGGGTGCGTGTCGATCGTCGGCATTCGGCCTAGCCGCGTCCCGCTCAGGAGCCGCGGCTTGCGCCGACTGAACCAGCCGACCCACATCCGGCGCTACGCGCCTCGCAGGCCGCTCGTATACGGGCGGCCAAGGCTCCCGATGGGAGAAGGCGCCTCACCCCTACACCATCAACCGCTTCATCAACTCCGCCGTCGACGGATCCAGCCCCTCCGACGGTTCTCCCGCCGCGACATCGGCCAGAATGGCCCTGGCCAGCACCTTCCCCAGCTCCACGCCCCACTGGTCGAAGCTGTTGATGTCCTGGATCACGCCTTCGACGAAGGTCTTGTGCTCATACAGGGCGATCAGGGCCCCGACCGCCTCGGGCGTCAGGGCGTCCATCAGTATGGTGGTCGAGGGCCGGTCGCCCGGGAACGCCTTGTGCGGGGCCAGCCGGTCCGCCTCGGCCGCGTCGGCGCCGGCCGCGATCAGCTCGGCCCGGGCCTCGGCCTCGGTCTTGCCGACCATCAGGGCCTGGGCCTGGGCCAGGGCGTTGGACCACAGCGGCGCATCGCCCTCGCGCGCATCCATGGCGGCGTCCGTGGTATGGCCGACGACGATGAATTCGGCCGGGACCACCTGCGGCCCCTGGTGGATCTGCTGGAAGAAGGCGTGCTGGCCGTTGGTGCCGGGCTCGCCGAAGACGATGGGGCTGGTGGCCATGTCCACCGGCGCGCCGTCGCGCGTCACTCCCTTGCCGTTCGACTCCATCTCCAGCTGCTGCAGGAAGGCGGGCAGCCGCCGCAGGCCGTGGGCATAGGGCGCCACCGTCCGCGCAGGGCGTCCCCGGCCTTCGACATTGTAGATCTGGGCCAGGGCCAGCAGCACCGGGGCGTTGCGCTCCAGATCGGCCTCGAGGAAATGGTCGTCCATGGCCCGGGCGCCGTTCAGCACCCGCTCGAACACATCCCAGCCCAGGGCCACCGCCACCGACAGGCTGACCGCCGACCACAGCGAATACCGGCCCCCGACCCAGTCGCGGAAGCCGAAGGTCCGGCCGCAGCCCCAGGCCTCGGCCTTGTCCGGCGCGGCCGTCACCCCGATCAGGTGATGGACCATCCGGCGCGGCGACAGGGTTTCCGCCAGCCACGCCTTGGCCAGTTCGGCGTTGGCCAGCGTCTCCTGGGTGGTGAAGGTCTTGGACACCACCACCACCAGGGTCGTGGTGGGATCCAGTCCGGCCAGGGCCTCGGCCATGTCGCGCGGATCGATATTGGCCACGAACCGCACGTCGATGACCGGATCCAGCGGGCGCAGGGCGTCCCACAACAGCCGCGGTCCCAGGTCCGAACCGCCGATGCCGATATGGACGATGGCCGTGAATGGCAGCTTGGTCCCGCCGGTTTCGGCGCCCGAGCCGATGTCGACGGCGAAGGCGGCCATGGCGTTGCGGGATTCAACGACCTCGGCCGACACGGGCTCGCCCAGGGCCCGGAAGTCGGCGTCGTCCGCGGCCCGCAGCGCCGGATGCAGCACCGCCCGGCCCTCGGTGTTGTTGACGGCCTCGCCGCCGAACAGGGCGTTGCGCCGCCCCTCGATGTCGCAGGTCCGGGCCAGATCCAGCGCGGCCTCGAAGCCTTCGGCGCTCCAGGCCTGTTTCGACAGGTCCAGATACAGGCCCGCGGCATCGACCCCCATCCGTTCCAGGCGGCCGGGATCGGTCGCGAACTGGTGGATGATGCGGCCGTCGGCGTCCTTGCCGGCGACGGCGCGAAGCATGTCCAGGGCCTGGGATCGGGCGGTCATCGGCAAGCTCGAAATTGGAATGGGTAAACCCTCGTTTACGGGTCGGGCGTAAGCCGGATCAACGCTGAATCCATGATTCGGCCAACTCTATGAGGTTCGCCATGTCCTGCGGCGTCGCCCTTGCGATCTCCCTGATGCTCTCCGACCCGAACGTGGCCATGGCCGCGGCCCAGCCCCCGGCCGCCGCCGAGGCGCCGGTTTCGGTGGCCGGGGAGCCGCTGTTCCGTGACATCGTCATGCGCGCCAGCGCGCTGCGCGGAATCGTCGGCCAGTGGAGCGCCAATCTCGAATCGACGCCGGACTGGTATATGACGCCCCAGGTTCTGGACCGGTTTGCGGTCGAGACGACCGACCTGGCCGCTCTCGACATGCAGGGCCATGTGATCCTCAGGGAACGCGGAACCGACGGCGATCTGAAATGCATCCTCCGCGGCATCGCCGAGGACATTCCGCTGAAGGTCGAGGCGGTCCGCGCCGCCGCCACCCCGACCCAGCGCCGCTCCGCGCTGGAAGACCTGGCCTATCTCCTCAATGACAACGTCGAGGTCATCACGGCGCCCCCGCAGCCGCCGGTCTAGAGCCGTCCTCGCCTGAGGTGACCCGTCTTCCGTTCTCTCGCTGCCAACAGGGGCTGGTTCATCACGAAGGACACGAAGGGATCACAAAGGACACAAAGGAGTCTGTGCGGAGGATAGGGTCGGACCCTCTATCGACGCGGCTTGTCGACCGGATCAAGGCGGCGAAGCCGCAGTCCAGAGGTCAGGGGGATAGACTCCTGGCGTGGCCACATCCCCGCTCCCTTCGTGTCCTTTGTGATCCCTTGGTGTCCTTGGTGATGAACCTACCGGCGGTCGCCCCCTGACCCCGCGGTCGGAACACGACCGATTCTGACGCAGCGGGGCCCGATCCTGCGTCCATGTACGAGGGACACGCCCGAAAATTCCGCTGCGAAGACACCTGGCGCGCGGTGCGCCGGGCCTGGGAGGCCGGAGAGACAGCGGCCTCGCTGGCCCAGCGGTACGACGTGGGGCTGGCCAACCTGTGGCGACGCCGGGCGTCGGAAGGCTGGAAACGGCGCGTGACCGCCGATCCGGATCCGGAGCCGCCGGAGGGTTGGGACCGCTACGCCCGGCGCAAACTGGTCGAGTTCGAATACCAGCGGGAAGAGACGCGGCTGCTGGCGGCCAAACTGGCCGAGGCGATGCAGGGCGGGCCGCTGGAGCACGTCCCGGTCTGGCACCTCGGCTTCCTGCTGGAGTGGCGGGCGGAGAACCTTCCGTCCGGGACGGCGGCGAACGACCGTGCCTGGGCGGTCCGGCACGGCTGGACCGAGGCCTTCTGGAGCGAGTCGGGGTGGCTGCATCCCCTGTCATACCTCGACGAACTGACCCTGCAGGCCAACCGCGCCGCCTGGCGCGAGGACGCCGGCCTCCCGCCGGGCGTGGCGGAGGCATGGCCGTGTTGAGGGATTTCTTGCTTTCGTCATCCTCCGGCGAGCGCAGCGAGACCGGGGGACCCAGCGGCGCCGAAGCGTAGCGACGGCGATGGCTGACACAGCCGTGCTCTCGACAGGTTCGCGCTCTCGCGCGCCGCTGGGTTCCCCGGTCTGCGCCGCGAAGGCGCGGCTTGCCGGAGGATGACGAAAGGAAAGAGATCAGCGCCCCTACAGCCCTGAGCCTTGCAGCACCTCCACCAGCACCCCCTCTCCCACCGGGAGAGGGTTCTTACGTCTCCACCGTCTCCGGATACTTGATCCCGCACCCGTACGGCGTCGCGAACGGCGTCTGCACGGCCCGTCCGGCTGCCATGTCATCCAGCGCCGCACGGACGAAATTAGTCGCGCCTTTCAGGTCCTCGACATCGTTGGTCGGCCGGTCGTCGATCCCGCCGACGAACCGCAGCACGCCCTCGCCGTCGATAATTCGCATGTCCGGCGTGGTCACGGCGCCGAACCGCTTGCCGACCTCGCCCGTCGGATCGAGCAGCAGATGGGTCGCCGCGCCGTTGGTGCGCGTGCGCCAGGCGCGGGCCTCCTCGCCCTCGACATGGCCCTGGGTCCCCGGCGAGGACGAGATGATGGTCAGCCAGACCACGCCGTCGGCTGTGGCCTCGCGCTGCAGCGCCTGCATGGCGCCCGTGTAGTGTTTCTTCACATAGGGGCAGCCCTCATTGGTCCATTCCAGAACCACGGTCTTGCCGCGGAAATCGGCCAGCGAGCGCTGCGTCCCTTCGGCGTCCACCAGGGTGAAGGCCGGGGCGGGCTGTCCGGCGGCGGGGGCGGCTCCGGTGTCGGCGGCGGTCGTGGTCGCGGGGGCGGGGGCGGGGGCCTCGGCCTTGTCCGGCGCCGCGGTCTGGGGCTGGCAGGCGGCGAGGAACAGGGCGGCGAAGGCGGCGGCGGTCAGGCGTTTCATGACGGTCTCCTTCAGGATTCGGCGGCCTTGAGGGCGTCGACGACGACCCCCTCGGTGAGAAGCTGGGGCAGGATGCGCGGCCCGGGCGCGCCCGGCGTATGGAGCAGATACAGGGGAACGCCCGACCGCCCGTGACGCTGAAGTTCGGCGGTGATGGCGTCGTCGCGGCGCGTCCAGTCGCCGACCAGATAGACGGCGTTGCTGCGCTCCATCGCGGCCTTCACGCCCGCCGAACTCAAAGATGTCCGCTCATTGATCTTGCAGGTGACGCACCAGTCGGCGGTGAAATTGACCAGCACCGGCCGCCCCTCGGCCAGGGCCGCCTCGACGGCCGCCGTCGACCACGGCGCGCTCGCGGGTCCGGCGAGCGGACGGCCCGGCTCCGTCACGGGGATTTCCGCGGGCATGACCGCCGCCAGCC
>JAHKAM010000067.1 GCA_018826515.1 Alphaproteobacteria bacterium
CCGGCCGCCGCCGCCCCACCGGGCGCATCCATGGTCGCGCCCGCCCCGCGCGGGAGGTCCGGGCAATGATCGCCGCGATCATACGCGCCTCGGTCAAGGGGCGCTTCCTCGTCCTCATGGCCGCGCTCGCCCTGCTCGCCGCCGGCCTGTTTGCGGTTCGCAGCACGCCGGTCGACGCCCTGCCGGACCTGTCTGACGTGCAGGTCATCATCCGCACCAGCTATCCGGGCCAGGCCCCCCAGATCGTCGAGAACCAAGTCACCTATCCTCTGGCGACGACCATGCTGTCGGTGCCGGGCGCGCGAACGGTTCGGGGCTACTCCTTCTTCGGCGACAGCTTCGTCTATGTGCTGTTCGAGGATGGAACGGATCTCTACTGGGCGCGGTCCCGGGTCCTCGAATATCTCAGTCAGGTGCAGGCGCGGCTTCCCGCGACCGCCCAACCGGCGCTCGGCCCGGACGCCACCGGCGTGGGTTGGGTCTATGAATACGCCCTGGTGGACCGAACACGCCGCAACGACCTGGCGCAGCTGCGAAGCCTGCAGGACTGGTTCCTCCGCTATGAGCTGAAGACCGTGCCGGGGGTCGCCGAGGTCGCCAGCCTCGGCGGCATGGTGCGGCAATACCAGGTCGTGCTCGACCCCGTCAGGCTCGCGTCCTACGGCGTCACCCATCAGGCGGTGGTGGAAGCTCTTCAGCGCGCCAACGGCGAGACGGGCGGCTCGGTGCTCCAGCTCGCCGAGGCCGAATACATGGTCCGCGCCAACGGCTATTTGACGGAGCTCGACGACTTCCGGGCCGTGCCGCTCCGCACGGCGACGGGAGGCGTGCCGATCAGCCTCGGCGACGTCGCGACCATCCAGATCGGCCCGGAAATGCGACGTGGCATCGCGGAGCTGAATGGCGAAGGCGAGGTGGCCGGTGGCATCGTCATCCTGCGATCCGGTGCGAACGCCCGCGCCACGATCGCGGCCGTCGCTGCCAAACTTGAGACCCTCAAGGCCGGATTGCCTCCGGGGGTCGAAGTGGTGACCACCTACGATCGGTCGCAGCTCATCGACAGGGCGATCGATAATCTGAGCGGCAAGCTGATCGAGGAGTTCATTGTCGTCGCCCTGGTCTGCGGCCTGTTCCTCTGGCACGCGCGGTCGGCCCTGGTCGCCATCCTGACCCTGCCGCTGGGCGTGCTGGCGGCCTTCCTGATCATGAATCTTCAGGGCGTGAACGCCAACATCATGTCGCTGGGCGGCATCGCCATCGCCATCGGGGCCATGGTCGATGCGGCGGTGGTGATGATCGAGAACGCGCACAAGCATATCGAGCGTTGGGAACACGACCACCCGGACCACAAGCTCGTCGGCGAGGATCGCTGGAAGGTCATCACCGAGGCGGCCGTGGAGGTCGGACCCGCCCTGTTCCTCAGCCTGCTGATCATCACCCTGTCGTTCATTCCGGTGTTCAGCCTCCAGGCTCAGGAGGGTCGGTTGTTCGCGCCGCTGGCCTTCACCAAGAGCTATGCCATGGCGGCCGCGGCGATCCTGTCGATCACCCTCGTGCCGGTTCTGATGGGCTATCTGATCCGTGGACGCATTCCCGCCGAGCAGAGCAACCCGATCAACCGCTGGCTGACCCACATCTATCGGGGCCCGCTGGACTGGGTGCTGCGTCACCCAAGGAAAACGCTCGTGGCCGCCCTGCTGGTCTTCGCCACCACGGCCTGGCCTCTCAGCCAGCTGGGAGGCGAATTCATGCCGGCGATGGACGAGGGCGACCTGCTCTACATGCCTTCAGCCCAGCCGGGCCTCTCCCCGGCCAAGGCGGCGGAACTGCTGCAGCAGACGGACCGAATGATCCGCACCGTGCCCGAAGTGGCGACGGTGTTCGGCAAGGCGGGCCGGGCAGAGACCGCCACGGATCCGGCTCCGCTGGAGATGTTCGAGACCACCATCCAGTTCAAGCCTCGCGATGAGTGGCGGCCCGGCATGACCCCGGAAAAGCTGATCGAAGAGCTCGACCGCGCGGTCCAGGTTCCCGGACTGTCCAACGTCTGGGTCCCTCCCATCCGCAATCGCATCGACATGCTGGCGACAGGGATCAAGAGCCCCGTCGGCGTCAAGGTGTCCGGCGCCGACCTGGGCGCGATGGACCGTATCGCGGCCCAGGTGGCCGAGGTCGCCAAGACCGTGCCGGGCGTGACCTCCGCCCTGGCAGAACGCCTGACCGGCGGGCGCTATCTGGACATCGACATCGATCGGCAGGCGGCGGGCCGATACGGCCTGAACATCGACGATGTCCAGTCGATCGTTTCCGGCGCGATCGGCGGTGAGACCATCGGACAGACGGTGGAGGGGCTCGCCCGCTATCCGATCAGCGTCCGTTACCCGAGAGAATTGCGCGACAGTCTGGAGCAACTGCGCGCCCTGCCGATGCTGACGCCGTCGGGCCAGCAGATCACCCTTGGCACGGTCACC
>JAHKAM010000068.1 GCA_018826515.1 Alphaproteobacteria bacterium
CTGCGGCCTCGACCGGTTCGCGCGGCGGGGGCGGGCTGGCGACATTGCCCGCCGGCGGCGGCGGCGGCGGGGGCGGCGGCGCGCCCTCTTCCGGCACATAGACGCCGCTGGGCGAGGGACCCGTCGCATAGGGGTCGCCGCCGATATCGACCGCGCTCTCGGGCAGGATGATTCTCTGGCCGGGATTGATCGCCGCCCGCGGCCCCAGGCCGTTCAGGTCGATCAGCGTCTGCACCGGCGTCTGGAAGCGCCGGCCGATGCCCGAGATGGTGTCCCCGGGCTGGATCTCATAGGCGGCCCCGGCCGAGACCGCGCCGCCCGTCCGCGCGGGCGGCGGCGGTTCGGTGAAGCCCTCCGACGCCGGGCCGGCGGCCGGACGCGGTCCGGCGTTGACCGGCGCGTCCAGCGCCCCTCCCTCGATCGAACCGACCGGCGCGGTCATGGGGGGCGGCGCCTCATCGGCGGGGTTGGTCGCGCCGCGCACGCCCTCCCCGCTCGGGATCGGTGCGGCCGGATACGCCGGCGCCCGCGACGGCGGCGGAGGCGGCCCTCCGGCGTAGATCGGATAGCGCGGCGCCTCGGGATAGCTGGCGCAGGCCGCCAGCGTCGCCGCGGCGCCCAGCGCCGCCAATGCCCTGATCGCGTATCGAATCGTCATGCCGTCTCCCGCCGCCCGGTCGCGTCCCAAGCCTCTCGCCTGTGTGCCCCGACCTTCGCCCCAAGCCAACCCGCCAAAGGGCGCGAAAGTTGGGCGCGAAGGTTAACGGGGCGGAGTGATTAGTGATTAGTGGCTAGTGATTGCAGCACGACTGTCCGCGGAAGGGTGGCACCGACGGAGCCCTCGCACCGGAGCCAGCCAACCACTAACCACTAACCACTAACCACTAACCACTTCCTCACCCCTCCTTCGCCGTCCCCTCGACCAGCGGCACGAACCGCACCTCGGCCAGGCTCTCGCGCTGGTAGCTGCCGTCGGACTGGCCGACATAGCGGTGCAGCCGCTGCACCGACGAGCGCCCCACCGGACAGACCAGCACCCCGCCGGGCTTCAGCTGATGCAGCAGTTCGGTCGGCTCTCCGGGCGACGCGGCCGTGACCATGATCCGGTCGAACGGCGCCTGCTCCGGCCAGCCCATGCCGCCGTCGCCGTGCCGGGTGATGACATTGTCGATCTTCAGCGCCTTCAGCCGCAGCTCGGCCTCGGTCAGCAGGCTGCGGTAGCGCTCCACCGAATAGACATAGCGCGCCAGCCGGCTCAGCACGGCGGCCTGGTAGCCGCTGCCGGTGCCGATCTCCAGCACCCGGTGGCGCGGCTGCACGTCCAGCGCCTGGGTCATCAGGCCGACGATATAGGGCTGGCTGATCGTCTGGGCGCAGTCGATCGGCAGGGCCTGGTCCTCCCAGGCCTGGTCGAGGAATTTCTCGTGCACGAAGACGGCGCGATCGACCGACTCCATCGCCGCCAGCACCTTGGGATCGGTCACCCCCTGCTGGCGAAGACCCAGGATCAGCCGTCCGGCGCGATCGTCGTTCAGCTTCATGCGACCATCGACCTCGGCGGCGCCCCGCCCAGCACCCCCTTGAGGTCGTGGATGCTCGGCGCATGCGTCAGGTCGATGTGCAGCGGCGTGACCGAGATCTTCCCGTCGTCCATCGCCCTCAGGTCCGTGCCGACCGGATGGTCGTGCTTCGTCCCCCGGAAGCTCATCCAGTAATAGTCGCGGCCGCGCAGGTCGGTGCGCTTGACCGCGTGCATCTCGCCGATGTCGCGGAAGCCCTGGCGCGTGACCTCGACCTCGGTCACGGCCCCGGGCGGCCGGGCGGGGAAATTCAGGTTCATCACCACCCCGTCCTGCCACGGCTGGGCCAGCAGGCGCGAGATGATCGCCGGCGCGAACGCCTCGGCCGTCTCCCAGTGCGCCGTCACCTCGTCGTGGAACCGCTCCAGCGACTGGCTCAGGGCGATCGAGCGGATGCCGAAGGCCATGCCCTGCAGCGCCCCCGCCACCGTCCCCGAATAGGAGCAGTCCTCGCCGACATTGTGCCCGCGATTGACCCCCGACAGCACCAGATCGGGCCGTTCGGACATCAGATCGTTGACCGCCAGCACGACGCAGTCGGTCGGCGTCCCCGTCACCGCGAACCGCTTCTCCGCGATCTGGTTGACCCGCAGCGGCTCGGTCAGGGTGATCCCCCGCCCCTTGCCCGACTGCTCGGTCTGCGGCGCGCAGACCCAGACGTCGTCCGACAGCATCCGCGCGATCCGCTCAAGGCATTCCAGCCCCTCGGCCTCGATGCCGTCGTCATTGGTCAGGAGGATTCGCATGCGGCCTGACTAAAGCCTGGGCCGCCGCGGCGCACCCGAAAAATCCGCCGGAGCCCTCACAGCCTGCGGCTTGTCATCCCGGACAGCGCGAAGCTCTGATCCGGGACGGGCTCGCATGAGGACGTTGAGTCCCGGTCGGCCCGAAGGGCTGAACCGGGACCCGGGCTCGTTTCAACGCGGGCCCCGGACGAGCAGCGCTCTCCGGGGCGGTCACTGTGGCGGAACGGCGCGTCCCGGCTCTTCGCTTCGCTCCGGCCGGGATGACAACAGGCCGGGTTCTACCGCAGCACTTCAACCCGGTCGGCCAGGATGACCACGTCCTTGCGGCAGCCGTTGGTGATGGTCGAACCCTGCCAGTCATGCGTCTGGCCCTGGTTGCGCTCCGCCCACGCCAGGGTCCGGCCGGTGAACCGCACCTGCGAGCCGTTGAGATCGCCCGAGGCGCGCTGCGGATTGCGCGGCAGGGCGCCGGAGACGCAGGACCGCGCCGCCGGATTGCGCAGGTCGCGCTGCTCGGCGAACAGCTGGAATTCCTCGCCCGTGACCCGCACCCAGCCGGTGAACTGGCTGGCCGAGGCGTCGAATCCGACCGGCGGCGGCGCGGTGTTGGGGCCGGAGGTCGCACAGGCCGACAGGGTCAGGGCGCCGGCCAGAATCACCAAAGTTCTCACGTTCATTCTCCTGTTCCGCTCATCCCGGCGAAAGCCGGGACCCGGTACTTTGGGCAAACCGCCGCGACATGCGCGTGACGCCGGCCTGCATCCCAACCGCAATGCCTCACGACGGCGCCGGGTCCCGGCTTTCGCCGGGATGAGCGGGTTTATTTTGACAGGCCGACGCGGGTCACGCCGCCCATATAAGGTACGAGCGCCTCGGGCACGCGGATGGAGCCGTCCGCCTCCTGATAGTTCTCCATGATCGCCACCAGCGTCCGCCCGACCGCCAGGCCCGAACCGTTCAGCGTGTGCACGAACTCGGTCTTCTTCTCCCCGGCCCGCTTGAACCGCGCATCCATCCGCCGGGCCTGGAAGTCCCCGCAGTTGGAGCAGGAACTGATCTCCCGATAGGTCCCCTGCGACGGCAGCCAGACCTCCAGATCGAAGGTCTTCTTCGCCGAAAAGCCCATGTCGCCCTTGCACAGCAGCATACGCTTGTACGGCAGTTCCAGCTTCTCCAGCACCACCTCGGCGCAGCGCACCATCCGCTCGTGCTCGGCCTCCGAGTCCTCGGGCTTGGCGATCGAGACCATCTCCACCTTGTGGAACTGGTGCTGCCGGATCAGCCCGCGCGTATCCCGCCCCGCCGACCCCGCCTCGGCCCGGAAACAGGGCGTCAGGGCGGTGAACCGGATCGGCGTGGCGAGATCGTCCTCGGACAGGATCTGCTCCCGGACG
Source organism: Alphaproteobacteria bacterium (assembly GCA_018826515.1). Taxonomy (GTDB): domain Bacteria; phylum Pseudomonadota; class Alphaproteobacteria; order Caulobacterales; family Caulobacteraceae; genus Brevundimonas. The sequence goes on from JAHKAM010000068.1 coordinate 3,721, forward strand.
AGATTGGTCAGGGAGACCTCGGCGGTGGGGATGAGCAGATGCTCGCCGACGCGGAACAGGTCTTCCTCGAACTTCGGCAACTGCCCGGTGCCGAACATCGCGTCGTCCTTCACCAGGTACGGCGGATTGACCTCCAGATAGCCATGCTCGTCCGTCTGCACGTCCAGCATGAACTGGCCGATGGCCCGTTCCAGCCGCGCCAGCCCGCCCTTGATCACCGCGAACCGCGAGCCCGACATCCTCGCCGCCGCCTCGAAGTCCAGCAGGCCGAGCGCCTCGCCCAGGTCGGCGTGATCCTTCGCAGGCCCGCCCTCCTTGGGCGTCCCCCACGGGGCACCGACCAGCACGTTTCCCGCCTCGTCCTCGCCGTCCGGCACATCGTCCGCCGCCAGGCTCTTCTGCGCCGCCAGCAGGTCGCGCAGGGCCTTGCCGACTCGCGCCTCCTCGGTCTCGGCGGCCGCGATCTCGCCCTTCAGGCTCTCGACCTCGCCCTTCAGCCGCTCGGCCTCGGCCAGGTCCTTCCGGCCCATCGCCGCCCCGATCAGCTTCGAGCTCTCATTGCGCCGCGCCAGCGCCGTCTGCCCCGCCGTCTGCGCCGCCCGCAGCGCCGTATCCAGCGTCAGGATTTCATCGACCAGCGCCTGGGCGTCCTCCACCCCGCGCGACGACCAGCCAGCCACATAGGCGGCGGGGTTGTCTCGAAGGGCGCGGATGTCGTGCATGGTCGGGTCTTTCGCAGAGGAGCGGTTGCTCTAACCCCCGCCGCGGATTCCGCCAACCCGCCAACCCCTACCCTTTCGTCATCCCGGCGAAGGCCGGGACCCAGCGGCGCGCGTGAGCGCGAAACTGTCGGGAACGCGATCGCCGACCAGCCGACCTGCGGCCGATGCCGGTGTTTCGCCGCCGTCGCGGCGCCGCTGGGTTCCGGGTCTCCGAGCCGCTGCGCGCCTCTCCGCCCGGAATGACGAAAGAGATTTCGGCCCTGCGCGCGACGCTACCCTCCCGCCCCGTGTCTTCTCGCCCTTCCCGACCCCGAACAGTGCCTTCTCGCCCCTGCCCGCAGAGCCAATTCCGCCCTGCGTCCGAATCTGGCGCACCCGTATGCCTTACTGCCCAAACCCCCACGGGGCCGGTCTTTGACAGCCTTGCTCCACCGCTTCGCCCGCCCCAGGACGCAGCGTCGCCACCCCGCCGGGTGCAAATTTCAGACGATTCAGACCCAATTTTTAGGGTCGACTGAAGACTCTCAGATCAGCCCGGCCATCGGCGAGCTGGCGCTGGCGTACATCCGCCGCGGCATCCGCCCCGCCAGATAGCCCTGCCGCCCGGCGATCACCGCATGCTTCATGGCGCTGGCCATCAGGATCGGATCCTTCGCCCCCGCGATGGCCGTATTCATCAGCACCGCGTCGCAGCCCAGCTCCATGGCCAGGGTCGCGTCCGACGGCGTGCCGACGCCGGCGTCGACCAGAACCGGCACCCTGGCCTGTTCGATGATCAGCCGGATATTGACCCGGTTCTGGATGCCCAGGCCCGAGCCGATCGGCGCCGCCGCCGGCATGATGGCCGCGGCCCCCGCCTCCTCCAGCCGCCGGCACATCACCACGTCGTCGGTGCAATAGACCATGACCTGGAAGCCGTCCTTGATCAGCAGCTCCAGCGCCCGCAGCGTCTCGATCATGTCCGGATACAGGTGGGCCGTGTCGGACAGCACCTCCAGCTTGACCAGGTCCCAGCCCCCCGCTTCGCGCGCCAGCCGCAGCGTCCGCACCGCGTCCTCGCCCGTGAAACAGCCGGCGGTGTTGGGCAGGAAGGTGAACCGGTCCGGCTTTACATAGTCGACCAGCATCGGTTGCGACGGATCGCTCAGATTGACCCGCCGCACCGCCACGGTGACGATCTCCGCCCCCGCCGCCTCGGCCGCCTCGGCGTTCTCCTGATAGGTCTTGTACTTGCCGGTGCCGACGATCAGCCGGCTGCTGAAGGTCCGTCCGGCGACGGTCCAGGTGTCTTGGGGAGAGGTCATGGGCGGGGTTTAGCCGCCACCGACGAACTGCACCAGTTCCACCCGGTCCCCGTCGACCAGAGGCGTCGCCTCGTGCAGCGACCGGGGCACGATCTCCAGATTGCGCTCCACCGCCACCTTGCGCACATCCAGCCCCAGCTCCCGGACCAGGCCCAGGATGGTGTCCGACGAGACGGCGCGGTCTTCTCCATTGACCTGGATGAGGGGCAAGCGACTGTCCTTCGAATGCGGCAGCCGCCTTCTACAACGCCCCTGCCGCGCCTCGCTACCCCCGCGCCGGCAGGCGGGCGGCCAGATCGCCGATGGCATGTTTGAGCTCGGCGATCTCGCCGCGCAGGGCCGCCATGTCGGCGACCTCCTCGGCATGGACCTGCTGCCGCTCCTCGCTGGCCTGACGCAGATCCTCCTCCAGCTTGTGTCGCTCGGCCTTGGCCTCTTCCTCATGCTCGCTCTGCATGGCGTTGACGACGATGCCGATGAACAGGTTCAGCATGGTGAAGGTCGTGCACAGGATGAAGGGTACGAAGAACATCCAGGCGTAGGGATGCACCTCCATCACCGGCCGCACGATCCCCATCGACCAGCTCTCCAGCGTCATGATCTGGAACAGCGAATAGGCCGAGGAAGGGATCGAGCCGAACCACTGCGGGAAGTCGCCGCCGAACAGCTTGGTCGCCATCACCGAGGCGACATAGAAGATCAGCCCCATAAGCAGGACGATCGACCCCATGCCCGGCAGGGCGCTGATCAGGGCCCCGACCACCCGCCGCAGCGAGGGCACCAGGGTGATCATCCGCAGCACCCGCAGGATGCGCAGGGCCCGCAGCACCGAGAACGGCCCCGCCGCCGGCACGAGGGCGATGGCCACCACGGCGAAATCGAACAGGCTCCACGGGTCCCTGAAGAAGGCGGCCCGATGCACCGCGATCCGCGCTGCAACCTCGACCACGAAGACGGCCAGCACGATCTTGTCCAGCACCAGCAGCGCCGGCCCGATCCGCGCCATGACCCAGGGACTGGTCTCCAGCCCCAGGGTGATCGCATTGAGAATGATGAGGGCGAGGATGAACCGCTCGGTGCGCGGCGACGTCACCAGTTGTCTGAGCCGTTCCAAGTCAGTCTCCACGGAGCTTTGCAGTCCAGCCCCTTGCCGCAATCCCGGGTCGGGCGCCAGATGGTCCGACGACACGTCTGGACATTCCGTCCCGTGCCCTTAGGTCAATCTTTCAGCGGGCGGTTTGATAACCGTGACGCCTCAGCTAAAAGGCCGGTCCGATTCCGGTCGGACCGTCGTATCCGCGAGCGCAATGCCCGAAACCCTCGTCATCCATGTCCTGAACGGCCCGAACCTCAATCTGCTCGGGGTGCGCGAGCCCGAGGTCTATGGCTCCGACACCCTGGCCGAAGTCCAGGCCCTGTGCGAACGGGCCGCCGAGGGCGCGACCGTGGTCTTCCGACAGACCAATCACGAGGGCGAACTGATCGACCAGGTCCAGGAGGCCCGCGAAAAGGCCTCGGCCCTCGTGATCAACGCCGCCGGCTACACCCACACCTCGGTGGCCCTGCTCGACGCCCTCAGGACCCTGACGATCCCGATCGTCGAGTGCCACCTGTCCAACCCGGCGGCGCGCGAGCGCTTCCGGCATCGCTCCTATATTTCGCCGGTCGCGACCGGCGTGGTTTCGGGCTTCGGCTCATTCAGCTACGAACTGGCCGTCAGGGCCGCTCTGCGGCTGGCGCAGGAACACCGCGCCGCCGCCGACCGTTCGGTTTAGAAGGTAACAAGAGGCTCCCATGGCCGAATCCAAGACACCCGCGCCGAAACTCAAGAACGAAGCCGAGATCGACACCACCCTGGTGCGTCAGCTGGCCGACATCCTGAACGACACCTCCCTGACCGAGATCGAGGTGGAGCGCGGCGAGCTGCGCATCCGCGTCGCCCGTGAGCTGGTGGCCGCCCCGGTCATGCAGTACGCCGCCGCCCCGGCCCCCGCCGCCCATGCACCGCCGCCGGCCGCCGCCGCTCCGGCCTCCATGCCGTCCGACCCCGCCACGATCGTCGCCAAACAGGGCGAAGAGGTGAAGTCGCCGATGGTCGGCACCGTCTATCTGCAGGCCTCGCCCGAGGCCCCGCCCTTCATCGCCGTCGGCGACAAGGTCAAGAAGGGCCAGACCCTGCTGATCGTCGAGGCCATGAAGACGATGAACCCGATCCAGGCCCCCCGCGACGGCGTCGTGGTCGAGGTCCTCGTCGGCGACGCGCAGCCGGTCGAGTTCGGCGAGGCCCTCGTCCTGCTGGAAGCCTAGGCCGTGTTCACCAAGGTCCTCATCGCCAACCGCGGCGAAATCGCCCTGCGCATCCACCGCGCCTGCAAGGAGATGGGCATCTCCACCGTCGCCGTGCACTCCGAGGCGGACCGCGGCGCCATGTGGGTGCGGCTGGCCGACGAGAGCGTCTGCATCGGCCCGGCGCCGGCGGCCAAGAGCTACCTCAACATCCCGTCGATCATCGCCGCGGCCGAGATCACCGGCGCCCAGGCCATCCACCCCGGCTACGGCTTCCTGTCCGAGAACGCCCGCTTCGCCGAGATCGTCGAGGCCCACGGCATGACCTTCATCGGGCCCAAGCCCGAGCATATCCGGGTCATGGGCGACAAGATCACCGCCAAACAGACGGTGCTGGAAGCCGGCATCCCCTGCGTGCCCGGCTCGGCCGGCGAGGTCGAGACCATCGAGGCCGCGATCGAAGCCTCGAAAACCATCGGCTTCCCCCTGATCGTCAAGGCCGCCGCTGGCGGCGGCGGACGCGGCATGAAGGTGGCCCTGACCGCCGACGACCTGGTCGAGGCCGTCCAGACCGCCCAGTCAGAAGCCACCGCCGCCTTCGGCAACGGCGCCGTCTATATGGAGCGCTACCTCCAGAAGCCGCGCCACATCGAGCTTCAGGTCATCGCCGACAGCCACGGTAATGTCGTCCACCTCGGCGAACGCGACTGCTCGCTGCAGCGCCGCCACCAGAAGATTCTCGAAGAGGCCCCCTCGCCCGCCCTGTCCGCGGCCGAACGCGTCGCCATCGGCGAGACCGTCAACAGGGCCATCGCCGCCATCGGCTACCTCGGCGTCGGCACCATCGAATTCCTCTGGGAAGACGGCGAATTCTTCTTCATCGAGATGAACACCCGGCTGCAAGTCGAGCATCCCGTTACGGAAATGATCACCGGCGTCGATCTGGTGCGCGAGCAGATCCGCATCGCCGCCGGCCTGCCCCTGTCCTTCACCCAGGCCGACGTCAAATTCACCGGCCATTCGATCGAATGCCGCATCAACGCCGAGAACGCCGAGACCTTCACCCCCTCGCCGGGCACCATCACCGACTTCCACGCCCCCGGCGGCCTGGGCGTACGGCTGGATAGCGCCATCTACGCTGGCTATTCGATCCCGCCCTATTACGACAGCCTGATCGGCAAGCTGATCGTCCACGGCCGCGACCGCGAGGAGTGTATCGCCCGCCTCAAGCGCAGCCTCAACGAGATGGTCATCGGCGGCATCGACACCACCATCCCCCTGTTCCAGAAACTGCTGGCCGAGCCCGACATCCTGTCCGGCGACTACGACATCCACTGGCTGGAGAACTGGGCGAAACGCCAGAAGGGCGACGCCTGACGGCCGGATGGAAGAGCCGGGTTTCAGCGCCAGCAGCCCCTTCGGCGGCTTCGGCCCCGACGAACTGCTGAACTGCTACGCCACCGGCGTCTTCCCCATGGGGGAGGCCCGTGACGACCCGCGCATCTTCCTCGTCGAGCCGGAGCAGCGAGGCCTGATCCCGCTGGATCGTTTCCACGTGCCGTCCCGCCTCAAGCGCACCGTGCGCGCCGACGGCGTCTCGGTCCGGGTCGATACCGCGTTCGACGCCGTGCTGGACGCCTGCGCCGCCTCCGGTCCCGGCCGCGACGACAGCTGGATCAACGCGCCGATCCGCCGCCTCTACATGGAGCTGAACGCCCGCGGCCACGCCCACAGCATCGAATGCTGGCGCGACGAGCGCCTTGTCGGCGGACTGTACGGCGTGACCCTCGGCGGAGCCTTCTTCGGCGAAAGCATGTTCAGCCGCGAGCGAGACGCCTCCAAGATCGCGCTGGTGCATCTGGTCGCCAGGCTGAAACGCGGCGGCTGGCGGCTGCTGGACACGCAGTTCCTGACCAGCCACCTGGGCCAGTTCGGAGCCGTGGAGACGCCGCAGGCGGCCTATCTGAAGCTGCTGCGGCCGGCGCGCTTGCTACGACCCAATACCCGATCGCTGTTCGAGCCGATGACCGGAGCCGAGGCCCTGTTCTACGCCTTGCAGCCCACGATCCAGGCGTCATAGATCGGATGCTGCAGCCCGCTTACGGCCGGCGATGAGGCGAACATCCAGCCGCGGAAAATCTGACGCGGTTCATTGACCTGGATGACGCCCCGCGGCTGCAGGCTGACCTCCAGATAGGCGACGGAGTCCGACACCTGTTCGTCCGGCGCGGACACCTCGCAGGCGCGAGCCGTAAAGATGAGCGTCCGCTGGAAGCGGACCGGACGGCCGCCGACCTCGACCTCGAACCGCATCGATTCGGCGGTGATCTTGTCGATCGCTTCGACGATGGCGACTCGACGACGCTGGCGACGGGCAGGTTCGGTCGGGGCTTCAACCCGCTTTGCAGGCGCTTCCTCGACCGCCTCTTCCTCCTCATCGGCGTCTTCTTCCGTCCCGGCGACGACAATCACGGGGGCCGGCGGGGTCACGGCGATCGGTGTCGCCGGCGCCGGCGCCGCTTCCGGCTCAGGTTCAAGCGGCGGAGGGGTCTGGGCCGGCGTCTGGCGGTTCAGCGCCGCAGTCGGATCCTGGATCGGAACCGCATCCTGGGGCAGGTCATTGAGAGCCGAGGCGAGAACTCCGCCCGACGCCAGAAGCGCCGCTGCGGTGACCCCCGCCAGAATCGCGGCCCGGGGCGTCATTCGGGACGCCAGGCTTCATAGTCCCCCGTCGCAGGAGGACGCACGCCTTCGGCAGCCAGCGACCCCTTGGGTCGCCAGGCCATGGGCGTGCCCGTCAGATTGGGCAGATGGTCCTCCTCCCAGGCGCGGCGCGGGAGGGGCTGGTCGGTTGGCAGTTCGTCAAAGGTATAGTGCAGCCAGCCATGCCAGTCTGGCGGCACTTTCGAGGCGTCGGCATAACCGTTGTAGGTCACCCAGCGGCGACGGCGTCCGTCATAGCTGGAGCTGTCGCGGGACAGGTAATAGCGGTTGCCGAACTCGTCCGTCCCCACGTGCTCGCCGCGCTTGGCGATGGTGAAGAAGGTGCCGATGGTGGCACCGCTGGTCCAGCCGAAGATCCTGCCTAGCACGTCGGAAAATCCACTCACGTTCGGTCGTCCGGCGGGGTCCGGCGACGCAAATCGCATCATAGAAAGCGGCGGGGCCGGCGTCCAGCGCCGCGCGAGACCGTCAAATCTCAACATCTTGGGGGTAACCCCTCAGCGACACGCCAGATTTATTGCTTGCTCCACCTGCACGCCGCTAGTCTGGCCGAAAGGCCACGTCGAGTCCGCTGCATGCCCTTTCCCTTCGTCTCGCACGCCGCCGCGATGCACCGTCCGGTTCGCCAGATCGAGCGCGCTGACCAGATTGTGGATGTTCGCGCCCCGGAGTCCTGGACGGACGTCCAGATCGAGGCCTGGCTCGACTGGGGCGATGGCCAAGGCCTGGTCTGGAACAGCGACGATCCGCTCGCGGACATGGCCACAGCCTATGGCCAACACCTCTGCCCGGCCGAGGCGTCGGTGTTGGCCGCCACCCTGCTGCTGGGGCTGGCCTCGCCGGCCCGGGCGACGGGATGCACTGACGGCGTTATCGACCTGTCTGAACCAGGCGCCGCGCGCTGTCTGCAGCGAGAAGCGGCGTTCCGGCGGGCCGATCGGCTGGCGGCCGGCGCGGTTGAGGCCGCAGCGGCGGCGCTGGAAAACGTGGCCGACGCGGTCGCCCGCTGTGAAGGTCCGCGCGCCGACTGCGCCGACCCCGGGACAAATCCCGCACTGGCGCGGGCCGCATTGGCGGCGCGTCGGTCGGGCGCGGCCGACGCCGACATCATCCGCGCCATCCAGGGTGAGCGCTTTGACGTCGCCCTTCACCCCCTTGAGCCCTCGCCGCCGCGCCTCGCGATCGGGGATCGTGCCATGATCGCCTCCGGCGCGCCGCCAGCCTTGACCGCGGCGGAAGCCGCCCTCGACGGCGACCTGGTCCTGACCTTTGATCCACAGTCCGCCGAAGCGATCTCGGAAGCCGGACGCGCGCCTGCGGTCCTGCTGTCCCTGCCCGCATTGGCCCAACTTGCGGGAACCGGCTTTGAGGACGCGCTGCGCGATCTCGTCTGTCTGTGGACCGCAGCGTTGGAGGATCGCGGGACCTCGCTGGTCTCGATCGGGATGGGCGGCCTGGCCGACTGGGTTCTGGCCGGCGCGCCTGAACCTGACGCGGCTCACGCAGATCATCTGGCCAGGATCGTGTCGGCCGGCGCGAACAGGACCGCGCTGTTCGTCAACGACGTCGAGGCCGACCTGCGGCTGGGTCTGACAGGCCTTTCGGCTGTTGAAGTCTGGCAAACGGCGGATGGCGGCACGGCGCGCCGCCTGCGACCCGCCCTCGCCGCCGCGATCGAGCGAGCGGGCGGCGATGTCGAAGCGGCCGAACGGCGCCTCTTCGGCCGACGCACTCTCGTGGATGCGCCGGGAGTCGATCACACGACCCTGCGGAGCCTGGGCTTCACCGACGTGGAGCTCGAAGGTGTCGAATGCGCCCTGGCGCAGGCCGATCGGCTCGGCGACGTCTTCCGGTCGCCCGTGCTGGACGCGGGCTTTGTGCGCGACGTGCTGGGGCTTGAAGCCGCCGACGACCTGTTGCCGCAACTTGGATTCTCGATCGACGACATCGCCCGCGCCGAGGCCTGGGCTTTCGGGCACGGCGATCTGGCGGGCTGGGGCGGGGCGCCGGCGAATCTCCAGGCCATTCTGGCCGAGCCCATGGCGTTTGAGGCTGCTGTCCGCGCAAGGCTGGAGGCCGTCAGCGCCGTCCCCGACACCGCCCCGACCTGCATCGACTGGCGGACGACCCCGGCGCAGGCGGCAAGATTGCTGTCCGACGCCGCGCGGGATGGACGGAGGGCGGTGCGATTGAAGCGCGCCGCGCCGCCGGGCGGATCCCTGCTTGATCTGGCTGAACCCGATCCCGCGGCGCGACCGCGGCGCTGGGAGCCTGAGGCCCGGGCGGTCGAAAGGGTGGTGGAAAGGATCGTCGAGCGCGATCGCACCCGCCGCAAACTCCCCGACCGGCGCAAGGGCTATATCCAGAAGGCTGCGGTCGGCGGGCACAAGGTCTACATCCACACCGGCGAATACGAGGACGGCGAGCTCGGCGAGATCTTCATCGACATGCACAAGGAAGGCGCCGCCTTCCGCTCGCTGATGAACAATTTCGCCATCGCGATCTCGATCGGCCTGCAGTACGGCGTGCCGCTGGAGGAGTTCGTCGACGCCTTCATCTTCACCCGGTTCGAACCGGCCGGGACGGTCACCGGCAATGACTCCATCAAGTCCGCGACCTCCATCCTCGACTACATCTTCCGCGAGCTCGGCGTGTCGTATCTGGACCGCCATGAGCTGGCCAATGCCGAACCGGATCCGCTGAACGGCAACGGCCTGGGCGCGCTCGAGGGGGACGGCGAGGCCCCGGAGGCCGTACCGGCCGCCCGCTTCATCTCCAAAGGGTTCGCCCGCGGCGCGGCGCCGGACAATCTGGTTGTGCTGCCGTTTGGCCAGAAGCGCGAAACGCAGGCTGCGGCTCCGGTCGCCACGGAGGCGGTGGCCTGCCCGTCCTGCGGCGACTTCTCCCTGCAACAGCGCGGCGTCGGATGGATTTGCGACACGTGCGGCGCGGCGCCGTCGATGCAGGGTTGATCAACGATTTGGCGCCATGATGCCTGCGTCCGGCCTCGCCGGACACCAGACCGGAGCCCGCCATGAAACCGATCCTGACCGCGACCGTCATCGCTGCCCTTTTCGCCGCCGGCCTGCCCGCCGCGGCCCAGAACGCCGGCCAGATCGCGCGGGTGCGCGGCGGCGCGAGCTGTGCCGGCTGCAATCTTTTCCAGGCGGATCTGTCCGGGCTGGAGCGGCGCGGCCTGAACCTTTCCGGCGCGCGGCTGCGTCAGGCGGATCTGAGCCTGGCCGTCATGAACCGCACCCGCTTCTCGAACGCCGATCTCCGGGATGTCGAGGCCTATGGCGGAGTCTTTTCCGGCTCGAACTTCTCCGGCGCCAACCTGACCAATGCGAGCTTCGTGGGGGCCTATCTCGAGGGCGCATCGTTTGCGGGCGCGACGTTGACCGGGGTCAATTTCGGCGGGGCCTCGCTGGAGCGCGCCACAGGTCTGACCCAGGCCCGGCTGGACCGCGCCTGCGGCGACGAGGCGACGCGGTTGCCCCGCGGCCTGTCCATTCCCCGCTGCTGATCCGCCCCGGACCTTACGACGAATTAAGTAGGGATTGCCGAGGTTTGAAGTCATGAACGACGCGTGAAACAGATCGCTGTCTCCCTGTTCCGTCGCCTCTCGCCCGCGGGCCTCGCGGTCGGCGCCGCCATGGCGGCCTTCGCTTTGGCCGGGTCGGCCAGCGCCGAGATCCAGCTGCAGTTCCAGTCCCAGGACCGCGATGTCGCCCGGATGGTGTCGCTGGGGGGGACCTGCAATCGCTGCGAACTGTCCGGTCGGGACCTGACCGGCGCGGCCTTCACCGGCGCGGTCTTCACCAACGCCACCCTGGTCGGCGCCAACCTGCGCGGCGCGGAGCTGACCGGATCCAATTTCTCGGGCAGCGACTTCAGCCGGGCTGATCTGTCGGGCGCCGAGATGGTCAGCGCCGATTTCACCGGGGCCAATTTCTCGGGCGCGGACCTGTCCGGCGCAGAGGTCGTGCAATCCACCCTCATCCGCGTGCGGCTGTCCGGGGCCAGCCTTGCGGGGGCGGCCCTGAATTTCGCCAATCTGAACGGCGCGAACCTCACGGGCGCGGACCTGAGCAACGCCGAGGTGGTCGCGGTGACCCTGGCCAATGTCAGCGCGCGCGGGGCCGATTTTTCCGGCGCTGAGGTCAGCATGTCCAACCTGTCGAACGGCGACTTCCGGAACGTCTCGTTCAGGAACGCCGAGCTGAACGGCGCGCTGCTGACCGGCGGGAATTTCGCCGGCGCGGATTTCGGCGGAACCGAACTCAACCGGGCTGACATCCGCGGCGCGGACCTGTCCCGGGCCCGCGGTCTCAGCCAGGCCCAGGTCAGCCGGGCCTGCGGCGACGCCGCCACCCGCCTGCCCGGCAGCCTGAACGTCCGCGTTTGCCGCGGAGTCAGCGTCCGGCGGATCGCGCCTCCGGCGCCGCCCGCGCCGCCGGTCCCGCCGCGCTCGCGGAACCTCGTCGTCGCCAGCTCGGACCGCTGACGTCCCGCGTCAGCCCTTGAGGGGCAAGGCCGCACGGATGTGCAGTTCCTTGTACTGCCGGTCGGCCGCGTCCGATGGCGCGCTCATCAGCAGATCCTGACCCTGCTGGTTCAGCGGGAAGGCGATGACCTCGCGGATGGCGGTCTGGTTGGCCAGCAGCATGACGATGCGGTCGATGCCGGGGGCCAGACCGCCGTGCGGCGGTGCGCCGTAGCGGAAGGCGTTGAGCATGCCGCCGAACTGGTCCTCGACGACCGAGGCGTCATAGCCGGCGATCTCGAAGGCCTTGAGCATGATCTCGGCCTTGTGGTTCCGGATCGCGCCCGAGCACAGCTCATAGCCGTTGCAGACGATGTCATACTGATACGCACGGATGGTCAGGGGATCCTGGGTCTCCAGCGCCTCGAGGCCGCCCTGCGGCATCGAGAAGGGATTGTGGCTGAAGTCGACCTTCTTCTCTTCTTCCGACCATTCGAACATCGGGAAGTCGACGATCCAGCAGAATTTGAACTGCGCTTCGTCGATCAGCTTCAGCTCGGTGGCGACGCGCGTGCGCGCCAGACCGGCGAATTTGGCGAAGGTCGAGGGCAGGCCGGCCGCGAAGAAGGCGGCGTCGCCCTTGCCGAGGCCGAGGGCGGTCATCAGGGCATCGGTCGGCTCCTGACCCAGGTTCTTGGCGATCGGGCCGCCCCAGGCCTGCTGGTCGTCGGACCAGAAGATGTAGCCGAGGCCCGGCTGGCCCTCGCCCTGGGCCCAGCTGTTCATGCGGTCGCAGAAGGCGCGGCTGCCGCCGGTCGGGGCCGGAATGGCCCAGACAGCGTTCTTCTCGTCGGCGCCGAGGATCTTGTTGAACAGGCCGAAACCGCCGTCCCGGAAATGGTCCGAGACATCCTGCATCTTGATGGGGTTGCGGGTGTCCGGCTTGTCGGTGCCGTACCATTTCATCGACTGCGCATAGGTCAGGCGTTCGAAGCCGGCATGCTCAAGCGTCTGGCCGAAGTCGTTGGTGAAGGTGTGGGGCCGGTCGATGGGCGAAACCGGCTTGCCGTCGGCGAATTCCTCGAACACGCCGTGCATGACGGGCTCGATCGCAGCAAAAACATCCTCTTGCGTGACGAAGCTCATCTCGACATCGAGCTGGTAGAATTCCAGCGAACGGTCGGCGCGCAGGTCCTCGTCGCGGAAACAGGGGGCGATCTGGAAATAGCGGTCGAAGCCCGAGACCATGAGCAGCTGTTTGAACTGCTGCGGGGCCTGCGGCAGGGCGTAGAATTTGCCGGGATGGAGGCGCGACGGCACCAGGAAGTCCCGCGCGCCTTCCGGCGACGAGGCCGTCAGGATCGGCGTCTGGTATTCGAGGAAGCCCTGACCGACCATCCGCTGGCGGATCGAGGAAATGACCCGCGACCGCAGGACGATATTCCTGTGCAGGGTCTCGCGACGCAGGTCGAGGTAGCGGTGCTTGAGGCGGATTTCCTCGGGATATTCCGGCTCGCCGAAGACCGGCAGGGGCAGTTCGGCGGCTTCCGACAGGACCTCGACGGCCTTGACCTGGATCTCGATCTCGCCGGTCGGCAGGCCGGCGTTCTTCGTCTCGGCCGACCGGGCCACGACCTCGCCGTCGATCTTGATGACGCTCTCGGCGCGCAGACGCTCGACGGCCTCGAAGCCCGGGGTTTCGGGGTGCAGGACCAGCTGGGTCAGGCCGTAGTGGTCGCGCAGGTCGATGAACAGCAGGCCGCCGTGGTCGCGCTTGCGGTGCACCCAGCCGGACAGGCGGACATGGGCGCCGGCGTCGGTCAAACGGAGGGCGCCGCAGGTGTGGGAGCGGTAGGCGTGCATGGGCGGTTCGTCTTGGATTACAGGCCGCAGAGGGCGCAATTCGGGAGGCCGGAAGGGCGCATCATCGCCCCGGAAAGTCAAGGTTTGCGGGACATCCGGGGTCAAAAGGCGCGACCCGCCGAAAATTGCGAAAGGCTGTCTTGTCGATACGTTGACCCCCTCCCCGGCCCGTTGATCGGTCCAGACTGCCGGACGCCTGCGTCAGGATCGGACGCAGGCGGTGTTTCGGGGTCCCTCGCCCGCCCGTCGGCGTCGGGAAGACAGACGCGCGGGTCGGAAAGAGCGGAAAGATCGGGGGCGGGAAGGAAGCCGGGCATCCACAGCCGCGTAAGCTTGTCCACGGCGCAGGAAGGAACTGCGTCGGGGTTCTGCTATGGAAAGGCTTCATGACCGCCCGCCCCACGCCCGCCGACCAGATGCGCCTGCCCCTGCAGCGCGACCTGCCTGACGGGGCGGAGGGCTTCGTCGTGTCGGACTGCAATCGCGCGGCGGTCGAGGCGCTGGCCGACTGGCCCGGTCTGATCGGCGGGGTGATGGCGATCTGCGGTCCGGCGGGTTGCGGCAAGAGCCGTCTCGGGCAGATCTGGGCCGAACGGGTCGGGGCCGTCGCCATCCACGGCGCCGAGGCGGCGTTGATCGACCCGGCGGAGATCGAGGGGCGGCCGGTGCTGCTGGACCGGGCCATGGACGCCGACGACGAAACCCTGTTCCACCTGATCAACCTGACCCACGCTACCGGCGGAGCCCTGCTGCTGGCGTCCCGCCCGGCGCCCTCGGCGTGGGACGTCGCCCTGCCCGACCTGCGCTCGCGGCTGGACGCGGTCATCAGCGTGCCGATGGAGGCGCCCGACGACGCCGTGTTGTCGGCCATGCTGGAGGCGCGCTTCGCCGAGCGGGGCATCCGCCCGCAGAAGGACGTCATCCCCTATCTGCTGCGCCGCATCGACCGGTCGGCGGCGGCGGCGGTGGACGTGGTGGAGCGGCTGGACGCCCTGCACAGGCCCGTGACGCGGGCGCTGGCGCGCGAGGTGGTGGAGGGAGCGGAGGCGAGCGGGGAGCTGTTTGAGTAGAGGCCGGCGTTCTCCCTCCCCTTTAGGGGGAGGGACGGCGAAGCGGAGCGGAGCCCGGGTGGGGAAGTACGAACCTGCCGCCGTCCGCGCCTGAGGCTGTGATTCCCCACCCGGATCGCTGACGCGATCGTCCCTCCCCACTTCGGGGGAGGGAGAAGGCGAACCTCACAGCCCCAGCTTGGCCTTCAGTATCTCGTTCACCGCGGCCGGGTTGGCCTTGCCGCCGGTGGCCTTCATGACCTGGCCGACGAACCAGCCGAGCGACTGGGGCTTTTCGGCGACGCCGGCGGCCTTGTCGGGGTTGGCGGCGATGATCTCGTCGATGGCCTTCTCGATCGCGCCGGTGTCGGTGACCTGTTTGAGGCCGTGCTTCTCGACGACCTCGGCGGGCGAACCCTCGCCGTTCCAGACGTGGTCGAAGACCTCCTTGGCGATCCTGGACGAGATGACATCGGTCTCGATCAGCTCGACCAGCTGGGCGACGTGGGCGGCCGGGACCGGGCTCTGGTCGAAGTCGAGGTTGTCGGCGGCGAGACGGGCCGAGAGTTCGTTGGTCACCCAGTTCGACACCAGCTTGGCGTCCCTGCCTTTGGCGGCGGCTTCGAAATAATCCGCCTTGGCCTGTTCCGAGATCAGCACCACGGCGTCGTATTGCGACAGGCCGTAGTCGGCCATCAGGCGGCGGCGTTTGGCGTCGGGCAGTTCCGGCAGGTTCGCCTTGATATCGTCGATCCAGGCCTGTTCCAGCTCGAGCGGCAGCAGGTCAGGGTCGGGGAAGTAGCGATAGTCCATCGCCTCTTCCTTGGAGCGCATCGAGCGGGTCTCGCCGGCCGTGGGGTCGTAGAGGCGGGTCTCCTGGTCGATCTTGCCGCCATCCTCGAGGATCTCGATCTGGCGCCGGGCCTCATAGTTGATGGCCTGGGAGATGAAGCGGAACGAGTTGACGTTCTTGATCTCGCAGCGCGTGCCGAGGTGGCTGAAGTCGCCGGTCGCCTTGAATTTCGCGTACTGGCCCTCGCGGCAGACTGACACGTTCACGTCGGCGCGCAGATTGCCCTTCTCCATGTCGCCGTCGCAGGTGCCGAGATAGATCAGAATGGTGCGGATCTTCTTGACGTAGGCGACCGCCTCTTCCGGCGAGCGGATGTCGGGCCGGGAGACGATCTCCATCAGGGCCGTGCCGGCGCGGTTCAGGTCGACATAGGATTCGGTCGGCGACAGGTCGTGGATCAGCTTGCCCGCGTCCTGTTCCAGATGCAGGCGTTCGATGCCGACGTTGAAGAAGGAGCCGTCCTCGGCCTCGACCTCGACGACGCCCTCGCCGACGATCGGGTGGTACAGCTGGCTGATCTGATAGCCGGTCGGCAGGTCGGGGTAGAAATAGTTCTTGCGGTCGAATTGGCTGCGCTTGTTGATCTGCGCGTTGAGGCCCAGGCCGGTGCGCACGGCCTGTTCGACGCAGTATTTGTTCAGCGTCGGCAGCATGCCGGGGAAGCCGGCGTCGACCAGCGACACCTGCTCGTTCGGGCCGGCGCCGAAGCCGACGGCGGCGCCCGAGAACAGCTTGGCCTTCGAGGCGACCTGGGCGTGGATCTCCAGCCCCATGACGATTTCCCAGGCGCCGGTGCGGCCGGGGATGAGTTTGGAGGTGTCGGTCATCTGTCACTCCGGCCCGCTTGGCCGTCTCGGTAAAGCCGCCAGGCGCGAAGGCATAGATAGGCGCCTGCGCCGGCGAGGATCAGGAAGAGGATCGCGAACCCGACGAAAATGTAGAAGGCCGGATCCGCCAATGCGTTCTCGCGCCACAGGTCGGCCAGTCCGACCTGGAAGGGAACAACGATCATGGTACCGGCCGCAAAAAGGCCGCCGAACAGCAAGGCGGCGCCGAAGCCGCCCAGCACGCCTACGAGGTTTCGGCGTCCGCGGTCGTTCACCACCACTTCTCCGGCTTCGCGACAAACCCCGCCGCGTCTTCCAGCGCGCTGGCGACCTGGAAGACGGTCGCCTCGTCCAGCGCCTTGCCGATGACCTGGAGGCCCAGCGGCAGGCCGCCCTTGTCGAGGCCGGCGGGCACCGAAATGCCCGGCAGGCCGGCGAGGTTGGCGGTGACGGTGAAGATGTCGTTCAGATACATCTGCAGCGGGTCGATCTGCTTGTCCCCCAGGGCGAACGCGGCCGACGGGGTGGACGGCGTCACGATGGCGTCGACCTTGTCCCAGACCGCGTCGAAATCCATGGCGATGCGGCGGCGCACCTTGAGGGCGCGGACATAGTAGGCGTCGTAGAAGCCGGCGGAGAGGACATAGGCCCCGATGGTCAGGCGGCGCTGGACCTCCTTGCCGAAGCCCTCGGCGCGGCTCGTCTCATAGAGGTCGGCCAGGCTGGTCGTGCCCTCGGCGCGGTGGCCGAAACGCATGCCGTCGTAGCGGGCGAGGTTGGACGAGGCCTCGGCCGGGGCGATGATGTAATAGGCCGGCAGGGCGTATTTGGTGTGCGGCAGGCTGATCGGCACGATCTCGCAACCGGCGGCCTTGAGCCATGCGATGCCCTGGTCCCACAGCGCCTGGATCTCGGCGGGCATGCCGTCGACGACGTATTCCTTGGGCACGCCGATGCGCAGGCCCTTGACCGACTGGCCGAGGGACTGGGTCCAGTCCGGTGTCTCGACGTCGAGGCTGGTGGCGTCCCTGGCGTCATACGAGCACATCGAACGCAGCAGGATGGCGGCGTCCTCGACCGTCTTCGTGATCGGGCCCGCCTGATCCAGCGAGCTGGCGAAGGCGACCATGCCGAAACGGCTGGCGCGGCCGTAGGTGGGCTTGATCCCGACCGTGCCGGTGAAGGCGGCGGGCTGTCGGATCGAGCCGCCGGTGTCGGAGGCGGTGGCGGCCAGGCAGAGGTCGCCGGCGACGGCCGAGGCCGAGCCGCCCGAGCTGCCGCCCGGTGTCAGGTCGGCGTTGGATATCGTTGATTTCCACGGGTTTACGACCGGGCCGAAGGCGCTGGTCTCGTTCGACGAGCCCATGGCGAACTCGTCCATGTTGAGCTTGCCCAGCATGACCGCGCCGTCACGCCACAGGTTGGACGTGACCGTGGATTCATAGGGCGGGACGAAGCCGCGCAGCATGTTGGAGCCGGCGGTGGTCTGGACGCCGTCGGTGCAGAACAGGTCCTTGATGCCCAGCGGCGCGCCCTCGAGGGCGCCGCCTTCCCCTTTCGCCAGCCGGGCGTCGGAGGCGCGGGCCATGGCGAGGGCCTTGTCCGTGGTCTGGACGACATAGGCGTTCAGGCGCGGATTGGCGGCGTCGATATTGGCGACAAAGGCCTTCGTGATCTCCTCGGAGGAGAAGTCGCGGGCCTTGAGGCCGTCGAGGGCGGCCTTGAGAGTCAGTCGGGTGAGGTCGGACATTCTATTCGACCACCTTGGGCACGACGAAGAAGCCGTCGGCGGAGCGCGGGGCGTTGCCGAGGACGTCGGCGACCTTGTCGCCATCGGTGACCAGGTCGTCGCGCAGGCGCATCGGCTGGTGGACGTTGGAGGTCATGGGCTCGACGCCGTCGACGTCGACCTCATTGAGCTGTTCGATCCAGGCGAGGATGCCGTTCAGCTCCGCGGCGAGCGGCTCCAGACGGTCCTCGGGGGTCTTGATGCGGGCGAGGTGCGCCACCCGGCGCACGGTCGCGGCGTCGATGGCCATGCGGCCCTCCAAATGCGAAACCAGAACGGGCGGATTAGCCGCCCGGCCCCGGTTTCACAAGGATTCTGACGCGTTCGCCCCTATTGCGCCGGCGTGACCGTCACCGTGGCCGGAACGGAACCGTCAGCGGGCAGCGCCCAGCCGACGATGACGCGCCGGGTGCGGCTGCCGATCTCGCCCGAGGCCTGATCCATGGTGCTCTCGTTCAGCTCCAGATCGACCCGGCCCTCGCTTTCCGAGAGCACCCGGTAGTCGAGGACATCGCCGATGCGGAAGACGCGCCAGCCTTCGGCCGGGGAGTCGTAGAAGGCGACATGGGTGTAGAGGCCGTTCATGGCGGGGTCGCCGCCGGCCGTGCCGAACAGTTTGACGGTCCGGTCGCCCTGACGGGTCAGCGGGGTCAGCTCGACCACGGAGGCGGCCCACTGCTGGCCCTCGTCAGCGTCGGGCTGGACGATGGCGGCGGGGCCGGCGGCGGTCAGGGGCGCGGCGGCGGGCGCAGCCTGTTCGGCGGGCAGGGCCGCCTTGCGGGACTCGACCTGCGCGTCGCAGGCGGTCAGGCCGAGGAGTACGACCAGGAAGGTGACTGGCTTCATCGGAGATTCCCCCATCAACGATACGCCACCATGCCCTTTGACAGGGCGGCCCGCCAGTCCTACCGCCAAGCCGTGACAGTTATGACGCTCGAAGATCTCGCCGCCTCGACGCCCCCCGGCACGCCGTGGCTGGGGCTGGATCTGGGCGAGAAGACCATCGGCGTGGCGGCCAGCGACACGACGCGGATGATCGCCAGTCCGCTGTCGCTGGTCCGCAAGACCAAATTCACCGACGACGCCCATGCGGTGCTGAAACTGATGGACGGGCGCGGGGCCTCCGGGCTGGTGATCGGCCTGCCGCTGAACATGGACGGCAGCGAGGGGCCGAGGGCGCAGTCGTGCCGGGCCTTCGCGCGCAATCTGCAACGCATCCGCGCCGTGCCCTGCGCCTTCCAGGACGAGCGGCTGTCGACCAGTGCGGTGGAACGGTTCCTGATCGGTGAGCTGGACCTGACCCGCAAGCGCCGCGCCGGTGTGGTCGACCGCACCGCCGCCGCCTGGATCCTGCAGGGCGCGCTGGACCGGCTCAGGGCATGAACGCCCTGCTCACCGGGATCGTGCCGGTCTTCGCCATGATCGCCCTCGGCTGGGGACTGAAGAAGCGCGCCTTCCTCGCCGACGACGGCTGGCGGGCGGTCGAGCGGCTGACCTATTTCGCCTTCTATCCGGCCTTTCTGATTCCGGCGGTGTGGCGGGCGGACTTCGCCGGCGGGACGGCCGGGCCGGTGGCGCTCGGGACCGTCGGGGCGGCCATGGTGGTGGCCGGGCTGACGGTGCTGGCCAAGCCGGCGCTGCGGATCAGCGATCCGGCCTTCACCAGCGTTTT
Source organism: Alphaproteobacteria bacterium (assembly GCA_018826515.1). Taxonomy (GTDB): domain Bacteria; phylum Pseudomonadota; class Alphaproteobacteria; order Caulobacterales; family Caulobacteraceae; genus Brevundimonas. The sequence continues at coordinate 23,296 of JAHKAM010000068.1, forward strand.
CCAGGGGGTGATCCGCTGGAACGGCTTCGTCTTCCTGCCGGTCGCGGGGGCGGTGTTCGGGCCGACCGGGCTGGGCGTGGCGGCGGTGGCCTTCGGGGTGCTGGCGCCGGCGCTGAATGTGGTCTGCGTGCTGGTGCTGGCGCGGTGGGGCGCGGGCCAGGGCGGGGGGTGGCGACTGGCGCTGGCGTCGCTGGCGCGGAATCCGATCATCTGGGCCTGCGGCATCGGCGCGGCGCTCAATCTGACCGGCGTGCCCAAGCCCGATCTGGTCATGGGGGTGTTCGACCTGATGGGGCCGGGCGCCATCGCCCTGGGCCTGATCACGGCCGGGGCCGGGCTGAGCTTCCGCTATGCGGCGTCGCGACCGGTGCTGATGCTGAGCGTGACGGTTATCAAGCTGATCCTGCTGCCGGTGGGGATGTACTGGCTGACCGGGGTGCTGGGCGGAGACCGGATGGCGCAGGGGCTGGCCCTGCTGGCCGGGGCCTCGCCCGGGGCGGCGGCCTCCTATGTCATGGCGCGGCAGATGGGGGGCGATGCGCCGCTGATGGCGGGGGTCGTGGCCATGACCACGGTGGTCAGCGCCTTCACCATTCCGGTCCTGCTGGCGCTGTTCGGCTATATCTGAACACAGGATCGGAACACGGACGGCTTCCGTTCCGGCGCGCGCGGCCCTATAGGCGGGCCTCGATGAGCCAGCCCCCCAAGACCGAGGGATCCCTCACCGATCTGATTCTCGAGCGGCTGGCGCCGTTTCCGCACAGCCATTTCCTGTCCGCCGGCGATCTGAACGCCGCGACCACCCCGCCCCTGCTGGACCTGGCCGACGCCTTCGTCGACTTCAATCGCCAGTCCTCGAAGTCGCTGGACCTGATGCGCGGGCGCACGGTCATGAACCTGTTCTTCGAGAATTCGACCCGCACCAGCGCCTCGTTCGAGATCGCGGCCAAACGGCTGGGCGCCGATGTCACGACCCTGAGCCCCCGCACCTCGTCGACGGCCAAGGGCGAGACGCTGATCGATACGGCGGCGACGCTGAACGCCATGAAGCCCGACGTTCTGGTGGTGCGCCACGGGGCCTCGGGCGCGGCGGCCCTGCTGTCGCAGAAGGTCGGCTGCGCCGTGATCAACGCCGGCGACGGACGCCATGAGCATCCCACACAGGCCCTGCTGGACCTGCTGAGCCTGCGCCGCGCCTTCGGCGACGTGGGCGGGCTGACCGTCGCCATCTGCGGCGACATCGCCCACAGCCGGGTGGCGCGGTCCAATGTCTCGATGCTGTCGATGATGGGCGCGCGGGTGCGGCTGATCGGGCCGCCGACGCTGGTGCCCGGCGACGCCGACCGCTGGGGCTGCGAGGTCTTCCACGACATGCGCGAGGGGCTGAAGGGCTGCGACGTCGTGATGATGCTGCGGCTGCAGCTGGAGCGGATGGAGGGGGCGCTGGTGCCCTCGACCCGCGAGTATTTCCGCTTCTGGGGACTGGACCGCGAGAAGCTGTCCTGGGCCAACGCCGGGGCGAAGGTGATGCATCCGGGGCCGATGAACCGCGGGGTCGAGATTGATTCGGACGTGGCCGACGATCTGACGGTGTCGCTGATCCAGGACCAGGTCGAGATGGGCGTCGCCGCGCGGATGGCGGTGCTGGCGGCCCTGTCGGCGCGGCTTGAGGGGGAAGAGACATGAGGGCGGTCGCATCAGTCCTCCCCCATCGGGGGAGGGGGACCGCGAAGCGGTGGAGGGGGCCAACCCCCGACGCCGGCGCGTCGACCAGCCCCCTCCACCACCCTTCGGGTGGTCCCCCTCCCCCTGCGGGGGAGGACTGCTCATGACCGCGATCGCCATCCTGAACGCGCGACTGCTGGACCCCGCCTCGGACTATGACGGTCCCGGCGCCGTGCTGGTCGAGGACGGGCGGATCACGGAAGTCGTGCGCGGCGGCGGCGCGGTCGCTCCGGCCGGGGTGACGGCCATCGACGCCGACGGCCTGTGCCTGTCGCCGGGACTGATCGACATCCGGGTCAAGACCGGGGAGCCGGGGGCCGAGCCCAAGGAGACGCTGAAGTCGGCCAGTCTGTCGGCGGCGGCGGGCGGGGTGACCACCATCGTCATCCAGCCCGATACGGACCCGGCCATCGACGATCCGGCGATGATCGACTTCATCCTGCGGCGCGGCGCGGCGCTGGGGCTGGTCAATGTCCGGGCGGCCGGCGCGGCGACGCGGTCGTGCGACGGCGTGCGCATGGCCGAGATCGGCCTGATGGACGAGGCCGGGGCGCTGTATTTCACCGACGTCGACCGGGTCATCGCCAACACCCGCACCCTGCAACGGGTGATGAGCTACGCCGCCGCCTTCAACGCGCTGATCTCATGCCGCCCGGCGGACCCCTGGCTGAGCGAGGGGGCCGTCGCCACCAGCGGCGAACTGGCCACCCGGCTGGGACTGGCGGGAGCCCCCGCCATCGCCGAACGCATCCAGCTGGAGCGGGACCTGGCCCTGGTCGAACAGACCGGCGCGCGGTTCCTGGTCGACCAGATCTCGACCGAGGGTGCTCTGGCGACCCTGGCGCGGGCCCGGGCGAAGGGGCTGGAGGTCGCGGCCTCGGTGTCGATCAACCACCTGTGCTTCAACGAGATCGATATCGGCGACTATCGCACCTTCTACCGGCTCGATCCGCCGCTGCGGCCCGAGAGCGACCGGCAGGCGCTGATCGAGGCGGTGCGCGACGGCCTGATCGACGCCATCACCTCGGCTCACGCCCCGGCCCCGGCCGAGGACAAGCGCCGCCCGTTCGCCGAGGCGACGCCGGGCGCGGTCGGGCTGGAGACGCTGCTTCCGGCGGCCCTGACCCTGCATCACGAGGACGGGCTGGAGCTGCTCGACATCCTGCGGCCGTTGACCCAGGGACCCGCGACCCTGCTGGGACTCGAGGCCGGCGTGCTGACGGCCGGCGCGCCCGCGGACCTGATCCTGTTCGACCCCGGCGCGCCCGTGGTGGTCGACGCCGACGCCCTGAAGAGCAAATCGAAGAATTCCCCCTTCGACGGCCGGCGTCTGCAAGGCAGGGTCTTGCTCACCGTCGTCGGCGGACGCATCGTCCACGACGCACGCTAAGAGGGAGCGAATCACTTGCAGGATCTGGTCGGACCCGCTCTCGGGACGGTCGCGCTCGCCGCCGCGGGCGGATACCTGCTGGGCTCCATACCCTTCGGGGTGATCCTGACCCGGCTGGCGACGGGCGAGGATGTGCGCAGCATCGGCTCGGGCAATATCGGCGCGACCAATGTGCTGCGGACCGGCCGCAAGGATCTGGCCTTCGCCACCCTGATCCTCGACGCCGGCAAGGGCGCGGCGGCCTTCCTGATCGCCCAGGCGCTGTTTCCGGGCGTGCCAGCCATCGCGGCCGTCGCCGGGGGCGCGGCCTTCATCGGGCATCTATTCCCCGTCTGGCTCGGCTTCAAGGGCGGCAAGGGGGTGGCGACCTTCTTCGGCCTGCTGCTCGCCGCGGCCTGGCCGCTGGGTCTGCTGGCCGGGGCGACCTGGCTGATCGTGGCGGCCCTGTTCCGGATGTCGTCCCTGGCGGCGCTGGTCGCAGCGGCCGCGGCGCCGGTCTATGCCATCCTGCCGCTCGAGGCCCTGGGACTGCCGACGACCGGCCCGGTGCTGGTCTTGTCCCTGGTCACCGCCGCCCTGATCTGGGTGCGCCACCATCAGAATATCGCCCGGATCCTGAAGGGGGCCGAACCCCGGATCGGCGCGAAGAAGGGGTGACCCTTCCCGACGCAGAGCGTTTCGCGCGCCTGCATCTGGCGCGGACCGACCAGATCGGTCCGGTGACGTTTCGACAGCTTCTGGAACGGTTCGGCTCGGCGGAACGCGCGCTGGAGGCCCTGCCCGACCTGATCCGGCGCGGCGGCGGTCACGGTCATGCCGTGCCGCCCGCCGAACGGATCGAGGCCGAGCTGGCGGCCGGTGCGCACGCCGGGGCGCGGCTGATCGTGCTGGGCGACCCCGACTATCCCGACAGGCTCGCCGCGATCGACCCGCCGCCGCCGTTGCTGTGGACCCTGGGCGACGCAGGTCTGCTGGCGCGGCCCTGCGTCGCCGTGGTCGGGGCGCGGATCGCCTCGGCGGGCGGGCAGCGGATCGCGCGCGGCCTGTCGCAGCAGCTGGGCGAGGCCGGCCATGTCGTCGTCTCGGGCCTGGCGCGCGGCATCGACGGGGCCGCCCATACCGGCGCCCTGCCCACCGGAACCGTGGCGGTGCTGGGCGGCGGGGTGGACGACGTCTATCCGCCGGACAACGCCGACCTGTACGCGCAGATCGTCGAACGGGGCTGCATCGTCTCGGAGAGTCCGATGGGCGCGAAGGCCCAGGCGAAAGACTTCCCCCGCCGCAACCGCATCATCTCGGGCCTGTCGCGCGGGGTGATCGTGGTCGAGGCGGAGCTGCGGTCCGGCTCGCTGATCACCGCCCGGCTGGCGGCGGAACAGGGCCGCGACGTCTTCGCCGTGCCCGGCTCGCCGCTGGATCCGCGGTCGCGGGGGCCGAATGAGCTGCTGCGGCAGGGCGCCATCCTGTGCGAGGGGCTGGAGGATGTGGAGCGCGCCTTCTCCACCCTGCGGACGCTGCGCGAGCCCGGGCCGGACAATCCGTTCGAAGGCGCACCCGCCGAGATCGAAGCGGCCGTGATCGAACGGGTCGCGGCCCTGCTGTCGCCCACGCCGGCGCCGCGCGACGAGCTGGCCCGGGCGCTGGGTCTGCCGATCGGGACGGTCGCGGCGGCCCTGCTGGAGCTCGATCTGGCCGGTCGGGCCGAGCTGTTGCCGGGCGGTCTGGCGGCGGCGCGATCACCCTGAATTCCAGCGCCGATTGACAGCGGCGCTCGCGCCAACCACGTTCCGCCCCCTTTCAGAGCCCGCGCAAGGCCCCCTCCCCGCATGAACCTCGTCGTTGTCGAGAGCCCCGCAAAGGCCAAGACCATCAACAAATACCTGGGCCCGGACTTCACCGTCCTGGCGTCCTACGGTCACGTCCGGGACCTGCCGTCGAAGGACGGCTCGGTCCTGCCCGACGACGATTTCGCCATGAGCTGGGAGGTCGACGCCCGCGCCACCAAGCGGATGTCCGAGATCGCCGACGCCGCGAAGAAGGCCGACAAGGTCATTCTCGCGACCGACCCCGACCGTGAGGGCGAGGCGATCAGCTGGCACGTGCTGGAGATCCTGACCAAGAAGAAGGCGCTGAAGGACACCGCCGTCGAGCGGGTCACCTTCAACGCCATCACCAAGTCGGCGGTGCTGGAGGCCATGGCCAATCCGCGCCAGCTGGATATGGAGCTGGTCGAGGCCTATCTGGCCCGCCGCGCGCTGGACTATCTGGTGGGCTTCACCCTGTCGCCCGTGCTGTGGCGCAAGTTGCCGGGCGCGCGCTCGGCGGGCCGGGTGCAATCGGTCGCCCTGCGCATCGTGGTCGATCGCGAGATGGAGATCGAGGCCTTCCGGGCCCAGGAATACTGGTCGGTCGAGGCCGATATGGCCGCCGACAGCCCGCCGTTCACGACCCGGCTGGTCAAGCACGCCGGCAAGCGGGTGCAGCGGCTGGACATCACCTCCGAAGCCATGGCCCACGCCGCGCGCGACGCGATCCAGGCCGGAAGCTTCACTATCCGGTCGATCGAGAAAAAGCCCGTCAAGCGCGCGCCGAGCCCGCCGTTCATGACCTCGACCCTGCAGCAGGAGGCATCGCGCAAGCTGGGCTTCACGGCGCAGCGCACCATGCAGGCGGCGCAGAAACTGTATGAGGGCGTCGACGACCAGGGCGGTCTGATCACCTATATGCGGACCGACGGCCTGTCGGTCAGCCCCGAGGGCATCGCCCAGGCGCGGGAGGTCATCGGCGACCGGTTCGGCCCGGCCTATGTTCCGGAACAACCCCGCTATTACAAAACGAAAGCCAAGAACGCCCAGGAGGCGCACGAGGCTATTCGTCCGACCAACATGACCCGGGCGCCCGAGACCCTGCGGCTCGAGGGCGACCTGCAGAAGCTGTACGAACTGATCTGGAAGCGGACCATCGCCAGCCAGATGGAATCCGCGCGTCTGGACCGCACAACGGTCGAGATCGAGGAACCGACCGGCCAGACGGGGCTGCGCGCCACGGGCCAGGTCGTGGCCTTCGACGGCTTCATGGCGGTGTACGAAGAGGGCCGCGACGACAGGCCGAAGGACGGCGGCGACGACGAGGACGACACCACCCGCCTGCCCGCGCTCAAGGAAGGCGCGGTCGCGAAGGTGGAGGCGATCCGCACCGACCAGCATTTCACCGAGCCGCCGCCGCGCTTCTCGGAAGCCACCCTGGTCAAGAAGCTGGAAGAGCTGGGCATCGGCCGACCGTCGACCTACGCCTCGATCCTGACCACCCTGCGCGACCGCGAATACGTCCGCATGGACAAGAACCGGTTCATTCCCGAGGACAACGGGCGGCTGGTCACGGCCTTCCTGGAACAGTTCTTCACCCGGTGGGTCGAGTATGACTTCACCGCCGCGCTGGAGACCCGGCTGGATGAGGTCTCCGCCGGGGACCTCGACTGGAAGGTCGTGCTGCGCGACTTCTGGAGCCAGTTGAAGCCGGCGACGGACGCCGTCACGGCGCGTCAGGGCGTCATCGACGAGCTGGACACGGCGATCGGGCCCTTCCTGTTCCCCGACAAGGGCGACGGGTCGGACGCGCGCCTGTGCCCGCTGTGCAAGAGCGGGCGGCTGCATCTGAAGGCCAGCTTCAAGATGAAGTCGTCCTTCATCGGCTGCTCCAACTATCCCGAGTGCCGCTATACGCGCGGTTTCGGCGCGGCGACGGGCGTCGAGGACGGCGGCGATCGCGACCTCGGCGTTGATCCCGTGACGGGCGCGCCGGTGGCGCTGAAAATCGGGCGGTTCGGCCCCTATGTGGAGACCACCATCCCGGGTGAGGAGAAGCCGAAACGGTCGTCCCTGCCCAAGGGGTGGTCGCCGGCGACGCTGGAGCTGGCGCAGGCGCTGCGCCTGCTGGCCCTGCCGCGCGAGGTCGGGATCCATCCGGAGGACTCCAAGCCGATCACCGCCGGCCTCGGCCGCTATGGCCCGTTCGTGCTGCACGCCGGGACCTATGCCAATGTCGCCGACATCGACGAGGTGTTCGACATCGGTCTGAACCGCGCGGTCGTGCTGCTGGCCGAGAAGCGGGCGGGCAAATTCGCGGGCCGCGGCGGGGCGACGGCGCCGCTGAAGGACCTCGGCGCTCACCCGGAAACGGGCGAGCCGGTGCACGTCATGGCGGGCCGGTTCGGCCCCTATGTGAAGTCCGGCAAGATCAACGCCACCCTGCCCAAGGGGACGACGCCCGAGGATCTGACCATGGAACAGGCCCTGCCGCTGCTGGCGGCGCGGGCGGCCGCGGCGCCGGCCAAGGCCAAAAAGGCTCCGGCGAAGAAGGCTCCGGCGGCGAAAAAGCCGGCGGCCAAGAAGCCTGCTGCGAAAAAGGCGGCCGCAAAGAAGGCCTGACTCCGTTCTCCCTCCCCTTCATGGGGAGGGAGGGCGAGGCGCAGCCGAGCCCGGGTGGGGAAGGCCAGTCCCCCACCCGACGGCGTCCGGCTTCGCTATTCCCCACCCTGTCGTCGCTTCGCGCCGACATCCCTCCCCACTTCGGGGGAGGGAGAACGCGGGTTCAACCCTTCAACAGCCGGTCCCGCGCCGCGTTCAGGCGGGAGGCGAGGCCCTCCGTGCCGCCCTGGTCGGGGTGGGCGCGGGCCATCAGCCGTTTCCAGGCCGCGTTGATCTCCTGCCGCGTGGCGTCAGCGGACACGCCGAGCAGAGACCGGGCCTCGGCGGGGCTGATCGCCTCGGTCCGGGGGGCCGGCCCGCGCTGACGCGACGACAGGGTCAGCCAGAGTCCGGCTCCGGCGAGGGCGGCGGCGGGAAGCCATGCGCCGCGGGCGGCCAGCAGGACGGCCCCGGCGATCAGAACGGCGCTGAACAGGGTGGCGGCGACCCGCCACTGGCCACGGCCGCGGCGCTCGGTCTGACGGCCCAGCCGCACCAGCGCCCAGACGGCGATCCCCGCCAGCGCCAGCCAGACCAGACTCAAGAGCTCACGCCGCCGCGTCCAGCGGGGCGTCCAGGGCGCTGCCGTCCAGCCCGAGGGCCAGCATCAGATTGCGCATCTCCTGCCGCGCCGCCACGTGGGCGAGCGAGACGGCGACCGGGCGGACGTCATTGGACAGGTCGGCGACGGTCAGGCCGAAGGGGAAGAGCTCGCGATAGATGACCCGGTCGCGCAGGCCCGGCCCGATGCGGAAGCCGACCCGGCGGGCCAGCTTTTCCATCCGCTCTTCCAGCCGCTGCCGGTTGCGGGCGGCGGCGACGGCCATGCGATTGACGACCACGATCCAGTCGATCGTCGCCTGGCGGCCTTCGGTGACGGCGCGGTGCTTGCGCGCCTCCCAGACGCTCTCGGAATAGATCGACGGCTTGAGCAGCTCGAGCGTGACGGGGTCGATCTGGCCCAGCAGGTCGAAGTCGACGAAGCTGTCGTTCATCGGGGTGACGATCTGGTCGGCCAGGCCGTGGGCGGTGCGCGACAGGAGGGTGTCGCCGCCGGGGGTGTCGATCAGGATGACGTCGGCCTCGGCGCGGGCGTGGGCCATCGCGGCCTGGAAGCGGGCCAGCTGCTCCGGCTCATCGGCCCGGGCCAGCGCCTTGCCGTCGCCCATGTCGGGCTCGACCGGCATCGGCAGGGTCTGGCCGTTCGCGGCCATCCAGGCGGCGCGGTTGGCGAAGAATTTGGCCATCGACCGCTGGCGCAGGTCGAGATCAATGATCGCCACCCGGCGACCCGCATGCAGCAGTCCGCAGACGATGTGGATGGCCAGGGTGGACTTGCCCGCCCCGCCCTTTTCGTTGCCGACGACGATGACCGCAGGGTCAGCCATGGATGTTCAAGCCCCTTTGACGACCGCCGACTCAGACGCGCGGTCGCAGAGCCGCAGAATCGCGACCGCGGGGGCCGACGTCAACGACGGGATGGACGAGGGCTGTGGATGCCGGGGTCAGGCGACCCGGTTGCACCAGGGATCGTCGATGCCGACGGCGGCGCAGACGGCGGCGGCCCCGGTGGCGGGGGCGGCGACCTTGAGGCGGGTCAGTCGGCGGCCGCCGACCTCGACCGGCTCATAAACCGGCGAAAGGCCGTTCAGGGCCCAGGCGGCCTCGCCGGACTTGAGCCTTGACCAGGCTGACCGGGCGGCCGCCTCGCTGGAATAGGCGCCAAGCTGGACCAGGCCCCGACCGGCGCGGGGCGCGGGCGCCGAACGGGAGGGCGTCGGGCGCGTATCCATGGCGGGACGCAGGCCGGCGCGCGACGAAGCCGCGTCGATACGGTCAGACACCTGCTGGACCACGGCGTCGGCGACGGCCGGAGCCGCCGCGACCGCGACGCGTTGGACGGCCGTATCCAGCCCGTCACGGGCGTCCCAGAGCGCGTGCGGCTCCATGACCTCGACCCGCAGCGCCGGACGCAGACCCGCCTCGGCGGCGGTGCGCGGCGCGGCGGCGGCGCGCTTTCCGTCAAGGTCGATGGCCGCGACGGAATTGGCCAGGTTCTCGAAGCGATTCGGGTCGCTTTCCACCATGCCGCAGGCGTTGAGGCCGACGGTGGCGACGAGCACCATGACTGGACGAATGAGGAGACGGGGCGTCATAAGCCCACCCTGACACGGCAGTATTTGCCGCCCGGTTCACAAGCAGGCTTAAGCCGAAAGGTTAATCCGTTCATCATGACCGAGACTGACGCCCTTCCCGTGGTCCGCAGCGTCGCGGCGCTGCGCGAGACCGTAAGCGGCTGGCGCCGCCAGGGGTTCACCGTCGGTTTCGTCCCGACCATGGGGGCGTTGCACGAGGGCCACCTGGCGCTGGTGCAGGAGGCCGGTCGCCGCGCCGACCGGGTCGCCGCCAGCGTCTTCGTCAATCCGGCCCAGTTCGCGGCGCATGAGGACCTGGGGACCTATCCCCGGCAGGAGGCGCGCGACGCCGAACTGCTGGCCGGCGCGGGGTGCGACCTGCTGTACGCGCCCTCGGTCGAGGAGATGTATCCGGCAGACGCGACCACGACGGTCAGCGTCGGCGGACCGGCCGAGGGACTGGAGGGCGAATTCCGGCCGCGGATGTTCGGCGGCGTGGCCCTTGTGGTCGCCAAATTGCTGAACCAGGTCCAGCCGGATGTGGCCGTGTTCGGCGAGAAGGACTGGCAGCAGTTGATGGTGGTGCGGCGACTGGTCCGTGACCTCGACATGCCTGTCGAGATCGTCGGCGTGCCGACGACGCGGGACGGGCACGGTCTCGCCCTGTCGTCCCGCAACGCCTATCTGTCCGAAGCGGAGCTGGAGATCGCCCGGCGGCTGAACGGGGTCCTGGCCGAGGCCGGGGCGCAGGCGACCACGCGGCGTCCCCTGGCGGCGGTGGAGCGCGACGCCCATGCCGCCTTGCTGAAGGCGGGTTTCGAGCGGATCGACTATGTCGCGATCCGGCGGACCGACGATCTGGCGCCGTTCCGCGACGGCGTGGCGGACGGGCCGGGCCGCATCCTCGCCGCGGCCTGGCTGGGCCGGACCCGGCTGATCGACAATCTGGCGGTCGCCGCCCCCGGTTGAGCGGCCGTCAGGCCAGTTTCAGGTCCATGACGCCGCCGATCCATTCGACGCGTGACAGTCGCCGCGCCTCGGCCGCCGCCGCCGCGTCGCCCAAGGCCGCTTCAGCCTCGGCGAGCACGAAATAGCTGTAGGGATCGGCGGGCCAGTCCTCGATCAGTTCCAGCACCCTGGCGCGCGCGCCGGCCGCGTCGCCCTTGAGCAGCAGGGCGGCGGCGAGGCTGCGGCGCGTCGGATACCAGATGGCCGGCGGATCCCCGCCCTCCTCGCCCTGGCCCTGGATTTCGGCGGCGCGGGTGAAGGCGGCGATGGCGGCGTCCGCGTTGCCCTCGATCATCGCCGCGCGGCCCTCCAGCACGCGCTGGGACAGTTCGGTGAAGTCACGCCGCTCGCTGGCCATCGGCCCGGCCGCGAAGGCGGGATCCTCGCGGAGGGTCTTGATGGCCTCCGCCTCGGCACGGACAGCGGCGGCGTCGCCCGCCCGCGCGGCGGCCTCGCCCCGCGCATAGCGCCAGCTGATGCGCAGCATCGGATGGGTCACAGGCGGCTCGGCCAGGGCCGCGACCTGTTCCGGCGATCCGAAGCGGCCATAGTTGGCGTAGGCGTTGTTGGCGACGATCTGGCGCCAGGCGTTGTCCGCGGGGATGTCCGGGTAGGTGGCCAGGAACCAGCCGGCCAGTTTCAGGCCTTCCTCGGCGCCGCCCGCCATCAGGGCGCCGCCCATGCCGAAATGGATGTTGTGGCCGTGGAGCGCCATGGCCGGCACGCCGCCCGGCGGCCGCGCCAGGCTGTCGTAGCGGAGGTCCAGCGCCACGGCGTTGACGTTTGACATCATGGCGTCGCGGTAGCGGCCAACCCGGTAGAAGGTGTGCGAGGGCATATGCACCAGATGGCTGGCGCCCGGCGCCAGAGAGGCCAGCCGCTCGCCATAGGGTATGGCCTTGTGAGGATCGTCCGACCATTCGGTCAGATGGATATAGAGGTGGATGGCGCCGGGATCGTCCGGCGCGGCGGCCAGGGCCTGTTCGAGGATGGTCATGGCGCGGGTGATGCCGGGGTCTTTGGCCTTGCCCTCGTCATCCCACCATTCGTCGGCCTTCAGCATCCAGGCGTCAGCAGTGATGGCCGCGACCGCGATGTCCGACGGATTGCGGCGAGCGATCCGGTCCATGGCCCGGGCGAAGCGGCGGTCGCGCGTTCCCTTGAGGCCCGAATAGCGCTGGACCAGGGCGTCGATCATCTGGCGCTGCATCGGGGTGGCGCCGCGGGCCAGCCGGCGAGCGTCGCGCGCGGCCTTGAGCGCGGACTCCTGGCTGGCGTCGTCGTTGCCGCCGCCGTTCAGATTGGGGCCCAGCGCCCAGGCTTCGCCCCATGCGCACAGGCCGCAGCCCGGATCGAGAAGGCGCGCCTTGCGGAAGGCCCGCACCGATTCCTTGTGCTCGAAGGCCCAGCGCAGCCGGACGCCGTGGTTGAACCAGGCCTGGGCCTCAGGGACAGCGGTGTCGATCGCGAAGCCGCCGGTTCCGAACCCCTCGACCATGACCATGTCGGCGAGGGGCGTGCCCGCATTGGCCGAAACGGCCGGGCCGCAGACCTGCGGCCGTTCGATCCGGTCAAGCGCGGCGCGTTCGGCGGTCGCGTCCGCCACGGCCGCCGGGCCAATCAGTGAGACCGTCAGAGCGACGCCGGCCATCAGGATGGTGCGCATGATCGGGGCCTCCCCTGCCCTCAGCCCCACCTTGGCCTGAAAGCCCGAAGCCGCCAAGCGCCGCTCAGCCGCAGTCGACGCTCTCGACGATGCCCGTCGCCTGGTCGAAGCGCACGTTCAGGCGATCCGGCCGCAGGTCTTTCGTGGTGGGGCAGGTGGTGCAGACGACGCGCACATTGGCGTCGCGGGGAAAGGTGACCGCGCCGACGTGGGCCCCGATCAGTGACCGGGCGGCCTCGGCGTCGCAGCGTTGCGGGACGGGCGCCGGGTCCGGCGAGGCGACCGGCGCGCAGGCCGTCAGCGCCAGGCCGGACGCCACGAGCATCAGAGCCCTCATCCGCATTTGACCTCGCGAATCACGCCGGTGGATTCCTCGAACAGGATGTTCAGACGGGCGGGGTTGTAGTCCATGGTCACCGGACAGGTGGTGCAGGTCACCCGCCAAACCTCATTGGTCGGGCGCGGCGGCAGTTCGGAGCGGTTGCGGCCGATGTAGCGCTGATACTGGTCGGCCCTGCACTGACCGGGCCCATCACCCGGCGGAGTCGGGGCGGGGCCGTCATCAACGACCGGCGCGCAGGCCACCGCCAGCAGGGAGGCCGCGGCGAGGCTCATGGACAGAACTTTCATCAGCATGGTCTCCCTTGGTGGCGTCAGCCGCAGCGGACCTGTTCGACGATGTCGGTCTGCTCGTTGAAGAAGATGTTCAGGCGGTGCGGCGAGTAGTCCTCGGTGATCGGGCAGGTCATGCAGGTCACACGCCGGTTCACCACATCGACCGGAACGGGTATCTCCGTCTTCGGTTTCCCGACCAGCCATTGCAGGTCGCCCGCGCGGCAGTAATCGACCGTCGGATTGGTCGGGCGCGTGCCGGTCGGCAGATTGATCCGGGCCTGTTCGACCGCCCGGGGCGCAGAGGCGTCGGACGCCGGTGTGGAACAGGCGGCCAGGGCCAGCAGGACGATCAGGCCGCCTTTTCCCAGCGCCCTTCCGGCGTCTGCTTCCAGTAGGCCAGGGCGGCGTCCTGCTCCTTCAGCGCCTTCCAGCGGACCCGCGCGCCGGTCAACGCGGCCTCGTCCCGTCCGTCGAAGATGATGAAGCATCGATCGAAGCCTTTCGTTTCACCCAGCTCTGAGCCGTCCACGATGAACAGCGCCTGAGCGGCGTTCGGGTTCTCAAGCGATTCGGTCAGGACGATGGGCTGACGCGCCGCCTCGGGGCCAGAAGCCATGCCGTGCGCCAGGAAACTGTCGTCGCGATAGGTCCACAGCCGCTCGTCGATGTCCTCGAGCAACCGGCGGTCGGCGGCGCGAACCAGCGCTCGCCAGCCCCGCTCGCGGGTCTTCTCGAGCAGGCCGGGCAGGACTTGGTCGAGGGTCGAGCGCTCGAGATGGTAGAACCAGATTTCCGGCTGGGCGTCAGACACCTGGTTCTACCTTTTCAGAGACTTAGGACTCGTAGCTGTCGGCGACCATCCGGTCGAGCGTCCGCACGCCCCAACCCACGGCGCCGTCGGGAACGGTGGGGTTGCGGCTGTCCTTGACCCAGGCGGTCGGGGCGATGTCGATGTGCGCCCAGGGTACGCCATTGGTGAAGCGCTGCAGGAACAGGGCGGCGGTGATCGAGCCGCCGGCGCGGCCGTTGCCGGTGTTCTTCACATCCGCGATCGGCGTGTCGATGTGCCGCTCGTAGGCGGCCGGGATCGGCATCCGCCAGGCGTTCTCCCCGACCTTGGGGGCGGCGGCGAGGAAATTGTTGGCCAGTTCGTCCGAGTTGGAGAAGACGCCGGCGTATTCGAGGCCCAGGGCCACGATCATGGCCCCGGTCAGGGTGGCCAGGTCGAGCATGAATTTCGGCTTGAAACGCTCCTGGGTGTACCAGAGGCAGTCAGCCAGGACGAGGCGGCCCTCGGCGTCGGTGTTGAGCACCTCGACCGACTGGCCGGACAGGGACATGACAACATCACCGGGGCGCTGGGCGTTTCCGTCCGGCATGTTCTCGACCAGACCGAGCACGCCGATCACATTGGCCCTGGCCTTGCGGCCCGCGAGGGCGTGCATCAGCCCGGCCACGGCGGCGGAACCACCCATGTCCCACTTCATCTCCTCCATGCCCTCGGACGGCTTGATGGAAATGCCGCCGGTGTCGAAGGTGACGCCCTTGCCGACGAAGGCGATGGGCTGCTCGTCCTTCTTGCCGCCGTTCCACTTCATGATGACGACCTGGCTTTCGCGCCGGCTGCCCATGCCGACGGCGAGCAGGGTGTTGAACCCCAGCTTCTCAAGCTCCTTCTCGCCGAGGATCTCGACCTCCAGACCCAGTTTCTCGAGCGCCTTGACGCGTTTGGCGAACTCGACCGGATAGAGAATGTTGGCCGGCTCGCTGACCAGATCACGCGAGAACTCGACGGCGTCGGCGACAGGCGACAGCTTGTCGTAAGCCGCCTGGGCGGCCTTGGGGTCGGCGGCGACGACGCGGATGGTCTCGATCGACGGCGTCTTCTCGGGCTTGAGGGTGGTGCGGTATTTGAGGAAACGGTAGGCGGCGAGACGGGCGGCGAAGGCGGCCCGGGCGGCCTGGTCCGCGGTCAGATGGTGGGCGTCCAGGGTGAGGGCGGCGGCGCCCGACAGCTTGACCGCGTGATAGGCGGCGCCCGCGGCGGCCTCGAGGGCCAGATCGTCGAACTTGCCGGCCTCGCCGGCGCCGCTGAGCAGGATCGAACCGGCCTCGACACCAGCCGGAGCGGCGATGATCAGGGTGCTGTTCGAGCCGCCGGTGAAGCGGCTGGCGGTCATCGCCTTCGTCAGGGCGCCCGATGTTGCGGTGTCGAGTTGCGACCCCATCCCGGACAGGACCCGGCCTTCGTGGACCAGAACGGCCAGAACCTCGGCGGCGCCCGCGGACGCAACGAACTCGATCTTCATCTACTACTCCCGCCGGGCGATACGCCCCGGCTCTGTCGAACGGATGAGCGCACAGTTCCACCGGCGCACTCGGATGTGTATTAGATGCTCTCCCTCCCCGCCGCCTGCAACCCGGCGATTTCCTGCCGCATATGACCCTGATTCAAGGCTATCTTTTTCGGCAGATCGCCCGCCCCGTCGTCGGCGCATGCGCCGCGCTGGCCGGAATCGGCATTCTGAGCCAGAGCCTCGAGCAGCTGGAAGTCATTGTCGAGCGGGGCCAGAGCGTCTGGGTCATGGTCAAGCTCACGCTGCTGGCCGTGCCGCAGTTGCTGGCCGTGATCATTCCCATCGGCCTGTTCGTCGGGGCCCTGATCGCCCTGACCCGGCTGCAGCGGGAACAGGAACTGACGGCGGTGTTCGCCTCGGGCGTCACCCGCTGGTCGGCGATTCGCCCGGCCGTGAGGATCGCAGCCATCGCGGCCGTGCTGACCCTGATCGTCACCACGGTCGGCCAACCGTGGGCCCAGCGCCAGTCCCGGGCCGAGGCCTTCGCCGTCCGCGCCGACCTGGCTGTACTGCTGGTCGAGGAAGGCGTGTTCAAACAGGGCCCGAATGGCCTGACCGTCTATGTCCAGCAGATCGAACAGAACGGGCTGCTGAAGAATCTGTTCGTCTATGTGACGGAGGGTGACAGGGTCACCACCTGGGACGCCGCCGAGGCCCGGTTCAGCCGCATCGACGGCCAGCCCTATCTCACGCTGCTCAACGGCTCATGGCAGCGGTACTCATCGCGCGGCGTGCTGGAGTATCTGTCATTCGACCGGCAGGTCATGCCCCTGGCGCAGTACACCGAGGTGACGGAGCGGGTCCGCTACAAGCCGTCCGATCTGTACCTGACCCAGCTGTTCAATCCGTCGCCCGACGACCTGGAGCAGGTGGGCCCTGCCGGCGAACTGATGGCCGAGGGTCATTCGCGGCTGTCCGCGCCGCTCTACGCCTTGATGGCCATGGCCATGGCGCTGACGGCGATCATGGGCGGACCGTTCAGCCGGACCGGCTACAGCCTGCGAATCGCCAAGGTCGCCGGCGTCTTCCTGATCGTCCGCATCGCCGGCTACGGCGTGGTCGCGGCCAGCGCCTGGAATGGCTGGCTGAACGTGTTCCAGTATCTTCTGCCGATCGTGGCGACGGCGGTCGCCATGCGGCTGCTGTTCCGGGCGCTGAAGCCCCGGCGTCGGCCCGTCTGGCCTCCGTTCGAGCGGTTGAAGGCGCGGTTCGCATGAGCAGCCGCACCTCCCTGCCCGTTCCCTGGCTCAGGTTCGGCCGGATTGAACGCTATGTGCTGGTTCAGCAGGCGCGGTCCCTGGGGGTCGCCCTGGGGGTCATCGCCGCCCTGATCATGCTGATCGACTTCGTCGAGATTTCCCGGGGCGTGGGTTCCGACGTCGATCTGTCGGGCGTTCGCATTCTCGGTCTGATGCTGCTGAAGTCGCCGCAGGTGATCGTCCAGCTGCTGCCGTTCGTCTTTCTGTTCGGCACCCTGGCGGCCTTTGTCGGTCTGAACCGCCGCAGTGAACTGATCGCCATGCGGGCGGCGGGCGTCTCGGCGTGGCGCTTCGTCCTGCCGGCGGCGGGCGCGGCCCTGGCGGTCGGCGTGATCACCGTCGTGGCGCTCGGGCCCCTGGCGGCTTCGGCGGACGGCCTGTTTCAGCGCGAACGCGCGCGGCTGTCGGGATCAGCGGCCGGCGCCGAGGCCAGCCCGACGGTCTGGATCCGCGAGGGCGACGACACCCGCCAGATGGTGATCCGCGCCGTGCGTCAGGACCGGGCGAGCGCCCGGCTGCTGGACGTGACCTTCTTCATCTACACCAATGACGCCGAGGGCATGCGGACCTTCTCGGAGCGGATCGATGCGGACTCGGCCTCGCTGTCCAACGGCAGTTGGCGGCTGGTCAACGCCACGGGGGCGGAGATCGGGCAGCGCGCCGTGCGCTATGCGACGCTGGACCTGCCGTCCAGTCTGGCGGACGAGGAGGCGTTCGAGCGGTTCGCGCGCCCGCAATCGACGTCCTTCTGGTCCCTGCCCGCCCAGATCAACCGGGTCGAGGCCGCGGGCTTTTCGTCCACCGCCTACCGGCTGCGGCTTCAGCAGCTGCTGGCCACGCCGCTGATGTTCGCGGCCATGTCGATCCTGGCCGCGGCCTTTTCCCTGCGACTGATGCGGCTGGGCGATCTGGCGCGGATGAGCGTCGCGGCGGTGGTGCTGGGGTTCGGCTTCTTCTTCGTCAACCAGGCGGCGTCCGCCTTCGGCTCGGCCGAGGTGATTCCGCCCTGGCTGGCCGCCTGGCTGCCGCCCTTGCTGACGGCGCTCGCCGCCTTCACCTTGCTGTTCTATACCGAAGACGGCTAAGCGATCCGGCCTGTCCCCGGCTGCGCCGGACCGTACGCCCTTCAGAGTGTTTCTTGCATGCAGCGTGACCGCCGTGCGCCCGATTTGGGAGCCTTGCGCCACCGGCTCCTGGCCGGCGCGGCGGCGCTTGCGCTGGCTTCGGCGGGCGGCGTCGCCCTGGCCCAGGAGGCGCCCGTTCCCGCCCCGTCTTCCGCGACCGGCGCAGACGGACTGACGCCCGACGGCGTCTACATCGAGGCGGATGTCGCGGGCCGGGACGGCGACGTCATCTCGGCCGAAGCGGCCGGCGCGGATCGTGTCCTCGCCCGGTTCCGCGATGTCACCCTGCGGGCCGGCGCGGTCAGCTATGATCTGGGACCCGGCATCGCCACGGCCGACCGGCAGGTCGAGTTCACCGACGCCGAAGGCAATGTCGTCTTCGCCAGCCATCTGGAGCTCGACTCCGACCTGAGGGCGGGGATCGCCGTCGATTTCGCCACCCGTTTCCGCAACGGCGCCAGCCTGATGGCCGCCTCGGCGGTGCGGAGGAGCGAGAACGTCAACGAGCTGAACTACGCCCTGTTCACCCCCTGCCCGATCTGTGACGCCGAGGGGAATCCCCGCGAACCCAGCATCGCCATCCAGGCGGAGAAGGTGGTCCAGGACGAGGCGATGCGCGCGATCCTGTACCGTAACGCCGTCTTCCGCGTCGGCGGCGTGCCGGTCTTCTACCTGCCGTTCTTCGCCCATCCCGATCCGACCGTGCAGCGGGCGTCGGGCTTTCTGGTGCCGATTCCCAGCTATGACGAGGGTCGCGGCCTGAGCCTGGAGGTTCCCTATCTGCGGGTGGCGTCGCCGTCCGAGGACTGGCTGATCAGCCCGCAGTTCAACACCGATGTCGCGCCCCTGCTGAACCTGCAATGGCGCCGCCGTTTCGCCGACGGGATGATCGTCGCCCGCGGCGGTTATACCTATGAGCGCAGCTTCGGCGACTTCGACCTCGACAATGACGGCGACGCCGAGAGCAACGTCAAGTTCGGCGACCGGACCAGCCGCAGCTATTTCCTCAGCCATGGCCGGTTCGATCCGGACGGACCCTGGCGCTGGGGCTTCACGGCAGAACGCGTGTCGGACAAGACGCTGTTCGACCGCTACGACATCCGTGATCCCTACCAGGACAATGGCCTCTACTACGGCGACCAGCGCCGGCTGATCAGCCAGCTCTACGCCGAGCGGCAGACCGCGCGATCCTACCTCTCCATCGCGACCTTCGCCCTTCAGAGCCTGCGCGTGGCCCGGTTCGATCCGGTCACTCCGGCGCTCAACGAGTTCGAGGCGGACGGCGCCCTGCCGGTGGTCGCCCCGCTGGTCGAGGCGCGCTGGGAGCCCGACGGCCCCGTTCTCGGCGGCCGCCTGCGGCTGCGCGGCTCCGCCGTGTCGCTCTATCGCGGCGACTATGTCGGCGGCCCGGTGCTGCGTCCCTCGATCATTCCGGCGGGATCGACGCTGGGCCTGCCGGGCGTCGATAGTCGCCGGGTGTCGGGTCAGGCCGAGTGGCGCCGGACCCTGATCTCGCCGCTCGGCGTGCGGTGGGAGCCGTTCATCGACGTCCGCGCCGACCTCTATTCGGTCGCCGACCTCCCGCCCCTGCTGGGGCTGGAGGAAGAGGCCATCTCCCGGGGCCGCGCCACGACGGGCCTCGACATCAGCTACCCCCTGTTCCGCCGCGTCGGCCCCGGCGCCGACCTGATCCTCGAGCCGGCCGCGCAGCTGTCGGCCTCGACCTCATCAGACCTCGACCCCCGCATCCCGATCGAGGACAGCCAGACCCTCGAACTGGACGAGAGCTCCCTGTTCCGCACCGACCGGTTCCCCGGCTATGACCTGTACGAAGGCGGTCTGCGCCTGACCGTCGGCGGACGCGCCACCCTGCGCTGGGACGAGGGCCGGCAGGCCAGCCTGTTCATCGGCCGGAGCTATCGCGCCGACGAGGAGCCCGCCTTCCTGACGCCGGTCCCTGACGCGCCCGGCCAGCTCTATGATCCGTCGGGCCTGGCGGCCCAGTCGTCGGACTGGGTGGTGCAGGGCAGTTTCTCGCCCTCGGACCGGATTCGGGGCTGGGGCCACGCCACCATCGACGCTTCAGGCGAAATCCGGCGCGCAGAAGCCGCGCTGGACGGCCGCTGGGGCCGGCGCAACCTGGCGACCGTCAGCTATATCGTGGACCGATCCAATCCCCTGGCGGGGCCGCTGAATCGCAACTACGAGTTCGTCCAGTTGTCGGGGCAGCAGTTCGTCTACGGCAACTGGGGCGTCGCCGTTTCGGGCATCGCCGACCTGGAGCGCGACATCATAACCCGCTCTGAAGTCGGCCTGCTTTTCGACGACGACTGCTTCCGATTCGAGATCGGCTATCGGCGCGACAACACGCGCGTGCGCCCGACCGGACCGTCCGAGGGCGTGTATGTGCGCCTAAACCTCGCCACTTTCGGCGGTACAGGGTATTGACGCAGCGACGGGCGCTGACGGCCGCGCAGCCCGGGGGCGCGCGGTTCGCAAATCCGGGACGAAAACCGGACCAGCGCCGCTTGAGGAACCAGGACTGACATGGGTTTGCAGCGTTACATGACGGGCGTGGCGATCGCCGCCCTCCTGGCCGGTTCGGCCATGGCCCAGACCGCGCCGCCGGCGCAGCCGGCCGCCGCCGGCAATCTGAATCCCGCAGCCGAGGCCGCGCCCGCGCCGGCGCCGGCCGCGCCCGCGTTCCAGATGTCGGACGGCATCCTGGCCACGGTCAACGACAGCGTCATCACCGGCTTCGACCTGCGGCAGCGCATGCTGCTGGTGATCGCCATGACCCAGGTGCAGCCGACGCCCGAAAGCATTCCCGCCATCCAGCAACAGGCGCTGAACGCCCTGGTGGACGAGCGGCTGCAGATCCAGGAGCTGGCGAACTACGAGGATCTGGTCGTCAGCGACGAGGAAGTCGCGGAAGAAATCACGGCCATGGCCCAGGAAGTGGGCGCCACGCCCCAGGCCTATGTCGATTTCCTCGCCCAGGGCGGCATCCGGCCCAGCACCCTGAACGAACAGATTCGCACCCAGATCGGCTGGTCGCGACTGGTCGGCGGCCGCTTCCAGAGCCGGGCGCGCGTAAGCCGCGCCGCCGTGACGGCGGCCATCCGCCAGGCCTCCGAGGCCGCGGCGAAGAAGCAGTATCTGATCGGCGAGATCTACATCGAATCCGCCCGCGTCGGCGGTCAGCAGGCGGCGCTGAACGGCGCCAACCAGCTGGTGCAGCAGATGGTCCAGGGCGCGCCCTTCCAGGCCGTGGCCCAGCAGTTCTCGGCCGCGCCGTCCGCCACCCGCGGCGGTGACGCGGGCTGGGTCGTCGAAGGCACCGTCCAGCCTGCGCTGCAACAGGCCCTCGACCAGCTCGATGTCGGACAGCTGTCGCGCCCCATCCCCGTCGAGGGCGGAGTCTACATCATCTATATGCGCGACAAGCGGGACGGGGCCTCGGCCAGTCTGGTGCAGATCAAACAGGTGATGATCGAACTGCCCGAGACCGCCACCGAGGCGGACGTGACCGCGGCGACCCAGCGTCTGGAGACCCTTCGGCCGCAACTGACCTGCGACACCATGCTGGCCCGTGCGACGTCGGAGCAGGGACTGCTCGGCGCCGATCTGGGCGAGGCCGATGTGCAGAACCTGGCCCCGCAGTTCCAGCAGGTCGCGCGCTCCGCCGAAGTCGGCTCCGTCAGCACGCCGGTCCGCACGCCCCTGGGCCTGCACCTGCTGGCCGTCTGTGGTCGCCGGATGGGCGGGACCGAGGCGCCCAACCCGCAGGAAGTCGAGAACCAGCTGTTCCGCCAGAACCTCGCCACCCTCGGCCGCCGCTACATGCGCGACCTGCGCGAGGACGCCCTTATCGAGTACCGGTAATGGCCGCCGGGCCCGCCGCGCCGCTGGCCCTGTCGATGGGCGAACCGGCGGGCGTAGGGCCGGAGGTCATCGCCAAGGCCTGGAGCGCGCTGCAGGTTGAGGGGCCGGTCTTCGCCGTTATTGGCGACGCCGGCCTGATGCGGGCGCAGGGCCAACCGGTCGAGGCCATTCTGTCGCTCGCGGACGCCGCCGGCGTATTCGGCCGGGCGATTCCCGTGCTCGACACCCCCCTGCCCGCGTCCGTGACGCCCGGTCGTCCCGAGGCCGCCAACGCCGGCGCCGTCGCCGACTGGATCGAACAGGCCGTCGGCCTGGCCCTGTCCGGCGAGGCCTCGGGCGTCGTTACCGCCCCCATCGCCAAGGCGCCGCTGTACGCCGCCGGCTTCCGCTTCCCGGGCCATACGGAGTTCATCGCCGAACTGACCGCCGATGTCCCCTTCGCGGGGACGCGCGGACCGGTGATGATGCTGACGGCCCGGGACCTGCGCGCCTGTCTGGTGACCATCCACGCCCCGCTCGCGGAGGTGCCCGAACTGGTCACCGCCGAACGGGTCAGCCGCACCGCCCGCGTCGTCCATGAGGCGATGCGCGGGGACTTCGGGATAGACGCGCCAAGGCTGGCGCTGGCGGGCCTGAACCCTCATGCCGGCGAGAGCGGCTCGATCGGGCTGGAAGAGATTGAGGTGCTGATCCCGGCGGCTGCCGCCCTGCGCGCCGAAGGCATCGACATCAGCGATCCGCGCCCCGCCGACACCCTGTTCCACGACGCGGCCCGGGCGACCTATGACGCCGTGCTGTGCCTCTATCACGACCAGGCCCTGATACCGGTCAAGACGCTCGACTTCTGGGGCGGGGTCAACACGACGCTCGGCCTGCCGGTCGTCCGCACCTCGCCTGACCACGGCACCGGGTTCGACATCGCCGGCAGGGGCCTGGCGCGGGCCGACAGCCTGATCGCGGCGGTGCGGCTGGCCGGGGAGATGGCGGGGAAGAGGGTGGCGAGTGGCTAGTGGCTAGTGGCTAGTGGCTAGTGATTAGTGGTTAGTGGATGGCCAACGCCTGAGCCGCGGCGCCGTCCGCGCCGCCTTTCCGCTGACGATGAAGCTGCAATCACTAACCACTAATCACTAACCACTGACCACTCCTCCCGGCTATGACACACCGGTGAACCCCACCGACCTGCCCTCCCTCCGCGAAACCCTCGACGCCCATGGCCTGCTGGCCAGGAAGAGCTTCGGCCAGCATTTCCTGCTGGACCTGAACGTCACCCGCAAGATCGTGCGTCTGGCCGGGCCGTTCGAGGGGCGGGCGGTGATCGAGGTCGGCCCCGGTCCCGGCGGCCTGACCCGCGCCCTGCTGGAGAGCGACGCGGGCGCGGTGGTGCTGGTCGAGAAGGATCCCCGCTTCCTGCCCCTGCTCGGCGAACTGGACGACGGCTCGGGCCGGCTGACGGTGGTCGAGGCCGACGCGCTGGGCGTGAATGAGGCCGAACTGGTCGGGGGACCGGCCCATGTGGTGTCGAACCTGCCCTACAATGTCGGCACGCCGCTGTTGATCAAATGGCTCACGGGGCCATGGACGCCGCACGCCCTGACCCTGATGTTCCAGAAGGAGGTGGCCGAGCGGATCACGGCCGCGCCGGGGGACGAGGCCTATGGCCGGCTGGCGGTGATCAGCCAGGCCGTGTGCGAGGCCAAACTGGTCATGCATCTGCCCGCCGCCGCCTTCACGCCGCCGCCCAAGGTGGCCAGCGCGGTGGTGCATCTCATCCCCCGGGCGGACCGGCCCGACCGCGCGCTGCTGAAGGCGCTGGAGCGGGTCACGGCCGCGGCCTTCGGACAGAGGCGCAAGATGCTCAGATCCAGCCTCAAAACCCTCGGGGGCGCCGAACTGTGCGAATCGGCGGACCTGAGCCCCGAGGATCGCGCCGAGGTGATCGATCTGGCCGGCTTCCTGCGACTGGCCCGCGCCGTCGCGGGACAGCCGCAGCCGGGAACATCGGCCGATGGCGGAGCGACGATGATGCGCCGCAAACGGACCTGATCGCGAACCTTCGGCAACCGCCCCCGCCACGGAACGTTCATCAGGTCCCACCACCATCGGAGATTCCGGATGAAACTTTCCAAAGGCACGCTCGTGGCCGTCGTCGACGGCGAGAAGCTGGCGCTGTTCGAAAACACCGGCCAGCAGCAGATCTCCCTGACCGCGAAGCCGACTCCGGCGATCGAGGAGCGCGCCTCCGGCGCCGCCGGCCGCATCTCCAGTGAAGCCAATCCCGACAACGACACCCAGGCCGAGGACGGCTTCGCTCTCGGCGTGACCGAGGTGCTGAACAAATGGGTGCTGACCAACAAGGTCGAACACCTGCTGGTCATCGCCGCGCCCAAGACCATGGGCCAGCTGCGCAAGGGCTGGCACAAGGAGACAGCCGCCCGGGTGGTTGGTGAAATCTCCAAGGACCTGACCGGACACTCGACAGACCAGATCGCGGCGGCGATCGAGAAGGCCTAGCCCTTCCTCTCGCCGTTCGACGACATGAAGGCCGCTCCCGACGGGGCGGCCTTTCTGTTGTCAGCCGGGACCCGGCACCGGGCGGCCGTCGCTGCTGTACCATTGGCGCTCGCGGTCCCGGCGGTCGTCGTTTCGCCAGTCTTCCTGAACCCGCTCGTCGCGCGGTTCCGGATAGGCGTCGCGTTCGTCGAGCCGGGCGGCCGTTCGCTCCGCCTCGTAGCGGCGCGCCTCGTCTCTCTGCGCCCGCCGCTCGCGGCGCTCAGCGGCGGAGTCGGGACGGTAAGGGTCAAAGCCGAAGGGCCAGCGCGACGGCCGCTCGCGCCGTTCGACCAGGACCGGGAGCGCGGGTTCCGGAGCCGCCTCGCGCGGCCGCTCGACCCGCTCAGGAGCCTCCCGTACCGGCGGATAGTCATCCATGACCGCATCCGCCGGGCCATAGTCGACCGAGGGCTGAACATAGTCGCGGTGGGTGTAGCCGTCGGTCAGGTCGCCGACGTCCATGATGCCGCCCGGCTCGGGTATCGGCTCCCGCGGGGCGACGACGGCGATACTGACGCCCGGACCGCGCGCCCCGGGCGGGTCGCGATCCTTCCCCGGCTGGAGAAGGACCCCGGCGCCGACGCCGGCCACGACGACGCCGGCGGTGATCGCGGCGATGGCCGCGCGAGAGGGTTTCCAGGCCATCGATTGCTTTCCGTCTCGCCCCACCCGGAGAAAAGCGCGAGCGGCCGGAGAGTTGCTCAGACGGCCTCGTTCAGCAGGGCGTCCTTGTAGGCGTCGACCCAGATGTTGCGGCGGCGGCGGCTGCGCTCGGCGTGGTAGATGTGAGCCAGTTCGGCATAGCTGCGGTCGAAATCGTCGTTGACGAAGACATAGTCGAACTCGCCGCAGTGCTCGATCTCGCCCTTGGCGTTCTGGATGCGGCGTTCGATGACGTCGTCGGCGTCCTGCGAGCGGGTGACGAGGCGGCGGCGCAGCTCTTCCAGGCTGGGCGGCAGGATGAAGACCCGGACGGCGTCCTCGGGGCATTTGGCGGCGATGTCGCGGGCCCCCTGCCAGTCGATGTCGAACAGGACGTCGCGGCCCTCGGACAGGGCCCGGTCTATGGGGGCGCGGGGGCTGCCGTAGCGGGCGCCGTGGACGTCGGCCCATTCGAGGAAGGCGTCGGCGTCGACGAGGCGCTGGAACTCGGCGTCATCGACGAAATGATAGTCACGGTCAGCCACCTCGCCCGGGCGGATGGCGCGGGTGGTCATGGAGATGGACAGCTCCAGCCCGCCGTGGTCGGCCATCAGGCGGCGGCACAGGCTGGTCTTGCCGGCGCCCGAGGGGCTGGCCACGATCAGCAGGACGCCGCGGCGGGGGTGGCGTTCATTCGACATTCTGGACCTGTTCGCGCAACTGTTCGATCACGGCCTTGAGCTCCAGGCCGATTCCGGTGAGCGCGGTCGTAGCCGATTTCGAGCAGAGGGTGTTCGCCTCCCTCATGAATTCCTGCATCAGGAAGTCGAGTTTTCGGCCGGCGGGGGGTTGCCGCAACAGTTCCCGGGCCGAGGCGACGTGGGCGGTCAGGCGATCCAGCTCCTCGCGGACGTCGGCCTTGGTCGCCAGGGAGGCGGCCTCGAGGAAGATCCGGTCCTCCAGACCCGGCGCGTCAGGCGCCAGTTCGGTCATGCGTCGGGTGAAGCGCTCGCGGATGGCGTCTGTCTGGGCGGCGGCTTCGGCCTCAGCCCGGACGGCCAGGGCGGCGATGCGATCGATGAAGTCGGCCATCACCGGCAGGAGCTGGCCGCCTTCGCGGTCACGCGAGACCTTGAGCGCGTCGATGGCGGCGTCGATGGTCAGGACGATGGCGGCCTCGACGGCGGCGCGGGCCTCGGGATCGTCGAGCTCCTCGGGCGCCTCCAGCACGCCGCGCAGGGACAGCAGGCCGTCGGCCGAGGGCGGCGTGGCCCCCTCCTCCGCCAGCTGGTTGGCGAGGGCCAGATAGCGGGCGAGGATGTCCTGATTGACCTTCAGGGCGGCGACGCCGATCTCGCGCCTGGCCTGGACGCCGAGGGTGATCTGTCCCCGGTTGAGGCGGGTCTGGGCCGAGGCCTTGGCGTGACGTTCAAGGCCGTCGAAGCCGGGCGGACCGCGGAAGCGGACCTCGAGATTGCGGCCATTGACCGAACGGGCCTCGACCGACCACGACCAGTCGCCCGACGCCCCGTCAGCGCGGCCGAAGCCTGTCATGCCTGAGATGGAGCTCATTGCGCGGGAGCCGGTGGCGGAATGCTGATGACCCGGGCGCCCGGCGGGACTGTCACGCCGGGCGGAACAGCGGCGCCGTCAGCGGCCGCGGCGGCATCGGCCGGGGCAGGCTCCGGCGCGGCAGGCGGCAGGCCGGCGCGCTGACGTTCGATGGCGCGCCAGCGGGCGACATTGGCCAGGTGCTCGGCATAGGTCCGGGCGAAGGCGTGGCCCCCGGTCCCGTCGGCGACGAAGAACAGGTCGGTGCTCGCCGGCGGATTGAGCACGGCGGCGATGGCGTCGCGGCCGGGATTGGCGATCGGCGTCGGTGGCAGGCCGTCGATCTGATAGGTGTTCCAGGGCGTCTGGCGGTCCAGCTCGGAGCGGCGGATGCCCCGGCCGAGCGGCCGGCCCTGGGTGATGCCGTAGACGATGGTCGGGTCGCTCTCCAG
Source organism: Alphaproteobacteria bacterium (assembly GCA_018826515.1). Lineage (GTDB taxonomy): Bacteria > Pseudomonadota > Alphaproteobacteria > Caulobacterales > Caulobacteraceae > Brevundimonas. Next base: position 50,121 of record JAHKAM010000068.1, read on the forward strand.
CCGCATGCCCATGCGCAGGCGGTTGGTGAAGACGGCGGCCACCCGGGGCCTTTCGGCGGCGACGCCGGTTTCCTTCTCCACGATCGAGGCGAGGATGACCGCCTCTTCCGGCGTCCGGACGACCGTATTGGGACTGCGCGCCGCCCAGAGGCGGGCGAGATTGTCGTCATGGGCGCGGCGCATGCGGGCGATGACCGAGGCGCGGGTCTCGCCGCGGCTGATCTCATAGGTCTCCGGCCAAAGGCTGCCCTCGTCCGGCGTTTCCTCGACCGTTCCGGTGAGGATCGGCTGTCGGTTCAGGATGTCGACAGCCTGGGCCGAGGACCACCCCTCGGGCAGGGTGACGTAATGACGGACCACGCGTCCCTCGACCAGCAGCACGAGCACGGAACGCAGGGAGGCCTTGCTCGGCACTTCATATTCGCCGGCGCGCAGCTTGCGGTCGGCCCCGGTGAGGGTGGCGGCGGCCTTGAACATATCCGTTGAGCGGATCACCCCGGCAGACTTCAGGGTCGCGGCGATCGCGCCCACCCCCGCGCCGCTGGGCAGGCTGACGATGGTGGTCCGGGCTCCGTCGCGCGCGGCCGGACCGGGAGCGTAGAAGACGCTCCAGGCCGCGACGAGCGCGGCGATCAGGAACAGGCTGAAGGTGGCCGTGGCGGCCAGGAAGGCGGTCTTGCGACCCGAGCGGCGCTCCACCCCCATCAGCCGACCTTCCGGAAGATGACCGAGGCGTTGGTGCCGCCGAAGCCGAAGCTGTTGGACATGGCCACGTCGATCTCCATCGGCTGACCCTTGTCGCGCACCAGATTGAGGGCGGTCTCACGCTCGGGGTTGTCGAGATTGATCGTCGGCGGGGCGATCTGGTCGCGAATGGCGAGGATGCAGAAGATGGCCTCGATGGCTCCTGCGGCGCCCAGCAGGTGACCGGTCATCGACTTGGTCGAGGACAGGGCGACATTGGCGGCATGGTCGCCCATCAGCCGTTCGATGGCGCCGGCCTCGATCCAGTCGGCCATGGTCGAGGTGCCGTGGGCGTTGACGTAGTCGATGTCCGAGACCTGGATGCCGGCGCGCTTCACCGCCATCTGCATGGCGCGATAGCCGCCGTCGCCGTCCTCGGCCGGGGCGGTGATGTGGTAGGCGTCGCCGCTCATGCCGTAACCCACGACCTCGGCGTAGATGGTCGCGCCGCGCGCTTTCGCGTGTTCGTATTCTTCCAGCACCACAATGCCGGCGCCCTCGCCCATGACGAAGCCGGAGTGGTCCTTGTCCCAGGGCCGCGAGGCCTTTTCAGGCGTGTCGTTATAGGCGGTGCACAGGGCCTTGCAGGCGAGGAAGCCGGCGATGCCGATGGGGACGATGGAGCTTTCGGCCCCGCCCGCGACCATGACGTCGGCGTCGTCGAGCATGATCATCCGGGCCGCGTCGCCGATGGCGTGGGCGCCCGTGGCGCAGGCGGTGACGACCGAGTGGTTGGGGCCCTTGAGGCCGTGCCGGATGGAGATCTGGCCGCTGGTCAGGTTGATCAGGGCCGAGGGGATGAAGAAGGGGCTGACCCGGCGGGGGCCCTGTTCCTTGAGGATGATGGCGGTGTCGGCGATGGGGCCGAGGCCGCCGATGCCGGAGCCGACCATGACGCCGGTGCGTTCGCGCTGTTCCTCGGTCTCCGGCTTCCACCCTGAATCGGCCAACGCCTCGTCCGCCGCCGCGATGGCGTAGACGATGAAGTCGTCGACCCGCTTGCGGTCCTTGGGCGACATGACCTTTTCATGGTCGAACACGCCCGGCTGGCCGGGGGCCCCGCCACCGCGACCGTCGACCGACGGGATCTCGCCGGCGATGGTGCAGCCATAGCCTTCAGTGTCGAAATTGGTGATCGGGCCGATGCCCGAACGCCCTTCGAGGATGCCCTTCCAGTTATGCTCCACGCCCCAGCCGAGCGGGGTGAGCAGACCGAGGCCGGTGACGACGACACGGCGCATGAGCGCTCCTCGTTACAGAATCCAGACCACAAACAGTAATGGCCGCCGGGCGGCCCCGCTAGGGGCGCGCCACGGCGGCCATCAAAGCCGTATCGAAGTGGAGGCGATCAGCCCGCCAGCTTCTCGTCGATGAATTTCACGGCGTCGCCGACCGTCTGGATGTGTTCAGCGGCGTCGTCCGGGATTTCGATGTCGAATTCTTCCTCGAAGGCCATGACCAGTTCGACGTTGTCGAGCGAGTCGGCGCCCAGATCGTCGATGAAGCTGGCCTTTTCAACGACCTTTTCCGGATCGGCGTCCAGGTGGTCGATGACGATCTTGCGGACGCGTTCCAGGGTGTCGGACATGGGTGTCTCTGCTTTTGGGGCCGCCGGGGCGGCTGTTGTCTCAAAACCTGCCGTATGACGACGGCGACGGCGACGCAAGCCTTGAACGAAGACTCAGGCCAACCGGTTGCGGAGGCTTTAGCACGCCAGCGTGGGCGGAAAATAGCCTGTTACCGGGTTTGACCGCCCCGATTGACCCACCAGACCAACGCCCCGCCGACCAGCGCCAGCGGCGCGCCGTAGATGGCCCAGATGATCTGGCCGCTCATGAAGCTGCCCGGCAGGATGTTCAGCCCCTGCAGCACCCAGATGATGCCGATCAACAGCATGGGCCCGCTGAGGATGGTGGCGAGGATGCGGAGGATTTTCATCAGATCATCGCCATGCCGCCGTTCACGTGCAGGGTCTGCCCCGTGACATAGGCGGCTTCGTTTGAGGACAGGTAGACAGCGGCGGCGGCGATCTCGTCGCCCGTGCCGAGCCGGCCGGCCGGGATGTTCTTGAGGATGGTCTCGCGCTGCGCGTCATTCAGCACATCGGTCATCGGCGAGGCGATGAAGCCGGGGGCGATGCAGTTCACCGTGATGCCGCGCGATCCGACTTCCTGGGCCAGCGACTTGGAGAAGCCGATCATGCCGGCTTTCGACGCCGCATAGTTGGTCTGGCCCGGGTTGCCGGTGACGCCGACCACGGAGGTGATGCCGATGATGCGGCCAGAGCGGCGTTTCATCATTCCCTTCATCGCGGCGCGCGAGAGGCGGAAATAGCTCTCGAGGTTGATCTTGATGACGTCGGTGAAGTCCTCGTCCTTCATCCGCATCAACAGGCCGTCTTTCGTGATGCCGGCGTTGGCGACGAGGATGTCGAGCGGAGCCCCGGCGGCCTCCTCGGCCCGGGCCAGCAGGCCGTCGACCGAATCGGCGTCCGACAGATTGGCCGCCGCGGCGAAGGCGCGATCACCGAGGTCCTTCGCGAGGTCCTGCAGCACCGCCTCGCGGGTGCCTGACAGGACGACAGTCGCGCCCTGGGCGTGGAGCGCCCGGGCGATGGCCCCGCCGATGCCGCCGGTGGCGCCGGTGACGAGAGCGGTCTTGCCGGTGAGATTGAACATGGATCGGCTCCGGTGTCGGGAGATTGGGGAGTGACGGGTGGTTAGGGATTAGTGATTGAGGCGGTGAGGTCGGTGATCGAGAGCCCGAACGGGGTAGCCGACTCTGGCCAGCCACTAATCACTAACCACCAGCCACTCAAAGCGACTTCGCGAAGGCTTCCAGGTCTTCCGGCGTGTTCAGCGACAGGCTCTCGGCGTCTGGCGCGATACGCCTGGCCATGCCGGCCAGAACCTTGCCAGAACCGATCTCGGCGAAGCGGGTCACCCCGCCCTCTCCGGCCATCCACTCCATGCTCTCGCGCCAGCGGACACGGCCGGTGACCTGTTCGACCAGCAGGCGGCGCAGGACCTCGGGGTCCTGCTCGGGCCGGGCGGTGACGTTGGCGACCACGGCGACCGAGGGGGCGACGAGGGTCGCGGTCGCCAGGGCCTCGGCCATTTCGTCGGCGGCGGGCTGCATCAGCGGGCAATGGAAGGGGGCCGAGACGTTCAGGGGAATTGCCCGGGCGCCCAGCTCCTTGGCCTTTTCGATGGCGCGGTCGACGGCGGCCTTGTCGCCCGAGATGACGATATTGCCGGCGTTGTTGTCATTGGCGACGACGCAGACGCCGACCTCGGAGCCGGCGGCGGCGGCGGCCTCGGCCAGGGCCAGATCGGTCTTCGGCCCGATCAGCGAGGCCATGGCGCCGCGTCCAACCGGAACGGCGCGCTGCATGGCCTGGCCGCGCAACCTCAGCAAGCGGGACGTGTCGGCGACCGTGATCGAACCGGCGGCGCACAGGGCGGAATATTCGCCCAACGAGTGGCCGGCGACGAAGGCGGCGCGGCTGACGTCGACGCCGAACTCGACCTTCAGCGCGCGCACGGCGGCCAGAGAGACGGCCATCAGGGCGGGCTGGGCGTTCTCGGTCAGGGTCAACTGGTCTTCCGGACCGTCACGCATCAGGACGGACAATTTCTGGCCGAGGGCGTCGTCGATCTCGGCATAGACCTCGCGAGCCGAGGCGAAGGCGTCGGCCAGGGCCGCGCCCATGCCGACCGACTGGCTGCCTTGTCCGGGGAACAGAAGGGCGAGGGTCATGCAGGGCTCCGGCGGCGTTGAATCGAGCCGGAGGGGTAGGACGAACCGACATTTCGGGCAAGCACAGCGCTGTGACCGCTCAGGACCGCCCCGGGTCCGCCGAAGCCCCGGTCTCGTCGTCTTTCGCGAAGGCGCGGCGCAGGCAGACGCCGAGCGCCGCCGCCGTCGGCGGCTTGATCAAATATCCGCTGACGCCGAGTGCGAGGCTGGCCTCGACGGTCTCCCGCTCGGCCCGGGCGGTCATCAGAACTACGGGCAGGTGATGCAGCGCGGGATCAGCCCGGATGGCGGCGAGCGCCTCCATGCCGCCGCCAGGGGACAATCCCGCCTCCATGAAGACGATATCAAACGGTTCGACCTTTATCCGGGCCAGGGCCGAGGGGGCGTCATGCGCGCAGGCCAGACTGTCATGACCGAGCCCGCGAAGGTGGGAACAGACCAGCATCCGCAAGGCGGGCTCGCTGTCGACGACCATGATGCGGCGGCGGCCCGTAAGCATGGGCGAATGTATGGCGACGCTTTATTACCAATGCGTGTATTCCGCGCTGACCTTCAACCCGTATCTCAGAACAGCACGTGCGGATTCATGATCCGGTGCGGATCGATGGCGGCCCGGACCGCCTGCATGGTCCGGATCTCCAGCGGGGACTTGTAGCGCCGCGCCTCTTCGGTCTTGAGCCGGCCCAGGCCGTGCTCGGCGGAGATGGAGCCGTCGTACCGGGCGACGATGTCGTGGACGATCTGGGAGCCCTCGGCCCAGCAGGCGAGGAAGGCCGTCAGGTCGCCGCCGGGGGGGCACAGGACGTCATAGTGGAGATTGCCGTCGCCGACATGGCCGAAGGCGCTGACGCGGGCGCCGGGGTGGAAGCGCTCGACCGCGGCGGTGGCCTCTTCCAGAAAGTCGGCGATGCGGGAGACGGGGACGGAAACATCGTGTTTCCAGCCGCCACCCTCGGGATTCTGGGCCGCCGACTGTTCTTCACGGACCTTCCAGAAGGCAGCGCGCTGGGCGTCGTTCTGGGCGATGGCGGCGTCCATGATCAGGCCGGTCTCGAAGGCGTGGGTCAGGAGACGCTCCATGGCCGAATCGGCGGCGCCGGGTTCGCCCGAGACCAGTTCTATGAGGGCGTACCAGGGCGGCGTGCTGTCCAGCGGCTCGCGCGTGTCGGGAATGTTGGCCAGGACGAATCCCATGCCGATCCGCTTCATCAGTTCGAAGGCCTCGACCCCGCCGCCGGTCTCGGCCTTGGCGCGGGCCAGCAGTTCAATGGCGGCGACCGGGGTCTCCAGCCCGACCATGGCGGTGGCGCGGCTGCGCATCACCGGGAACAGCTTCAGGGTGGCGGCGGTGACCACGCCGAGGGTGCCCTCGGCCCCGATCAGCAGCTGTTTGAGGTCATATCCGGTGTTGTCTTTCCGCAGGCGTTTGAGGCCGTGGAAGACCTCGCCGTCGGGCATGACCGCCTCGATCCCCAAGACGAGGTCCCGCATGACGCCATAGCGAATCACCGCTGTGCCGCCGGCGTTGGTCGAGATGACGCCGCCGATGGTGGCGCTGCCCTCGGCGGCGAGGCTGAGCGGGAACAGGCGGTCGGCGGCGGCGGCGGCCTGCTGCGCCTCCAGCAGGGTGATCCCGGCGTCGAGCGTCATGGCGTCATCCAGCGGGGTCACATCGCGGACGGCGCGCAGTCTGCGGGTCGAGAGCAGGACCTCGCCATAGGGGATCTGCCCGCCCACGAGGCCGGTGTCGCCGCCCTGGGGGACAAGAGCCACGCGGTGTTCGGCGCAGACGCGCACAGCGGCGGCGACCTCGGCGGTCGAGCGCGGGGTCAGCATCAGCGGGGTATGGCCCGTCCAGCGGTTGCGCCATTCGGTCAGCCAGGGCGCGATCTCGGCCGGGTCGTCGGTCCATCCGCCGTCGCCGACGGCGGATTTGAGGGCGGCGAGGGCGGCGGGCGACGGGGGAGTCATGGCGCTCTTGTCTCAAAGTCATGGGCGCGGCGAAAGGGGCGTGACAGGATCGCCCGATGAACGCTCCCCTGCCCGCTCCCGTGCCCTGCGTCGGCGTCGTCTGCCTGAGGGGCGACGAGGTGCTGCTGATTCGGCGCGGGACACCGCCGCGGCAAGGCGAGTGGAGCCTGCCCGGGGGGCGGATCGAACCGGGCGAGCGCGCCATGGACGCCGCGCTGCGGGAGGTGCGCGAGGAGACCGGAATCGAGGCGGAAATCACCGGCCTGATCGATGTGGTCGACGGTCTGTTTCCCGAGGCGGGACGCCACTATGTGCTGATCGACTATGCCGCGCGGTGGCTGACCGGCGAGCCGGTCGCGGGCGATGACGCCGTCGAGGCCCGGTTTGCGCCGCTGGATGAGGTCGACGCCCTGATCGACTGGTCGGAGACCCGGCGGATTATCCGGATGGCCGCCGCCGCGCGCTGAACGGCGAAGATTACGCGGATGTCATCCAGGCCCTGTCCGGTTTCTGTGGCGCACCGGCCACAGGGTGCTAACCTGCCCGGGACAGGGAGATATCATGGACACTTCGTTTCTTTTCACCGTCGCGCTGGTCGTGCTGGCCTTCGTGCTGCTGTTCAGCGTGGTCAAGATCGTGCCCCAGGGCCGCGAGATGACGGTCGAACGGTTCGGCAAATACACCCGTACCCTCAGCCCCGGCATCAGCATCCTGACGCCCTTCGTCGAGCGTATCGGGCGCCGCATGAACATGATGGAACAGGTACTTGATGTTCCTCAGCAAGAGGTCATCACCAAGGACAACGCCATGGTGAAGGTCGACGCCATCGTCTTCATCCAGGTGATGGAGGCCTCGGCCGCCGCCTACCGGATCGAGAACCTGCCCTACGCCATCACCCAGCTGTGCTCGACCAACCTGAGGACCGTGGTCGGTTCGATGGAGCTGGACGAGGTGCTGTTCCAGAGGGACAGCATCAACTCGCGCCTGCTGACCGTGATCGACGCGGCCACCGAGCCCTGGGGCGTCAAGGTCAACCGGATCGAGATCAAGGACCTTACCCCGCCGGCCGACATCACCAACGCCATGGCCCGCCAGATGAAGGCCGAACGCGAGCGTCGCGCCGTCATCACCGAGGCCGACGGCGAGAAACAGGCCGCCATCGCCCGCGCCGAGGGCGCCAAACAGGCCGCCATTCTCGAGGCCGAAGGCCGCCGCGAGGCCGCCTTCCGCGACGCCGAGGCGCGCGAGCGCGAAGCCGAGGCCGAGGCCAAGGCGACCGCCATGGTGTCCCAGGCCATCGCGGCCGGCGACGTCAACGCCATCAACTATTTCGTGGCCCAGAAATACGTCGAGGCCTTCGCCGAACTGGCCCGCAACCCGACGGCCAAGACGGTTATCGTTCCGGCGGAAATGTCCGGCCTGGTCGGCACCATCGCCGGCCTTGGCGAGCTGGTCGGCCTGGCCCGGGAGCAGCAACAGGGCCGCACCGACGGACGGCGCGACACCCCGCCGACGCCGCCGCGGGCTTCGCCGCCATCGCCGCCCCGCCCGCCCCGTCCCTCTGTTCCGAGAACCTGACCCATGGACGCCCTGACCGATCTTCATGCGGCCCAGCCCTACTGGATCTGGCTGGCCATCGGCGTAATCCTGCTGGCGGTGGAAGCCGCCAGCTCGACCGAATGGTTGCTGTGGCCAGCGGTGTCGGGCGGGGTGGTGGCGGTGGTCACCGTCTTCGGTCTGCCGCTGGGCTTCTTTGGAGAACTGGCGCTGTTCGCGGCCCTGACGGTCGTCGCGACCCTGCTGTCGCGGCGGCTGATCCAGCGGGTCAATCCGTCCGATAGCCCCGACATCAACGCCCGCGACAGCCGCTTGATCGGCCAGCGCGCCCAGGTCGTCCAGGCCTTCGTCGACGGCCGCGGCCGGGTGTTCGTCTCGGGCTCGGAATGGGTCGCCGAGATCGAGGGCGCCGCGCCGCTGGCCGGCGAGAGCGTGGTGGTCGAAGGGTTTGAAGGGTCGAAGCTGAAGGTACGGGCCGCCTGAGCCACAATCCGCTCATCCCGGCGAAAGCCGGGATGAGCGGAAAGTTTGGAATCTAGGCCCTCATCTCCTCGATCCCGCGGTTGGCCAGACCGTCGGCGCGTTCGTTCAGTTCATGCCCGGCGTGGCCCTTGACCCAGTGCCATTTGACGTCGTGCCGGGCGCGGGCGGCGTCGAGGCGTTTCCACAGATCCTCGTTCTTGACCGGCTTCTTGTCGGCCGTCTTCCAGCCGCGGGCCTTCCACGGGCCGATCCATTTGGTGATGCCGTCCATGACGTAGCGGCTGTCGGTATGCAGATCGACGCGGCAGGGCCGGGTCAGGGCCTCGAGGGCGCTGATGGCGCCCATCAGCTCCATGCGGTTGTTGGTGGTCAGGGCCTCGCCGCCCCACAGCTCCTTCTCGTGACCGCCGCCGGTCTGGAGGATGGCGCCCCAGCCGCCGGGGCCGGGATTGCCCTTGCAGGCGCCGTCGGTGTGGATGATCACGTGACTCATGGCGCGTCCCTAACAGGTTCGCTTGGCGTCGCGCCACTGAACGGCCTATATGCAGGACCAAGATTTTGGCCGGGCAATGTCGCCCGCGCCGCTGACTGAGATGAAGCGCCATGCAACCCGGAATCTGGCAGATCCTGATCATCGCCGCCCTCGCCCTTCTGCTGTTCGGCGGACGCGGCAAGCTGTCGGGCCTGATGGGCGACGCCGCCAAGGGCATCCGCGCCTTCCGCGACGGCCTGAAGGACGGCGACGGCGACAAGCCGCGGGACGAACGTGCGGGCGCCCTGCCCCGCACCGAGGCCGAAAAAGAAGACCTGAAGTCGTAAGCCCCGTTTCGCGTCGGAGACACTGACGGATGGGTGGACTTGGCCCCGGAATAGGCGGGCTGGAAATCCTTGTGATCGGCCTGCTGGCGCTTATCGTCGTCGGCCCGAAAGACCTGCCTCTGCTCCTGCGCAAGGTGGGCAAGGCCGTCGGCAAGGCGCGCGCCATGGCCAACGAGTTCCGGTCCAGCTTCGACGAAATGGCGCGGCAGTCCGAGCTTGACGAACTGCGCAAGGAGGTCGAGGCCTTGCGGACAGGTCAGGGCCTCATGCCGCTGGGTCCCGAGGCCGAGGCCACGTTCCGCGACATCACCGATGATCTGAACAAGCCGCTGGAGGCGCCCACGGCCGCGCCAGCCCTGCCCGGTCCGGATGAGTGGCCGGACAATGCGCCGCCCAGGACGACACGCAGACCCCGGGCCGCTGCGGGTGTGAAGGCGAAGGCAGCCGGAGTCTCCGGCCAGGCCAAGGCATCGGCGACGAAGCCATCTTCGCCCAAGGCTGCGAAAGCCGGCGACTCGCCCCGCAAGCCGTCGGCTCGCAAGAAGGCGGCTGACCTGTGAACACGCCGGATCGTGACGAGGAAGAGATCGAGGCGTCGCGGGCGCCGCTGATGGATCATCTGATCGAGCTTCGCAGCCGGCTGGTCGTCTGTGTCGCCGCCTTCGTGCTGGGCTTCATCGGCTGCTTCATCGTCGCCGACCCGATCTATGTGTTTCTGGTCCAGCCCTTCGCCGTGGCCGCCCAGTTCCGCGAGGCGGCCGGCCCGGGCGGCAGCGTGTCGCCATTCGATCTGATCCTCGGCACGGCGGGACTGGTTCCCGTGCCCGGAGGCGACGGCGAGACCGTGAATTTGATCTTCACCGCGCCGCTGGAATTCCTGATCACCAAGATGAAGCTGGCGGCCTTCGGCGCCGTGGTCGTCACCTTCCCGGTGCTGGCCTGGCAGTTGTACCGGTTCGTGGCGCCGGGCCTGTATCGCAACGAGAAGGGCGCCTTCCTGCCGTTCCTGATCGCCGCGCCGCTGCTGTTCCTGCTCGGCGCGGCGCTGGTCTATTACGTCATGTTGCCCTTCGTCATGCTGTTCTCGCTGGGGCAGCAGATCAGCGGCGGCGGCATCTCCGCGGAGCTCCTGCCGCGGGTTTCGGACTATCTGAATCTGGTGATGGCCCTGCTGCTGGCCTTCGGCCTCTGCTTCCAGTTGCCGGTGGTCATGACCTTGCTCGGCATGGCCGGCATCGTCTCGTCCCGCGCTCTGGCCTCGAGCCGGAAATACGCTGTCGTCGCGATCGCCGTGGTGGCCGCCTTCGTCACGCCGCCGGACCCGCTGAGCCAGATCATGCTCGGCATCCCGCTGGTGCTGCTCTACGAGGTCTCGATCTGGTGCGTGCGGCTGATCGAGCTGCGACGCCGGAAGGCCGACGCGGCCGAAGGCCTGGTCTGAGCGCCACAGGGACCTGATCGGAACCTCGACCGAGCGTGGCCGTTTGCACCGGGTTCCCATTCAGGAGTCCGCCCATGACCATCCGCCGCCATCTGACCGCCGTCGCCGCGTTCTCCGCCCTCGCCTTCACCGCCGCGGCCTGCACGCCGGCGAACAACGACGCGGACGCCGACCGCGACACCGACACAACGACGATCATCGAGCGCGAGGTCCCCGCCGATCCGGTGGTTATCGAGCGCGAGGTTCAGGTTCCCGGCCCGCCGGTGGTGATCGAGGACCGCCGCGACGGCGACAGCACGACCGTCCGCGCCGGCCGCGACGGCATCGAGGTCGAGACCACCAACCGCTAGGTCCCGACGACCGCAAACGACAGAGGCGCCGGACGAGACCCGTCCGGCGCCTCTTTTCGTTCGACGTCAGCCGCCGGTCAGCAGCTGTAGTACATGTCGAATTCGACGGGGTGCGGGTGCAGTTGCAGGCGCATCACCTCTTCCATCTTCAGCTCGATGTAGCTGTCGATGAAGTCGTCATCCATGACGCCGCCCTTCTTGAGGAAGGCCCGGTCCTTGTCGAGGTTCTCGAGAGCCTCCTTCAGCGAGCCGCAGACCTCGGGGATCGAGCCGCGCTCTTCCGGCGGCAGGTCGTAGAGGTTCTTGTCGGCGGCGGCGCCCGGATCGATGCGGTTCTCGATGCCGTCGAGGCCGGCCATCAGCAGGGCGACGAAGGTCAGATAGGGGTTGCCCATCGGATCGGGGAAGCGGGCTTCGATGCGCTTGGCCTTGGGCGAGTTGACCCACGGAATACGGATCGAGGCCGAGCGGTTGCGGGCCGAATAGGCCAGTTTCACCGGGGCTTCATAGCCGGGCACGAGGCGCTTGTAGGAGTTGGTGGTCGAGTTGGCGAAGGCGTTGATGGCCTTGGCGTGTTTGATGATGCCGCCAATGTACCACAGGCACATGTCCGACAGGCCGGCGTATTTGTCGCCCGCGAACAGGGGCTTGCCGTCGCGCCAGATCGACTGGTGCACATGCATGCCCGAGCCGTTGTCGCCGAAGGTCGGCTTGGCCATGAAGGTGGCCGACTTGCCATAGGCGGCGGCGACGTTGTGGATGACGTATTTGTAGAGCTGCAGCCGGTCGGCCATGGTCAGCAGGTCGCTGAACTTCAGGCCCAGTTCGTGCTGGGCCGGGGCGACCTCGTGGTGGTGCTTCTCGGGCTGCATGCCCAGGTCGCGCATGACGCCCAGCATCTCGCCGCGCAGGTCCTGGGCGCTGTCGGTCGGATTGACCGGGAAATAGCCGCCCTTGTGCGTCGGGCGATGGCCCATGTTGCCTTCTGAATATTCGGCGCCCGTATTGGCCGGCAGCTCGATGGAGTCATAGGCGTAGCCGGTGTCGTGCGGCTGGGTCGACCAGCGCACGTCGTCGAAGATGAAGAACTCGGCTTCCGGGCCGAAGAAGACCGTGTCGCCCACGCCCGAGGACTGGACATAGGCAAGGGCCTTCTTGGCCATCGAACGGCTGTCGCGGTTGTAGGGTTCGCCGGTGTCGGGGTTCAGCACGTCGCAGAACAGGAACAGGGTGGTCTGCTGGTAGAAGGGGTCGATCCAGTAGCCGTTCAGGTCCGGCTTGAGCAGCATGTCGGACTCGTTGATCGCCTTCCAGCCGGCGATGGACGAGCCGTCGAACATGGTCCCTTCCTCGAGGAACTCCTCATCGACCAGGTCGATGTCGAAGGTGACGTGCTGCATCCGGCCCTTGGTGTCGGTGAAGCGGAGATCGACGTACTTCACGTCCTTCTCCTTGATCTCCTTGAGGATCTTGCCTGCGTCGCTCATGTTTGCGAGTCCGTTTCTTGGGGGAGGAAATGGAAAGGCCGTCCCGCGGGGACGGCCGGTGGAGAAGCGGTCAGACGGCCTGGGACCCCGTCTCGCCGGTGCGGATGCGGATGACGTCGAGGACGTCGGAGATGAAGATCTTGCCGTCGCCGATCTTGCCGGTGCGGGCGGCGGCCTGGATCGCGTCGACGACCGAGTTGACCATGTCGTCGGGAACCACCACCTCGATCTTGATCTTGGGAAGGAAGTCGATGACGTATTCGGCGCCGCGGTAGAGTTCGGAATGGCCTTTCTGGCGACCATACCCCTTGGCCTCAAGCACGGTCATGCCCTGGACGCCCGCGTCCTGCAGCGCTTCCTTCACTTCATCCAGCTTGAAGGGCTTGATGACGGCTTCAATCTTTTTCATCGGCGATCCCAGGCGGGCAATGTCGCGCCACACACTTGGACCGCAAAGGGACATTGCATTGCACAATAAGGCAAGCCTTTTTCGTCCGGAGTCGCCATGCGTGATCGGAAGCGCGGGATCATGACTTCTTCCGTCCTGCCCGACTGGCGCGCCGCCATGCCCTGGCCCGGGGTCGAGACGCACAAACATCTGCGCGGTCGGCTGGGCGTGGTGTCGGGCAAGGCGACCCAGACCGGGGCCGCGCGGCTGGCGGCGCGCGCGGGCCTGAGGATTGGCGCGGGCCTGGTTCGCATCCTCTGTCCGCCGGACGCGGCCGCGGTGATCGCCCCGGCCGTGGAGGCGATCATGGTCACCCCGTTCGGATCCGAAGATGCGCTCGCCGAAGCCGCAGAAAATCTCGACGCCGTCGTCATCGGCCCGGCCGCGGGGATCAGTGACGCGACCCGCGCCCATGTCCGCGCCCTCGCCGGCACCGGCGCGGCCCTGGTGGTGGATGCGGACGGACTGACCGTGTTCGAGGGATGGCCTGAGGATCTGTTCGAGGTGCTGGATCGCGACGACGTCCTGACGCCGCATGAGGGCGAGTTCCGGCGGCTGTTTCCCGACCTGCCGGACCTGGGCCGCGAGGCGGCGGCGGCCGCGGCGGCGGCGCGGGCCGGCGCGGTGGTGGTGCTGAAGGGTCCGGCCACGGTGATCGCGGCGCCGGACGGCCGGATCGCCGTGAACGACAATGGCGTGGCCTGGCTGGCGACGGCTGGCAGCGGCGATGTGCTGGCCGGAATGATCGCCGGACTGATGGCGCAGCGCATGGACAGTTTCGACGCGGCCCGCGCCGCCGTGTGGATCCACGCCGAGGCGGCGCGGGGGTTCGGGCCGGGGCTGATCGCGGACGACCTGCCGGACCGGATTCCGGCTGTGCTGGCGGCGCTTTATTCACAGGCCGGCTGACCGCGAGCGGTCGCCCGGTTCAATTCGTCATCGAACCGGCCTATTCCGACGCAACCCCGCCGGAGCCCCGCCTTGTTGATCGTCCTCTCCCCGGCCAAGCGGCTGGATTTCACCGAACCCGATCCCGCCCTGCCCTCCAGCGAGCGGCGCTTCCTGGAGGATACGGCGTCGCTTGCCCGGACGGCGCGCGGCCGCACCGTGGCCGAACTCCGTCGCCTGATGAGCCTTTCCGATGATCTGGCCCGGCTGAACCGCGAGCGGTTCCAGGCCTTCGATCCCGAATCGACCGACGGAGTCCAGGCCGCCTTCGCCTTCGCCGGCGACGTCTATGAGGGGCTGAAGGCGCGGGAACTGGATGCGGCCGGCCTGGCCTTCGCCCAGGACCATGTGCGCATCCTGTCGGGCCTTTACGGCCTGTTGCGACCGCTGGACCGGATCCAGCCCTATCGGCTGGAGATGGGGACACGGCTGAAGACCCGACGAGGGTCCAGCCTGTACGACTTCTGGGGCGACCGGATATCGAAACAGCTGAACGCCGACGCCGAGGGGCAGGACCGCCGCGTGCTGGTGAACCTGGCCAGCCAGGAGTATTTCGGCGCGGTCGATGCCCGTGCGCTCAAGCTGCCGGTGGTGACGCCGCATTTCCGCGAGGCGAAGGACGGGGAGAGCCGGATCATTTCCTTCTTCGCCAAGAAGGCCCGCGGCGGCATGACCCGGTTCGCCATCGATGAACGGATCGAGCGGGCCGAGGACCTCAAGGCCTTCGATCGCGACGGCTATCGCTTTGACAAGGCGGCCTCAAGCGAGACAGAGTGGATATTCACCAGATCGGGAAATTAGTTCCGACTGTCGCCTTCGCAACCGCGAACGGCTAGGCTGGCGACCCAAGATTGACGGACGGACGATACCCTGATGTTTCAATGGCCCAAGCGCGGTGACGGCTCCGAGACGGCGAGCGAGCCCTTCCGCGACATAGGCGACCTGAAGGGTCAGGTGGCGGTGATCTCGGGCTCGACCTCGGGCATCGGTCTGGCCTTCGCCCGCGCCATCGCCTCGCGCGGCGGTGATGTCGTGCTGAACGGTCTGGGCGACCCGTCCGAGATCGAACGCACGCGCTCGGAGCTGGAGACCAGCTGCGGCGTCCAGGTGCGCTATCACGCCGCCAACATGCTGCGCGGCGACGAGGTCGCCGACATGGTCGCTTACGGCAAGCATCAGCTGGGCCGGGTCGATATCCTGATCAACAACGCCGGCGTCCAGCATGTCGAGGCGGTCGAGAAATTCCCCTCCGACAAGTGGGAACAGATCATCGCCATCAACCTGTCCTCGACCTTCTACGCCACGCGCGCAGCCATTCCGATCATGAAGGCCCAGGGCCGCGGACGGATCATCAACGTCGCCTCGGCCCACGGCCTGGTCGCCAGCCCGTTCAAGTCCGCCTATGTCGCGGCCAAACACGGCGTCATCGGCTTCACCAAGACGGTGGCGCTGGAAATCGCCCAGGACAACATCACCTGCAACGCCATCTGCCCCGGATTCGTCGAGACGCCGATCGTCGAGAAGCAGATTGCCGACCAGGCCCGCACGCGCGGGATGTCGAGGGAGGCGGTGCTGAAGGATGTGATCCTGGGGTCGCAGCCGACCAAACGGTTCGTGACCACGGACGAGCTGACGGGGATGATGCTGTATCTGGTCAGCGACCTGGGCGCGTCCGCGAACGGCGCCAGCTTCTCGATCGACGGCGGGTGGACGGCGCAGTAGCGCCTAGCCCACGAATCCGGCCGCGCGCCTGAGCCGGTCGTTGATCGCCTCGCCCAGCCCCTGCGCCGGAACGGGCGACACCGCGATCCCGGCCGGCCGCTCCCGGTCCGCCTCGCGCAACCGTCGAAACAGGTTGGCCGCCGCCTCGCGCAGGTCGCCCGAGGGGCTCAGGCTCCAGCGGAGCGCGCCCACGCCCGGGCCGAAGCCCAGCAGGATTTCGCCCTCGCGCGCGGCCTCCGCCTCGATCCGCACCGGCGCGTCCGGCGCATAGTGCAGGGCCATACGGCCGGGCGAGCGATGCCCCTCCCCGCCCCGGTCGAGCGGGCCGACCACGGCCTCGATCTCCTCGCGGGTGACCGAGCCGGGGCGCAGCAGGGCGACGCGGCCGTCGAGGACCGAGACCACGGTGCTCTCGACCCCCACGGCGCAGTCGCCGCCGTCGATCAGCGCCCCCGCAAAGGCACCGGTCTCCTCGACCGCATCGGCGAAGGTCGTGGGGCTGGGGCGGCCCGAGCGGTTGGCCGAGGGGGCGACGACCGGACCGCCGAAGGCGGCGATGACGGCGCGGGCGCGGGCGTGTCCGGGCACACGGACAGCGACGCTGTCCAGACCGGCGCGGGCCAGGTCGCAGACGCGGTCCCGATCGCGGACCGGAGCCACGAGCGTCAGGGGGCCGGGCCAGAAGGCCTCGGCGAGGGCGCGGGCGCGGGCGTCGAAGACGGCGATGGCCTCGGCCTGCACGGCGTCGGCGACATGGGCGATCAGGGGGTTGAAGCGGGGCCGGCCCTTGGCCTCGAAGATGGCGGCGACGGCGACGGCGTTTCCGGCGTCGGCGGCCAGGCCATAGACCGTCTCGGTCGGCAGGATGACCAGTCCGCCCGCCTTCAGGGCCTGCACCGCGTCGGCATCGGACGCGTTCAGGCCCGGTGAGCCTGAAGCGCCACCCGCACCGTCACCTGCCGTCCGACCAGCCTGTTCCAAGGCCCTGAAGTCCCTATGCCGAAGTCCGCGCGATTCAGGACGAACGCGCCCGTCAGATGCGCCCGGTCGCCGGTCAGGCGCAAGTCCACCGGGAAGGACACCGGACGCGCCACCCCCTTCATGGTCACCACGGCGTGGGCGGTGTAGCGGTCGCCCCCGGCCGGCTCGAGCGATCGGAGATCGAACCGGATCACCGGATGGCGCGCAGCGTCAAGAAAGGCCGGGCCGGTGGCGCGCGCCGAAATCGCGGCCGGCGACATGGTCAGCGAGGCCGAGCGGACGACGATCAGGGCCCGGGTCCGGTCGGGATCGGCGGGATCGAAGACGATGTCCCCGCCCCAGTCGGAGAACCGGCCGCGGTGCGAACCGCCAAAGGCCTGGACCGCCAGCTCGATCCGGGAGGCGTCCCGATCGACGGTCCAGGCGACCTCCCTCGCCCCCGTCAGGGTCAGCAGCGCCACAGCCGCGAAGACGAGGATCGTCGGCGTCCTCATGGACGACGCGGAATCCACGGGATCATCCGGTGCAGAACGTTGTCGCGGTCGACGAAATGATGCTTCAGGGCCCCGGCCACATGCAGGATGATCAGGACATAGAGGGCCTTGGCTCCCAGTTCGTGCATGTCCATCAGTTGGCCGGCGGCTTCGCGCCCGCCGCCGATGGGCAGCAGCGGCCATTCGAACAGACCGAACCAGACAATCTCCCGGCCCGCCGCGGACGAAGCCGCCCAGCCGCCCAGCGGCATGCCGATCAGGACGACGTAGAACAGGATGTGCGTGGCGCGCGCCAGCAGCCTCTGCCAGCGCGGCATCTCGTCCGGCAGAGGAATGGCCGGATTGGCGATCCGCCAGCCGATGCGGCCGAGCGTCAGCACCAGGATGCCCAGCCCCACCGATTTGTGAATCTGGACGAACTCACGCGAGATCGGGCCCTCCGTGGCGTCATGGGCCATGATGAGCAGTACCTGGGACACGACCAGCGCCGCGATCAACCAGTGCAGGGTCAGCGAAACGGTCGAATAGCGGTTGCGTGGTTCAGCCATGGTCCCTCACCGTCCGGACCTGCAGACTGGACCAGCAGGACGCGGAGGCCAAGGGCCGCTTGCATACCGCTGCGGCAAGGCGGCATGAACGGGGACAGTCCGACAATTCAAGGCCCATTTCGATGACCTACCGCGCTCCCGTCCGTGACCTCGCCTTCACCTTGCAGGCCGTGGCCGGGATCGACCGGGTCGCGGCCACCGGCGCCTTTCCCGACTATGACGCCGATCTGCTGGGCGCCGTACTCGAGGCGGCGGCGCAGTTTTCGGAAGGCGTGCTGGCCCCGCTGAACCGGATCGGCGACCAGAAGGGCTCGACCCTGGCCGATGATGCGGTGACGGCCGCACCGGGCTTCGCCGACGCCTATCGCGAGTTCGCCGCGGGCGGCTGGACCGGCCTGTCCGCCCCGGCCCACGTCGGCGGCCAGCAACTGCCGAAGGCCCTCGAGCTGGCGGCCTTCGAGACCGTCCATGCGGCCAATATGGCCTTCGGCCTGTGCCCGATGCTGTCGCTGGCGGCGATCGAGGCGCTGGAGGCCCACGGAACGCCCTCGCAGAAGGAAACCTATCTCACCCGGCTGGTCAGCGGCGAGTGGACCGGCGCCATGGTCCTGACCGAGCCGCAGGCGGGCTCGGACCTCGGCGCCCTGACGGCGACGGCTTCGCCTAACGGCGACGGGACCTACAGCCTGACGGGCCAGAAGATCTACATCACCTGGGGCGATCACGACGCCACGGACAACATCGTCCATCTGGTGCTGGCCCGGTTGCCCGACTCCCCGCCGGGACCGAAGGGCATCAGCCTGTTCCTCGCCTCCAAATACCTGCTGAACGAGGACGGGTCCCTGGGGGCGCGCAATGCGTTCCGGCCCGTCGGGCTGGAGCACAAGCTGGGCATCCACGCCTCGCCGACCTGCGTCATGGCCTATGAAGGCGCCACCGCCGAACTGGTCGGCCAGCCGAACCAGGGCCTGGCCCATATGTTCGTGATGATGAACGCCGCGCGACTGGCGGTCGGCGTCGAGGGCGTGGGCATCGCCGAAAGAGCTTACCAGCACGCCCTCGTCTATGCCCGGGACAGGCGCCAGGGCCGGTCGGTCTGGACCGGCGAGGCCAACGCCCCGATCGTCGATCACCCCGATGTCCGTCGCATGCTGGCGGTGATGAAGGCGAAGATCGCCGCCGCCCGGGCGATCTGCCTGTCGACCGGCGTCGCCGCCGATATGGCGAAACACGCGGCCACCGAAGAGGCGCGTCGCCGCTGGAAGGGCCGCGAGGACCTGTTCACACCGATCGCCAAGGCCTGGTCCACCGATGTGGGCTGCGAGGTCGCCTCCATGGGCCTGCAGATCCACGGCGGCATGGGTTTCATCGAGGAGACCGGCGCGGCCCAGCACTATCGCGACGCCCGGATCGCCCCGATCTATGAAGGCACCAACGGCATCCAGGCCATGGATCTGGTCGGCCGCAAGCTGTCGATGGATGGCGGCCAGTCGGCGCGCGAGCTGATCGCTGACATGAAGGCGACCCTCGCCACGCTGCCACGCCTCTACTCCGGCAAGCCGCTGGAGCGGTTCGCCGCCGCCGTTGCGGCCGTCGAGGACGCCACCCTGTGGCTGCTCGATCGCAAGGCCGCCGCCGACGGGGCCGCCGATGTGCTGGCCGCCGCCGACGCCTATCTGAAACTGCTGGGCGATGTGGTCGGCGGCTGGATGCTGGCCCAGGGCGCGCTGTACGCCCGGGACCAGCTGGACGGCGGCCAGGGCGACCCGACCTGGCTGGAGGGGAAGATCACCCTGTACGAGGTCTATGCCGCCAATGTGCTGGGCCATGCCTCCAGCCGGCTGGCCGCCGTGGGTCAGGGCGGCGCCCTGCTGGAGCGAATGAGCGTGGACGTGCTGGCGGGGTGAGTGTTTGCGTTCTCCCTCCCCTTAATGGGGAGGGATGTCGGCGCTCAGCGGCGACAGGGTGGGGTGCGTCAGTCCGCGCTCCGACCCTTTCGTACCCCACCCGGATCGCTTCGCGATCGTCCCTCCCCATGAAGGGGAGGGAGAAACCTTGTCTCAGATGTGCAGCACCCGCCCGTAGGCGTCCAGCGAGGCCTCATGCATGGCTTCGGACATGGTCGGGTGGGGATAGACGATGCCGTGGATGTCCTCCTCCGTCGCCTCCATGGCGATGGCGGTGACGAAGCCCTGGATCATCTCGGTGACCTCGGCGCCGATCAGATGGGCGCCGATCAGGGCGCCGGTCTTCGCATCGAAGATCACCTTGACGAAGCCGTCCGTGTCGCCCGCCGCCACGGCCTTGCCGTTCACCTTGAAGGGGAAGCGGCCGATCTTCACGTCCAGCTTCGCCTCGCGCGCGCCCTGCTCCGTCATCCCCACCGAGGCGACCTGGGGCTGGGCGTAGGTGCAGCCGGCGATGGGCGAATGGACGTTCGGCGTCTTGTAGCCGGCGATGTGTTCGGCGGCGTGGATGCCTTCGTGGCTGGCCTTGTGCGCCAGCCAGGGCGCGCCGGCGCAGTCGCCGATGGCGTAGAGCCCCTTCACATTGGTCCGGCAGTGGCCGTCGATGGTGATGTGCCCGCGGTCCATGTTGACGCCCAGCGCCTCCAGACCGATGCCGTCGGTGTTGGCGGTGATGCCGACCGCCGAGATGCAGACCTCGGCCTCCAGGGTCTCGGCCTTGCCGCCGGCCTCGATGGCCACCTGGACGCCCTTGCCGCCCTTCTTGACGGCCGTGACCTTGCAGCCGACGCGGAATGTCATGCCGCGCTTCTCGAACGAGCGGCGGGCGGCCTTGGAGACCTCCTCGTCCTCAACGGGCAGGATGCGGTCCATGGCCTCGACCACCGTCACCTCGGCGCCGAGGGCGCGATAGAAGCTGCCGAACTCGATGCCGATGGCGCCCGAGCCGATGACGACGATGGAGGCGGGCATCGTCTTCGGCGCCATGGCCTCGCGATAGGCCCAGATGCGGTCGCCGTCGGCCTCTAGCCCGATCTGCGGAATAGCCCTGGCCCGGGCGCCGACGGCCAGCATGACCGTCTTCGCCTCGACCGTGCGCGATCCGCCGGCCTTGAGGGCGATGACGACCTTGGGGGCTGCGGCGCCCTTCTCCAATTTCGCCGTGCCCTCGATCACCTCGATCCTGTTCTTCTTCATCAGGAAGGTGACGCCCTTGTTCATGGTGGCGGCGACGCCCCGTGAACGCTGGATGATGGCGTCGAAGTCGAAGCCGACCTTGTCGGCGGACAGGCCGTAGTCCTTCAGATGCGAGAGGCTTTCGTATTTCTCGCCCGATTTGAGCAGGGCCTTGGTCGGGATACAGCCCCAGTTGAGGCAGATGCCGCCCAGCGCCTCGCGCTCGACGATGGCGACCTTCAGGCCCAGCTGGCTGGCCCGGATGGCGGCGACATAGCCGCCGGGACCGGAGCCGATGACGAGGAGGTCGAATTCAGCCACGGGGTCGTCCTTAAGCCAGCATCGTCACAGGATCTTCGATCATCGCCTTGAAGACCTGCAGGAATTTCGCGCCGATGGCGCCGTCCACCACGCGATGGTCGCAGGTCAGGGTGACGGTCATCACCGTCGCCACGGCCAGTTCGCCATTGACCACAACCGGCCGCTGCTCGCCGGCGCCGACGCTCATGATCGCGCCCTGGGGCTCGTTGATGATCGAGGCGAACGACTGGATGCCGAACATGCCGAGGTTGGAGACCGAGAAGGTGCCGCCCTGGAACTCCTCGGGCTTCAGCTTGCGGTCGCGGGCGCGTTTGGCCAGATCCTTCGATTCAACAGCGATCTGCGACAGGGACTTGGTCTCGGCCTTGCGGATGATCGGGGTGATCAGGCCGCCGTCGATCGCCACCGCCATGGCCACGTCGGCGTGATGGTGCATGGCGATGCCCTCGGGCGAATAGCTGGCGTTGGCCTCGGGCACGGCCTTCAGGGCCATGGCGCTGGCCTTGATGATGAAGTCGTTGACGGAGACCTTGATCCCGTCCTTCTCGAGCATCGCATTGACCCGGGCGCGCGAAGCCAGAAGGCCGTCGATGCGGCAGTCGATGTTCAACGGGAAATGCGGCACGTCGCGGAAGCTGTCGGTCAGGCGGCGGGCGATGGCCTTGCGCATGCCGTCCAGCGGAACGAGATCATAGCTGCCGTCGGGAATGCCCATCTGGGCCAGCGACTGGACCTTGCGGGCTTCGCCGGCCGGGGCCGGGGCGGCGGCGGGTTTGGCCGCGCCCTTTTCCGCACCCTCGAGATCGCGTTTGACGATCCGGCCGTGCGGGCCGGTGCCCTTGATGGCGGACAGGTCGATCCCGCCCTGGGCCGCCAGACGTCGCGCCAGCGGCGAGGCGAACAGGCGGCCGCCATCGGCCTTGGTGGCGGAAGCGGACTTGCCCCCCTCCCCCGCTTCGCGGGTACTCCCCCCTGCGGGGGGAGACTGTTGTGCGGATTGTCCCCCCTCGGGGGGGACCGGAACCTGCTCTGCAGGCTTCGAGGGGGGCTTGGCCGCCGCCCCGTCCTCACCCTTCAACCGGGCGATCGGCGTATTGACCTTCACGCCCTCGGCGCCTTCAGCCACGAGGATGTCAGTGACCTCGCCCTCGTCGACGGCCTCGACCTCCATGGTCGCCTTGTCGGTCTCGATCTCGGCGATGACGTCGCCGGCCTTGACCACATCGCCGACCTTGACGTGCCATTTGGCCAGCACGCCCTCTTCCATGGTGGGCGAAAGGGCGGGCATCAGGATGTCGGTCATTGCACGCCCTCCGGCCCGGCCTTGCCCACAGCGCCCTCGACCACGGTCTCGACGGCGGGGCCGTTCAGAACATCGGAAATGCCGGCCAGGATCTTGTTGTAGGCGATCTTCTCATCGTGGCCGTGGCGCACATTGTAGCCGTGGGCCATGTGTTTGGCGGCCAGGGCGAGGACCTGTCCGAACTGACGCGGATCATTGAAGGCCGGCTTGACCGACATGACCGGCTGGCCCATCGACCACCAGATGCGCAGGATTTCGACCGCGGCCGCGTCGGCGGCGACGCTGTCGGGGGTCTTCAGCTGGAATTCGTCAGGCTGGCTCATGCCATCACCGCCTTCACGGCCTTGATGATCTTGTCCACGCCGGGCAGGGACAGGGCTTCCAGATTGGCGGCGTAGGGCAGCGGCACGTCCTCCTGGTGCACCCGCAGCGGCGGCGCGTCGAGGTAATCGAAGGCGTGTTCGATGACCCGGGCGATAACCTCGGCGCCGACGCCCATCGGACCCCAGCCCTCCTCGGCCGAGACCAGACGACTGGTCTTCTTGACGCTCTCGACGATGGTCTCGTGGTCGAGCGGGCGCAGGGTGCGCAGGTCGACGACCTCGCAGCTGATGCCCTCCTCCGCCAGCTTTTCGGCGGCCTGCAGGGCGAAGCCGACCATGCGGCTGTGCGCGGTGATGGTGACGTCCGTGCCCTCGCGGCGGACCTTGGCCTTGCCGATCGGCAGGACGTAGTCGCCCTCGGGCACGTCGAACTCCAGCCCGTACATCATCTCGTGCTCGAGGAAGACGACGGGGTTGGGGTCGCGGATGGCGGCCTTCATCAGGCCCTTGGCGTCGGCCGCGTCATAGGGGGCGATGCCCTTCAGGCCGGGCACCTGGGCGTACCAAGCGGAATAGTCCTGGCTGTGCTGGGCGCCGACGCGGCTGGCGGCGCCGTTGGGGCCGCGGAAGACCACGCTGGCGGTGATCTGGCCGCCCGACATGTAGAGGGTCTTGGCCGCCGAGTTGATGATGTGGTCGATGGCCTGCATGGCGAAGTTGAA
>JAHKAM010000069.1 GCA_018826515.1 Alphaproteobacteria bacterium
GGCGGCCGCCTCGCGCTCGGCCGTCGCGGCCTCGACGTCGGCGGCGTCCGCCGCGGCGCTGAGCGCATCGAGGGCGCGCGGCAGGTCGCCGGACAGGCGTTGTTCGAAGGCCCTGAGCACGTCCGCGGGCGCTTCGCCGTCCAGCGGCACGAGATGAAGACTGACCTCGGCGCCCTTGGGCCCGACATAGGTGCAGACGGTGCCGCCTTCGGAGGCCGAGCCCTTGCGGGTCAGGGAGCCCATGGTCTGGGGGCATTGCAGGGTCTCGACGACCTTCAGCACGCCCTTGGCGCTGTCATCCTCGGTCCGGGTCGCAGAGATGCGCACGCTTTCGCCGCAGGCCGAGAGGGCGGTGAAGGCGCAGACGGTCGGGATCAGAAAGGGTCGTAGGGTCATCGACGGGGTCGTCCTGGGTACAGGCCTATCCTGCGCGCGCTCGATTCATTTGCCAGTGAAATCGCTGTAAGGCGGGTGTCCAAACCTGATCCTTGATGTGTTCAGCCGCACGAATCAGCCTCCGGGGCGGGCGCCCTCGCGACGGCTGAGGAAGGCGAGGCGTTCGAACAGGTGGACGTCCTGTTCGTTCTTCAGCAGGGCTCCGTGCAGCGGCGGGATCAGCTTGTTGGGCGACTTTTCGCGCAGGGTCGCGGGATCGACGTCGTCGACCAGCAGCAGTTTGAGCCAGTCGAGCAATTCGGAGGTCGAGGGCTTCTTCTTCAGACCCGGCGTGTCGCGGATCTCGTAGAAGGTCTTCAGCGCTTCCGAGACCAGTCGCGGCTTGATGCCGGGGAAATGGACCTCGACGATGGCCTGCATCGTCTGGTCGTCCGGGAAGCGGATGTAGTGGAAGAAGCAGCGGCGCAGGAAGGCGTCGGGCAGTTCCTTCTCATTGTTCGAGGTGATGATGACGATCGGGCGGACCTCGGCGCGGATCGTCTCGTCCGTCTCCTGGACATAGAACTCCATGCGGTCGAGTTCCTGCAGCAGGTCGTTCGGGAACTCGATGTCGGCCTTGTCGATCTCGTCGATCAGCAGAACGGGGCGGTTCGGGGCGGTGAAGGCCTCCCACAGCTTGCCGGGCTTGAGGTAGTTGCGGACGTCGTGGACGCGTTCCTCGCCCAGCTGGCTGTCGCGCAGGCGGCTGACGGCGTCGTATTCGTAGAGGCCGTTGTGGGCCTTGGTCGTCGACTTGATGTGCCAGGTGATCAGCGGGGCGTTCATGGCCTTCGCGATCTCATAGGCCAGGACGGTCTTGCCGGTGCCGGGCTCGCCCTTGATCAGCAGGGGGCGCTCGAGGGCGACCGCGGCGTTGACCGCGATCCTGAGGTCGTCGGTGGCGATGTAGTTGGACGTGCCTTCGAAGCGGTCGGTCGGACGGGGCATGGCGGTTCCGGGTTGTGATTGAAAACGCCTACCGAAGGCCGGGCCGGTTCACAACGTCGGCCGGGGTCCGTGAGGGTTCAAAGTGTTCATCGCCGGCGGAAAAAATTCGAGCCGCGCCGCGGTCGGGCCGGGCGGGAGCGGGAAACGGCGTAACGGGGCCCGGAGTGGCGGGTCAGGTGTCGGGGTTCAAGCTGTCAAAGACCGGCGGTGAGCGACTTTGGGCAGTATGCACGACTGCACGTCAGAATCGGTCGCAGGCGGTCGTCCGCGCTATCGGCGGCAGGCAGTCGAGGGTCGACAGGGTAGCATTCGGGCGGCAAAGGGGCCGGAAGATCAGGGGCGGGAAGACACTGTTTCCGACCGTCTGCAGCTACCCCGCCCGCCGGATCAACTCATCCGCCAGGTCCGCCGTCAAATAGCCGTCGGCCAGCCGGCCCTCGGCGATCTGCCAGCGGCGCAGGGCGGCGCGGGTGTTGGCGCCGACGACGCCGTCCACGCCCTGGGTGTCGTAGCCGAGGGCGGTCAGGGCGCGCTGGGCGCCGAGGCGCTGGTCACGGGACAGGGGGGCGTCGTCGGGCCAGGTCGCGACCAGGCCGGGCTTGCCCGCGATGCCGTCGGCGGTCAGGCCGATGGCGAGGGCGTAGCTGACCGAGTTGTTGTAGCGGCGGATCACATAGTGGTTGGGCAGGGCGAGGAAGGCCGGGCCGCGCGCGCCCTGGGGCAGGAGGATGACCCCGTCCTCCTGCGCCTCGGCGGCATTGGGGGCGCCGCCCCGGGCGAGGGTGACGCCGCGCCCGGACCAGTAGCGCCAGTCGTGGCGCGGCCCCTCGGCCTCGGCGTAGTCGAAGCCGGCGGGCAGGACGACCTCATAGCCCCAGCTCTGGCCGCGCTTCCAGCCCGCCTGGGCCAGCAGATTGGCGGCCGAGGCCAGCGAATCCGCATCCGATCCCCAGATGTCCACCTTGCCGTCGCCGGTCTGGTCGACGCCGAGGCGCAGATAGTTGTCGGGCATGAATTGCGTCTGGCCCATGGCGCCGGCCCAGCTGCCCTTGAGGCCCGCGCGGTCGCGGCGGCCGTCGAGAACGATGTCCAGCGCGTCCTTGAGCTGGGCCTCGGCCCAGTCGCGCCGGCGGCCCTCGTAAGCGAGGGTGGCCAGGGAACGGATCACGTCATAGTCGCCCTGGATCGCTCCGAAGGCGCTCTCATTGCCCCAGATGGAGACGAGGATCTCGGTCGGGACGCCGAATCGCTGGGTCACCTCCCACGGCACCCGGTCGGTGCGGGCGCGGCCCTGGGCGATGCGGGTCGCAGAGGCGGCGGACTGGACATAGGCGCCGGCGGGGCGGCTGAACTCGGGCTGGTTGCGGTCGAGGCGGATGACCGAGGGGTCGGGCTCGAGTCCGGCCAGCTCGTGCTCGTATTCGGCGCGGCGGGCGCCGCCGTGGCGGGAGAGGAAGCCCTGTTTCCAGCCTTCGAAACCGGCCTGGTCGATGACGGCGGGCGCGGGCGTCGCCGGGGCGGGCCCATCCGGCGCGACAGGGGCCGGCGTGCGGGTCCCGGCCACGGCCGTGACGGGCGGCGCCTCCGGCAGCATGGGCGCGCAGGCGGCGACGGAGGCGATGAGGATGAGGCGAAGGCTGATACGCATGGGCTGGATCATAGGTCCCCGACGGTGTTCGCGTCATGACAAGTGCGCGAGTGCGGCAAGCGTTGTTGCAATTGCGAGGCCAAGGCGGGGCGACCGGGATCGCCTGCAGGGCGCGGCCCGGACGCCGGATTTCCCTCCTTTGCGTCGTTAACCCTCAATATCATGGACTAATTCAGGGGTCGGGGCGCACAGCAGGAACAGCTCTGAGACCCGATACGGCCTGGTGGCGGAGGGGCGACGCGTCGGCGGTGCAACGCCGAAGACCCTCCGTTCAACTCGGAGGCCAGGCCTCCATCCTTGTTAAGCGCGCTAACGCTCGCGACGCGGTCGCTCGCTGCTTGAGCGCGCAGGAATTGCGGAACCCGCAGGTCGGCTTCCGACCGGGGCCGTATAAGAACCTGTTGACCTGCGGCGAGGCGGAGGCAGCGACGAGCCAGAGCGTCTCCGTCCAAAGCGACCGGCGTGGGGCTTGCAACGCCCGGCCCGGGCCGGTTGGCCTGTTCCAGGTTGAGACGGGCGTTTAGCTCAGTTGCGCAGAGCGGCGGCCTCTTAAGCCGCAGGTCCGTGGTTCAAATCCACGAACGCCCTCCAATCCGTCTCGCGGCTTCCCTGCCGGCCCGGGCCGGTTCGACGCCTCTGGCGCAGTCTCTGCAAGGTTGGACGAAGCAGACCGCCACCGTCCCAATTCAGGCCGATCGTTTCATGAGCAGCTCAACCAGCGCCGGACCAGTCGCGAGTGAAGAACGACACAGGTTGAGCGCCCCGCTTGCGCTTGAGGCTGCGAGCTTCGGGGATCGGGAACTGGACGATCTGATCTTCAGCTGGCGACGGGTGTCCGATCCCAAGCTGCGCAGGATCGCCCTGGAGCTCCTGCGCTCCATGGCGTCGTGACCGTGCCGATTCTGCGGGACGTCCAGCCCGCTGACTGGCAGTCGTTGAATGACCTGCACCGCTGGGCGTGGTTTCCCGAGCGCAGTGAAGCCGGCTGGGAATGGGTGCATCGCTTCGGCCAGGGTTACCCGGGCTGGGTCCTCGAAGACGACGACGGGGTCTGTGGCTATCTTGGCAATATCAGACAGGACTACGCGCTTTGCGAGACCCGTCTCGTGGGCGCCACGGGCTATTCGCTCATTGTCCTGCCACGCGCCAAGGGCGGGTCGCGGCTGCTGCTGGACGCTTTCCGCAACCAGCCCGGCGTGTTCGCCACCTCCATCTTCAACAGCAACGCTCTCGCGTCACCCATCTATTCGCGCGAGGGATTTTCGGCCTTTCCCCAAGACTGGGCTGACACCAAGATCGTCTGGCCGCTCGCGCCGATGACAATCCTCTCGGAACGGATCGTCCGCTCGCTCTACCGCACCCGCCGGCCGTCCCGAGAGCTGTTCAACGGTGTGAGAGACAGGCTGCGGACGGGAGGCGCCCCGGGACTGTCGGCTCTGGATCCATGGGCGGATGCCGTCGCGCTCGATCTCTTCAATGCGGAGCTGCGACTCGCGGGGTCTCTCACGGTCGACCGCTCCTCGCGGGTTCTCCAGAACCGATTTTCCGACCCCGATCATGCCGAGCCGCCGATGCTCTACGGATGGGGCGAGGGCGGCCAGTTGTCCGCCATGGCTCTCGGCCAGCTGGGCAAGATGTCGGAGTACGAAGCACCGGTTCTGGACATTATCGATGTTGTCTGGCTCGAACCCCATGGCGCGGCGGCGGCCGCGGCCTTGCTGGTTCATATCAAGACCGAGGGGCGGCGAGCGGGTGCGTCGCGCATGCGTTTGTCGCTGGTGAACAACGCCACGGCGGACGTGGCGCTGAGGGTGCCGGGCGCAATCGTTCGACGGCATCACATCCACGGGCATGCGAGCTTCGTGGACAGCCGAGATCACGGTCCAGCGTGGGCTCCGACACCGTTTGACGGAGACTTCGGATTCTGTCTCCGGCCTCCACCGACCAACAATCGGCACGCCGCACGCGGGGGGCGGGACCCAGGGTCGCCTTTTGCGAGCGGGTCGTTCGACGCCGCCGGGTCGTTGTCCGGTCCTCCGCCGTAGTTGCCGACCCTCAGAGCTTGCCGAAGGCCACGCCGCGCCAGCCCCAGCCGGCCTTGAGCGCGGCCGCGACGAGAGGCTTCCTGATCTCGTCGGTGTCGAATTTGTAGCTGTAGACCTCGCCCCAGGAGAGGTCCTCGCGGAAGGCGTAGACGGTCTCGAAGCTCTTTTCCCACGACTGGCCGCGGAACCCCCCGGCGGTGGCGGACAGGACCGGAACGCCGGCGCGCCATTCGACCTCCCACGACTGGTCCACGGCGCGGACCTCGCCGCTTGATTCGTCGAACTTCATCAGCACCTTGAAGACGCGCTGGACGCCGGCGGCGGCGAAGATCTCGTACCAGCGGGCGTCGACGATCCGCCATTCGGCCGTCATGTCGACGCCTTCGGGCGCGCCGTCGCGGACGATGAAGGGGGCGGTGTCGCGGTTGACGGCCAGCAGGGCGTCGCGCAGCGCCGGGACGGCCAGCCGGGGCGTGCCCGGCGGCGGGGCCTTGCCGCCGGTCATCCAGTCGAACAGTCCCATCGGCGTGACTCCGGGCGGCGCGGTGGTTCGGGCGCGGCCCCGGAATCGGCTTGCACGATGTCGGGGACGGGGGCAATCGGAGACGCGCGCCGGCGGGGGTGTCGATCCCGCGATCAAGGCCTGCCCATCTGGTTGACGAACCGGGGAAGCCTCTCTATACGCACCGCTCCGCCGCAGGTTCGTCCCGCGGCTTTTCTGTTTTGCTTTTGCCTCAGGACGACGACCATGAAGGTCCGTAGCTCGCTCAAGTCGCTCAAGACCCGCCACCGCGACTGCAAGGTCGTGCGCCGCAAGGGTGTTGTGTACGTGATCAACAAGACCGACCCGCGCTTCAAGGCGAAGCAGGGCTAAACACGGTCGCCCGCGCCACGGCGCGGATCGAAAGTTTCAAGGCTGCGGACTTGTCCGCAGCCTTTTTCGCGTCGGGCCCCGGCAGTCGTTGAGTCGCGCCGGGCGACGTGGTTAGCGTCCTTCCCACATCCCTTTCCGCCCCGGACGGCCGATCGCCGCCGCGAGGCCCTGTCCCCGGAGTTCTCCCTTGGCCGACGACGCTTCCTTCGATTCCTCGCCCGACGTCCTCAACTCGGCGGCCCAGGGCCGGCTGCGCACCATCATCGAGCGGATCGAGCGGCTGGAAGAGGACAAGGCCGCCGTCATGGCCGACATGAAGGAGGTCTTCCTCGAGGCCAAGGGCGAGGGCTACGACGTCAAGATTCTCCGCAAGGTCATCCGCATCCGCAAGCAGGACAAGGCCAAGCGGCAGGAGGAGGATGCGATCCTCGACCTCTACCTCTCGGCGCTCGGCGAGATCTGAGCGGGTAGGAATTAGGGGAGGTCGCGATGATCACCCCGTGCCCGACGCCTCTTCCTAATTCCTAATTCCTACGTCCTAATCCCTGCCATGCAGCGCAAGCCGCCGTCATCTCCCTTCGAGGCCCAACGCAAGGCGGCCCAGCGGGCGGCTCTCAATGCCCTCAGACGCGCCCGCCGCTCGGCAGAGAAGGCGGGCGTTTCGCTGTCCGAATGGGAGGGCGAGTTCATCGACTCGGTCAGCGAGCGGGTGAAGACCCACGGCCGCGCCTTCGGCGATCCGGAACTCGGCGCGCCGGGGCAGGCGCTGTCGGCCCTGCAAGGCCGCAAGCTGAAGGAGATCGCGGCCAAGGCGCGGGGGGAGGAGCCGAAGCGGCGGTGGGGGCGGAAAGGGAGGGAGTAGGAATTAGGGCGTAGGAATTAGGGATTGGTGATTGGGCACGAGGGTTTCTTCGCCGCGCCTTTCTCCTGCTCCCTAGTTCCTAATTCCCAAGCCCTAATTCCTACTGCCTAGAACAGGATCTTCCGGAACGTCAGGCTGACCACCCGGCCCTGGGGGTCGAGGAAGTCGGGCTGGTAGTTCAGCGGCGTGTCGCCGGCGCTGGCGGTGACCTCGGGGCGGGTGTCGAACAGGTTCTGGACCCCGAAATTGACCCGCGAGCCCTTCAGCCACGGGAACCGGGCCACCCAGGACTCGCGCGAGTTCAGGTCGATGAAGACGTTCAGATTGACCGTCGCCTGATCCGAGAAATCGAGGTCCGGACCGGTTCCGCCGTCGACGCGGGTGCCCTGGCGCCAGTTGGCGTTGACGAACATGCCCATGCCGTTGCGGAAGACGCCGCCCTGGGCCTGGATCTCGTTGCGGGGCGTGCCGCCGCGCGAGCCGGTGGCGGCGCCGTCCAGCAGGTCGAGGATGGGCAGGCCGCTGGCGATGACGATCTCGTCCTGCAGGCGGACGGTGTGATAGATCGAGATGTTGAAACGGCCCTGGCCGGGCTGCATGCCGCCGCCGCGTCCGCCGCCCATGCGCATCATGGGACCGCC
>JAHKAM010000009.1 GCA_018826515.1 Alphaproteobacteria bacterium
CGGCGTCGCCGACTTCGGCCTCGAGGTCGGCGTCGGCGAGGGCCTGACCCTGTCCGCCGGCTACCGCGGCCTGTTCAGCGAACGCCTGCGGGAGAACCAGGTCGGCATCCAGCTCAAGGCCAACTGGTAAGCGGCCCGGGCTGTCGATCCGAATCGCATCGCAGCAGGGGTGCTGCAACCCGGGCCTTTCCCAGGGTCGGGTTACCGGAACGCAGGGCCCGGCCGCACGCCGATCCGCCGGAACAGCATGGCGGCCGGGCAGAAGCCGGTGATCGAGGCCTGCAGCAGGTTCAGGCCGACGAAGACCGTCAGCCAAATCCACGCCGGATGAACCCAATGGGTCAGCGCCACGCTGACCAGCACCATGAATCCGGCGAACATCATGACGGCGCGGTCGAGGCTCATGCCTTCGGCTCCTGTGCGGGGGTGGAGGTGGGGGAGCGGCGCACCTTGTGGGCGCCGATGAGGTCGAGGGCCAGTTTCTCATAGAGCGGTTCGGCCTGGCCCTTGCGGACCTTGTGGAGGAAATAGCCCTCGAAGGCGACCTTGGCCGCGTGCACCCAGCGGCCGCTGGCGGACCAATTGATATTGCGCGGGGGGATCTGGGGTTGGGCCATGAAGGCGACGCCGCCATCCCCGAAATCGGCCAGGCAGATGGCGTTCCAGCTGGCCTCGAAGGCCGGCTCCCGGCCGTCGAGGATCTGCTTGAGATTGGCCGCGATGGCCGAGACCATGCTCTCGATCATGAAGCCGGTCTTGGGCACGCCGACGGGCACCGGAGTGGGGCCGGTCGGCGGGATGGCGATGCAGACGCCGAGGGCGAAGATGTCCGGCCAGGTCGGGTTGCGCTGATGTTTGTCCACCAGGATGAAGCCGCGCGGATTGGTCAGGCCCTCGACCCCGCGCACGGCCTCGACGCCGCGGAAGGCGGGCAGCATCATGGAATAGGAGAAGGGCAGGTCATGGTTGGCCTTCACGGCGCCGTCCTCGCCCACCTCCTCGACATGCATCATGCCGGCGTCGACGCTCTGCACCTTCGCATTGGTGATCCATTTGATGTGCCGTTGGCGCATCTCGCTTTCCAGCAGGCCTTTGGTGTCACCCACCCCGTCGAGGCCGAGGTGGCCGATGTAGGGCTCCGAGGTGACGAAGGTCATCGGCACCTTGTCGCGTAGCTTTCGGCGGCGCAGCTCGGTGTCGAGGATCATGGCGAACTCATAGGCGGGACCGAAGCAGGACGCGCCCTGGACGGCGCCCACGACGATCGGGCCGGGGTTCTTGACGAATTCATCGAAGGACGCCGCCGCCTCCACGGCATGGTCGACATGGCAGATCGACACCGTATGGCCGTCCGGACCGAGGCCCGGGATCTCATCGAAGGCCAGGTCGGGGCCGGTGGCGATCACCAGATAGTCGTAGTGCAGGGCGCGACCGTCCGTCAGGTCGAGGCCCTTTTCGGCGGGCCGGATCCGGCTGGCCGCGACATTGATGAACTCCACGCCCTTGCGCTTCATCACCTCGGGCAGGCTGACCTCGATGGCCTCACGTTTGCGCCAGTTCACCGCCACCCAGGGGTTCGAAGGGGTGAAATGGAAGGTATCGCCTTTCGACACCATGACGATGCGCGCGCGGTCGCCCAGGACGTGGCGCAGTTCATAGGCGGCGATGGCGCCGCCGAGCCCTGCGCCCAATACGACGATGGTGGGCCGATCCATGGCGATCTCCTTGAGCGTTCCGTGATGCCTGATCCTGCGCTGCCGGGGCCGCCGCGCCTTGATCCGCATCAAGGCTGCGGGTTGGCGTCGGGAGCACGGTGCTCAGGCTTGCAATCATATTAGCATGATCTAATATTAGAGCAACCTTACATAAGGATTCTCTGATGAAGACGCCCACGGCCCTGTCCGCCGCCCTCGCCGCCGCCCTGCTGCTCGGTGGATTGTCGGCCTGTGGCGGAGAGCCAGAGGTCGCGGCGATCGCGCCTGTGC
Organism: Alphaproteobacteria bacterium; assembly: GCA_018826515.1. Taxonomy (GTDB): domain Bacteria; phylum Pseudomonadota; class Alphaproteobacteria; order Caulobacterales; family Caulobacteraceae; genus Brevundimonas. Next base: position 1,986 of record JAHKAM010000009.1, read on the forward strand.
GCGGTGAGCGCCTGACCGTGACCGAGGCCTTGATCGACGCGATCAAGCCGGCCTCGGCCGTCGTCGCCTCGCGCGATCTGGGCGAGGCGAGGGCCCGCATTCCGGGCACGCTGACGCAGTTGAACGTGCGGGAAGGCGACACGGTGCGTCAGGGGCAGCTGATCGGTCTGGTCATTGATAACCGGGTCGGCCTCGAGACCGCAGCCTACAGCGCCCAGGTCGCGGCCGCCGAGGCCGAGGCCGCGCGCGCCCGGGCCGACCTGTCGCGGATACAGACCCTGTTCGACAAGGGCATCTACGCCCAGGCCCGGCTCGACCAGTCCCTCGCCGCCTCGCGCGCCGCCGACGCCCAGGTCCGGGCGGCGCGCGCCGTGCGCTCGGCCAGCGCCGAGACCGGGGCCCAGGGCCGGATCCTGGCCCCCACGTCCGGCCGCGTCCTGACCGCCGACGTACCCGCCGGCTCGGTGGTCAGCGCGGGCCAGTCGGTCGCCACCATCACCGCCGGACCGCTGGTCCTTAGGCTCGAACTGCCCGAGGCCCAGGGCCGCAACCTGCGCGTCGGCCAGAGCGTCGTGATCTCGTCCGAGGACCTGCCCGGCGTCAGCGCCGGGACGATCGCCCAGGTCTATCCGGCCTCCACCGCGGGCCAGACCACCGCCGACATCTCCGTCGCCGGCCTCGGCAGCGACCGCGTGGGCCAGCGCGTCACCGTCCAGGTTCCCGTCGGGCAGCGCCGTGCGCTGGTGATTCCCCGCCGCGTCGTCGCCACCCGCTTCGGCATCGACTTCGTGCGCACCGTCGACCGCGCCGGGCGCGTCAGCGAGGCGCCGGTCCAGCTGGGCGGCCCCGTCAGCGGCGACCGGGTGGAGGTGCTGTCGGGTCTCGCCGCCGACGATGTCGTTCTGGCGCCGGAGACGGCCCGATGAACCTCGGCCTGTCCGGACGGCTCACCAAGGCCACGCTCAATTCGCCCCTGACCCCCCTGATGCTGCTGGCGGCGATCGCCGTCGGCCTGATGGCGGTGCTGTCGATCCCCCGCGAGGAGGAGCCGCAGATCAGCGTGCCCATGGTCGATATCATGGTCGCGGCCCCGGGGCTGAGCGCCGCCGACGCCACCGAACTGGCGGCCAAGCCGCTGGAAGCCATCGTGCGCAGCATCGACGGCGTCGAACACGTCTACACCCAGGTGCAGGACGACCAGGTGATGGTCACCGCCCGCTTCCTGGTCGGCTCCGACCCCGACGACGCGGCGGTCCGGGTGCACGAGAAGGTGCGCGCCAACTACGGTTCGATTCCCGTCGGGGTGTCGGAACCGCAGATCGTCACCCGCGGCATCAATGACGTGCCTGCTGTGGTCCTGACCCTGACGCCCAGCCCCGCCGCGGCGGGGCGCTGGAGCGACCAGGCCCTGTACGACGTCGCCGCCCGCCTGCGCACCGAGGTCGGCAAGGTCGAGGACGTCGGCCTGACCTTCATCGTCGGCGGTCGTCCGTCCGAGATCCGGGTCGAGCCCGATCCGGCCCGCATGGCCGCGCGCGGCGTGGCCCTGTCCTCGGTGCTGGAGACCGTCGCCCAGGCCAATCGCAGCTTCCCCGCCGGCGCCTTCCGCGACCAGGGCCAGGCCGTGACCCTGCGCTCCGGCGAGCGGCTGTCGACGCCCGACGACGCGTCCTTGCTGACTGTCCGTTCGATGGCCGGCGAGCCCGTCTACCTGCGCGACGTGGCCACCGTGGTGCAGGCCCCGCGCGAGGATCAGGCCCGGGCCGCCCACTATGCTCGCGTAGGCGACGGCTGGAGCCGGACCCCCGCCGTCAGCCTGGCCGTGGCCAAGCGGCAGGGCGCCAACGCCGTGGTCGTTTCCCATGGCGTGATGCAGCGGGTCGAGGCGCTGAAGGGCACGCTGATCCCCGACGGCCTCGAGGTCGTGGTGACACGCGACTATGGCGAGACGGCCAACGAAAAGGCCAATGAGCTGCTGATGCACCTCGGCCTGGCGACGATCTCCATCGTCATCCTGATCGGCTTCGCCATCGGCTGGCGCGAGGCCGGCGTGACGGCGGTGGTGATCCCCACGACCATTCTGCTGACCCTCTTCGCCTCCAATCTGATGGGCTACACCATCAACCGGGTCAGCCTGTTCGCCCTGATCTTCTCGATCGGCATCCTTGTCGATGACGCTATCGTCATGATCGAGAACATCGCCCGGCACTGGGCCATGAACGACGGCCGCAGCCGCGCCCAGGCCACGGTCGAGGCCGTGGCCGAGGTCGGCAATCCGACCGTGGTCGCCACCCTGACGGTGGTCGCCGCCCTGCTGCCCATGCTCTTCGTCTCGGGCCTGATGGGCCCCTATATGGCCCCGATCCCGGTCAACGCCTCGGCGGCCATGGTCTTCTCCTTCTTCGTCGCCGTGGTCATCGCGCCCTGGCTGATGATCCGCCTGGCCCGCAAGAGCCTGGCCGGCGGCCACGGGCACGGGCATGTGCACGGCGAGGGCCTGCTGGGCCGGCTCTATCGCAAGGTGGCGACGCCGGTGATCCGCAGCCGTCGCAGCGCCTGGACCTTCCTGATCGTCGTCGGCCTCGCCACGCTGCTGTCGATGTCGATGTTCGGCTTTCGGGCCGTACCGGTGAAGCTGCTGCCGTTCGACAACAAGTCCGAACTGCAGGTCGTGCTGGACATGCCCGAAGGAACCAGCCTCGAGGCCACCGAACGCACCCTGGCCGGGGCCGCGGCCGTGGCGGGATCCCTGCCCGAGGTGGAGTCCCTGGAAAGCTACGCCGGGACCGCGACGCCGTTCAATTTCAACGGCCTGGTCCGTCACTACTTCCTGCGTGCGGGCGCTGAGCAGGGCGACTTGGCGGTCAAGCTGGCCCACAAGGAGCACCGCGACCGCAGCAGCCACGCCATCGCCCTGGACCTGCGCAGACGTCTGGCCGACCTGCCGCTGCCGGCCGGGTCGTCGATCAAGGTGGTCGAGGCCCCGCCGGGACCGCCGGTGCTGGCCACCCTGCTGGCCGAGGTCTACGGCCCCGATCCCGCAACACGCCGCGCCGTGGCGGCCGAGCTTGAGACCCTGTTCCGGGCCGAGTCCTCGGTGGTCGACGTCGACAACAGCTATGGCGTCCGCCGCCCCGTGCTGCGCCTGATCCCGGACCGCGAGAAGATCGAGCGCTTCGGCCTGTCCGAGCGCGAGGTGCACGACTCCATCGCCGCCGTCATGGGCGGGCAGATTCTGGGCTACGCAGCCCGCGACGATGAGCGCACCCCGGTCGAGATCGCCGTTCGCCTGCCCCAGTCGGCGCGCACCTGGAACGAGCAGTTGGCCGTCATGCCGGTGGCCGTGACCACCATCGACGGCGGCCGGCGGCTGGTCGAACTGGGCGAGGTCGTCGAGGCCCGCCACGAACTCGCCAGCTGGCCCGTCTACCGCCGCGACGGCCGCGCCGCCGAGATGGTCACGGCCGAACTGGCAGGCCAGTTCGAGGCTCCGATCTACGGCATCCTCGCTATCGACGCCGCCATCAAGGCGCATGACTGGAAGGATCTTCCGCGCCCCGAGGTCCGGCTCAACGGCCAGCCGACGGACGAGACGGTTCCCACCGTGCTGTGGGACGGCGAATGGGAGATCACCTGGGTGACCTTCCGCGACATGGGCGCCGCCTTCGGCGTGGCCTTGCTGGGGATCTATGTGCTGGTCGTCGCCCAGTTCAAGGATTTCCGCATCCCGCTGGTGATCCTGACGCCCATCCCTCTCACCCTGATCGGCATCGTCATCGGCCATATGCTGTTTGGCGCGCCCTTTACCGCCACCTCGATGATCGGCTTCATCGCCCTGGCGGGGATCATCGTCCGAAACTCGATCCTGCTGGTCGACTTCATCCGCCATGCGCGAACGCCGGGACGGCCCCTGCGCGAAGTGCTGCTCGAGGCCGGAGCCATCCGTTTCAAGCCGATCCTGCTGACGGCGCTCGCCGCCATGATCGGGGCGGCGGTGATCCTGTTCGACCCGATCTTCCAGGGTCTGGCGATTTCCCTGCTGTTCGGGCTGATCTCCTCGACGATTCTGACGGTGCTGGTGATCCCGGCGATCTATATCGCGTTGAAGGATGACGGTCGGCCTCTGACCGCGACCGGACCCGCGGAAGAGACGCCATGACAGACGCCTTGCCCATACCCAAAGCCCCCGCCCTCGCCGAGCTCGAAGCCAGCGCCGCGCCTGCCGCCCGGCTGCTGCGGCTGTTCGCCAACGAGCAGCGACTAATGCTGATGTGCCGGCTGAGCGAAGGTGAGTGCGCGGTCGGCGAGTTGGCCAGCTATGCGGGCCTGTCGCAGTCAGCCTGTTCGCAACATCTCGCCCGCCTGCGCGACGCTGATGTCATCGCGCCGCGACGGGAGGCCCAGACGATCTACTATTGCATCTCTGATCCGGCGGCGGCCCGCCTCATCGCCCTGCTCTGCGACATCTACAGCGACAGATCCGGAAACCAGCCTGGTTTCATGCCGAACGATCAAAGGTGACTTTGAGGCGATCGTCGAAACGACTCGCGTCGGGCTTCAGAAGCATGGTTTCGGCGTCCTCACCGGGATCGGTTTCGGCGGCCCCCGAGGCGCGCGGTGTGCAAGCGGATTTCAGCGTCCGCGGACGCCGAGCGCCCTGACGTACGAAAGCCAGGCCATTCGTCGCTCCCGGGAAAGGCCTTCAATATTGCCGATCAGGGTATCGCGGATCGGTCGAATGCCGACGAAGGCGAGAATGTTTCGTTTAAGCGCGGTGAGGCCGTGGGCTCCGAACCAGAACCGATAGACCAACGCCGGCATGCCCATGGTCACGATGATCCGCGCCGAGCGGCCGGTAAGCCGTCCGGTCATCCACCGTCCGGCCTTGAAGGCGGAGCCGGGCCGGAACATCTGCTCAAAAAGCGCCTTGAGTCGAGCCGGCTGTGTTCCAAGCCATAGGGGGTGCACGATGATCAGGTGCTCGGCCCAGGCCACCAGAGCCTGTGCCGTGGCGAGATCGGAACAGGTGTGCGGCGCTTCCCAACTGACCCGATCCAGCAGGACCGGAAAATCCAGATCCGCGAGGCGCAAGAGCCGAACCTCGTGCCCGCCTTCGCGCGCGCCGTCAGCGTAGGCGTCTGCGAGGGCGTGGCAGAAGCGCGCCGGATCCCCATCCGGGTGACCATCGATGATGCCGATCCGCATAGGCTCACAAGGCTGGAAGTTGGCCGACCCGGAAGGTGGGCGTGGCGCCGTCCGGAGCCTGCAGCGAGAGGTGTTCGCCCAGACCACAGGACGCTTCTCTGAAGCGGAAACGGGTCTCGTCGTCGGCGTCGTCGGGAGGATCCGGATCCTGCCCACCGCGATCAGAGCTCTGTCGCCAACCGGTCGTCGCGGTCTCCTCGTCCGCGAGGCGCCGTACCCGGCAGGATTTATCCATTTGCCACGCGGCCTTTGGTTCCGGCCGCCCCGCGGCGTCCGCCGGAGCAACGATGTCGTGGCCGCCATTTTGGGCGCCGCCGGGATTGCCGGTTTCCCGCGGGAGTTCAAGGCGGATGTGGTGGAGGCCCCTTGTCATCACCATGTCCGCTTTCAGTGTGCCAGGAGCAGGCAGAGAGTGCTTTCGGCAAGAAGTGTGCGGGTGACGCCGCCGAGCGCCCACTCGCGCAACCGTGCATGCCCGTAGGCTCCAGACACGATCAGGCCTGCGCTTCGGGCGAGGGCCTCTTCGAGTATCTGGCGGCCCACCGACGCTTCGCCTTCATGTGCAATCACCGACTCTGCGGTGATCCCGTGCCGCGCAAGGAACTGGACGACATCCGCCAGCTCACCGTCGGCGGTCCCGATGTCGTCCCTCGGGCGGACTGCATAGAGGGTGACTCCCCGAGCCCGTTGCAGCAGCGGAATCGCCGCCGTGAGTGCGAGGCGGGACTCCCGCGAGTCTTTCCAGGCCACCAGGGCATGTTCGCCGACGGGATTGCGCACGCGGGTCGGCGGGGTCACCAGCACCGGCCGTCCGCACTCCATAAGAACGTCCGAGACATCCGGCGCGTTGTAGGGCGCGCGCGGGTTGCGGGCGCCGAGGATAACCAGATCAGCCGCCCGCGCCGCCCGTGAACAGACCTCGCCAGGAAATCCGATCTGGCCGCGCCAATCGGCGTCGACATCCCTCGCGCGGATAATTTCTGCGAACCGCGCTCCGGCGCGCTTCACCTCGGCCTCCGCCATGTCGCGATAGAGCGCCAGCAGTTCGCCGACCATGGCCCCGCCGCCCAGCGGATCATACAGGGGGGGTGCGATAGAGGTCGTGCAAAGGCCCGTCAGATGAGCGTTGAATGCATTGCCGAGATCGCAAGCCAATTCGAGACGGCTGTCGCTCTCAGTGCCGTCGTCGACGGCGACAAGAAGGCTGGGGTAGGTCATTGCGTTCTCCGTCCTTGGGCGCAGAGAGCCGCGCCCGGCCGTCGCGCGCCTTGATCAGGATCAACGCCCTGCTGTTCACCAACACCCAATGTGAACAGCCTTGGAGACGCACGATGTTCATAGCTCGCTTCGCTTCCGCCCTCGCACTGAGCTGCGCCGCTTGCGCAAGCCCGGAGCCGCCGTCCCGCTCGGTTCTGCCGAGGCCCGACATCTCAGAACAGGCAACCCTGCGTGGCCAGCAACTCGCGACCCAGGCCTGCGCGGGCTGCCATGCGGTGGGCGTGGTCGGCGCCAGTCCCATGGAGGAGGCCACGCCGTTTCGGACGATTGTCGAACGCTATCCGCTCGACCGGCTGGAAGAAGCCTTTGCCGAAGGCCTGGTCACCAGCCATCCCGCGATGCCCGCATATGTCTTTCGAGCCAGCGAAATCGACGACCTGATCGCCTACCTGGAAACCGTGAAGTCCGAGCGGTGACCGTCCCGTATACCGTAAGGCGCCTCGCGCTCGCTCTGACGGCTTGACGCTGATCAAATGCAGGCGCCGGCTGTTGGCCCATGGTTCTTCGCAGGGAGAGAACCATCATGAGCCTGAAGCGAATCCTTGCCCTGGCCTTCGGCGGCGCGGGCGACCCGTCTGCACTGGCATTCGCAGCATGGCTGGCGGGTCAACATGACGCTGTGGCGGAAGTCATCCCGGTCTATCCTGATTCAGCCGTTGATATGGTTACGCTTGGCCTTGTCCTCGGCTCCACGCTTTCCCGGGACGCCTTCGAGGAGCTGGCGGAAGCGGAGCGGACGATACAGGGCCGCATCGAAGTCGCGGCGAGCCAATCGGCCCATGCGGTAGATGTGATCTATGGGGCCGGAGAAGGCGCGCCCCGGATGTCCGTTCTCACACGGGGGCTGCGGCCAGCGCACGCCCTGTCCCGAAACACGGCCCTGGCCGACCTCGTCGTGATTGCCCATGAGGGCCTCAAGGAAGGACTCCTGGAAGACCTCCTGACCCAGGCGCTACTCGGGGATCGCGCTCCGGTGCTGATCGCCCGCGGAGATGCCGACGGTCTGTCCGGGCCGGCGGCGATCGCCTGGGATGGAAGTCCGCAAGCGGGGCGAGCGGTTCGGGCCGCGCTGCCGTTGCTGGCGATGGCCAGCACCATCCACGTGCTCCAGTGCGTGAGCAGCCTCGACCGGGAGGCTGCGGACCCCGACATCGATCTGCTCAATGACTATCTCAGGCTTCATGGCGCGGGCGCGGGCGTAGCGACGATGCTTGAGGGCGAGGATACTGGTGCGGTGCTGCTCGCGGCGGCCAGGGAGAAGCAGGCGGGGCTGCTCGTAGCCGGGGCCTGGGGCCACTCGCGGCTTCGGGAGTCCATATTCGGCGGCGCGACGCGGAGTTTCCTGCGCCAGGACGACGGTCCCAGTCTTCTGCTGGCGCATTGACGTGATCATTGGCCACTGCGTCGGCGCCCGCGCGCTATGGCGGTCCGTTTCGCTTTGTCAGGATACCCGACGATGAATGCAAAACTTACCTTCCATGGAGCCGCCGAGTGCGTGACGGGCTCCTGCATGCTGCTGGAGGCGGGCGGCAACCGCATTCTGATCGACTGCGGCATGTTTCAGGGCCCCAAGACCCTCAAGGGACTCAACTACGAACCTTTTCCGTTTTCGCCTGCTTCGTTGGACGCGGTGCTGCTGACCCATGCCCATATCGACCACTCGGGACTGCTCCCCAAGCTGGTCAGGGCCGGCTATCGGGGGCCAATCTTCACCACGCGCGGCGCCCGGGACCTGTGTGAGGTCATGCTGGCGGATTCGGCCAGTATTCAGGAAAGTGAGGTGCGGCACCTCAACCGTCGCAACGCCCAGCGTGGTCTGGGGCCGGTCGAGCCGATTTATACGTCCCGGGACGTCGATCACACCATGCGGCTCTTCGAACGGGTCAAGTTCGGCGTGCCGACCCGGATCATCGGGTGCATGCAGGCGACATGGTGGCCGGCGGGTCACCTGCTGGGCGCCGCCTCGATCCAGGTGCAGGTCGAAGACGGGGGCGAAGGCCTGAACCTGTTGTTCTCCGGAGACATCGGGTCGGGACGACAGCCTTTCCTGCCGCATCCTGACGGCCCTGTCGGCGTCGACCATGTGATTCTGGAGAGCACCTACGGGGATCGCGAGCGCATCGATCTGGAGTTGTCCGCCCGACGGCGCGCGCTCGCGGAAGAACTCCGGCAGGCGCGCGCGGCGGGGGGGCCGCTGCTGCTTCCGACCTTCGCCGTCGGGCGCGCCCAGGAACTGATCCTCGACCTGCTGGCGGTGATGGAGGCTGAGCCGCAGTTGGCCACGGACATCTTCCTCGACTCACCGCTCGCCATTGAGGCGACGGACGTCTACCTGCGGCGCGGCTGGAACCCGGACACCAACGAGAATCCGTTTGAGCCGCTTCGGCAAGCCACGCGCCTGCACCACCTGAGGCGTCCGCAGGAAAGCGATCGGCTCGAGCGGCTGACCGGATGGCACATCATCCTTGCAGGTAGCGGCATGTGCGACGCCGGACGCATCCGCCGCCACCTCAAACGCCTGCTATGGCGCAAGGAGGTGACGGTTCTGATGACCGGCTTCATGGCCGCCGGCACCCTGGGAAGAATGCTGGTCGAGGGCCGCTCTGCCGTTCGCATCCAGGGTGAGGAGCTGCGAGTCGGGGCACGAATCCGCAATCTCGATTGCTACTCCGGCCATGGCGATGCGACCGATCTGGTCGCTTGGCTCAAGGCGAGAAGTCCCGTCGGAGGGACTGTGTTGCTCAATCACGGAGAACCGGCCGCACTAGCCAGTCTTTCGGCCCGGTTGAATGGCGACGGCTACAGGCCGGTTACCGCGCTGCTGGACCAGACCTACGTCCTGAGCAGAACGTCTGCGGAGCCCTCGCCCTCGATGGTCGCACGGGTCGCGCGCGGGCAGGCCACGCGACCGGACTGGCACAACGATCGTGCCGCCTTCCTCGTGTCACTGAATGAGAGGCTCCAGGCGCTCCCGACCGATGCGGAACGAGCCCGGCTTGTTGAAAGACTGAGCGGACTGCTGGAGGCAGAACGATGAAGAACTCGCCGGAGCGTCTACGGGCAGGCGGTGCGGGGCGTCCGCTTCCCGATGGAGTTCGCCGAGGCGGACGACACGCTTCGCGCCTGGAGCATCGCATCCACTTCGGCAGCGCGACGATCGCTGCCGGCGGTCCTGAAGACTGAACTTACCGGGACGACCTTGTCGGACGGACGTCTTACGACGTCAGTCTTCCGGTCGGATGATACGATTTTCGAGCGATTCCTTGACCGCTCGCGCGTCGAATCCGCGAGCATCATCGACCGGCCGGGGACCCCGGCGCATGACCACTTCGGCGACGGCCTCGTAGGCGGTAACCCGCTGGACATCGAAGACAGGCGTACGGCCGTGGCGATCCCAGGTCTGCCAGCCGACGTGGACGCCATAGGCATAGCGCCAGTGCGGCTCCCAGCCGGGGCCCCAGGCTCCGATCGGCTCGCGCACCACAAGGGTGACATGTTCCTCGGTGTCGCGTTCGACCGCCAGGAACCAGTCATAGCCGTTCTGCAGTGTCAGCTCGGCGGCACGGAAGAGCAGATAGGTTTCGACTGTCTCGCGTGAGGTCAGGCTGTTGCCCGCGAAGGCCACGCGCCAGCGCTCCGGCTCCACCTGAAGTTCCCGATAGCCGTCTGCGTGGGCGGGGTCGGTCAGTGATGCTGCGTGGTAGGGAGTGGCGCCGGCGCAGGCAGACAAGACAAGGGCGCCGCCCATGACGGCCGCAAGGATATGGGTCTGTGAGGGTGACATTCGAGTTTTCCTCCGGCGCCATCATTGTGGACGGGTCAGGACACGTTGCAGATGGGGATCAGGGCGTCAGGCGGCGGCGAGCCTCTTCAAGCCTCCGAGATGCCGTATGCGGAAATGTCGGGAGCCGGCGAACTCGACCAGGCCGTCTGCTTGCAGGCGACCGAGCATCCTCGAGACGGTCTCGATTGTCAGGCCCAGATAGTCGGCCATATCCTGGCGGCTCATCGGCAGGGTCACGAGGTCCTCCCGGAACCGATCCGCCATATCGAGAAGGAAACGGGCCACCCGTTCGCAGGCAGTGGCGCGGCCCAGTAGAAGCATGTGAATCTGCGCCCGAGCCAGTTCGGTGGTCGTCGCGGCCCAGACCAGTTGCTGGACCTTCCCCGGTGCGAAGGCGGCTGATCCTGACCGCTTCACCACCAACACTTCGCAGGTTGTCAGGGCTTCTGCGGAAAACCTGTGCCCAGACCCGGGCTCCACGCCAAAAACATCGCCCTCGTAATAGAAGTCTCCGATCTGTCGGCGCCCGTCCGGCAGCAGATGACTCGTCCTGATCGACCCCTTCACCAGTTGGTAGATCAGGTCGGTCGACTCGTCCTGACCATAAATCTCTTCGCCGGGTGCGAAAGTCATGCTGCGCGACCCATCCCAGATCTCGTTCGGGCCGGTCAGGACCGAAGCGGAAGCAAGGCTGAGTGGCTCAATCGACATCATGTCAATTCCTCCCTGGCGGATCACAGGGATATGCTGGGGCGACCACGCGCGACATTCGGGAGCTCTCCCTAAGGGGATTACCGGAAGCGGCGGCGCCGATCCCCCGGGGCCTGCGGGTTTGCGATGGATCAAGGCGATCATCCGGGCTGCTCCTCATTATCCGGTCCCGACCGCGAGCTGCCGGTCTGCGAGGGGGGACGCGCCATGAAGATTTACGGGAACTGCCTGGTCCTGGTCGCGGACGGGGAGAGGGCCCGTTTGTTCGAGGAACGGCGGAGGGCTGGCCCCCTGGCGGAGGTATCAAGCCAGCTTGGCGATCTATCACCTTCGGGGCCGATGTCATCCCGTCACTCAGGACGCGTCTTTGACCGGTTCGGGCATGGCTCACATACGACCGGCGGACCGGGACCGCGGGAAAAGCGCGAGAGAGCCTTCATCAAGCGACTGGCGGAGCGGATTGACGCCATCGCCGCCAGTGGCGACTTCGACGAACTGGTTGTGATGGCTCCTCCACATGCGCTCGGGCAGTTGAGGCAGGCCTTCAAAGCCGGGACGGCGCGTCGGCTGACAGCGGCCGAGCCCCACAACCGGCTTGATTGCCTTCCCGAAGAGATTGCGGCGGTGCTGCGCGATCTCAGGCTTCGCTCGGACGCGACCGACTGAGCTGTTCGAAGCGCCGGGTCGCGGGGCCCCATCCCTGTCACAGGGTCGATTCACCAGCCTGCCATGCGTCACTGAACAGATCGAAGGAACCATTCATGCCCCGACGCATCGAGCAACTCGCCGGGGAGATTGTCCGGCTGCAGGGCGAGCTCGATCGCGAGATCGAGAAGCGCCGGGCCGATCTTGGCTGGAGCTTGAACGAAGGGCTGATCGAATTTGAGCACGGGCTCACGCAGCACCATCGCCAACTGCGCCTCGGCGTCAGCGCCTTCATGGCTCGCTCTGCCCTCGCCACCGTCATTACGGCGCCGTTGATCTATTCCCTGGTCATTCCGCTTGTTCTGATCGACGCATGGGCGTCGCTCTATCAGGCGATATGCTTTCGCGCCTATCGAATTCCCCGTGTGCGCCGGTCTCGCTACATCGTCGTTGATCGCAACAGGTTGAGTTACCTGAATGCGGTGGAGGCGTTGAACTGTCTTTACTGCGAGTACGCCAACGGGGTTATCGCTTACGTCCGGGAAATCTCCAGCCGCACAGAGCAATACTGGTGCCCCATAAAGCACGCTCTCGCTATCACTGACCCGCATCTACGATACTATCAATTCCTCGAATACGGCGACGCGGAAGGTTACCGCGCCCGTCTCGACGAATTCCGTCAGCGCCTCAGGACCGAGGCTCCAGGCGTTGACCCTCTCCGGGGCAGGGGAGGCGAGTGATGCGCCCGAGCTTGCAACCGCCTGGTCGCGGCGACGCGCAACGATGCGCGCCTCTGCCTGGACTGTCAGGGGGGACCTGTCGCTTCAGCGACCATCGAGAACGCCGTCGCTGACTGCCTTCTGAATCCGGCAATCTCCCGCCGGATCGACCAAGCGCCCGACGGGCCCCAAAGCCGCGATCTGATTGACCGGGTGGAGATCGCCCTGAGAAGGTCGTCGTCGTCCTTGATGCAGTGCGGCTCGACTCTGCGACATGAGGGAAGCGTCCGCGTGGCGCGTAGAGAAGCACAGGACCGGAAGCGGCCGAACGTCTGGAGACTGAGTATGCGTGAATTCAATCCCGCGCCCTTCATCGCCGTCGCGGCGGCCGTGGCCTTCTCTGCCGGGCCGGCGGCGGCCCACGCGCGGCTGGTTGGCGCGACGCCGGCGCCCAACTCCACTGTGGCCGCGACCCGAACGGTCAGTCTGACGTTCAGCGAGCGCACGGTTCCGGCCTTCTCGGGCTTGGACGTCGTCAATGCGGCGGGCGAACAGGTCGAGGTCCGCACGGCTGTCGCCGAGGATGGCAAGACCCTGACTGGAACCCTGACCCGCCCGCTGGCCGCCGGGGCCTACCGCGTGGATTGGCGGATCGCGTCCAGCGACGGCCACCGTATGACGGGTTCCTACACCTTCACGGTGCGCTGACGCTGTGCTCGAAGTCGCGGTCATTGCGCTCCGCTGGCTTCAATACAGCGGCGCCGTCGTCCTTCTCGGCGCGCCGTTGTTCCTGCTCTACAGTTTCAGGGGAGACGACGGCCCGAACCTCCTCTGGGCCCGTCCCACCCTGATCGTGGCTGCGACCGTTGTCGCGCTGGGTTCGCTCGCCGGCCTCGTGGCCCAGACAGCGGTCATGGCGGGCTCGCTCAGCGAAGCCCTAAAACCAGCATCGCTAACCTTCATGGTCACGGGCATGGCCCTCGGCATGGCCCTGGTCGCCCGGGCCGTCGTCGCCGGGCTTGCACTTGTTGCGATCGCCGCCCTCAAGCCGGGTCGGGTGCTTTGGACCGTGCTGGCGACGCTTGGTGTCATCGTATCGGCCAGTTTCGCCTGGACCGGACACGGGGCCGCGACGGAGGGGCCGGGCGGGTTGTGGCATCTGGCCGCCGCCATCATCCATGCCGTCTCCGCCGCGCTGTGGTTGGGCGCTCTCGCGGCCTTGACGATGCTCTTGCTGCGTCGAACCGCCCCGGATGACCCGGCGATCCATCGCGCCCTGCGCGGCTTTGCGGGCTTGGGGACCTTGGCCGTCGTGCTCCTGGTCCTGAGTGGCCTGGGGAACAGCTGGTTCATGGTTGGACCCCCGCGCGTAGCCGGACTGGGAACCAACCTCTACGGCCAGCTCCTGATCGCCAAACTCGTGCTGTTCGCGCTGATGCTGGTCCTCGCGGCAGGAAACCGTTTCCGCCTGACGCCGACGTTGGGATCGGTGCTGGCGCTCGGCGAAGATCCCCGGCCGGCGCTTCAACGGCTCCGACGCAGCGTCATTGCGGAAACACTGGTCGGAGCAGTGTTGATAGCCGTCGTCGCGGTCATGGGCACGCTGGCCCCGCCGTCGGCCATGTGACCTGGCGACGGCGCCTAGCTGGGGGCGCGCGACGACCAGTGGATGTGGTGGATGCGCCAACCCTCGGGGTGGCGTTTCAGGACCATGGTCTCGGTCGTCAGGCGATCAATGGCGCGGCCGTTGAACTGGCCGGTGGTGCGGCCTTCGCTGGTGATCCAGGCAATGTCGCCGTCAGCCCGGCCCGATCTCCGCGCCACCGTCGCTTCCGACGCGGCGGCGAAGGCGGCGTCCGAACCCAGGTGATGGGACGCATATTCATCGCGCGATCGTTCCGCGCCACCCTCTTCGAAGATCATGACTTCCGGAGCCAGTAACGTCAGCGCGGCGGCCGTGTCCCCCGCCTTGAGCGCGGCGTGGAAGGCATCAACGGCCATGGCTGCGCCCGCTGCCTCCGCAGCAACGGAACCGGCGGCGTGCCCATGGCCGTGGGCGTGGTCCTGGGCCAAGGCCGGTGTCGCCGAGAGGACGGTCATCGACAGGGCCAGGGCAAGGGGGATGCGGGACATGGCGGGCTCCAGATTGTGGGTCATGTGATCGAACTGCGAGGGATCTCTGTCAGGCCGGCTGGTTGTGGCGTGCGAACACACGGGTGGCGCCAGACCGGAGCACCAGCAAGGTCTCGTAGGGGTCTTTGTGCCCTTGTGGCGTCTCCATCCCCGGCGAGCCCAGCGGCATCGCCGGCACGGCCAGACCGACCGCCGTCGGTCGCTCGGCCAGCAGGCGGACGACGTCCCGGGCCGGCACATGACCCTCGACCAGGTAGCCGCCGACCAGCCCGGTGTGACAGGAGGCAAGCGCGTCGGGCAGTCCCCGACTGCTGCGGATCGTCTGGAGATCAGGAACAATGGTGACGGTTGCCGTGAAGCCCGCCCGGCGCATGTGGGCGATCCACCCGTCGCAGCATGGGCAGGTCGGAGTCTTGAATACCGTCAGGTTTCGCGCGGGCGCGGTCTGGGCGCAGGCAGTCCCGCCCATGCTCAGGAACAGGCCTGCGCCGAGCAACAGACGGCGGTTCAGTTGCGATCGCATCAGGTGGGTCTCCCTCCAGACCGGGGGCGTGATCAGCCGGGTCGGGCCGACGTCATACCTCTATACGCCAGACAGCTTTCGGCCCCTCATGAGGGGCATGGCGAAAAGGCGCGTATGACAAACGGGGCGTGAGGCAGGTGCGCAATGCTGGATGATATTGAACGACTGATCGGCGGCGACCGATACGATGGCGAGGCGCAACTCGCCGGCCTTGAGGATGAGGTCTGGGCGCGCATCGGCGAACGCCGCGATCAGGCCCGCATGGGACAGGTTCGGGTGGCAGCCATAGCGCTTGCGCTGGTCGTCGGCGTCGCGAACGGCGGCTTTTTGCTGCTGTCTCCGCGCCCGGAACCGTCAGAGATGCGCGTGTTCACCGTGTCGACCGGTCTGTCGCCCCTGAGCGGACTGGGCGTCCGGGGATGAGCACCGCCTGGAAGTCCATCGTCATCACGGCGATCCTGGCAGCGCTCGCGAGCGGCGCTGCGACCTGGGCGAGCGCGACCTGGGTCATGCGGGAGCGACAGCCGCCCAGCCTGCACAGCGTGGTCCACGAGAAGCTCGATCTGAGCGCGGAGCAGGATCGCCGGCTCGATGTCATCGAAGCTCGCTTCGCCGCTCGCCGTCCGGCGCTGGAGGCCGAGGTCCGTGCCGCCAACCGCGAACTGGCCGCCGCCATCGCCGCCAGCGAGGGTGACTCCCCCCAGGTTCAGGCGGCGGTCGATCATTTCCACGCCGCCATGGGCGATCTGCAGAAGGCGACGATCGCCCATGTCTTCGAGATGCGATCCGTTTTGACTCCGGCGCAGGCTGAGGTGTTCGATGAGGCGGTCGTTGACTCCCTGCGCGACGACGCCGGCTAAGCGCGGCGCGTGGGGGCCGACCAGAGCATCGAGGTTCGCGCGGCAGGCGGGGATCGGGCCGCTTTCACCGCCCTGATGACCGCCACGAAGGCCGACCTCTACCGGTTCGTTCGCCGCTACGTCGGCGACGAGGCCGAGGCGCATGACGTGCTTCAGGAAGCCTATGCGTCCGCCTGGCTCGCCCTGCGGCGGTATGATCCGACGCGGCCTTTCGAGGTCTGGCTGCGCTCCATTGCCCTGAACAAATGTCGTGACTGGAGCCGTCGGCGAACGGTTCGCCGCGTCGTGCGCGGGGTCATGGGTCTCGACGCGCCCGAGGCGAGGGCGGTGGGTGACGAGACGCCCACGCCCGAAGCCCGGCTGGACGACCGGCGGAGGGCCGAAGCCCTGCAACGCGCCCTGTCCGACCTTCCGGACGCCCTGAAGGCGCCCCTCCTGCTCGCCACGCTCGAAGGGTGGTCGCACGCCGAGGTCGCAGCGATCCTGCGCATAACGCCCAAGGCGGTGGAAACCCGCATCGCCCGCGCCCGCAAGAAGCTGGCGGCGGTCCTGTCCCGGTCCCCCCGCGAAGGCGCCTGACCCTGCCGTGATGGGAAGGTGCACAAGGCGGCGATCCCGCCTGTGGCGACCTGCCGCAAGGGTTTCGCTACCGGGATGCGTATCTGAACGAACGGCTGACCAGCCGACAAGGGAACTTCTCGCCGATGCCAACCGCCCGCCTCAATCGCCGAATGCTTCTCCGTGGCGCCGCCGCAGGCGGCGGGCTGCTGGGCCTGCAAGGGCTGCTGCCCGCATGGGCGCAAACCGGATCAGCGGGCCTGCGGGCTGACCTGCCGACGCTGACAGGACCGAACATTGATCTGACCGTTGGTCACTCGCCCTTCACCGTGGGCGGGCGCACCGGTCACGCGGTCACGATCAACGGCGTTTTGCCCGCGCCGCTGTTGCGTCTGCGCGAGGGCCAGAACGTCCGGCTGTCTGTCGCCAATACCCTGGATGAGGACACCTCGATCCATTGGCACGGTCTGCTGCTGCCATTCCAGATGGACGGCGTGCCCGGCATCAGCTTCCCCGGCATCAAACCCCGCGAGACCTTCGTCTACGAGTTCCCGATCAAGCAGTCGGGCACCTTCTGGTATCACAGCCACTCCAACCTTCAGGAGGCGATGGGCCACTATGGGCCGATCGTCATCGACCCGGCGGGCGCCGATCCGGTCGCCTATGACCGCGAGCATGTTTTGGTCCTGTCGGACTGGAGTTTCATGCATCCGCACGAAATCCTCGACAAACTGAAGAAGAGTCCTGGCTACTTCAATCAGCAGCGCACCACCCTCGCGGGGCTCATGGACGGCAGCGACCGGATGAGCCTGGAGGAGCGTCGTATGTGGGGCCAGATGCGTATGGACCCGCGCGACATCCTCGACGTCAACGGCACGACCTACACCTATCTGATCAACGGCCATGGCCCGCAGGAGAACTGGACCGGTCTGTTCCGTCCCGGCGAGCGGGTGCGGCTGCGCATCATCAACGCCTCGGCGATGTCGATCTTCAACGTCCGCATCCCGGGCCTGCCGATGACGGTGGTCCAGGCCGACGGCGAAAACGTGCGCCCGGTCGAGACCGACGAGTTCCAGATTGCGGTCGCCGAGACCTATGACGTCATCGTCCGGCCCACCGACGACCGCGCCTACACGATCGTCTCGGAGGCCATCGACCGCTCGGGCATGGGACGGGCGACCCTGGCTCCCCGCCCCGGAATGACCGCCGAGGTCCCGCCGCTGCGGGAAGTCCCGAACCTGACCATGCGCGACATGGGGATGGGCGGGATGGACCATGGAAACATGGGCGGCATGGATCACGGCGCCATGGCCGGCATGGACCACGGGGCGCCCGCCGCCGACGCGGCGCCGGCCCACGACATGGCCGGCATGAATATGCGCGATCCTGACAACGCGCCGCCGGACATGGCGGTGGGGGTCGGCGTCGATGCGATCGCCATGGACCCCGCCAACCGGCTCGGCGAGCGTCCGATCGGTCTCACGAATGTGGATCACCGCGTCCTGGTCTACACCGACCTCGTCTCTCTCGCGCCCAACAAGGACCAACGTCCCCCGTCGCGGACGATGGAAATCCACCTGACCGGCAACATGGAGCGGTTCATGTGGGGCTTCGACGGTCGCAAGTTTTCGGAGATCGTGGAGCCGATCCGTTTTGAACGGGACGAACGAGTGCGGGTGACCCTGGTCAACGACACCATGATGGCTCACCCCATTCACCTGCACGGCCATTTCTTCGAACTGGTGACCGGCGGTCCAACCGGACATCAGCCGCTGAAGCACACTGTCAATGTCGCGCCGGGCTCGAAGGTGACGTTCGACCTGACCGCCGACGCGCCGGGAGACTGGGCCTTCCACTGCCATATGCTGATGCACATGCACGCCGGGATGTTCAACGTCGTGACGGTGCGACCCCTCGACGGAGCCGCGTCATGAACCGCCTCGCCGTCGCCCTCGCTCCGCTGATCCTTGCCGCCACCGGCTTCAGCGCCCAGGCCCAGGACCCGCACGCGGGGCATGCGATGCCGGCGCCGACGCGACCCGCGTCCGCTCCATCCGCCACGCCTCAGACGCCTGTCCGGCCGGCGATGCAGGACCCGCATGCGGGTCACGTCATGCCGTCCGCGCAGACCCCGCCCGCAGGCGATCCTCACGCCGGACATCAGATGCAGGTTCAGCCCGCGACCGTGGATCCCCATGCAGGTCACGACATGTCGACCCGGGCGCCGGCCCGGCCTGATCCACACGCGGGCCATGACATGTCCACGATGCCATCCGCCCCGGCCGATCCCCACGCCGGACACGACATGTCGACGATGAACATGGGTCCGCCGGATGTGCCGACCGGCGCCGACAATCCAGGCCGTCCTCCGGAGGACCCGCTCCCGGCCGCCGCCCTGGGCGGCCCCAGGCACGCCGCCGATCTGATCTTCGGAGCCGAAACAATGGCCGCCGCCCGCACAACGCTCGTGCGTGAAAACGGCGACGTCCGCGCCACCGCAGTCATCATCGACCGCCTCGAAGCCGGTTTCGGGGACGAGGACGAGACCTGGCTCTGGGACGTCCAGGGCTGGAGCGGCGGCGACATCAATCGCTTCTGGTGGAAGTCGGAAGGCGAAGGGGACTTTGACGACGGTCTGGAGGAAGCGGAACTCCAGGCGCTCTACAGCCGCGCCGTCACGCCGTTCTGGGACGTTCAGGCCGGGGTGCGCCAGGACTTCCGTCCCGACGGCGAGGACACGACGCACCTGGTCCTCGGCCTCCAGGGACTGGCGCCCTACTGGTGGGAAGTCGACGCCGCCGCCTTCCTGTCGACGGAGGGCGACCTGACCGCCCGCGTCGAGGCCGAATACGACCAGCGCATCACCCAGCGTCTGATCCTTCAACCCCGCCTCGAAATCGATGCCTCCGCCAGCGACATTCCCGAGCTGGAGATCGGCTCGGGTCTTTCTTCGGTCGAGGCAGGCCTGCGGTTGCGCTACGAATTCCGCAAAGAGTTCGCCCCCTATCTCGGCGTCGAGTGGAGCCGCTCGTTCGGCGACACCGCCGACTACATCGAAGCCCGGGGGGGCGAGGTTGACGCCACGCGCGTCGTTGTCGGCCTGAAGGCCTGGTTCTAATCGAAGGAGACCACCCCATGATCCGCACCCTCGTCATCACCGCCGCCCTGGCGTTCGCCGGGGCCGCCGCCGCTCAGGACCCACACGCGGGCCACACCATGCAGGCCGCGGCCCCTCAGTCGGGCATCACCACCGTTCCCGCCGACGGCGCGATGACGCACGGATCGCCCGAACGGTTCAGCGCGAGGTTTCCGCACCCGATGATCCTGAAGACGGTGACCCTGACCGCCGACGGTCAGGCGCCGGTCGTCGTGACCGCGCCCGCCGCGCTAGCCGCCGCGAGCGTCAGCGTGGCCCTGCCGCGTCTCGCGCCGAACACCTACACTGCCGACTGGACCGCCGAAGGCGCGGACGGCCACATGATGTCCGGCTCCGTCAGCTTCATGGTTCACTAGCAAAGACGAAAAAAGTCAGAGGTCTTCGCCGTCACTCGCACGGGCACGGCGCTGTAGGGTCTTGCCCCCGCGATTGCCTCCCGGGCCGCCCAAAGCTACACAGCGCCCGGAGCCTCGATTTGCCGAACGCCCTTCGCCACCTCTGCATCGGCCTGTGCGTCGCCCTTCTGGCGGCCATGAACCTGCATGGCGTGACGGAGGCGCAGCATGCCGTCGGGCACGCCGCTGACTGGCCGGCCGTTGCCTTGAGCGAGGTTCACGATGGCGACCACCACCCGCACGTCCATGTAGCTCCCGAGGAGTTTCCGGACACGGACCCCGACCGGGACAAGGACGGCGCGCCGCCGGTCGGACATCACCATCACGCTGGCGATGTTCACGCCGCCTTGCCGTCGCCCGAGCGCAGCATGACCGGCGCCTCGGCGCTGATGTTGGCCCTGCGGCGGCCCGGCCTCGATCCGGCGCTGCCTGGACTTGCAGGCGACGGCCCGGAACACCCTCCGAAACGGATGCGCACGGTCGTCTGAACCGGCGCGGCCTTTCGGCTGCGCGCAACCCGTTTCCCGGAGATACCCTTGAAGACCCCGATTGCCGGCCCTGCCGGATCGTGGGCGCGTCTGGCGGCCGTTTCGGCGCTGGCGCTCTCACTGGCGGCATGGCCGTCCAGCGCCGCCGTTGCACAGGAGCCGACTGGCCCGGCCACGGACGCGCCCAGTCTGTCCCTCGACCGGGCGTTGGCACGCGCCGCAGAAGTGGACCCTGGCTTGCCCGGCGTGGAAGCGCGTGCGCGCGCCGGTGAAGCCGCCGTGCGCCAGGCCGACGTGCGGCCCAATCCGACCCTGGGCCTGATGGTGGAGAACCTGCCCACGCTGGGCGGCGGCAACATTATCGACCGTACCGAGACGACCCTGTCCTATGAGCAGCGGTTCGAGCGAGGTGGCGATCGACCGGCCCGGGTGGCTCTGGCGCGAGGCGAAGCCGCCCTGGTCCAGGCCGAAGCCGCGATCCGGCGGCTGGACCGCCTTGAACAGGTGCAGCGCGCCTGGGCCGAGGCGCTCGCGGCGCAGGCCGAACTCGAGATCGCGCGCGAGCGCCTCGCCCTCGCCGAGTGCTTCCAGACCGAAGTCCAGCGCCGGGTCGACATGGCGCGCGACCCCCTGTTCGCCGGCGCCCGCGCCGAGGCCGAACTGGCCCAGGCTCAGATCGACTTCGACCAGGCCGGGATACAGGCCCGTCTGGCTCGCGCCACGCTCGGACGGTTCTGGATCGGGGCGTCTGATTTCTCGCTGGACCCGGCGGACTTCGAAGACACCAGCGCGGCGCGCGAAGTCGCCGGGGCCGCCGCCGAGATCGATCTGGCGGTGCTGGCCGCTCACCGCGACCTCGCCCGGGCGAGGGTCAGCGTCGAACGGGCGCGGGCTACGCCTGATGCGACGGTCAGCGTCGGCGTCCGGCACTTCTGGGACGGGCAGGACCTCGGCCTGGTTGTCGGCGGGTCCATTCCGCTGGGCCGCTATGACCGAAACGAGGGCGCCATCGAGCGGGCGCGGTTTGAAGGCGTCGCCGCCGAGGCCGACATGGCCGCGCTCCGGCAGGAGCGCGAACGGGAGATCGCTCGCCTTCAGGTCCTGCTGGCGTCGCGGGCGCTGGAGGCGCAGCGGATCGCGGACGAAACGCTGCCGCAGGCCGAGCGCGCCGTCGTGCTCGTGCGCGAAGGCTTCGCGCGGGGCGGCTTCACCTACAACGATGTCATCTCCGCCCAGACTGCGCTGCTCGCCACCAAGGCCCGCCGCGTCGCCGTGCTGAAACAGTTCCACATCGATCGCGCCCGCCTTGACCGGCTGACCGGCGCGCATGCCGACCTGCTCGGCCTGGAGACCCGCTCATGATCCGGCTCACCCCATCACGGCGGATCATCGCCGCCTCGCTGCTTGCGCTTGCGGTTGGCGTTTCAGCCTGCGGACAGGGCGCGGCCGAGAAGGCTGAGGGCGAAGTCGCCGCCGGCGACTACGAGCGCGGTCCCCATCGCGGCCGCATGCTGCGTGATGGCGACTTCGCGCTGGAGGTCACGATCTACGAGGAGGGACCGGAGCCGCTGTTTCGCCTCTACCCGTATCTGAAGGACAAGCCGATCGATCCGCGGCAGGTGCAGGCGACGATCACCTTGGGCCGGACTGGGCCGAGGACGGACCGCTTCGCCTTCACGCCGGAGAACGACTATCTGACTGGTCCGGGCGTGGTGTCCGAGCCGCACTCGTTCGATGTGACCGTGACCGCCGCCCATGCCGGCAAGCAGCACCGCTGGGCCTATGCATCCTATGAGGGTCGTACGACCATCGCCGCCGACGCCGCCCAGGCGGGAGGCGTCACGGTCGAACGGGTCGGTCCCGCGACACTGGGCGAGAGCCTGGCGCTGACCGGCCGGGTCGAGATCACGCCCGAGGGCCAAGCCGAGGTCCACGCCCGCTACCCCGGTCGGGTCATGGCCCTGAACGTCGAACTCGGCACCCGCGTCTCGCGCGGTCAGGTGATCGCCCGCGTCGAGTCGAGCGAGAGCCTCCAGACCTACGCAATCACCGCGCCGATCTCCGGCATGATCGTGGCCAAGAACGTCAACGTGGGTTCGATCACCGGCGGCGGCCAGCCGATGCTCATGATCGGCGATCCGACCCGACTGCACGCGGAGTTCCTGCTCTATCCCCGGGACGCCGAACGGGTGCGCGCGGGTCAGCCGATCATCGTCAAGAGTCTGGCCGGCGACTACACCTTCAACGGCCGGATCGAGGCGGTGCTGCCCTCGACCGATCTGACGAGTCAGGTGCTGATCGCGCATGTCGACCTGCCCTGGCAGGGCGGCATCTGGCGGCCTGGCCTCGGTGTGTCGGGTGAAGTGCAGGTCGGGTCGACTCCAGCCGCCCTCGCCGTTCGCACAAGGGCGCTTCAGCCATTCCGCGACTTCACCGTCGTCTACGCCCGCTTCGGCACGACCTATGAGGTCCGGATGCTGGAGCTGGGCCGGCGCACGCCGGAGTGGACGGAGGTCCTGAGCGGCATCGACCCGGGCACGGAATATGTCGTGGACGGCGCCTTCCTGATCCGCGCGGACGTCGAGAAGTCCGGCGCGAGCCACGACCACTAAGGGGCGCTGATCACCATGCTCGAACGCATCATCGCGCTCTCGATCCGCTTCCGCTGGATCGTCATGGCGCTCGTCGTCCTTGCCTGCGCGGTCGGCGTCTGGAGTTTCCAGCGCCTGCCCATCGACGCCACGCCCGACATCACCAACGTCCAGGTCCAGATCAATACCGAGGCTCCCGGCTTCTCGCCGCTGGAGTCAGAGCAGCGCATCACCTTCCCGGTGGAAACCGCCATCGCGGGCGTGCCGGGGCTGCAATACACCCGCTCGGTCTCCCGCTACGGACTGAGCCAGGTGACGGTCGTCTTCGAGGACGGCACGGACATCTATTTCGCCCGCCAGTTGGTCAATGAGCGGCTTCAGGCCGCAAGGGGCCAACTTCCCGAGGGTCTGACGCCCGAACTCGGTCCCATCGCGACCGGCCTCGGCGAGATCTTCATGTATACGGTCGAGGCCGAGCGCGGCGCCCGGCGGCCCGACGGCGAACTCTACACGCCCGAGGACCTGCGGACGCTTCAGGACTGGGTTATCCGGCCCCAGCTTCGCAACACGCCGGGCGTCACCGACGTCAACACCATCGGCGGGTTCGAGCGGCAGTATCACGTCACCCCCTGGCCGGACCGTCTGGTCGCCTACGGCGTCACCATGGCCGAGGTGGTGGAGGCGCTGAACCGAAACAACGCCAACGTCGGCGCCGGCTATGTCGAACGCTATGGCGAACAGTATCTCGTGCGCGTTCCAGGGCAGGCGGAGAGCCTCGAAGACCTCGGGGCGATCATCGTTTCCAACCGCAACGGCGTGCCTGTCCGGGTCGCCGACGTGGCCGATCTGGTCATGGGCGAGGAACTCCGCACCGGGGCCGCGACCGAGGACGGCCGCGAGGTCGTGCTCGGCACGGTGTTCATGCTGGTCGGCGAGAACAGCCGCACCGTCGCCCGGGCGGTCGCCGCACGGCTCGATGAAGCCGCCAGGGCGCTGCCCGCCGGGGTCCGGGCCGTGCCGGTCTATGACCGGACTGATCTGGTCGATCGGGCCATCCACACGGTCGAGAAGAACCTGCTCGAAGGCGCGCTTCTGGTCATTGTCGTGCTGTTCCTGTTGCTCGGGAACATCCGCGCCGCGCTGATCACGGCGGCCGTCATTCCTATCACCATGCTGATGACCATCACCGGCATGGTGCGCACCGGAGTGTCCGGCAATCTGATGAGCCTCGGCGCGCTGGACTTCGGCCTGATCGTCGATGGCGCCGTCATCATCGTCGAGAATTGTCTGCGTCGCTTCGGCGAGGCGCAGCATCGGCTGGGCCGCCTGCTCAATCGCGAGGAGCGGTTCGCCCTGGCCGCCTCCGCCTCCAGCGAGGTGATCCGGCCGTCCCTGTTCGGCGTCCTGATCATCACCCTGGTCTATGTGCCGATCTTCGCCCTGACCGGGGTGGAGGGGAAGATGTTCCACCCGATGGCGATCACGGTCGTTATCGCCCTGACCTGCGCGCTGGTCCTGTCGCTGGTCTTCGTGCCCGCCGCCGTCGCCATGTTCGTCACCGGCAAGGTCGAGGAAAAGGACAGCTTCGTCATGCGCGGCGCGCGCCGCTTCTACCAGCCGGCGCTGGAGATGGCCCTGCGTCTGCGCGTGGCCTTTGTCGCCGTAGCCGTCGCCCTGGTCGCAATCGCCGCCCTCGGCGCGAGCCGGATGGGGTCGGAGTTCATCCCGAACCTCGACGAGGGCGACATCGCCCTTCACGCCCTGCGCATCCCAGGCACCTCCCTGAGCCAGGCCGTGCAGATGCAGACCGCCCTGGAGCGGCGTATCGCCCGGTTCCCGGAGGTCGAGCGGGTGGTGGCCAAGATCGGCACGGCCGAGATCGCCACCGATCCGATGCCGCCGTCGGTCGCCGACACCTTCATCATGCTGAAAGATCGCAAGGACTGGCCGAACCCGCGCAAGCCCCGGGACGAGTTGCTGGCGGAAATGCAGGCGGCCGTCGCCGAAATACCGGGCAACAACTACGAGTTCACCCAGCCGATCCAGATGCGGTTCAACGAACTGCTGTCCGGCGTCCGGGCGGACGTGGCGATCAAGGTGTTCGGCGACGATCTCGACCAGTTGCTTGAGGTCGGCGAGGCCGTCGAGGGCGTGATCGGCGGCATCGAGGGGGCCGAGGACATCTCGGTCGAACAGGTGACCGGGCTGCCGGTGCTCCAGATCAGGCCCGACCGCGCCGCGCTTTCGCGCCTCGGCATCAGCATGGACGACGTCCAGCAGGTGGTTTCGGCCTCGATCGGCGGGGTCGTCGCCGGCCAGGTGTTCGAGGGCGACCGACGCTTCGACGTCGTCGTCCGCCTGCCCGAGACGCTGCGGGAAGACACCGAAGCCATCGGCCGGCTGCGCATTCCCGTGCCCGGCTCCGGTGGAACAGCCTTCGTGCCGCTGGAAGAGATCGCCACGATCGCAGTCGAAACCGGCCCGAACCAGATCAGTCGCGAGAACGGCAAGCGCCGCGTCGTGGTCACCGCAAACGTGCGGGGCCGCGACCTCGGCTCCTTCATCGCCGAAGTGCAGGACAAGGTCGGGACCGAGGTCGAGGCGCCGGCGGGTTACTGGATCAGCTACGGCGGCACGTTCGAGCAACTGATCTCGGCCGCCAAGCGTCTGCAACTGGTGGTGCCGGTTGTCCTGCTGCTGATCTTCGGCCTGCTCTTCGCCCTGTTCCGGTCCGTGAAGGACTCGGCCATCGTCTTCTCCGGCGTGCCGTTGGCGCTGACCGGGGGCGTGGCGGCTCTGGCGATGCGGGGATTGCCCCTGTCCATCTCGGCGGCGGTCGGCTTCATCGCCCTGTCCGGCGTCGCCGTGCTCAACGGCGTCGTCATGGTCAGCTTCATCCGAAGCCTGATCACCGAGGGCAAGCCGCTCGGCGAGGCGATCCGCGAGGGCGCCCTGACCCGTCTGCGGCCCGTATTGATGACCGCCCTGGTCGCCAGTCTCGGCTTTGTGCCCATGGCGCTGAACGTGGGCGCAGGGGCCGAGGTCCAGCGCCCGCTGGCGACCGTCGTGATCGGCGGGATCATTTCCTCGACGATCCTGACCCTGCTCGTTCTGCCCGCCCTCTACAGCCTCGTCCATGGCCGTCCGCCACGCCCTTTAGGCGCGCGGCCGGCCTGGCTGAACCGTCTTCCGTTCAACCGGAGCAAGGCTTGACCGCAACGCCCCATAACCCCACGCCAACCTGCGGACAGGGTCGCCCTTCGGCCAATTGCCGATAGCCGGTCGGCGCCCCTGCATCAGTTGTGACAGAACCAGTGCAGATGCGCGGCCGAAGCGCATCATTTACTACGCGGCGAGACAAGTAAATAGCATGTATCAGGCAAATTCATGACTGTTGTCGTGCCGTTTTGGCGACATGGTGTGAAATATCCAAGACACATTTCAATGTATCCATTGAACGTCGTTGTTACCTTGACGCTAACTGTTCACGACGCGTTTCCCCAGGTTGGGACCTCGGGAGTGATGCGCCCGCCGCTCGGTTGGAGCGGCGTCGCCGATTTCAGGAGAATCGCCCGTGAAAGCTACTCTTCGCCGCCAGCGACTGCTGGCTTCCACCATCATCTGCGGCGCCGCCCTTTTCTCGGCGGCGGCCCCGGCCCTTGCGCAGGATGCGGCGCGTCAGGATGCCGAACTCGACGATGTGATCGTCACCGGTTCGCGCATTCCGCAAGCCAACCTTGTCACCACCAGCCCGGTGACCCAGGTCACGGGCGAGGACATCGACGTTGCAGGCGTGACCCGGGTCGAGGACCTGATCTCGCAACTGCCGCAGGCGTTCGCCGCCCAGAACTCGACCGTCTCGAACAGTGCTACTGGTACGGCCACGGTGTCGCTGCGTAACCTGGGTTCGTCGCGCACCCTGGTGCTGATCGACGGTCGTCGCATGGGATATGGCTCGCCGAACGACGACGCCGCTGACCTGAACCAGATCCCCGAGCAGCTGGTCGAGCGCGTTGAAGTCCTGACCGGCGGCGCTTCCGCCGTCTACGGCTCGGACGCTGTCGCCGGCGTCGTCAACTTCATCATGAAGAAGGACTTCGAAGGCCTGCAGATCGACGCCCAGTACGGCTTCTATCAGCACAACAACGGCTATGACGGCGTCGGCAACCTGCGGGCGGTTATCGCCGGTCGCGCCGCGACCAACCCGGCCCAGTTCGCCCTGCCGGACGACAACGTTTCCGACGGCGAAAGCCGCTCGCTGAACGTGACCCTGGGCGCGTCTTCGGCCGACGGTCGCGGTAATATCATGGCCTATGCCGGTTATCGGAACAACAATCCGATTCTCCAGGCCGACCGCGACTATTCGGCCTGCGCCATCGACGGCGGCGCGGGAACCGCAGACTTCGTCTGTGGCGGGTCCAGCACTTCGTTCCCGGGCCGGTTCATCTCGCTGACCTCCGGTTCGGACTCGACGGTCGGCGGTGCCGCCGGCGTGGGAACAGGCACCTTCGTGCCCTTCAACGCCGCGCTGAACCAGTACAACTACGGCCCCCTGAACTTCTATCAACGCCCCGACGAGCGCTACACCCTCGGCGCCTTCGGTCGCTATGAAGTCAATGACAAGGCCGAAGTCTTCGCCCAGCTGATGTTCTCCGACTATCAGTCGGTCGCGCAGATCGCTCCTTCGGGCGCCTTCCTTGGTCCGATCATCAATGTGCAGTGCGCCAACCCACTGCTGTCGACGCAGCAGCGGACCATGGTCGGCTGCGCCGGCGGCGGTCTTGTCGGCGACGTCGACCTGCTGATTGGTCGCCGGAACGTAGAAGGTGGCGGTCGTCAGGACTCGCTGAAATACACTTCCTACCGCGGAGTGGCCGGCGTTCGGGGCGAGATCACGGAAGGCTGGAACTACGATGTAGCCGCCCAGTTCTCGCGTGTTCGTCTCGCGCGGACCTATCTCAACGACTTCTCGAACGCGCGTCTCGCTCGTGCGTTCGACGTCGTCGACAGCGATCCGGGGCCGGGCGTCACCGCGACCTGCCGGTCGGTCGTCGACGGGACTGATCCGACCTGCGTGCCCTACAACATCTTCGCGCCGGGTGGTGTGACCCAGGCGGCCCTCGACTATGTGCAGATCCCGCTGCTCCAGATCGGCGAGACAACCCAACAGGTCTTGACCGCCGCCATCACGGGCGACACGGGCTGGACGATGCCGTCCGCCTCGCGCTCCGTGCAGGTCGCGTTCGGCGCCGAGTATCGTCGGGATTTCCTCGGCTCGGTCACGGACGCAGCTTTCGCTGCAGGCGATGGCGCCGGTTCGGGGGGCGCCACCATCGGCTTCACCGGTGACACCGATGTCTCGGAAGTCTTCGGCGAGATCCAGATCCCGCTCGCTGACGACCAACTCTGGGCTTATTCGGCCTCGATCGACGCCGCCTACCGTCGGTCGGAGTATGAAAATTTCGGCGCGGACACCTACAAGGTCGGTGTGGACTATGCGCCGATCGAAGACATCCGTCTTCGCGCCAGCTATTCGCGCGCTGTGCGGGCGCCGAACGTGATCGAACTGTTCACCGCGCAGGGTTTCAACCTGTTCGACCAGGACTTCGATCCCTGCTCGGCCCCTGGCCGCGCAGCGGAGGGAGCCGGACCGGTTCCTGCCAGCTGCGTGGGCGCAGGCGCTCACCAGGTGACGGCCGCGGAACGCGACGGGGGTCTACTCGACAGCCCCGCCGGCCAGTACAACTTCCTCCAGGGTGGCAACCCCAACCTGGAGCCGGAGTCGTCCGACACCTTCACTCTCGGCTTCGTCTTCACGCCGAGCATGCTGCCCGGCTTCAACCTGTCGGTCGACTACTACAGCATTGAGGTCGAAAACCTCATTGGAACGATTGGCGCCCAGAACACCCTTGACGCCTGCTACACCGCCAACAACGCCACGGCCTGTTCGCTGATCGTGCGCGATGGTCCAACCGGCGCTCTGTGGCTCAACAACGGCAACGTCGTCGACACGAACGTCAACATCGGTGGCCTCAGCACGAAGGGCATCGACTTCAACGCCAACTACGGCGTTGATCTGGAAAACTGGGGCATGGCGAACTCGGGTTCGCTACAGGTCTCCTTCGTCGGCACCCTGCTGCAGGAACTCGAGACTGACACGGGCCTCGGCCTCGGCAACAGCGTGTATGACTGCGCCGGCTTCTATGCGAACCAGTGCGGCGTTCCGAACCCGGAATACCGTCACCGGGCACGGTTGACCTGGCTCTCGCCCTGGGACGTCGATGTCTCGGGCACGTGGCGCCACTACGGTGAATCAGAGGTCGGCGTTCTGGGTGCCGACGGCAGCCTGAACAACAGCACACCGCGGATCGACAAGGTTCTGGAAGAGCAGAACTATCTCGATCTGGCTGCTGTCTGGCAGGTGATGGACAACGTTACTCTGCGCGCCGGGGTCAACAACGTTCTGGATAACGATCCCCCGCTGTCCACCAGTGTCGGCACCGTTGGTAACGGCAACACCTATCCGCAGCTGTACGATTCTCTGGGCCGCTACTTCTTCTTCGGTATCACCGCCAACTTCTAGGCCCTGATACCCAAGATCTTTCGGGGCGGCGGATCTTCGGGTCCGCCGCCCTTCTGGTCTCGCGGGCGAAGCGCGTGGGCGCCGTGTCGGCGTTGCGTTGTGAGCCGCTGGGCGCGACCGGCGAACGGCCCCTGCGCTAGCTTTTCCCGGGATCTGCCGGGGGAGGCGTGAGGGGCGCCATCAGCCAGTGGAAAACGACAGGCGGATTATTGTCGCCGGCCTGGTCGCGCCACAGAAGGTCCGCGATCTGCTCGAGCTTGGTGTTCACCTTCTCGAGGGTCTGGGGACTGGGCGTGCAGACGACCCGGAGAAATCCAAGGTTACGGGTCGCGCCCGCCACATCGCGGTCGGCCGAGCTGAGCCCGTGGCGGAAGTCCCGCTCCATCTGCCGTGTCAGCCCCGCGACAATCTCCGTCATGAGATCGTCGTTTGCCGGATCCTCAAGCGCCGCGCCGAGGCGGATCCGTCGGGACACGGTGTCATAGAGTTGCTCGCGCTTCCGTCGGACAGTGCGATGCCCCGCCTCCACAACGATCTTGCCCTCTACGAGCTGCCGCATGTGGTGATAGAGCGCCGGCGGCTGAGCCCCGAGCATTTCGGCGAGCTCGCGGATCGATAGCGGCCCCGAGGCGGCCAGACGGTCCACGATGTCATGTCGGCGCGGGCTCTTCGCCAGCCGGATCTGTTCCCTGTTCATGACCCAGAGGGTCTCGTCCGGGTCTTCCGTCCTTGTGCTCATGAACAGCCCTTCGAGATCGCGGCCTGGAGGCGACTTGACCGAGGCAAGGTGCTTGCCTCGCGTCTGTCACATTTGCAAACCGGCAACTACAAAATTCGCCGGAACGCCCGGCATGGTCGGTTCCAAGGGGGCGCTCTCCTATTAAAAAAAAGACACTGGAATAAATACTAACTTGCGTCATGATCGGCGTCACGATCATTTCGGTTGGTAGCTTGCACAGGCCCTTCCCATGGACTCAGTCCCACACTCCCTTGGTCCGGACCGGCGCTGGAGTCGGTTCAGCGCAACGCGATCCGGCGCCGGAAGGTGGTGTGCGAGATGAGGCTGCGGGCGATCATCACCATCGACATTGACGCCGCGGACTTTGTCGACGCGGCGGACCACCAGCGGCGCATCGAATCCCTGCTGGGCGCCATGCGCGACAGCTATGCGGACGCGGCGCTCGAGTTTCGAGAACGACGGCAGGTGCGTCGTGGCATGTCGCCGGGGAGCCCCCCTGGCGGCAAGCTTTCCAGCACGGGAAAGCTGAACTCCTATGTCGACTGAAGCCCTGGCAGGGTTCGGCGCGAGCCGCCGAAGAGACACGGTCCTCGCGGCCATCGAGACGTTCCGCGCCCTGGACATGGGCATCAACATGTCCAACATCCTGGTCTTCCTCTATGTCGCTGAAAACGAAGGCATCAGCGTCACGGAGCTGGCGACCATCAGCGGCCTGACGAAGCCGACGGCTTCACGCTCTATTCGGGCGCTGACGCCGAGAGGCTCCCGCTGGGCCCTTTCACCGTATCTGGGTCTGGTCGAACTCTGCGCCCAGGGCCCCGCGCGAAACTCCAAGACGATCCGGTTGACCCGGAAGGGCAGGGACCTGTGCGCCAGGCTCGACCGCCTGATCGCCAACCCGGTCCGGATCTGCGCGGGAGAAGGACGGGATGTCTCACAGCCCGACGTGAGCGAGTCCGTCGCCAGCCGGGGCGGACCGGATGCCGCTTTCCTGGATTGGACCGGGCCCTGCATCGAACCCGCCAGAGGCCCGCAGCTGTCTGCTCCCAATACGCCGGGCGGTTCAGCTTCCTGGCAGTTCCCACTCCCCGGCGACCGCGCGCGGGCGGCGGCTTCGTGAAGTATGAATGCAATGACCAGCCAGACAATTTCCAGACAATTCGAAGAGCTCGATCCGGGCGTGCTTGTGGTCTGCGGCGATGAAGGCGAACGGTTGCAAATCTGCGACCTGCTGGAGACCGAGGGCTTCCTGGCGCGCGGGGTCGAAACCGGAGCGGAAGCGGAAGTCGCCCTTCGGCTTGAAGACGCCGACCTGATCATTCTCGATGGGCGGTTGCGCGATGGCGGTGCCATGGCCGTCTGCCGCAGGCTGGCGGTTTCATACGCCGCCCCGATCATCATGATCTCGGACAGCGCCGACGTAACCGACCGTGTCATCGCCCTGGAGGTCGGGGCCGACGATCTGCTGAGCCGCCCCTTCAACAGCCGGGAACTCCTGGCGAGAGCGCGTGCGTTGGTCCGGCGCTCGAGAGCGCTGCTGAACGCCCGTATCCTTGGCATGGATGGCGCACGCCAGCGGGTTCGCGGAGCGCAGTCGTGGCGCATTGACGCCGTCACGCGGAAGCTGACGGGCCCTACAGGCGACACCGCGGTGCTTACGCCGGGCGAAGTGGCGCTGCTCTACGTGTTTCTGGCTCGGCCGGGCCAGCCTGTGACAGGCGAAATCGCGGCCGAAGAACTCCCCGGCCTGTCGGCCAATCATTTCCGGACGTCGATCGTCCGGCTTCGCCGCAAGATGATGAAGGCGGGCCTGGAAGCCGACACTGTGAAGACGCTGCGCTCCGGCGGGTATTTCATGGAAGAGGATATCGCCGCCCTGTGCGCCGGGTCGCAGGGCTTCGCCGCTTCCTCGCGTCAGATGAGCGAGGTTGACCGGTCGCCGGCATTGTGACCGCCGCCCGGCAGGAGACCGGCCCAGCTGTCCGATGTGGCGGATGCAGCGATCCGCTGTGGAACCGAGCCGTCGCACAGGGAACCCGCCGTCGAGTGCGCCGGGCCTCTGTCGAACCCGTATCTCCCGCCCCTGACGTCGCTAGCCTGCCGGCGGGACTGGAACGCCGGCATCCGACTGGACAAGATCATTGAACGACCTGCGCGCAACCGCTTGTGCAAATTTGTAACAACGCTTCTATTCGATAGCTAACTATACCGTAGTTGTTACAGTGTAGAACATGTGACCGGGCTGCCTCGTCTGTCTTGCTAATGACAAACAAGGGACACAAACTCTTTGGTCGATCACTTTTGATGTGTAGCCTGCTCCATCACTTCGCAGCGAAGTTAGGGGAGTTTGAATTGGCTAGAAACAAAACCGGTCTTCTGGGAACATCGATGCTGTGCGGGGTCGCCGTACTGGCCATCACCAGTCCGGCCTTCGCCCAGGACCAGCTCCCGGGCGTCAACGTCCAGGGTCAGTCCGACCAGGAGGCCACCGAGATCGGCGAGGTCGTCGTCACCGGTTCGCGCATCCGGCGTGACCCGACCAACGCCCCGACCCCGCTGATCCAGATCACGGGCGAGCAGCTCCTGACCACCGGCCAGTCGACGGTGATCGACTATCTGGCCACCATGCCGGCCCTGTCGAGCTCGCTGGTTCCGTCGGACACCACCGGTTCGAACCTGAACGACGGGGGCCTGTCGTTCGCCAACCTGCGCTCCCTGGGCGCCGGTCGCACCCTGGTTCTCGTTGACGGCCGCCGGCATGTCGGCTCCCAGCAGGGCAACCTGGCGGTGGACATCGACTCCATCCCGCGCCTTCTGATCCAGAGCATCGAGATCGTCACCGGCGGCGCCTCTTCGGTCTACGGCGCCGACGCCGTCTCGGGCGTGCTGAACTTCCAGCTGCGCCGCGACTTCGAAGGCCTCGAGATCGACGCCAACTACGGCATGATCAACCAGGACGGTCAGGCCAACAAACGCATTTCGGCCCTGGCCGGCGTCAATCTGTTTGACGACCGGCTGAACCTGTACGCCTTCGGTGAGTACGAAGACATTGATGAGGTCCAGAGCCTCGACATCGACTGGCTCGAAGCCGCCCACGCATTTGCCGCCGTCGATGCTGACCCGACCACGGCCGTCAACGATGGCATGATCGACAACCTGGTGTTCAGCAACCTCAGGACCCTGTCGCGCCCTCGCTGGGGCCAGACCACGCTCGCCAACTCGCAGCGTCCCAGCCCGCTGAGCGATCCCGATGTGCCGCTGGCGTCCTGCACGACCCTGACCAGCGCCAACTGCTACAGCCTCGACCCGACCAAGACCTACGTCTACGAAGGCAACACCGCCCGTCTGGCCAACTTCGGCCAGCGGATCGGCAACGTCGGCTCGAACCGTCCCCTGAACATCGGCGGCGACGGTGAACCGATTGCGCGCTTCGGCCAGGATTCCCGCGTTCCGCAGTCCACCTCGGCTCGCTACCAGGTCGGCGCCAATTTCGCTTTGCTGGATAACGTCGATCTGAGCGTCGAATACAAGATGGTCGAGGAGGATACCTTCGACATCGGTCAACCCGTCTTCTTCGACATTTTTCTCAACGACGGGTCATATGCCTCAAACTGGACCAACCCGATGCGGGCCCTGAACCAGTTCGATCTGCGCTACACCGACAACGCCTACCTGCCCCAGAACGTGAAGGATGCGATCACAGCCAACACGGTCACCAACTGGACGGCCAACGCCAACACGGAGGGTACGGCGGCGGCCACAACGGCCCGCCAGTGGGCTCGTCACGTGCTGTTTGGCCCGGATCGCACGCAGGACAACCACCGCGAAGTGAACCGCCTTGTCGTGGCCCTGGGGGGTGACTTCGACCGGATCGCCTTCATCAGGAATATCGACTGGGATCTGTCGTACACCGCCGGCGAGGCCACAAACGCGAATATCGAACGCGGTGTCGATGCCCAGCGCTTCGCCCTGGCCGCCGACGCCGTGGTCGACACCGCCGGCGTCGTCAATGGCCGTCCCGGCGAGATCGTTTGCCGTGCCCGCCGGATCGAGCGGTCGGGCGTGGGCGACCTCGACGATTACGTCCGTGGCGTCTTCGGCGGTCGCGCCGCCTACAACAACGCGGCGTTCAAGGCCGCGGTCGACAACTGCGTCCCGCTGAATGTGTTCGGCGCCGGCAACCAGAGCCAGGCGGCGCTGGACTATGTCGATGCGGCGATCACCGTCACCCACGTCAACGAACAGGAACAGGTGATTGGGTCTGTCTCCGGCCAACTCTGGGATTTCTGGGGCGCCGGTGCGATCGGCGTCGCCATCGGCGCTGAACACCGGCGTGAGTTCACGGAAGGGGTTGGCCGCACCGCAGGCACCGGCGATCGTCTGCTGTTCCTCAACACGGGCGCGGATTTCACCGGTGCGGAGTATACATCGGACGAGTGGTTCGCCGAAGCGTCCATCCCCCTGTTCCGCGACAGCTGGCTGGGTGAGTACGCCGAGCTGAGTGGGTCGTATCGTCAGTTCGACTACTCGACCGCCGGCGAGGGCGACGTCTATGGCGTGAACCTGGTCTGGCGTCCGATCGGGGACATCACGTTCAAGACCAGCTTCAACACCTCGTTCCGCGCGCCCAACCTGGCCGAGAATTTCTCGCCCTTCAACCAGACCTTCGGCAACAACCTGGTCGATCCCTGCACCACCAATGACATTGCGCTGCAGACGGCCGAGATCCGGACGAACCGCATCGCCAACTGCCAGGCCCTCCTCGCAGCCTACAATACGGCCAATGGCACGGCGCTCACCTTCGACTTCGCCGGGCTGACGCCGAGCAATCTGGACGACTTCATCCTCGCGGCAGGCGGTGGCCGCGTTTATCCTACGGGCATTGCCGGTGTTCTTGGCGGCAACCCCGCACTCGAGCCCGAAGAGTCGGAAAGCTTCACCTTCTCGACGGTGCTTCAGCCGCGCTTCATTCCCAACCTCACAATCGTCCTCGACTATTATGAAATCGAGATTCAGAATGTGATCGCGAACCCGTTGGTCGGCCAAATCGCCGCCAACTGCGTCAACGGCCCGACCCTCAATACGACGGCCTGCAATCTCATCTTCCGGAGAAACCCCGCGATCCCCTTCGGCATCGGGGCGCCCGGCGGGGATCCGATCGGCGGCTTCATCCAGGCGCCGCTCAACTACGCTGCGCTGCAGACGCGCGGCCTGGACTTCCAGGCGCGTTACTCGCTGGACACCGAAGAGGTGTTCGGCCGCAACTGGGGCCGGTTCGACTATCGCGTCGGCGGCCTCTGGCTGATCGAGCAGAAGCGGTTCCTCAATCCGGGAAACCCGAGCGCCTTTGAGGAGCTTTCATCGGACGTCCAGCTTCCGCGCGTCCGTTTGACTTCGTCGCTGACCTGGGCCCCCAACGACATCTGGAGCGTCAACTGGACGGTGGACTGGCAGACCGCCCAGGACAGTGCGCGGTACCGCGATCAGGTGGGAACGGGCAATATCGACGTCCGGCCGCTCGACACCTATGACACGGGCAACTTCGCCCGCCATGACTTTACGGTCAGGTGGAACGCTGCGGATAACCTGTCGCTGCGGATGGGGGTGGTCAATGCCTTCGACGCCGAGCAAGCCCGGTACCTGGGCGGTGTTCTGAACGCCAATTTCGATCCGTACGGGACGCGCTTCTTCATCGGGCTCAACTACCGCCCGTTCTAGCGCCTCCTTCAACAACCAGGGGCGTAATGGGAGGTTCGCAAGGGCCCCCATTATCGCCTGGCGAGGCCCCCCGTCGGCGATCGACGGGGGGTCCGTCGGAATCGGAAGCCGATGGGCCACACGCGTCCGGGCCAAGGCTCCATCCGTCGCCTTCGGCGGGTAGGGGTGCCTGAATACAGGAGGAGCAGAGCTTGGGCCTCATCTTGAACCGCCGCCACTGCCTGGCCGGCGTCGCCTTCGGCCTGGGTTTCGACCCGTCTGCGCCCGGGGCATTCGCCGGCGTCATGGAAACACGCCGAACCGTCTTTCAGAGCCGGGGGCGGGATCACGTCGTCTTCGTGATGGAGCCCACCGGGGGCGGCGATCTCACGGGCGCGGCGATCCTGCTGCTGCACGGCTCGGGCGGACTTGCAGGGTCCTTGCGAGACTTCCATCGCGAGGCGGCCGCCTGGACCCTGCTGGGCTGTACGGTCGTCATTCCCGACTATTTCAGCGGCGCGCCCGATGCGGCGCAGACCGACGACACCGGCTGGTGGACCGAGGCGGTGCGCGATGCCGCCGCCTGGACGCTGGAACTTCCCGGCGTGGACCCGGACCGCCTCGGCGCCCTGGGGTATTCCCGGGGTGGATATCTGGCCGCCGAAGTCGCCGTCCAGTCGACCGCGATCCGGGCGGTCGTCGGCGTGGCGTCAGCCGGCAATGTGGCGCCGCGCGATATCCTCCGCCGGCCGCAGGTTCTCCTGATCCACGCGGATCGGGACCCGGTCATCCCGCCTGCCCGAACCCGCCGCTGGGCGGGGATACTGCAGAACGCCGGCGTGCCGGTGACCACCATCGCAATGCGGTCGTCGCAACACGCGTTCGATGAGCCGACCTGGGGCTATATTTTCGCCCAGGCGACCGGATTTTTCGTTGAGGCCCTCGCGCCGAGCCCGGTCACGCAAGACTGAAAAGGGCGGGTGTGGCTATGCTTCCGGCTCAGTCGCAGCCTTCGGGACGTCGAGGAGTGGCCTGATGGCGAGGCGGCTCAAGGAACGGAACTGCGCGCCGTCGCCGGGCAGGCGGCTCGACACGAGAGTCTACCGGATCCGTGGCAAGCGCCTGATTTCAGGCCGGTCAGGGCGGTTTCGACGTCGTGGCGTTGACCTGCCAGAACCTTGCGGAGCGGGGGCGTGATCCGATCACCGTCACCCGGAAGTGTGTGGCGGACAGAGAGGGA
The DNA here is from genome assembly GCA_018826515.1 of Alphaproteobacteria bacterium. Lineage (GTDB taxonomy): Bacteria > Pseudomonadota > Alphaproteobacteria > Caulobacterales > Caulobacteraceae > Brevundimonas. The sequence goes on from JAHKAM010000009.1 coordinate 39,292, forward strand.
TTCGAACCCTCGGTAGGCTTTCACCTACACACGCTTTCCAAGCGTGCGCGATCGACCACTCCGCCACCTGTCCGTTTCCACGACGTCGCCCGAAGGCCTTCGTGTCCCGCCGGAGGTCGATCCGGCGCGAGGCGAGGCTGATAGAACACCCGGCCCCCCTCGGCAAGCGGCGCGTGAGGCCCCATATGCAGGAATGACCATTCGACCGGAGTTCACGCCATGACGTTCCAGAAATCCCACGAAATGCCGACCGCCGCCGAGGCCCTGCCCGGACGGGCGGCGCCCCTGCACACAGACGAGGTCCACTTCGTCACCGGCCGACCGCTGAAAGGGCCGCATCCGGAAGGGTTCGAGACCGCGATCCTCGGCATGGGCTGTTTCTGGGGCGTGGAGCGGATCTTCTGGCAGCTGCCGGGCGTCTGGGTGACCTCGGTCGGCTATGCGGGCGGCGTCACGCCCAATCCGACCTATGAGGAGACCTGCACCGGCCGCACCGGCCACGCCGAGGTGGTGCAGGTGGTCTTCAACCCGCAGGAGATTTCCTATGCGGAATTGCTGAAGGCCTTCTGGGAGAACCACGACCCGACCCAGGGCATGCGTCAGGGCAATGACGTCGGCACCACCTACCGCTCGGCCGTCTATTATCTGGATGATGAGCAGCGGGCCGAGGCCGAGGCCTCCCGCGACGCCTATCAGGCGGCCCTGTCGAAGGCGGGGCGCGGAACGATCACCACCGAGATCGCGCCGGCCGGACCCTATTATTTCGCCGAGGACTATCACCAGGGCTATCTGGCCAAGAACCCGGCCGGCTATTGCGGCATCGGCGGGACGGGCGTGGTCTGTCCGATCGGCGCAGGCGTCGAGGCCTGAACATGGATCGGGCGGGGGTCGGCAAGGTCTGTCGGGCGCTTCCGGGCGTGACGCTCGACCACCCGTTCGGGGACGACCACGACGCCTACAAGGTCGGGGGCAAGATGTTCGCCCTCGTCGGCGGCATGGGCGGGCTGTCGTTCAAGGTCTCGGACATCGCCTTCGAGATCCTCACCGAGGCCGGGCGGGCCCGGCCCGCCCCCTATCTGGCGCGGGCCAGATGGGTGCATCTGGATGATCCCGCCGACTGGCCCGACGACGAACTGGCCGAGCATCTGGCCATCGCTCACGCCATCGTGGCGGCGAAGCTGACCAGAAGGGCGCGCGCCGCGCTCGGACTCTAGTTCGCGGGTCGCGCCTTCTCTTCCGCGATCCAGCGGTCCATCCGTTCGTCCAGCAGGGCCATGGGCAGGGGGCCGTCGACCAGCAGGGCGTCGTGAAAGCGGCGCACGTCGAAGCGGTCGCCCAGTTCGGCTTCGGCCCGCGACCGCACTCCGCGCAGCCGGATCTCGCCGATCTTGTAGGCCGTGGCCTGACCGGGCCAGCCGATATAGCGCTGCAGCTCGGTCTCGATGTTCAGCGGGGCCAGGGCGGAGTTGTCGCGGAAGCAGGCCCGGGCCTGTTCGATATCCCAGCCCAGCCAGTGGATGCCGGTGTCCGACACCAGGCGGCAGGCGCGCCACATCTCGTAGCTGAGGCGACCGAAGCGCTCATAGGGGGTGCGGTAGAAGCCCATCTCCTCGCCGAGGAATTCGGCGTAAAGGCCCCACCCCTCCACGAAGGCGGTGACGTCGACGCTGCGGCGGAAATAGGGGCCGTCCTCGGCCTCCTGCTGCAGCGCGATCTGCAGATGGTGGCCGGGAACGCCCTCGTGCAGCGTCAGGGCCGGCAGCTCGTAGAGGCCGCGCTGGTCGAGGCTGGAGGTGTTGACCATATAGCCGCCGGCGATCCCGTTCTCCATCGAGCCGGGATTGTAGCGGCCGGTGGTGTAATTGGCCTCGATCTCACGCGGCACGGGGCGCACGCCATAGGGCAGGCGGGGCAGGGTCCCGAACAGGGCCGGCAGGCCGTCATCAGCCCGTTTGGCCATCTCCGACGCCTTCTCCAGCAGCCCCTCGCGGGTGGTGGCGTAGAACTGCGGGTCGGTGCGCAGGAACGTCAGGAACGAGGCGAAATCGCCGGTCCAGCCAGCCGCCTGCATCTCGGCATCCATGCGGCCACGAATGCGGGCGACCTCCTCCAGACCGATGGCGTGGACCTCGTCCGGGGTCAGCTCCGTGGTGGTGAAGCCGCGCACCAGAAAGCCGTACAGCTCGCGTCCGCCGGGCCGGTGGACAAGGCCGAGGGTCTCGGGGGCGCGGGGCAGGTAGTCCTCGCGCAGGAATCGCGCCCATTCGCGCCGCTGCGGCATGATCCCGTCCGTCACCGCCCGCGCCGCCCGCTCGCGGAGGGCGGCCTGTTGAGCCGCCGGGATGGAGGCGGGCAGGGCGGCGAAGGGCTTGAGCAGCGGATCGGCCTCAAGGGTCAGCGCCGCGTCGGGCTCGATCAGGCTCAGGGCGTTCTCGACGATGGACCGCGGCTGGACCAGCCCGGTCTCCAGACCGCGGCGGGCGCCGGCCAGTTGGTCAGCATAGATCGCGGGCATGGCCTCCAGCCGGGCGATCCAGGCCTCGGCGTCGGCGACGGTGGCGATGCGGGTGACGGCGGACAGATAGGCCAGGCTCTGACCCGGCCCGCCCTCGGAGTTGAAGGCGTCGATCCGGCCGGTGTCGAGCGGAATGCGCGCGCGGGCGCGGCGCAGGACATAGGTCAGGAAGCTGTGGTTCAGCCGGTCGTCGTCGCTGAGGCGGGCCGGGTCGATGGCCGCAAGCCGGTCGGCGAATCCTTTCAGCACCGGTTCCTGCGCGACCTCAAAGGCGCGTGAACTGTCCGGCATGCGCGACAGGGCGGCGCGGTCGCCCTCCATGCCGGCGCTGATTGGATCGACCGCGCGAAGATAGGCCTCGTAGTCCGCCAGAACCGAGGCCAGAGCCGGGTTCTGCGCATTGCGGACGGCCTCGGTCTGGACCCGCAGGGGGCTGGCGGCGACGGGGCTCGCAACGGTGGCGAGCATGGCGGCGGCGCCGACGGCGATGACGAGTTTCATGAGGTCCCTCCCGGATCGGGTCGGACTGCACCGGAGCGGAGCCGCCGCGTCAACCGCAGAAGGCGAAGAACCGTTCGATATTGGGGGCCGACTCGGGGTGCGGCGCATAGGCTGCGCGCTCGCCGTCGAGCCAGAGGGCGATCCAGCCGACGCGCCGGAAGCGCTGCAAGACCGGGGCGTCCGCGGCCGTCGGGGCGGTCAGGAAGACGCCGTCATGCAGTTCCGACGGTTCGGACCGGGCGGCGAACCGCTCCGTTTCGCCACCCGCCTCGACATGGATCTCGGGTTTGGCGTCCGGACCGGCGAGGGCGCTCAGCGTCAACTGTCCACTGCCGGCGCGGCAATCCAGCGCCAACCGCAAATCATCGCTCTCGGCCAGCCCATAGACGAGCCGCGCCGCCTCATTGTCGTGATGGTAGAACCAGTCCTGGTCGGCGACCGGGGCGGGGCTCCCGGACGCAGGCGCGGCGGGCGCGGGTTCGGCAGGGGACTCGACCGTGGCGCAGGCGGCGGCGCCGAGGAGAAGTCCGCCCAGGAGAGCCAGAACAAAGGGGCGCATCGACGTTTCCGCGTTCCGTGCCGACGATCAGCCGGAGCACAGTTCCGCGAACCGACGCAGCTTGGCAAGATGGGCGGCCGGGACTTCGATCGCGCGGCGCTGGTCGCCGACGATGACGACCACCTGGCCATCGACGGTGAATGCCGCAAACACGGGGTGGTCAATGCGGAGCGCCAGTCGGGTGGCGCCGGACCGTGGACTGGCGGCCTCGGCCACCGCGGAGGCGTCTCCGGCGGTGATGCGGGCCATGCCGGTCATCGCTGCCCCGCCATACAGGGTCAAATGGGCCACGCTGGCGCCCGGGTCGCATTCCAGGGTGGTGCGCAGATTGGCGGTGTCGGGAACTTCGTGCGCCAGGACCACAGGCTCGGCATCCGCATAGAGCGTCCAGGTCCAGACGGGCGCGGGCGGAGACTGCGCGGCGAGGGCCGCGGCGATGAACAAGGCGATCATGGTTCAGCCCCGCTGAAGTGTCAGTCCACTGTTGTGGTCAGACGCGGTCGGAACCGCAATAGGCGAAAAAATCGTCGATCAGGCGGCGTTCGGCGCGGGTGGCCGACAGTTCGAACTGTCCGGCGTCCGCCTCGACCCTCAATTTTCCGCTTCGGGCCAACTGACGCAGGGCCGGATCGCGCACGGAAAGCCGCGACTCCTCGGCAAGGCCGCCGCTGAGGGGGTCGATCGCCGTCGAGAAGGACGCCTTCGTCTGACGTGGGCTGGCCGGCCGGACGTCGCCATAGACGACCGCCTGGGTCGTGCCCGGCTCGCAGGTCATCATCAGGGCGAGTTGGTCCGAGTTCTCGACGCCATAGGCCAGTTTGGCCATCGAGCCTTCATGGCTGAGATGCCAGCCCATGGGCGCGACGCCGTTCTGGACATCGGAACCGGTGGCCTGCGACTGGGCGGCGAAGGCAATCAGTCCGAGGGCGGCGACGGCTGGAATGGCGATCTTGAACATCAGGAAATCTCGCGTCTGGTCTTGAAACGCTGAATTCCGTTAACGGTTCACGGCTCCGCTTGGACGCACTCGCCTCTGAGGCTCTGGGCCAACTTATCGCCTGCCGGTTCCCTGGGCCGAAGGGCCAGCAGGACCCCGGACCCCGGGCGGCTAGAAGGGACTGAACCGCTCGACCAGTGACTGCGCCGCAGGCGTGGCCTGGACGCGGCTGATGTCGCCGCGGCCGCCATAGCTGATGCGAGCCTCGGCGATCTGGGTGTGGGCGATGGTATTGGCCGAGCTGATGTCCTCGGGCCGGACAATGCCGGCGACGGTCAGCTCACGCACCTCGCGGTTGGTGCGCACTTCCTGCCGACCCTGGATCACCAGATTGCCGTTGACCATGACGTCGGTGACCACCGCCGCGATGGTCAGGCTGACCTTTTCCGACCGGTTGACCGAGCCGGATCCGTTCGAGTTCGACTCGCCCTCCAGTCCGACCAGGTTCTGGGGGTCGAAACCGCCGGGAAAGGCCCGGCCCAGGCTGTTCTCGAGGCCGAAGAAGTTGGTGACGCCGCCGGAAATCTCGTTGGTGCGGCTCCGGGCCGTGGAATTCTGCGTCTGGGCGCGATCGTCGATGTCGATGTTGACGGTGACGATGTCGCCGACCCGACGGGCGCGCTGGTCGCCGAAGAAGGTACGGGCCCCGGTCCGCCACAGGCTGTTGGCGCTGGCCGCCCGGTCGGCGCGCTGCTGCTCCGGCGACGGCAGATAGGCCTGGCTGGTCGGCATCAGGGCCGCGGGATAGCCGATGGGCGCCAGCTCCGGCCCGCGCACGGCCTCGACGGCGGTCGAGCAGGCTCCGAGCGAGAGCGCGGCGGTGGTGATGATCAGGACGGTACGCATGGAACTGGATCCCTCTATCGAGCGGCGAGTTGTTGGGCGGCAGGGCCCGCGACCGCCTGGCCGGGGGCGATCGCGACCGCGTCGATGGTGCGGCCCGACTGGAGATTACGGATCGCGAGGCGCTGCCCTTCGGCTGCATTGCCCTCGGCCCGCCCGGTAATGGTCAGGCGCACGCCGCCGATCTCATAGGCGACCTCGACCATGTCGTTGCGGCTGATGATCCGGTCGGCGTAGGCGGCGCGGGCCGGTCGGGGCCGGGCGGCGATGGCCGGAGCCGCATCGGTTTCGGACGAGGCGGACGCGGGCAGGGCGGTCGCGGGGGCCGCCGCCGCGCTGCGCACCACGACCCGGCGCAACCCGGTCGGATTTGCCCAGTCGAGCCCGGACTGGCGTGCGAGGCTCTGGAGCTGACCGGCCTCGAAGACGATGGACGGGCCTGCCCGGTTGCCGACCACGACGTTGGACGCCGCGCCCGCGCCATCGAACAGGTCGCCCAGGGTGACCCGGCCGTCGCTGTCGACGGGATTGGACCTGAGCGTCACCGGCCCGGCGTGCGCCGCGCCCGCGACCGTCAGGGCCGCCAGGGCGCCGAGGATCAGGGACCTCACGATTTCACCTGCGCGCTGACCGACAGCATCTGGTCGGCGGTGGTGATGACCTTGGAGTTCATCTCATAGGCGCGCTGGGCGATGATCAGGGCGCTGATCTCGGCCACCGCGTCCACATTGGACGCTTCGGTATAGCCATGCAGCAACTGGCCGAAGCCGACCTCGCCCGGCGTGCCGACATTGGCGGCGCCCGAGGCGGCGGTCTCCATCAGCAGGTTGTCGCCGATGGCCTCGAGGCCCGCCTCGTTGAAGAAGCTGGCCAGCTCCAGCTGACCGACGACCGAGGGCTCGGTCGTTCCGGCGGTGATCACCTGGACCTGACCGGACTTGGAGATCGACACGTCGACCGCGTCCTGGGGGATCGAGATGTTGGGCTGCACCGCATAGCCGTCGTCGGTGACCAGCTGTCCCTCGCCGTTGAGGGCGAAATTGCCGGCCCGGGTGAAGGCGGTCTCGCCAGAAGGGAGCAGGACCTGAAAATAGCCGCGCCCGTCGATGGCGACGTCGTAGCGACCGCCGGTCTGGGTGGGTGAACCCTGGTCGGTGATCCGGTAGACGCTGCCGGCCTTGACGCCTGCGCCGATCTGGATGCCGGTCGGGACCACCGTGCCCTGGCTGGACGACTGCGCGCCCATCCGTTCGACATTCTGGTACAGCAGGTCCTGGAACTCGGCCCGTTGGCGCTTGAAGCCGACGGTGTTCATGTTGGCGATGTTGTTCGAGATGACCTCGACGTTCAGCTGCTGGGCGGCCATGCCCGAGGCGGCGGTTCTGAGCGCGCGCATGTCTCAGTCTCCCTTTCTAGGCCCGGCCCAGCCGCTCGACGGCGCGGCGTGACAGGTCGTTGGTGTTTTCGATCATCCGGGTCACGCTCTCGTAGGCGCGCTGGATCTCGATCAGATTGGTGATTTCGAGGATCGGATTGACGTTGGAGCCTTCCAGCATGCCCTGGCGGACACGGGCGTCATTGGCGTCGATGGCGACGGCGTTGGAGGCGTTGCGGTAGAGGCCGTCGCCGCCCTTTTCGAGCGCCGCGAGGACGTCGAAGCGAACGATGGAGAGGCGGCCGACCGGATTTCCGTTCTGGCTGATCGTTCCGTCGGCGGCTACGGAGGGCTCGCCCTGGGCGCGGTCGAGGATGATGTCGCCGCCGTCGCCCTGGACGGCCGCGCCGCCCTCGGTCGTCAGCCGGCCCTCGGGGTCAAGCGTGAAGGCGCCGTCCCGGGTGTAGGCCTCGCCTGCGCCGTCGTTCAGTTTGAAGAAGGCGCCTTCGCCCTCGATGGCGAAATCGAGGTTGCGGCCGGTCTGCTCCAGCGCGCCCTGGCCGTAATCGCGACCGACCCCGTTATCCAGCACGAAGCTGACGCCGGGGCGGACGAAGGCGTTGCGTGCCCGTTCGCCGACTTCGGCGCCGAGCAGCAGTTGTTCGACCTTGAAGCCGGTGGTGTCCGCATTGGCGATGTTGTTGGCCACGATGTCGAGCTCGCGGCGCAGCGTCATCTGGCGTGACAGTCCGACATAGGCGGCGTTTTCCACGGGCGGCTCCTTTCGCCCGTTTCCTCGCAACGGTCGTGCCAACAGGGTTAATCCAGCGAGGACGGGACTTTGGCCCGGTTCGCCGCTCGGGCTACCCGGCAGGATTTGCCGGTTCTTAGCGGCTCGTTAACCAAAAAACGCTCGTATGGGGTCTGAGATTCTCGGGGCGCGATCCATGTTCAAATTCGGCAAGAAGAAGGGGGCCAAGGACGGCGAAGGGGCCGCCGGCCTCCCGGCCGTTTCCGAGGCGCCCGGGGCCGAGGGCGAGGACGGGGCGGCGCCCAAAAAGAAGAAATTGCCGCTGCTGTTCATCGTCATACCCGCCGCTCTCGTGGTGCTGGGCGGGGGCGGAGGCGCGGCCTTCTTCCTGATGCAGCCCAAACCCGCCGCGGCGGAGGACGGCGACCACGCCGCCGAGACCAAGGGCGGCCATGACAACAAGAAGGCCGAGAAGAAGGGTGGAGACCACGGCCCAGCACCCGAGGCGGCCGCGGACGGGTCCCTGGGGGTGATTGCCGAAGGGCCGGACGGCGTCACCTTCTTCACCCTGCCTGACATCACCGTGAATATTCAGGCGGCCGACGGACGCCCCACGTTCCTGAAGCTGAAGCTGACGCTTGAGACCCGGGACGCCGCCGTCGCCGAGCACCTTCAGGCCGAAATGCCGCGGCTGCAGGACATGTTCCAGGGATTCCTGCGCGAACTCCGTCCGGAAGACCTCGCCGGTTCGGCCGGCAGCTTCCAGCTCCGCGCCGAGATCCTGCGCCGCGTCAACCTGGTCGCCGCGCCGGGCAAGGTTGATGCCGTGCTGATCGAAGAAATGCTGGTGAAGTAGGCATGACCGACGCGGCCTTCGCCGAAAGCGCCGACCCGTTCGCCGAGGAAACCGGTGCGGACGAAACCCGCACGTCCTCTCTCTCCGAACGCGTTCTGAACCAGGACGAGATCGACAGCCTTCTCGGCTTCGACATGGGCGACGGGGATGACGGCGAGCGCACCGGCATCCGCGCCATCATCAACTCGGCCCTCGTCAGCTATGAGCGGCTGCCGATGCTGGAGATCGTCTTCGACCGCCTGGTGCGGCTGATGACGACATCGCTGCGCAACTTCACCTCAGACAACGTCGAGGTCAGCCTCGACAATATCTCGTCGATCCGCTTCGGCGACTATCTGAACTCAATCCCCCTTCCGGCCATCCTGGCGGTGTTTCGGGCCGAGGAACTGGACAACTACGGTCTGCTGACCGTCGATTCCAACCTGATCTATTCGATCGTCGATGTCCTGCTGGGCGGCCGTCGTGGCACCGCCGCGCTGCGCATCGAGGGCCGGCCCTACACCACGATCGAACGGGTGCTGGTCCAGCGCATGGTCGAGGTCGTCCTGGCCGACGCCCGGGCGGCGTTCGAGCCCCTGACGCCCGTGCATTTCAGTCTGGATCGGCTGGAGACCAATCCGCGTTTCGCCGCCATTGCCAGGCCAGCCAATGCCGCCATTCTGGTCAAGCTGCGCATCGACATGGAAGACCGCGGCGGCCGCATCGAACTGCTGCTGCCCTACGCCACGCTGGAGCCCATCCGGAAGATGCTGCTGCAGCAGTTCATGGGTGAGAAATTCGGGCGCGACAATATCTGGGAAGGTCACCTGGCCACCGAGCTCTGGACCACGGAGACCGAGGTGCGGGCGGTGCTGGATGAGCAGCAGCTGCCGCTCTCGAGGGTGCTCGATCTCAAGGTCGGCGACACCCTGATGCTCAACGCCATGCCCGATTCCGACATTTCGGTCCGTTGCGGCTCGATCCCGGTCACGACCGGCAAGATGGGCCGCAAGGGGCAGCATATCGCCGTGCGGATCGAGGCGCCGATCAGCGTCGAAGTCGCCACCAGTCTGACCAAGGGAAGACGCTGATGACCGGAATGATTCTCGACGGCGTGTTGATGCTGCTGCTGGTGGCGGCGCTCGGTTACGGCGTGCGGCTCGAGAAGAAGCTGTCGGCCCTGCGCGCGGGCCAGCAGGCCTTCGCCACCGCCGTCACCGAGCTCAACACCGCCGCCGGCCGGGCCGAAGCTGCGCTCGCCAATCTGCGCGCCTCGGGTCAGGAGACCGACCTGCTGCATGACCGGATCATCAAGGCGCGGGAGGTCAAGGCGCAGCTGGAAGGCCTGATCGCCCGGGCGCCGGAAGCGCCGAAGGCCGCGCCGCCCGCGGAGATGCCGAGGCCGGTTCTGGTCGCCGCCCGACCGCCCGCCGCGGCCACGGCCGAGGACGAGCGCGCCCTGCGCATGGCCGCCCTGGCCGAGCGCATCCAGGGTCTCTCCCCGGCGACGCGCGCCCCGGCGCCGGTCGCCGCCATCCTCGGCGCCCTGACGGCGGGCCGCACTGCTAACCAGGCTGCGAAACAAAGCCTCAACCCGAACCGGCGCAGTCTGGACGAAGACCTCTTCGCCGCCTGAGTCCCCTTTCCGGTCCCGGGTCCGACGCGCTGCGCCGGGCCCCGGGCCCTTTCGAGTAGCCGATCATGAGCAAGATCCCCCGCCTTCTGCCCCTGATCGCCGTCGCCATCGGCGGGGTGGTTCTGGTGCGCGCCGTCGGCGTGGCGCCCGGCCTGTTCGACGGCGCCCGCGCCTGGGCCGAGGAAGTCGCGCCCATCGCCGGACCGGCCGCCGCGCCGGCGGCTGCGGCCGCAGCCATCTGCGCCCTCACGCCCGAGCAACTGGCCCAGCAGGCGGGGATTTCCCCGGCCGAGCTGCGGATCCTGCAGTCCCTGGCCGGTCGCCGGACCGAGCTGGACGCCCGCGACGCCGATCTCGCCTCGATGCTGCCGCTGCTGTCCGCCGCGGAGCAGAAGCTGGACGCCAGGGTCGCGGCCCTGGAAGCGGTCAAGGCCGAGGTCCGGGTGCTGCTGGGTCAGGTGAGCGAGCAGGAGAAGGCCGAGAACGACCGGATGGTGGCGGTCTATTCCGCCATGCGCCCCCGCGACGCGGCCCGGGTCTTCGCCACCCTGGACGACGACGTCCGTCTGCCGGTCGCCGCGGCCATGCGTCCGCGGTCCCTGGCCGCCATCATGGCCCAGATGGATCCTGCCGCCGCGCGGGTCCTGACGGAGCGGCTGGCCCGTCGGTTCGAGGCGCGTCAGCAGCTGGCCGCCCGCGCCGCCGCCGCCACGGCCGCGGCCGCTCCGGTCGCTGACGTCGCCGCCCCGGTCGCCGCGAGTGC
>JAHKAM010000010.1 GCA_018826515.1 Alphaproteobacteria bacterium
CCGACGTCGAGGCCGCGACGGCCGAGCGCGAGGCGGCCGCCGCCGAAGCGAACGCCGCCGTCGCCGAACGCGCCGCTGACCAGGCCGCCGCCGCCGGCGACCGCGCCTCCGTCCGCGCCCCGGGGGTCAATATCGAGGCGAACGGCGACGACGCCACGGTCCGCCTGCCCGGCATCCGCATCGAGACCCGCGGCGACAAGGCCAGCGTCCGCATCGGCGGCTTCCACATCGACGCCGACGACAGCGATGGTTCGGCCCGCGTTTCCGGCGCCGGCGGCAATGGCGAGAACGTCAGCATCAACGCCCGGAACGACGCCGCGGAAATCCGCGCCAGCGGCGGCGGCGGCGCCACCCGCGCCAGCTGGATCCTGACCGACAGTCGCGGCTCGGAAGCCGGCTGGCGGGTGGTCGGCTATGAGGCCCGCGGTCCTGTTGGCGGGCCGCTCGTGGTCGCCACCGTCCGCTCACGCGACCGCAATCGCGAACGCGCCTTCGAGGACGCCAAGGATCTGGTCGCTCTCAACGCCGGGGAATAACGCCCCCCAAGCTTGATCGCGGCGTCCCGATGCGTCACCAACCCTGCCCAGCAAGCAGGAAACATCCTTGGCCGTCACGCCCCGTTCCAACGCAAAACCGCCCCGCGCCTGGCAGCGCATGCTGTCCGGCCGCCGCCTCGACCTGCTCGATCCCTCGCCCTTCGACATCGAGATCGAGGACATCGCCCACGGCCTTGCCCGCGTCGCTCGCTGGAACGGCCAGACCCTCGGCGAACACGCCTTCTCGGTCGCCCAGCACTCCTGCGTCGTCGAGGAGATCGCCGCCCACATCAAACCGGGCCTCGAGCCGAAATGGCGCCTCGCCGCCCTGCTCCACGACGCCTCCGAATACGTCATCGGCGACATGATCTCGCCCTTCAAGGCGGCGCTGGGCGTCAACTACAAGGCCTTCGAGGCCCGGCTGGAAGGCGCCATCCACGTCCGCTTCGGCCTCCCGCCGAAGAACCCGGTCGAGATCAAGACCCTGATCAAGAAGGCGGACGTCGCCTGCGCCTATTTCGAGGCCACCCAGCTGGCCGGCTTCAGCAAGAAGGAAGGCCTGGCCCTCTTCGGCCGCCCGCCGGCCGGCTACGACCTCGTCATCGACCCCCTGCCCGCCCCGGTGGCCCAGCAGCGCTACCTCGCCCGCTACCGCGTCCTGGCCGAGGCCGTCGGCCTGATGCCCGCCGCCGACGCCTGGCATACGGAGTGACCGATGGCGCCGCCGGCTGAACAGGGCATCCGCATCGGCCTGTCGGCGGTCGTGATAGCCCTGCGCGACCGCAAGGCCTGCGTCCTGACGACCTCCGGCGATGACGGCGGCGCCGCCCTGCCCTTCGGCCCCTTCGACCCCGCCCGCGACCGCACCTTCGAACTGGCCCTGCGTAATTTCGTCACCGCCCAGACCGGCTTCCGCCTCGGCTTCGTCGAACAGCTCTACACCTTCGGCGATCTCGGCCGCGCCAGCCCCCGCGCCACGCCCGGACCCGAGCGCCGGCGCGAGGTTTCGGTCGGCTACCTCGCCCTGACCGCAGACGCCGCCGAGGCGCCGCTCGCCGAAGCCCGCTGGATCCCGGTGCTGGACATCTTCCCCTGGGAAGACCGCCGCGAGGGCGATCCCGCCTGCCTGGCCCCCCTGCTCGCCGGTCTCCGGGCCTGGGCCGGCGGCGACCCCCGCCGCGAGGCGCGGGTCGACAGCCTGTTCGCCACCACCCCGGCCCACCGCTGGAGCGAAAGCCGCGTCCTCGAACGCTACGAACTCCTCTATGAGGCCGGCCTCGTCGCCGAGGCCGCGCGCGACCAAAACCGACCGCTCGCCCCTGCGTCGCCCGGCCGCTCCATGGTCTCGGACCATCGCCGCATCCTCGCCACCGGCCTCGGCCGGCTGCGCAGCAAGCTGAAATACCGCCCGGTTCTCTTCGACCTGATGCCGGCGACCTTCACCCTGTCCGAACTCCAGACCGCCGCAGAGGCGGTCGCCGGCCTGTCGCTGCACAAGCAGAATTTCCGCCGCGGCGTTGAACGCACAGGCCTGGTGCAGCCCACCGGCCGCCTGTCCGCCGCCACCGGCGGCCGTCCCGCCGAGCTTTTCCGCGTCATCGACGGCGACCTGACCACCGGCGAGACCCTGGGCCTGCCCCTTCCGGCGCAGCGCTGACTCGATTTCTCAACCGCCCGCTTGCGGCGCGGCCCGGTCCCCATTAGACAAGCCGCTCGCTCGACCAAGCGTCCTACGGCCCCGCGGAGAGGTGGCAGAGTGGTCGAATGTACCGCACTCGAAATGCGGCGTGCCTTTGCGGGCACCGTGGGTTCGAATCCCACCCTCTCCGCCACCGGCCCCGGAACCGTTCCCTGATCTGACCCTGGCCCCGCAAGGGCCGGGAACGTCGGGCCCGTTCCGCGCCAGACTCCCGTATTCACCGCTGTTCGCGCACCGTCAGCCATTCGGCCGCCGTATGCGCGCCGGTCCCTGCGCGATCCGCAATCTGGTCGGAGTCAGCTCGGCGCCCGCCCCGGGCCCCGAGAGTCAGCAAGCAACAGGCAGGCCCCACAGTCAGCCGTCCTGTGGCGGACGCTGACCGTCTATTGGCTCACCCCTGACCCGACGGGACAGTTTTGCCCCGGATCGGCGGCCCGGGCCGCTTACCAGTTGGCCTTGAGCTGGATGCCGACCTGGTTCTCCCGCAGGCGTTCGCTGAACAGGCCGCGGTAGCCGGCGGACAGGGTCAGGCCCTCGCCGACGCCGACCTCGAGGCCGAAGTCGGCGACGCCG
>JAHKAM010000088.1 GCA_018826515.1 Alphaproteobacteria bacterium
AGGCGGAAGCCGGCATCTGCGCCCACTGCTACGGGCGTGACCTGGCGCGCGGCACCAACGTCAACATCGGCGAAGCGGTGGGCGTCATCGCCGCCCAGTCGATCGGCGAACCCGGCACCCAGCTGACGATGCGGACCTTCCACATCGGCGGCACGGCGCAGGTGGCGGAGACCTCGTTCTACGAGGCGACCAACCCCGGCGTCGCCAAGATCACCGGCCCGACCGTCAAGGCGGCGCACGGCGATCTGGTGGCCATGAGCCGCAACGTCGTCGTGACCATCGTGGTCGACGGCAAGGACCGCGAGAGCCACAAGATCCCCTACGGCGCCCGTCTGCGGGTGGTCGAGGGATCGGACGTCAAGCGCAGCCAGCGTCTGGCGGAGTGGGACCCCTACACCTCTCCGATCCTGACCGAAGTCGGCGGCGTGATCCGGTTCGAGGACCTGGTCGAGGGCCTGTCGGTCCGCGAGGAAACCGACGAAGCGACGGGCATCGCCCAGCGCGTCGTCAGCGACTGGCGCGCCAGCCCCCGCGGCGCGGACCTGCGTCCCGCCATGGGCGTCACCTCGGGCGACGCCTACGCCAAGCTGGCCTCGGGCTCCGACGCCCGCTACCTGCTGCCGGTGGGCGCGGTTCTGTCCGTGAACAACGGCGATGTGGTCAAGCCGGGCGAGATCATCGCCCGCGTTCCGACCGAGGGCGCCAAGACGCGCGACATCACCGGCGGTCTGCCGCGGGTGGCCGAGCTGTTCGAAGCCCGTCGACCCAAGGATTGCGCGGTCATCGCCGAGATGGACGGCCGCGTGGAATTCGGACGCGACTACAAGAACAAGCGTCGCATCAAGATCACCCCGGAACTGGACGCCGACGGCAACCAGGCCGAACCGGTCGAATTCCTGATCCCCAAGGGCAAGCACATCTCCGTCCACGACGGCGATCTGATCAACAAGGGCGATTACATCATCGACGGCAACCCGGATCCGCACGATCTGCTGCGTATTCAAGGGGTTGAGGCGCTGGCCGAATATCTGGTCAACGAAGTGCAGGAGGTCTATCGCCTGCAGGGCGTGCCGATCAACGACAAGCACATCGAGGTGATCGTTCGCCAGATGCTGCAGAAGGTCGAGATCCTCGACTCGGGCGAAACCACCCTGATCCGTGGCGACACGGTGGAAGTGGCGGAGGCCGTGGCCGAGAACCTCAAGGTCGAGAAGCGCAAGGGCCGTCAGGCCACGACCCAGCCGGTCCTGCTGGGCATCACCAAGGCGTCGCTGCAGACCCGCAGCTTCATCTCGGCGGCGTCCTTCCAGGAGACCACCCGCGTCCTCACCGACGCCTCGGTCAACGGCAAGGTCGATACGCTGGAAGGCCTCAAGGAGAACGTCATCGTCGGCCGCCTGATTCCGGCGGGCACGGGCGCCTATCTCCGCGCCCTGCAGAAGATCGCCAACGAGCGTGACGCCGAGCTGACGTCGACCCGTGAAGCCGCCATCGAGCCGCTTCCCGCCGATCTGGCGCTGGAGCTGGAGAGCAGCGAGAGCTGATCGACGGATCCGGACTGACATGAAGGGGGCGGCGCCGGAGACGGCGCCGCCCTTTTTCCTGCCCGGGGGCGCGGCGTCCGACCGCATGGGGCGGCGTCCGTGTTCGGCCTAGGCTGATCTGCGGCGGCATGACCGGGGGGTGGACGATCGCACGGCGCAGGCTCTGGATCCTTGCAACGCTGCTCTTCGCCGCGGCCGGCCTGTACCTGTCGGCGAGCCTGTTCTTTCCGCGGATGCTGTTCTTTCCCTATCGGGCTGTGGTCGGCGAGACCCCGATCTATTCGTCGACGCCCGTCACGCCGGCCGTGGCTGACGTTATCGCCCGCTCGGACGCCCGGGTCCGGGAAAGCGCGATCTTTGCGCCCGACGTGCTGGAACGCCCGATTTTCCTGACGGACGGAGGGATCCGATGGCGGATTCTGTCATTCGGCGCCGGCGCCGGCTTCGGCCTGACCCGATCGCTCGGCGGCAGTATGGTGATCAACCGGTCCAGCGCCGACGCCGACAGGGTCTGGAACAGCCCGATGAATTCGGCGAGCCGGTCGCTGACGGGCGTCATCGTCCATGAACGAGCCCACCTGCTGATCCGCGCCCGTTTCGGCCCGCTCGCCGACGGCCGGTACCCGGTCTGGGTCCGGGAGGGATATTGCGATCATGTGGCCGGCGGCGGCACGCTCACGGACGCCGAGGCCGCCCTGCTGAAGGTCGAGGGCGTCCGGACGCCCGCCCTGTTCTACTACGACAGCCGCAAACGGGTGGAGCGGGCGCTTGAGGCGAACGGCGGGTCCGTGGACGCGCTGTTCGCATCGGCCCTGGCCGACTGACGACCGGACCGCGCTACTCCCGCGGCCCGTCGCGGCGGTTGGTGCGGATGTTCTGCGTCGAGTCCGGGCGGAAGGACGGGTCCAGATGCGCCCCGGCGACGCCCATGCCGAAATTCGAGCCGGGACCGTCCTGGGGGCCGACATTGCCCCTCCCGCCGGCGAGCGGTCGGCGGCGGGCCTCGTACTCGCGCAGGCGACGGGCGCCCTCGGCGGCGAAGGGGCTGCCGGCGGAGTCGTCGATCGGAGCGGCGGCGGCGGCGCGCTGGCCGAAGCGGTCGTCGCAGACGGCGCGCTCGGCGGCGCTCAGCAGCAGCGGATTGGCGCAGCCCGGGCCGCGGGTGCGCAGGCCGCGGCCGACGCGGTCGCCCAGGGTCTCGGGCCGCACGGACCAGCCCTCGACGTCAGGCGGAGCGACGGGGGCTCCCGGTACGGGCGCGCTGACGCGG
>JAHKAM010000090.1 GCA_018826515.1 Alphaproteobacteria bacterium
CCGACGCGGTCGCCGAGGGTTTCGGGGCGCACGGCCCAGCCCTCGACATGAGCCGGCGCCGCCGGGGCGCCGGGCGCGGGGGCGCCGACGCGGGGAACGGGCGGGGCGGGGCGATCCTCATCCTCGTCCGGATCGCGGAAGGGCAGGTCGCGGCTGACCGTGGGCGAGCCGGGCAGGGCGGGAGCGGCGGCCGTCTCCGGCCGGTCGGCCGGCGGCCGGACGCGAGCGACCTCTCCGGGCAGGATCGGACGGGGCTCGATCTGGACATAGATGATCGGCTCGGGGTCGCTCTGAAGCAGGCCCGGGACGGTCAGTCCCATGGAGCGCAGGCCGAGCCAGGCGAAGAGGGCGACATGGCCGAGCACGGAGATGGCCACGATCGCCGGCTTGCGCCAGCGCTCCGCGCGTGCGGGCCACACCCACGCCGGCCCCCGAAATCGCTGTCCACCCGCCATGCGCGCATGGGAGGGGGCGAGCGTGGCGGTATTGGGGCCTGTTTCGAGATGGCGGGGGTGCTACTGTCATGACCAAAGGACCGGCGAATAACAGGATCCCGCAATGCGATGGTTCAGCCTCGGACTGTTCGTTCTGGTCGCGGGCTGCGCGAACGTCCAAGCGCCCGTCGCTCTGGCGGAAGGGGAGGGGCTCGTCAGGCTGCGTTGCGTCGCGCAGGCAGACGGTCGCCTGACAGAGTGCAAGATCGTCTCGGAACAGCCGGCTGGCCAGGGATTCGGAGAGGCGGCCCTGCGCGGAGCGGGACGGGCCCGGGTCGAGATCGACGTGCTCAGGGGAGCGGCGGGACCGGAGGTCGAGTTCAACATCCGCTTCCGGCTCGATGAGCCCGCCGCGCTTGACCTTCCGCCCCCCCGCGCGTAGAAGCCGCGCACTTTCGAGGTTTCCGGTTCGCCGGGTTCCGGGATCGTGACAATTGAGCGGACGGGCTGTGCCCGCCGGAACGCCCGAAGCGCGCGTTCCGGTTTTTTCGTTTGGACGTCGCGCTGTCGGCTCGAGATCAAACCCGGGGCGGCGCATCAGCGTCGTCCGAAAAGAAGGCTCACCGGGGCGCTCCGGCCGAAAGGCACACGCCCCCATCGATTGAAGAGAACCGAGACTCCATGCCGACTATCAACCAGCTGATCCGCAAGCCGCGCCAACCCAAGCCGGTCCGTAACAAGGTCCCCGCGCTGAAGGGCTGCCCGCAACGCCGCGGCGTCTGCACCCGCGTCTATACGACGACCCCGAAGAAGCCCAACTCGGCCCTGCGTAAGGTCGCCAAGGTCCGCCTGACCACGGGCATCGAAGCCGTGTGCTACATCCCCGGCGAAGGCCACAATCTGCAGGAGCACTCGGTGGTCCTGATCCGCGGCGGCCGCGTGAAGGACCTTCCCGGCGTTCGCTACCACATCCTGCGCGGCGTGCTCGACACGCAAGGCGTCAAGGACCGCAAGCAGCGCCGTTCGCACTACGGCGCCAAGCGTCCGAAGTAAGCGATCCGCCCATTCCATTCGCCGGCTCGCGCCGGCCGTCCGACACCGCTTTAGAAGGCCAAGCCCATGTCCCGTCGTCACCGCGCACAGAAGCGCGAAGTTCTGCCGGATCCCAAATACAAGGATCTGATCGTCACCAAATTCATGAACTACGTCATGTACGAGGGCAAAAAGGCCGTCGCCGAGAACATCGTCTACGGCGCGTTCGAGATCCTGGCCGACAAGAAGAAGGAACAGGAGCCCGTTGCTACGTTCCACGCCGCCCTGGACAACGTGGCTCCGGCCGTTGAAGTCCGGTCGCGTCGCGTCGGCGGCGCCACCTATCAGGTGCCGGTCGAGGTTCGCCCCGATCGCCGCCGCGCCCTCGCCATCCGCTGGCTGGTCAACGCCGCGCGCAAGCGTGGTGAGAACACCATGACGGAAAAGCTGGCCGCCGAGCTGCTGGACGCCTCGAACAACCGCGGCACCGCGGTCAAGAAGCGCGAAGACACCCACAAGATGGCCGAGGCCAACCGCGCCTTCAGCCACTACCGCTGGTAACGCCTTCAAGGGGCCGTCTTCGGTCCCTATCTTGAGACTATCCGGCGCGGGCGGTTTGAGCTAAATCGCCCGCGCCCGCTTATCCGCACAGATCGACATCTCCCCGAGGGCGCGAAACGCGTCCTGAACTCACTTCAAGGCACGTTTTCATGGCCCGTCTCAACAAGATCGAGGACTACCGCAACTTCGGCATCATGGCCCACATCGATGCGGGCAAGACGACGACGACCGAGCGGATCCTGTACTACACCGGCAAGAACCATAAGATCGGCGAAGTCCACGACGGCGCCGCGACCATGGACTGGATGGACCAGGAGCAGGAGCGGGGGATCACGATCACCTCGGCCGCGACGACCGCCTTCTGGAAAGAGAAGCGCCTCAACATCATCGACACCCCCGGCCACGTGGACTTCACCATTGAAGTCGAACGCTCGCTGCGCGTGCTCGACGGCGCCGTGACGGTGCTGGACGGCAACGCCGGCGTCGAGCCGCAGACCGAAACCGTCTGGCGCCAGGCCGACAAATACCGCGTGCCGCGGATCGTGTTCGTCAACAAGATGGACAAGATCGGCGCCGATTTCGACGCCTCGGTGCAGTCGATCCGCGACCGCCTGGGCGCCAAGGCCGTGCCGATCCAGTTCCCGATCGGTTCGGAATCCTCGCTGACCGGTCTGGTCGACATCGTCGCCATGAATTCGGTGGTCTGGGACAACGACGCCCTGGGCGCCAACTTCACCGTCGGCCCGATCCCGGCCGATCTGGTCGACAAGGCCAATGAAGCCCGCCAGTACCTGATCGACAACGCCGTCGAACTCGACGACGAGGCGATGGAAGCCTACCTCGACGGCACCGAGCCCTCGCTGGAAGTGCTGAAGAAATGCATCCGCAAGGCCGTTCTGACCGGCGCCTTCTATCCGATCCTGTGCGGCTCGGCCTTCAAGAACAAGGGCGTGCAGACGCTGCTGGACGCCGTCGTCGACTATCTGCCGTCGCCGGTGGACATCCCGCCGACCCCGGGCATCGACTTCAAGACGGAAGAGCCGATCGTGCGTCGCGCCTCGGACGACGAGCCCCTGTCGGTCCTGGCGTTCAAGATCATGGACGACCCCTTCGTCGGCTCGCTGACCTTCTGCCGCATCTATTCCGGCAAGATGGAAACCGGCATGGGCCTGCTGAACTCCAGCCGCGATCGTAAAGAGCGCGTCGGCCGCATGCTGCTGATGCACTCCAACGACCGTCAGGACATCAAGGAAGCCTACGCCGGCGACATCGTCGCCCTGGCCGGCCTGAAGGACACCCGCACGGGCGACACCCTGTGCGATCCCACCAAGTCGCCCGTCATCCTCGAGAAGATGGAATTCCCGGCGCCGGTGATCGAGATCTCGGTCGAACCCAAGACCAAGGCCGACCAGGAGAAGCTGGGCGTCGCCCTGGCCAAGCTGGCCTCGGAAGATCCCTCCTTCACCGTCTCGACCGATCACGAGTCCGGCCAGACCATCCTCAAGGGGATGGGCGAGCTTCACCTCGACATCAAGATCGACATCCTGC
>JAHKAM010000070.1 GCA_018826515.1 Alphaproteobacteria bacterium
CGCTCGCCGGGCCGGCGCCCTCGACAGACGCGGCGGGGCCCGGCGCGGGCGAGGGGACGCGCGCCGCGAGGATCAGGGCCGCGCCCGCCAGCAACAGCGCCGCGACCCCGGCGGTCAGGTGAAAGACGCCGCTGCGCCCCAGGCCGCGCTCGGCCTGGCCGCAACCGGTCAGCCAGGCGCCCAGCGCCAGCAGCAGGCCGGCTGCGAACAGCAGGCCCAGGGCGTCGGCCCCGGTCTGGCGGCTGAACACCCAGGCCAGCCACAGGGCGGTGGCGTACATCGGAAAGGCCAGCAGGTTCTTGAGCCGCTCCATCCACGGGCCGGGCCGGGGCAGGCGCGCCAGCAGGCCGGGGGTCAGACTGACCGCCACGAAGGGCAGGGCGAGACCGAGTCCGAGACCGAGGAAGACGGTCAACGCCATCGGCCATGGCATGACCAGCGCCGCGCCGAGGGCGAAGGCCATGAAGGGGGCCGTGCAGGGCGCGGCCACGATCACCGCCAGCGCCCCGGTGAAGAAGGCGCCCAGACCGCCCGGCAGGCGCGCCAGCGGGCCTGATCCGGCCCCCTGCAGGCCGGCGCCGATATGGAAGACACCGGACAGGTTCAACGCCACGGCCAGCATCAGCAGGGCCAGTCCCGCCGTCACCGGCGGCGACTGCAGCTGGAAGCCCCAGCCCACCGCCTCGCCGGCCGCCCGCAGCGCCAGCAGGACGCCGGCCAGCAGCAGGAAGGTCGTCAGCACCCCGGCCAGGAAGGCCAGGCCGTCGCGGCGCGCATGGCGGGGGTCATGCGCCGAGGCCGCCAGCGAGGCGGCCTTCATCGCCAGGATCGGGAAGACGCAGGGCATCAGGTTCAGGATCAGTCCGCCCAGCACCGCGAACAGCACGGCCCGGGCGAAGGCCGCCAGCCCGTTTCCGGCCGCCGTTTCGGCGCCGGGGTCCGCGCTGGACGCGTCCGGCGCGGCGGCCAGTTCGCCCGAACCGCGGGTTCCGGCCGGCGCCGCGCCGGGCTCGGCCCGGATCTCCCAGGCGCCGTGGGCGGTGACCAGCACGCCCTCGACCGGTCCCGCCAGCCCTCCGGCCTGGGTCTGGCCGCCAGGCTGAAGGCTCAGGGTCAGGCCCTGCGGCCCCCATGCGCCGGTCTGGGCCGCGGGGTGGGCGATGACCCCGCCCTCGAAGGGAAAGAAATAACTGGGGCCGGGGTCGCGCCCGGCCAGCGGTCCGCCCGCGGCGCCCAGGGTGAGCACGCCGCTCTCCAGCGCGATCCGCGCCTCGACGCCCGCGGGTCGCGGCGCCGTCTCCAGCACCGCCGCGATGGCCTCGCCATGGCGCGGGTCCATCGGCGCCGCGCCGTCCCGGACGGGCAGGTCCAGCCTCAGGGTCAGTTCGTCCGGCACGCACATCTCGGCGCTGCACACGAGGAACAGCGCCCTGACGGTGAGCGGCAGGGTCGCGCCCGGCCGGACCGAGGCGGGGATCTCGATCGGGACCGGCAGATAGACCACGCCGGAATAGCCGTAGTTCATCAACCCCGCGATCCGCTGACGCTCGGGGACGGGCCAGACGATGTCGCCGGCCTGCGCGCCCTGCGGCAGGGTCCAGGTCAGGGTGGTGGGGCCGCCCGAGTCGCCCGGGTTGCGCCAGTAGGTGTGCCATTCCGGCCGGATGGTCTGTTTGACCGCCACCACGGCTGTGGATCCCGGCGCGGCCCACGCCGACATGGGGACCAGCTCGGCCTCGATCCGTTCGGTGCGCTGCGGCCCCGCGCCTGTCGCGGTCTGGGCTGTGGCGACGACCGGCCAGGCGCTCATGACCAGCAGGATCAGCAATCGGACGAGATGGTTCACGCGGCCTCCGGAGACGGTCGCGGCGACCTTAGCCGCCCGCACCCGTCCCCGTCACCGCCCGCGTCAGCGACGCGGCGTCGCGCCGGTCAGCGCGGAACAGCCTCGACCAGAACCTCGGTGCGCCGTCGCATCGGCTCGCGCACCCCGGCCTCGGTCACCGCGCCCTCGTCGCCGGCGGCGTCGACATCGAACGCCGGGGCCGGCCAGCCCGCGGCGGTCAGCGCCTCGGCCACGGCCTGGGCGCGGTGTTCGGACAGGCTCAGATTGGCCGTCGCTCCGCCGCGCGCGTCGGCCAGGCCCAGCACCTGCACCCTGCGGATGTCGCAGCCCTGCAGCTGCGCCGCCTCCATGCCGATCGCCCGCCGCGCCGACTCGGTCAGCCGCGCCTCGCTGTCCGCGAAATAGATCTCGAACCGTTTGGTGACGCACGGCGACGGCTCCGCCACCACCGCGCTCCGGTCCATGAACCCGCCAATCCCGCACCCGGACAACCCCGCCATCCCGGCAAGCCCCGCAATCCCGATCAGTCGCTTCATATCCAACCCCTCAATACCCAAGAAAAAGGGCGGCCCGCCTTCCGACGAACCGCCCTGAACTCTCACTCAGACAGCGCGCGCCTAGTAGCGACGCTGGCCGTTCTCCCAGTAGCACTCGTCCTGACGGCCGTCGTAGCAGTAGTAGTAGCGGTTCTGGTTGTCGCGATAGCGCTGCTGGTTGGCGCGATCCTGCTGCGAACCACGGACGGCGCCCGCAGCGCCGCCGACCACGGCGCCGATGGCCGCGCCCCGGCCCGCATTGCCGTCGCCGACATTGTTGCCGATGATGGCGCCGGCGACTGCGCCGATGCCGGCGCCGATGGCGCCCTGACGCACGGTTTCATTCGGACCCGTGCTGTTGCCGTACTGGTCGGTCGCGCAGGCGCTGGCCAGGAGGCCGGCGCCGGCGATGGCGATGATTGCCTTGTTCATATGGATTTCCTTCATCCCTCGGGTTCGCCCCACGGGTGTGAACGCTGGAATAAGCGTTGCGGTTCCCGCGGTATGATCAAGGTTAAGTCTGTATTAGGCTTCAGTCGATGTCGCACGGAGGGTGTGGCTTCGATTTTCTGGGTTGAGACGGGGGTTTCGTATGCGTTTTTCTGAACCGGTCCGCATGGCGGACGATGGTGAGCACAGCCCGGTGTGGGCGCGATCCAAGCGGCGCTCGGGGGGCAATCCGCTGATTGGGATCCTTGTCACCCTGCTGGCGCTGTTCGGCGTTCTGACGGCTGTTCTCGGCATCAAGGAGCAGTCGCTGGCCGAAGGCGGCGCCATGATGGACGGCTGGATCGCCAAGGGCGTCTCCACGGTCCGCGGGGAAGCTCCCAGGGTCGCCGAGGAAGCGGCGGACGCCGCCGGCGCCGCGGCTGAACAGGCCGGAGACGCTGCCCAAGCCGGAGCCGCCGCCGCTACCGACGAGATGAAGAAGCAATAGTCACGCTTCTGGGATCCCGACCGGAACATCGTCCCGGTCGGGACGTTCGGGCGACATGACAGACACCGTGACGCTGGCGAGCGATCTCGCGACTACGGCCGAAACTCCGACCGTCGAGCCCCATAGTCTTACGCCGCACGTCGCGTTGGGACGGGCCATCATGCTCGTCAACCCGCTGTCCGGCGGGGTGGGCCCCAACGCCCTGGAAGAGGCGGAGGCGATCCTCGCCGACTACGCCTTCGATGCTGAGATCGTGGCTCTGGAGGGCGGACAGTTCGACGCGCAGATCCAGCAGGCGCTGGATGCCCGACCCGACGTCCTTCTGGTGCTTGCCGGAGACGGGACCGCAGGGACCATCGCCTCGCGCGCCGGTCCTGACGGTCCGCTGGTCGCTCCCCTGCCGGGCGGCACCATGAATATGCTCCCCAGGGCGCTATACGGCACTGCCGACTGGAAGATCGCATTGAGACGGACGCTTGAAGAGGGCGCGCCGCAGTCGGTCGCGGGAGGCGAGGTTACCGATGGCCAGTTCCGCCAGGCTTTCTACTGCGCCGCCATTCTCGGGGCGCCCGCCCTTTGGGCGCCTGCCCGCGAGGCGGTGCGCGAGGGCAAATTCGGTCTCGCCTGGGCGTATGGCCGCAGGGCTCTGAAGCGGGCCTTCTCCGGGCGGCTCCGCTTCTCCCTGGATGACCGGACCGTGCGCCGCGCTGAGGCGCTTGTGGTCATCAGTCCGATGATCTCCAGGGCCATGGACGAGAACACCGGGCTGGAGGCGGCGGCGATGAACCCGGCCGATGCGGTCCAGGCTTTCCGACTCGCCGCCCACGCCGTGTTTGACGACTGGCGCCAGGACCCCGCCGTGACCACCAAGGCGATCCAGAAGGCGACCATCCGCGCCCGGTCGCGCATTCCCGCGGTGATCGACGGCGAACCCGCCCTGCTGCGCCATGAGGCCAGGGTGCGCTTCATCCGGACGGCCTTCCGGGCGCTCGCCCCCAATCCGCCGGCGGCCGAGGACAGCGTCTAGTGGGGCGCATTCTCCAGTTCTCCGACATTCATTTCGGCTGCGAGCACGTCCACGCCTGCGAAGCGGCCCTCGACTATGCCCATGCGACGCCGCACGATCTGGTTTTGATAACGGGCGACATCACCCAGCAGGGCCTGCCCCGCGAGTTCGAGGCGGCCGGTCGCTGGATCGCCCGCATGCCGGATCCGCGGTTCGTCATCGTCGGGAATCACGATGTTCCCTACTGGAGCCTGTCGGCGCGGCTGTTCAGCCCGTGGAAGGCGTTCGAACGCGCCACCGGCCACCCGGCCCACGACCACCAGTTTCTCAGCCCGAACCTGATGGTGCGCGGGGTGGTCACCGCGCGTGGCTGGCAGGCCCGCGTCAATTGGTCCAAGGGCGTCATCGACCTGGAACAGACCCGCAGGGCTGCCGAGGCCCTGCGCCAGGCGCCGGTTGGCGCGCTGCGGGTGTTGGCTTGCCATCATCCGCTGGTCGAGATGATCGGCGCCCCGATGACCGGCGAGGTCAAGCGCGGTGAAGCGGCAGCGCTGATCTTCGCCGAGGCCGGCGTCGACCTGATCACCACCGGCCACGTCCATGTGCCTTTCGCCCTGCCGATCACCGTTGCCGACCATTGCTCCTATGCCGTCGGATGCGGCACCCTTTCGCATCGCGAACGTGGCTCGCCGCCGGGTTTCAACCGGATCGACTGGGACGCCCACCACATCACTGTCACCGCCATGGCCTGGACGGGCGATCGCTTCGAGCCGGATCAGACCTGGAAACTGCCTCGCCGTCAGGACACCCGCCGGACCGCGACGGCTCCGAGCCCCAACGAAGCCGGCCAGATGGAAAAGGCCGCGGTCTGACGACCACGGCCCTTCCGGAATTCGGACTGTCAGGCGTTGCTAGGGGCGGGTTCCGCGCCCTCGAAGTCCGCCCGCGATCAACGAGATCACGAACAGGATGATCGCGATGATCGCGACGAATTTGGCGATCTCGAACGAGAAATTGGCGATGCCGCCGAAACCGAGCACGGCGGCGACGAGAGCGACGACCAGAAAGATGATTGCCCAACGAAGCATGAGACGCTCCTCCAGAATGATTGATCCAACGGAGAGCGGATCATCTCCGCACGCCTGGGCGATCAACGTTCCGGGAGCGGCCCCGTTCCGGTCTCAGCGGCGGCGACGGCTGCCGTGCGATTTCTCGGTGAAGGCTGCCGCGACCATGGTCGCCAGGGCCGGGTTCCTCAGGAAGATCCAGCCGCCGGCCAAGGCCGCCACCGTGCCCAGGATCGGCCGCTGACGGAACAGCATGAAGGCGCGCTGGCCGAGGCCCGAGACCTCTTCATCATCTTCCTCGTCCTCCGACTCGCCGCGCGCGAGGAAGGTCAGGGCGACCACAAGGGCGACCACGGCGAACAGCAGGAAGGTGATCGACGCGGCGGCGAGCGGGGGGACGACCATCATCAGGGCGTAGAAGACCGCCCCGCCCAGCGCCAGGATGGCCACCAGGGCGGCGCCCGCCGCGACCGAGGCCGCGATGGCCTTCTTGACCAGACCCCGGGCCATGCCTGCGCCGAGCATCAGCGCCGACGACCGGCGAGCAGCATCCCCAGCACAACGCCGACGCCGAGGGCGATGGCGGTCGATTGCATCGGCCGCTCCTGCACGCGCTCGACAAGGTAGCGCTGCGCCTCGTCGAAGCGCTCGCTGGCGTCGTCGTAGTATTCCTGACCACGCACGCGGGCGGTGTCGTAATAGCCACGGGCCCGCTCGCGCAGGACGTCGGCCTCTTCCCTCAGACGGCTTTCGGTCTCGACGGCCTTGGCGCGCAGACGGGCTTCCGCCGCCGTCGCCTTTTCCCGCAGCCGGGCCTTCTCTTCGGCGCCGAGCACCTTGAGGTCGTCCTTGAGGGTGTTGATGTCGTTCTTCACGGCTGTCCGTGCTGCCTTGGTCGTGGCCATTGTGCGCGCTCCGATTTGCAAGCTTGACGGTTAGATAGAGAACCCTGAGCCGGAACGCCACTGTGCGGTGACGGTTCCCGCATTGCACCATGACCCCGCAGTGGCGAAGCGCCGCGTCCCGGAATAGACAGGGCGGATGACTGAATGGCTGTTTCCTCCCGCATCGACGCCCTCATTGCCGATCCATGGATCGCGCGAGCGATTTCCTGTCCGCCGGATTCTGTGCGTGGGTCAGAACTATGCGGCCCACGCGCGGGAGATGGGTCACACCCGCGCCGAGCCCTTCTTCTTTACCAAACCGGCCGACGCGGTGGTCGTTGACGACGCCGACCCGGCCTTCCCGACGGCGACCGCCAACCTGCATCACGAGGTAGAACTCGTCTGCGCCATCGGCGAGGATGGAGGAATCGTCGGCTGGGCGGTCGGTTGTGATCTGACGCGCCGTGATCTTCAGGCCGCGGCCAAGGAAAAAGGCCGGCCGTGGGACGCCGCCAAGGGGTTCGACCAGTCCGCCCCATGCGGCGCCCTCACCCTCGGCCCCCTGCCGGAGTCGACTGCGCTCATCACCCTGTCGGTGAACGGCGAAACCCGTCAGTCCGGCCGCCTGGACGACATGGTCTGGAACCCGGAGGAAATTCTCGCCAAGGCGCGAGAGCTCTGGGATGTCCGGCCCGGCGACCTGATCTTCACCGGCACGCCCGAAGGCGTCGGTCCGCTCCGGCCCGGCGACCGTGTGGAGGCGGCCATAGGCGGCCTGCAACCCCTCAGCTTCACGGTGATCCCGCGATGATCCTTCACGGCTACTGGCGGTCGGGCGCCGCCTACCGCACCCGTATCGCCCTCGCCCTCAAGGGGCTGGCCTATGACCAGCAGGGGGTCGATCTGCGAACCGGCGCGCAACGGTCAGAGACCTTCGTCGCCCTCAATCCACAGGCCATGGTGCCCGCGCTGGAGATCGACGGCGCCGTCCTGACCCAGAGCCCGGCCATCCTTGAATGGCTGGAGGAGACCTTTCCCGCGCCGGCGCTGTTGCCCGAGGACCCGGTAGATCGCGCCCATGTCCGGGCCATGGCGGCATTGATCGGCTGCGATATCCATCCGCTCAACAATCTACGCGTCGGCAAGGCCTTGCGTGAGACCTTTGGCGCCGACCAGGCGGCTGTCGATGCCTGGGCCGCCCGCTGGATTTCGCCAGGCTTCGAGGCGCTGGAGGCGCTGGTCGCCCGCCACGGGGCCGGCTGGTGTTTCGGCGACGCGCCGACACTGGCCGACTGCTATCTGATCCCGCAGATCTATTCGGCCCGCCGTTTCAACGTCGCGCTCGACGCCTTCCCCGGGCTGCTTGCGATCGAGACGACAGCCGCCAGCCATCCCGCCTTTATTGCGGCCCATCCGGACGCCCAGCCCGACGCTGACTGAGGCTCAGGCCAGGAACCGGTCCACCGCCGCCTGGAACCGCGTCGGCTGGTCGATCATCACCATATGCTCGGCGCCCTCGATCGGCACGAAAGCGGCCGGGATGCGGAGCCGGGCATAGGCGCCCCGGAACAGTCTGTCGGTGCGGCTGCGTGGCGAGCTCCCGTCTGCGCTCCAGCCATAGACGACGGTCACCGGCGCGGTGATGTCGGGGAGGCGGCGGCGCAGGTCCACGGTCATAACCTCGTACAGGGACTGGGCCAGAACGCGGCGGTCGCCGCCCTGCCAGCCCATGGCGCCGAACACGGCGTCCGTCGCACCGCCCAGTTCCAGACCGATCTGCCGGCCGCGGGCGCGGAGCGCCTCGTCGCCGAGGAAATGGATGGCCTGATAGGCCAGCTGGGCGATCGGCTCGACGTCGCCGACCGTGGCCTGGGGGCTGATCAGGGCAGGGAAGAAGGGAGAGGAATCCACCACCATGACACGACCGATGCGCCCCCCGGCATCGGCCGCGACGCGCAGCCCGACCTGGCCGCCCATGGAATGGCCGATCAACGCCGGTCGCTCCAGACCCTGTTCGGCGATGTAGCGGCGCACCTCGGCGGCGACGGCCGCCATGACCGCACCGCTGGCGTTGGCGCCGGCGGGCAGGTCGCCGAAGCCGCGCACCGAGACCAGATGGAGCCGCCGTCGTCCGGCCAGCCGGTCGGCCACGCCGCGCCAGACCTCGGCGGTCGAGGCCAGACCAGGGATCAGCAGGACATCGGGCCCCCGTCCGCGTATCGTCACCGTGATCCGTCGCGAACGGAAGGGAGTTTGCGCACGGACGCCCATCCCCGCGCTCCACAGCGCGGCGCCGCCGACCAGGCCACGGAGGATGTTTCGTCTTTGTTCCATAAAGTCTTCAGTTTACTGTTCGCGTCGCAACGCGAGGGAGA
This sequence comes from Alphaproteobacteria bacterium, assembly GCA_018826515.1. Taxonomy (GTDB): domain Bacteria; phylum Pseudomonadota; class Alphaproteobacteria; order Caulobacterales; family Caulobacteraceae; genus Brevundimonas. Next base: position 8,652 of record JAHKAM010000070.1, read on the forward strand.
GCGCCGTGAGCCAGTCCGACGAGATCGTCTTCTACACCAACCCCATGTCGCGCGGCCGAATCGCACGCTGGATGCTGGAGGAGATCGGCCAGCCGTACCGTACGGTGGTTCTGGATTACGGCACGACGATGAAGGCTCCTGATTTTCTGGCGATCAACCCGATGGGCAAGGTACCGGCCGTGACCCGGGGCGATGTGACCGTGACGGAATGCGCCGCCATCTGCGCCTGGCTGGCCGACACCTTCCCCGAGGCCGGTCTGGCCCCGGCGCTCGATGACCCGGCGCGTGGGGCTTATCTGCGCTGGATGTTCTTCGGCGCCGGTCCGCTCGAAGCGGCCGTGACGGCCAAGACGCTCGGTCTGCTGGCGCCGGCCGACAAGGCCGGGACGGCGGGGTACGGCAGTTTCGAACAGGTGGTTGATGCGCTTGAGACGGTCGTCTCAGGCGCGGGGCCGTGGCTGCTCGGCGACCGGTTCAGCGCGCTGGACGTCTACCTGGGCAGTCAGATCGGCTGGGGCATGCAGTTCAAATCCCTGCCTGACCGCGACGTCTTCAAGGTTTATGCGGCCCGGCTGTTTCAGCGCCCTGCGGCGATCCGCGCGCGCGAGCTCGATGACGCCCTGATCGCGGCGGCCAAGCCGGGAAGCTGAAAAGACGGCCTCAGCCCTGGGCGGGGCGCAGGCCCTCGACGGCGGCGCGCTGGACCACCGGCCGGCGCTCGCCGCCGGCGGCGCGAATGCGGTCGATGCGGGCTTTCTCGGCCCGGAACGCGACCAGATCCGCGCCGGCCAGGACCGTGCCTTCGGTCGTGCGAACCCCGGCCGGATTGATCCGCTGGCCGCGCCGCCAGATTTCATAGTGCAGGTGCGGACCGGTCGAGGCGCCGGTCGAACCGACATAGGCCACGACCTGACCCTGACGCACCCGCTGTCCGGCGCGCATGCCGGAGGCGTAGCGCGACAGGTGGCCGTAGCCGGTCTCGAGACCGTTCGAATGACGGATCCGCAGCCAGTTGCCGTAACCGCCCCAGCGGCGGGCCTCGACCACGACGCCATCCGCCGGCGCCACGACCGGCGTGCCGCTGCCGGCCGCGAAGTCGATGCCCTGGTGCATCTTGCGATAGCCGGCGATCGGGTGACGGCGGAATCCGAACGAAGAGGAGACGCGGAAGCCGCGTTCCAGCGGCGTACGCATGAAGGCCGAGCGCGTATTCTTGCCGGTGGCGTCGAAATACTGGGGCTCGCGCGCGCCCGCGGGCTGGAAGCGATAGAAGGCCACGCCCTTCAGCTCTGCATACAAAAGGCCGTCTGTGCCGATGGTGCGGCCATTCTCGGTGACGGTGCGGCCGAAGACATAGGTGAATTCGTCATTGGCGCGGATGTCGCGCTCCATGTCGAACCGGTGCGAGAACAGGCGGCCGGCGGCGCGGGCGACATCGGCCGGCGCGCCCTCGCGACGGGCTGTGCGGGTCAGGGAGCCTTCGACCTTGCCGGTCAGGACCACCGTCTCGTGGGAAACCTTCTCCTCCAGCGCCCGCAGGCGCAGGGCGCCGTCGAAGCTGCGCGACACCGTCAGCTGGCTGGCCGGTCCGGTCCGCATGGTCAGGCCGATCAGGCGGGCCTCGCCCCGGCCGCCGCGCGGCTGGGAAATGGCGGTCTCGAACCGCTGACCCACACGCATGGCGTTCACATCCATGGCGTTCGACAGGGTGGCGGCGACGGCGGAAGCTTCTTCCGGAGCGATGCCCGTGCGGCGCACGGCCTGCTCGAAGGTTTCGCCGCGGCGGATCTGGACCGGAATGGCTTCCGGTGTCGTCAGGCCGGCGGGCATGCCGGCGGCCATGAAGGCCTGGTCGGCGAGCACGGCGATCTGGGTCTGGGTGAGAGGCGGAGCCTCTTCCGCTTTCGCGGGTTGGTATACGCGGCCTGCAAGCAGCGCCACCGAGATCGCAGCCACCGCCGTCAGGGCGTGAGGCGCGATGCGCATCGGCTGGCGACGTGGATCGAACTGAGCCATCGGTCCCCGACAAACAACGACGCCGGACGGCGCCAAAGCCACTGGTAGCAAGGATCGCGCCGGAGAGGTCTCCTTTGCGAGAACAGGCCGTATAGCTCGTTCATCCCAGCATGGGAAGGCGGTTCGTTACAGGACGTTAACCGGAGCCGTAGTGGCCGGTAAAGCTTGCGTGAAACCTGAGACTATCTCTGGAAACCGACAGTGTATTCGCCGCGTTTGAACGCTTGATTGACTCATGGTTGCGGCAATCTGTCCCGAACTGACCATGGGCGCATTCAAAGTGGCCGATGCGCCACTCTACCGTGCTTCCGCAGACACGATCTCAGTTCTGATCGGGATAAAATCTTTGTTCACCAGCCATTCCTCCCGCCAGCACGGCCCGATATGACCGGTTCATGACCGCCGCGCCCCCTGTCCCGCCCACGTCGCGGGCCAAGCCCTCCCATCGTCGCCGCGGGCTGCAGATCATCGGCGTAATTTTCGGCATCCTGCTGATCCTGACCGCGGCACTCTACCTTAACCGCCGCGCCGCGACCCGCCAGGTTCTGATCGGCTGGCTGGAGCGGCAGGGGATCGAGGCCGACATGCAGGTCGAACAGTTGGAGCTCGACGGCCTGGTCGCCAGCGTTCGTATCGGCGACCCGGCCAACCCCGACGTTACGGTGGAGCGGGTCGAGGTCGACTACGCCATCGGCGCGCCGTGGTCGAAGGGCGGGCTCGGCGTGACGCCCACCCGCATTCGACTGGTCCGGCCGGTCGTCCGCGCCAGCGTCCGGAACGGGAAGCTCACACTCGGATCGCTGGATCCTCTGGTGGAGCGTTTCACTGGCCGTCCGCCCCAACCCGACAGCCGGGGCCCGCTCGTCCTGGTCGAGCGGGCACGGGTCCGGCTCGATACGGACTACGGGCCGACCAATATCCTGGGCGACGCCCGGCTCGACGATGGCAAATTGATGCGGCTGACCGCCCGGATGCCGGCGACAGCCTTCCGGAGTGGCGAGGCTGAGGCCCGGGGGCTGCAGGCCACGGTGGACCTGACCACGACGGGCGACCGGGTCGCCCTGCGTCTCGCCACGGCGGCCGAAAGCGCCCGAGTTCCGGGCTTCAATGCTGAGATGGCCGGGCTGAGCCTGACCGGGGACCTGCCCTATCCCGATCTTTCGAACCGTCGCGGCGACGGCCGGGCGCGGATTGATGTTCGCCTCGCCGCCGCCCGGCTGTCCGCGGGCGAGACCTCGGCCCGTGACGCAGACCTCCACCTGACCTTCGACGGCCAGACCGCCGGCTGGATCGAAACCTTCCGCATTCAGGGCGACAGCGCCGCCGAACTTCGCGCCTCGCGTATCGAAGGGCCGGGGGTCTCCGCCGCGACCGCGCGTCTGCGCCTGACCGATGCGCGAACGGTGGTGGCGCGTGACGCCCGGGAACTGGGCTGGCGGATGGACGGACGGACCACGGCCACCGCGGTGCGGGCTTCCGGGGGCGGGCTGGACGGCGCCGGCGTCACGCTCGCCTCCAGCGGGATGACCCTCGGCGGACGCGGCGCAGCGGTCGAGGCGGCCGGGCCCCTCAACCTGTCGGCGGATCGCCTGACCTGGGATGAGCTGACCCTGACCGGCGTGCGGAGCACGACGGATTTCGACCTGGTCTCCGACGGAGGCCTTCGGGTCACGGCGACCGGCGCCTTCAGCGCAGCCCGAGGGGCCTGGCCGCTGTTCGGCTCGCCGTCCGGCGATGATGTGACGGAACTGGCCGGGATGAAGCGGGCGGTTTCGGCCTTCGCCCTGAGTGCACCGCGGTTCGAGCTGGTCGCGGGCCATTCGGGAACACGCCTGACCCTGACTCGCCCCGCGACCCTCCGCCCCGCCAATGGCGGCGTCCTGACCATCAACCCCGCCGCGACGCCCGTCTTCATGGCCGCGCGCGGTCAGGCCGGCGGCGGCGCCCTGTCGCTGACGGCGACGCGCGGACAGGGCCTGCCTGACGCGGCCTTCGCCATCCCGGCCTGGCGACTGACCCCGTCCGGCTTCACCGCCACCCTTGACGGTCGCGCCGGCCTCGACTTCGGCCTGGCGCGGGGGATCACGGTCCAGACCCGCGGTGAACTGACCTCGTCCGGCGGGCGTCTCACCTATGTCGCCGCCCGCTGTCTTCCCCTGACGGTCGAGCGCCTGGAGCTTGACGAGAGTGATGTCGTCGACATCACGGGCGACATCTGTCCGGTCGCCCGGCCCCTGGTCAGCGTCGCCGACGGCCGCTGGCGGGCCGAGGGCGCGATCCGGGGCCTCGATGCCTCGGCCCCTTTCCTGGCCCTCGATTTCCGCGACGCCGAAGGCGGCTTCATCGCCACGGGCGGCCCGGCCGGCGTCGGTCTCGAAGCCCGTGTCGCCCGAGCGATTGTCGAGGACGCCACAACGCCCCTGCGTTTCCTTCCCTTGACCGCGGCCGGCTCAGCCCGGCTGGCTGACGAAGACTGGACTGGCGTCTTCGATCTCGCCCGCAATGGCGCGGAGCTCGGACGCCTGACCCTGGCCCATGACGGACAGGCGGGGGCCGGCGGTCTGACCATCGACGCCCCGTCGATCATTTTCGCGGAGGGCGGGCTTCAGCCCGCCGACCTCAGCCCCATGGCCGGTTTCATCGGCGCCCCGGCGTCCGGATCTGCGGCCTTCAGCGGCCGCATCGACTGGCGAGCCGATGAGGAGGGGAGCAGCTCAGGCCGGCTGACCATTCCCGGCCTCGACTTCATCAGCCCCGCCGGACCCGTGAAGGGGCTGCGCGGGACCATCGATTTCACCAATCTGGCGCCCCTGACCGCCGCTCCGGGCCAGCGTCTTTCGGCCGAGCTGCTGGAATCGGTCGTCCCCCTCACTGACATCGAACTGACCTTCGGCCTCGACAAGGCGGCGGTGACGATCGACGGCGGCGACCTCGAGGTGGCCGGCGGCCGCATTCGCCTCGAACCCTTCGCCGTGCCGCTGGATCCGAACCAGCCGATCAGCGGCGTCATCGTGCTTGAGAATGTCCAGCTGGGTCAGGTGATCGCCGGCGCCGGCTTTGGCGACAGGGTCAATCTCGATGCGGTGGTCTCGGGCCGCCTGCCCTTCACGTCCGACCCGGTCAATGGCGTCCGGATCACCGGCGGTTCGCTGGCGGCTGTCCAGCCGGGTCGCCTGTCGATCGCTCGCGAGGCGCTCAGCGACCTCGAGGCCGGCGGCGGCGGGGAGGCGGTTCCGCCCAACACGGTCCAGGACCTGGCCTATCAGGCCATGGAAAACCTCTCGTTCGACATCCTCTCGGCCGAGGTCAACAGTCTGGATGAAGGCCGCATCAACGTCCTGTTTCGCATCCGCGGCCGGCACGATCCGCCCCAGCGTCAGGAATTGCGCATATCGATCGCGGAATTCATCAGTCGGGAGTTCCTCAACCGGCCGCTGCCCCTGCCGTCCGGCACCGGGATCGACCTGACCCTCGACACCACGCTCAACCTCAACCAGCTGATCGGCGATCTGCTGGAGTTGAACCGCGCCCGTGATGGACGGCCATCCGCCGAGGCTGCGGCGTTGCCGGAATCGCCACCGGACGCCACGCCGTGATCAGGCCATCTTCGCCGTTCAGAACCCGTTCACGCTCAATCGCGTTAGATCAGCGTGGATTGAAGACCGGAGACCATTGCCCATGACTCGGCCCCAGACGCGCACCCGCCTCGCCCTGCTCGGCCTTGTCGCCGCCGTCGGCCTTGGCGCCTGTACGCCGACGGTCCGCCTGCAGGTCGATCCGATCCAGATCTACGCCAAGCTCGACGCCGATGTCCGTGTGCGTCTCGACAAGGAGCTCCAGGACCTCCTCGTCGAAAACCCCAACCTGTTCTGATGCGAAAGTTGATCCCGATGTCTTTCCGCAAGTTCTTCGTCGTCACCGCGGCCGTTGCGGCGCTCGGCGTCGCCGCGGGTGCGGCCTTCGCCCAGACGTCCGCCCAGAAGTCGATGATCGACGCCGCCAAGACGCAGGGGGCCGTGGGCGAACAGGCCGACGGCTATCTCGGCTTCCGCGTCCCCTCCTCTGACGCCGCCCTGGTCGAGGCCGTCCAGGTCACCAACGCGGCCCGTCGCGAAGCCTATGCGCGAAGCGCCCAGGCCGCGGGCGGCGACGCGACGACCGAGGCCGCCGCGGCGCGCATGTTCCAGACCCAGCTCCTGCCGCGCATCAGCACCGGCCAATGGTATCGCAATGCCCAGGGCCAGTGGGTTCAGCGCTGATCGCGCGGCCCATGTTTCTGAAGGTTTTCCTGGTCCTCGGCGTCGCCGCGCTGACGACCATGGCGGTCGGTTTCGCCTGGACCGCCATCGGCGGCGGCCCGTTGGGCCTGCACGGGATGATCGCGCTGTCGCTCGGCTCGCTGGGGACGGTCGCGCTGACCTGGACCCTTATGGCGCTGGCCTTCAAATCCAGCCGCGAGGGTTGGGACGACCGGGCTGACGATCCCGACAAGTCTTGAGCCTCGGAGCCTCCCGCGCGATAGGTCGCGGATGACTGACGCCGCCAAGCCCTCCGAGATCACCTACGCCGGCTACCTGGCGCTCGACGATTTGCTCGCCGCCCAGCATCCCCTGTCTGACCAACATGACGAGATGCTGTTCGTCGTCATCCACCAGACCAAGGAGCTGTGGCTCAAACAGATCCTGCACGAGGTGACCCTGGCTCAGGCCCTGGTTCGCCGCGGCGACCTGGTGCCGGCCTACAAATGCCTGGCGCGCGTCAGCCGCATCCAGGCGGTGATGACCATGAGCTGGGACATTCTCGCCACCATGACGCCGGCTGACTATCTGCGTTTTCGCGGCGTTCTCGGCTCGTCCTCAGGATTCCAGAGCGACCAGTTCCGCCGCTTTGAATTCATGCTGGGTCTCAAGGACGACCGCTTCCTGCGCTTCCATATCGAACGTCCCGCGGCCCACGACGCGCTAAAGGCCGCGTTGCGGGCGCCCAGCCTGTATGACGACGCCCTCTCGCAACTGGCTGTCGCGGGGCTGCCGGTTCCCCTCGAGGTCCTCAACCGTGACGTCAGCCAGCCCTATGAGCCGTCGGAGTCGGTCGAGGCCGCGTGGCTGGAAGTCTATCGCGACACCACGCGCTGGTGGCCCTTCTACCAACTGGCCGAAAAGCTGGTGGACCTCGACGATGCGCTGCTCACCTGGCGGCACAAGCATGTCGTGACGGTCGAACGCATCATTGGCCGCCGCCGCGGCACGGGCGGGACCGAGGGCGTCGCCTATCTGACCGAGACCCTGCAACGCCGCTGTTTTCCCGAGCTCTGGTCGCTCCGGACAAAATTGTAGAACGGCCAAGCTGAAACTTTATCGGGCCCGACCGCGCTTTCGAGTCTCCTCCCGGAACCCGTGAAAGGCTTGACCATGACCACCCCCAACCAGCACGACATCCACGTTCTCAACGGCCTGATCGAAACCACGATCGACAGCGCCGATGGCTATCGCGAAGCCGCCAAGGAGACCGACAAGCCCAACTATCGCAGCCTGTTCGAGGCCCGCAGCTTTGAACGCCAGCTGGTGGCGGTCGACCTTCAGGGCACGGTGCGCAGCCTGGGCGGCGAGCCCGAGGACGACGGATCCATCCTCGCCAAGGCCCACCGCGCGTTCCTGGACGTCAAACACGCCCTGCTGCGCGACGAACAGGCCGTGGTGAACTCGGTCGAGAACGGCGAGGACTTCATCAAGGCGAAGTTCGAATCCGCGCTCGAGGACTCGGACGTTTCGGCCACGACCCGCGAAACCATCCGCCGCGCCTACGGGACGGTGAAGAGCGGCCATGACCAGATGCGCGATCTGAAGCACAGCCTGGAAGGCCAGAAGGACGCGGGCGGCCGGCTCTATCCTAACTGAGCCTCGCCCGACGATGGATAGAAAAAGGCCCCGGCGGTTCCGCCGGGGCCTTTGTCATTATGCTTCGGTTTCGTCGACCTTCTGGGCGGAGCCGGTTTCCGGGACCACCGCGCCCTTGACCGGGCGGATGGTCTGCTTCTCGGCGATGCGGGCCGACTTGCCGCGGCGATCGCGCAGGTAATAGAGCTTGGCGCGCCGGACGACGCCGCGGCGCTTGACCTCGATCGCGTCGATGTTCGGCGACATCAGCGGGAAGACGCGCTCGACGCCCTCGCCGAAGCTGATCTTGCGCACGGTGAAATTCTCGTTGATGCCGCCGCCGGCGCGGGCGATGCAGACGCCCTCGAAGGCCTGGATGCGTTCGCGCTCGCCTTCCTTGATCTTGACCATGACGCGCAGCGTATCGCCGGGCTGGAAGTCGGGGATGGCGCGCTGGGCGACCAGGCGGGCTTTTTCTTCGGCTTCGATCGTCTGAAGGATGTTCATTCTATTCTCCTCGAGCTTTTGCGCTCTTTACCTGTGATTTGGCGGGCTCAGGGCCCGCATGGGTCTTGTCCGGATAGGCCGCCCAGAGGTCTGGCCGGCGGTCCCGGGTCGTCACTCGCCGCTGCTCCTCGCGCCATGCGGCGACCTTTTTATGGTCTCCGGACAGCAGAACCTCGGGTATCTCCAGCCCCTCGAACGTCCGCGGTCGCGTGTACTGCGGATGCTCCAGAAGGCCGTCCTCGAAACTCTCGCTACTCAAACTCTCCGCCTGGCCGAGGACGCCGGGCAGCAGTCTTACGCACGCCTCGATCACCACCATGGCCGCCGCCTCGCCGCCGGCGAGCACCGCGTCCCCGACGGAGACCTCCTCGAACCCGCGTGCGTCGAGCACGCGCTGGTCCACCCCCTCGAACCGGCCGCAGAGGACGGTGATCCCGTCCGCCTTCGCCCATTCCTTCACGCGCGCCTGGGTCAGGGGCCGACCCCGGGCGCTCATGTACAAAAGCGGCCGCCCTGACCCGGCTACGCTGTCGAGCGCCCTGGCCACCACGTCCGCTTTCAGCACGGCTCCCGGGCCGCCCCCCGCGGGGGTGTCGTCCAGGAAGCCGCGCGTATCTGTGGAAAAGGCCCGGATGTCAACCGTATCAAGGCTCCAGAGCCCGCGCTCGCGCCACGCCGTGCCGATCAGCGAGACGCCGAGCGGGCCCGGAAAGGCCTCGGGGAACATGGTCAGGACGGTGGCGGTGAAGGGCATGGGAGGGAGTGATTAGTGGTTAGTGATTAGTGGTTGGGGGCGAGCGCGGCGGCGGCGACAGACCCTCTAGCCTCAACCGTGGCCACTAGCCACTAACCACTAATCACTCAGCAGGCCTGCCCGGCGGCCCAGCCTGACGACCAGGCCCACTGGAAATTGTAGCCGCCGAGCCAGCCCGTCACATCGGCGGCCTCGCCGATGACGTAGAGGCCGGGGACGGACCGGGCCTCCATGGTCTGCTGGTCCAGCTGGTCGGTGGCGATGCCGCCGAGGGTGACCTCGGCGGTGCGGTAGCCTTCGGAGCCGACGGGCTTGACCGTCCAGCCGTTCACGGCGGCGTCGAGGCGGCGCAGGGTCTTGTCGCCGACCTCGGCCAGCTTGCCCTTGATCGCCTCGCGGTCGCAGACGCTTTCGGCGAGGCGGCGGGGGATCAGGTGGCCCAGGGCCGTGTGGACCATCTGTTTGCCGTTCTCCTCCTTGGCGGCCTTGAGGCGGGCATGGAGGTCCTCGCCGGGGGCCATGGCGACGGTGATGGCCTCGCCCTCGCGCCAGTAGCTGGAAATCTGGAGGATGGCGGGGCCGCTGAGGCCGCGGTGGGTGAAGAGCATGGCCTCATTGAAGGTGGGCCTATCGCCCTTCGGGCTACTTGAGGCCGGGACGGCGCTGACGCTGACATCCACGGCGACGCCGGCGAGGGGCTTCAGCGTCTCCAGCAGGCCGGCCTCGAAGGTCAGGGGGACCAGGGCCGGGCGGGTGTCGGTGACGCGCAGGCCGAACTGGCGGGCGGCGTCATAGGCCCAGCCGGTGGCCCCCATCTTGGGGATCGACTTGCCGCCGGTGGCGAGGACCAGCGAGCGGCTGCGGACCGTGGTCCCGTCGGACAGGGCGGCCTCATAGCCGTCGGCGATCCGGTCGACCCGCTCGACCGAGACGCCCAGCGACAGCACCGCGCCCGCCGCGCGCAGGTCGTCGGTCAGCATGCGGATGATCTGTTTGGCGCTGTCGTCGCAGAACAGCTGGCCGAGGGTCTTTTCGTGCCAGGCGATGCCGGCGCGGTCGACGCGTTTGACGAAGTCGTGCTGGCTGAACCGCTTCAGGGCCGAGGTCGCGAAGCGCGGGTTCTCGCCGAGGAAATTGGCGGGGCCGGTCCCGAGGTTGGTGAAGTTGCAGCGGCCGCCGCCGGAGATGCGGATCTTCTCGCCCGGGGCCCGGGCGTGGTCGATCAGCCGCACCGAGCGCCCGCGCCGCCCGGCCTCGATGGCGCACATCATCCCGGCCGCGCCGGCGCCGACGATCAGGACATCGATGGTCTCAGGCTTCATGGGGGCGTCCTAACACCGACGCGCTCAAGCAGCGAGCGACCGCGTCGCGAGCGATAGCGCCCCCGACAGGTGGGGCGGGAATACACGGTGAGGCCGGGAAAAAGTTGCGGCGGTTCCGGGCGCGTGTGGGGGCAGCGTCAATCTGCTGACAATCCGCCTCGACCTGGGGCGGTCGGGCGGGGTTCGGGGATGGCGATGTCAAAGACCCTTCAAGCGGGGCGGGCCTGCGGCCGCCTCCGCCGCATTATACGCCGGCGCGGGGGCATGGGGGGTTGGCGAAGGGGCGCGGCGGCGGATCGGGGGGCGAAAGGGCGCCTTTCGGGGTTGGAAGGGGCGGGATTATCGGGGGCGAGATTACACTGTTCCTCCCCCATCGGGGGAGGGGGACCATGCGAAGCATGGTGGAGGGGCCGCTCCGCCGACGCGGTGGATGAAAAGAACAAAAACAGAACGCAGAGATTGACTCCGGCCCCCCGGATCGGCTGGATCGTCCCGGGTCGGCGGTTCATTGCGAGGAGTACAGATCATGCCGGCCGAAGACCGTATCGCCGCCCGCCTGCTGGAGGCCTTGGCTGGGCTCGACCTGACCAGCGCCGACGGCCGCGCCGGCATCCACACCCTGCTGTCCGAGATCGAACGCGCCTGCCCCGGCGTCCTGCTGCAGCAGGCGGCGCGGATGGAGCTGCGGGCCCTAGGGTGGGGGAAGAAAAGCGGGGCTCCGGTCCAGTGATGGATTATTGAAGGCCGTACACAGGCGGACGCGAAACAACTCTAGCGATAAGCAAAGCTTGCTGATATCCGTTTTTGTTCCAAGCGGACGATCACCGCCGCCGCGTTTTAGAGTGCGAGGACATCTACGTGGCCTCTGACGAGCACCCAGAGTCAATCCAGTCCGACGACTTCACTTCGCTTGAGGCGAAAGAAGAACTTTCGGCATGGCTCGCGAACCCTGACAATGATGGACAGGTCGTCAAGACGTCTCTCCGACCGAGTGATAGGGTTATCGCGCGGGTAACAGACGGGATCTACAGGCAACCAGCATCAGCGCTTCGGGAGCTTATCTCAAATGCGTGGGACGCTGACGCGAAGAACGTCACCATACTGACGGATGCACCTCGCTTCTCGCGCATATATGTGCGGGATGATGGATTGGGCATGTCGCACCAAACACTGACTCGTCTGCTGAAGAGCATCGGTGGCAGCGCGAAGCGGCGGGAAATCGGCCAAGAACTGGGCGTTACCCACGCCGATGATGTCGAGCTCACCCCTGGCGGCCGCAAGATCATTGGAAAGATCGGCATTGGCCTGTTTTCGGTCAGTCAGCTTGCGAAGAAATTCGAAATTATAACGAAGGTCTCTGGCGCGGACTATCGACTGGTCGCTGAGATACGCCTGAATCAATTTGATGACGATGCTGAAGGCGAGGGGGACGATGAGCACTTCTTAGCTGGCGAAGTGTTCATCCGTCGGGAACACAGCGACGATATCGCCGCCCATGGCACCGACATCATCCTGGATGACATCAAGCCGCGGGTTCGGGACATCCTAAGGAGTGCCGACCGCTGGGATGCGGTGAAAGAGCGGGACGAAGCTCTCCGAGCCGGGGATATCGAGTCCTACGCCAGCTTAACGGTTGAACGGCCGCGTTTCCATTCCGGATACACGGGACCGGTCCAAGGTGCGGGAATTAGCGTCTTGGTTGAAGAGCCTAGGCTCCCTTGGACTGCCAAGGTCCCTGCAGACCAGCGGATGGCTAAACTTATTGAAGCCGTTGAAGGTGAGTTCAGCCGGCTCGCACGGCCTGACCTAGCGAACACGCTAGACACGTACTTGGAAATGATCTGGAGTTTGGGTCTGTCGGCACCAGTCCCTTACGTTGACTGCCATCCCTTCGATCTGATTGGCGGCCCTGACATCCAGTTTTTCTGGTTGGCCGGCTCTAGAGGCAAGGGCTCTGAGCTGAATGTGGCCAATGGAGAGAAGGTCCGCGACGCGGTCCGTCGACAAGTAAAGGGGGCGCCAGAACTGGTCGAAGGGCGTGATCCGGTCGGTGGGTTTGACGTCAACATCGACGGATTGTCACTGCGCAGACCCATTCGCTTCAACCACCACCAAAGTGAAGCCCGAGGACTTGACCATTCGGTCATGTTCTTGGGTAGATTCGAACCGGACTTGACGCAAGTTACTAGTCGTCAACGTGGCGGCGAACTCAACCTGGAAGGTTACCTGTTCTGGACAGGCCGCGTAATTCCTAAAGAAAATAACGGCGTTCTTGTCCGAATCAGAGGAGCGAGCGGCGCGCTATTCGATCCTACTTTCTTCAAGTATCAAGTTTCAGAGCAAACGCGACTTCGCCAGATTACCTCAGAGATATTCGTTCAGCGCGGACTCGATCCCGCCCTCAACATTGACCGCGAGTCATTCAACTTCGCCCACCCTCACGTGCAGATGCTTACGCTTTGGCTGCACAGCGGGCTGAAGCAACTAACCAATCGGCTGAAGGACCTCGCGCAGAGGAATCGCCAGTCTCGGCGTGCGGAAGAGTCGGTCCAAGCCGCGAGCGCCGTAGCCGCCAAGGGCCGAGAAGTCTGGCGAGCTAAGCGTGGGGATGCCCCGGCCCCATCAGTTCAGTTCACAACTGACCAAGACGAAGCTCAAAAATATCGTGAGCAGGGCTCAATCGTGTTTAGCCCATCGGTCGTCCGGTCCACTCCCGCGACGAAAGGCGGCTCGTCGGGAAATGCTCTCGCTGAAGCACTCATTACGGTGCTGACCGCCTATGGGGTTTTCGAAGATCGAACCTATGAGGAGCAGCAAGCGCTCGTAGAGGCGATTCTGAGCATCTTCGCGGCGGAGGCCCGTTGATGTTTATCGATCCTGGCCTGCCGGTCGACGACGAGGACGATTTCTCAGCCAAGGTTTATGGCGACGGGCAGGAGGCACCGCCGCCGTCAGCTGTGACCAAGAAGAGTGCCTTTGCTCCTTGGCACCACCCGATCAAGCAGATCGTTCGCGACTATCAATGGGGCGATGCAGCTGTCCGCCTATTATCAGGATTTCGAGCAGCGGAACGACGCGGAGTGCTCCGCTATTTCACCTTGCCCGGCGCGGACCTTTTGGACGTTCGACAACTAGCGACAGCCATTCAAGGGATGGGAAGCCAAGTCGAATATTTTGGATTCAATACTGGGTGGAAACCGGACGGTTCGGACCGTGTCGACGGCTCGGGAGCCTATCTATCGGCAGAATCGGCCCTAAGGCAGGCTGGACGGGTTACAGACAGTTCCGTCGTATGGCCTGACAGTCTGGAAGATATCGCGCAGCCCAAGTCCACCGCGGCGGATCGACTAGCCCAACAGTCTGTTTTTGACATCGTCAACATCGATGCGTGCGATCACCTAGGCTATGCGAGCCCCGGTAGGAAGCAGACCCTGTTCGACGCGATGGAGAGTCTTCTCGCCCATCAGTTGCGCGCTACGGAGCCTTGGCTCCTATTTCTCACCACTCGAGCTGATCCGAAACTCCTCGGGGGTCCTTCGGTCAAGTTGATGGCGGCAATTCAAAAGAATCTGGATGCCCATCCTGATGGGTTCGGCGATGCGTTGGCCGATTGCTTGGGGGTTGATAAAGCCGTTCTCATTTCGGATCTGAATGCCGTCTGGGGCTCAACAGACGAGCGCTTTCTCAAGCTGTTTGTCTTGGCTCTCGGGAAGCACCTGCTGCATTTCTATTTCGGTCAGGTGAACTTTAAGGTCACGGTCGAGCTCGTTAGCGCTTTTGCCTACAGAGTCCACGGCGCAGAACCGGATATGGTGTCAGTCGCGTTTCGAATGACCCCTGGCGGCCTTAGAATTCATCCTGCAGCGGCGAAGCCTGTAGTAGTCTTGGAACAGATTGAGCTGGCAGATGCCAACGCCATAGCTGCCAAGACGAAAGCCATGTGGAATCTTGAGAACGGAATCCAAGACTCCAAAGTGGCGACGGACGCGGTGAACGGAACCCTCCGCCTCCTCGAACAAGCGAATTATGATCTGGAAGCTTGGAAGCTCTGGTTACAAAATCACCCAATCCGACCAATGACGGTCTGACTAGGCCGCACGATCCAATCGCTTGGCAGAGAGCAGTCTCTGCACGCCATTCGCGACAGCCTTGGCTAGCGGCGGAGGAACTGCCTCGCTAACTTGGTCGATCTGGGAAGACAGGTTGCCGACTAACTCATATTGAGGCGGGAAGCCCTGCAGGAGCATTGCTTCGTACACGCTGAGGCGCCGCCTGCCATCGGGATGAACATGAACCTCTCGATGACCGTACGCGACAGTGATACTTGGCTTCGCCCAAGACAGCGTTTTGAAGCTCCGACCGGCAACGCCCGGCGTTACGCCGCCTTCACGACTGAACTTCGGTGATCTCGGCGTCATACACCAGTGGTTGGGGTGGTGGGCATTGAGCGCCGCATTTCTTGAGAAGAAGGTGGGCTCTGGAAGATCGCCGATTGCATCCTTCACGGTAAGAGGCGCGCTTGGCTCAAGAGTAAGCGTTGAGAGATCAAGATCGGAGAAGCGTTTGCTGTCGATTCCAACCAAAAACAAACGAGGCCGTCTCTGAGCAACACCATAGTCAGCTGCATTCAATAGCAGCCGTCTGTGAATGAAGCCCGCGTCGGCCAAGACTTTTTCAACTGCCTCCAGCTTCGCGAGGTGCTTCTGTTTCACCAACCCGATGACGTTCTCCATGACGAAAAAGTCCAATGGAGACCGGGCATGCAAGCCTGCGACAAGATTGGCAAAAGCCATCGGCAACTTGATCCGATTGTCGTCGCTGCGCTGATTGACGTTGGCTTGGCTGAAGCTCTGGCAGGGCGGTCCACCAATGACTGCGGTCGGATGAAAGCTGGAGCCGTAAAGAGTATCGATGTCATCGCAGGTCGCACGCGAAAGATCGAAAGTCTGGGCAACGCCCTGCTCAGGACGATTCCAATTATACGAGGCAACACTATCGGCCTTTTTGTCCAAGGCCAGTCCAACCTCGAAACCCGCGTCCTCGAAGCCGAGATCGAGGCCCCCCGCGCCGCAAAACAAACTGAGTAGCACCCGCCACCTCCGATCGATCTGCGCTGAAGCGGTCACTCCCGACTAGGTAGAACGCGCAACTTGGCGGAGGCCGTCACGAAGATTGCCCGAAGCGTTGCGCCGACTCAAGACGGATCGGTCGGTGCCAAAGCCGAGATCCTTTCAAATGAGATCAGTGCGCCTCGTCCCAATTCCCCGCCGCCCTCGCCTCCACCACCAGCGGCACGGTCAGCGCCACGGCCGGTTCCGCCGCCCCCTCCATCACCCGCTTGATCAACGGAATGGCGCGCTCGGCCTCCGCCTCCGGGGCCTCGAACACCAGTTCGTCGTGGACCTGGAGCAGCATTCGGGTCGACAGGCCGGCCTCGGCCAGGGCCCCCGGCATGCTGATCATGGCGCGGCGGATGATGTCGGCGGCGGCGCCCTGGATGGGGGCGTTGATGGCGGCGCGTTCGCCGAACTGGCGCTCGGCGCCCGATTTGGAATGGATGGCGGGGATGTGGATGCGGCGGCCGAAGACGGTGCTGACCGTGCCGGTCTCGCGCACCTCCAGCTTCGTCTTGTCCATATAGGCTCGGATGCCGGGGAAGCGCTCGAAATAGGTCTTGATATAGGCGCCGGCCTCGCCCTGGTCGATGTTCAGCTGGGCGGCCAGGCCGAAGGCGCTGATGCCGTAGACGATGCCGAAATTGATCGCCTTGGCGCGGCGGCGGGTCTCGGGGTCCATCTGGTCGACGGGGACGCCGAACATCTCGCTGGCCGTGGCGGTGTGGATGTCGATGCCGGCGGCGAAGGCGCGCTTGAGCTCGGGAATGTCGCCGATATGGGCCAGCAGGCGCAGCTCGATCTGGCTGTAGTCGGCGCTGATCAGGACATGGCCGGGGGCGGCGATGAAGGCCTGGCGGATCTGGCGGCCGGTCTCGGTGCGGATCGGGATGTTCTGGAGGTTGGGGTCGGAGGAGGCGAGGCGGCCGGTGGTGGCGGCGGCCAGCTGGTAGCTGGTGTGGACGCGGTCGGTGGTCTTGTCGGCGGCCTCGATCAGGGCGTCGGTATAGGTGCCCTTGAGCTTGGCCAGCTGTCGCCAGTCCAGCAGGACGCGCGGCAGGTCGTGGGTGAGGGCCAGGGCCTCGAGCGTGGCGGCGCCGGTCTCCCACTGGCCGCTGGCGGTCTTCTTGCCGCCGGTCAGGGCCATTTCGCCGAACAGGATGTCGCCGATCTGGCGCGGGGAGCCGACGTTGAACGGGCGGCCGGCGAGCTCGTGCGCCTGCTGCTCCAGCTCGGCCATGCGCAGGCCGAACTCGGAGGACAGCCGTTTGAGGCGGTCGGGGTCGACGCGGATGCCGGCCTGTTCCATCGCCGCCAGGACGGCGGGCATGCCGCGCTCCAGCGTCTCATAGACGGTGGTCAGGTGTTGCTCGGCCAGGCGGGGTTTGAGGATGCGCCAGAGGCGGAGGGTGACGTCGGCGTCCTCGGCGGCGTAGCAGGTGGCCGGTTTCAGCTCGACGTGTTTGAAGGATTTCTGGGCCTTGCCCGTGCCGGCGACGGTCTTGAAGGCGATGGGGTCGTGGCCGAGGTGGAGCCGGGCCAGCTCGTCCATGCCGTGGCCGTGCAGCCCGCCCTCCAGCACATAGGAGATCAGCATGGTGTCGTCGAAGGGGGCGACGCGGATGCCTCTGCGGGCCATGACGGCGATGTCGTATTTGCCGTTCTGCATCACCTTGAGGACGGCGGGGTTCTCGAGCAGGGGCTTGAGCCGGGCCAGGGCCGTGGGCTTGTCGATCTGGGTCAGGGCCTCGCGCTGTTCGCTCTCGCCGCCGAAGTCGAGGCCGCCGGCGTGGGCGGTCGGCTCGTGCTCGTGGGTGAGAGGGATGTAGCAGGCGTCATTGGGGCCGATGGCCAGGGACACGCCGCACAGGCCGGCGTGGGTGGCGCTGAGGGCGTCGGTCTCCGTGTCGAAGCCGATCACCCCGGCCTCGGTCGCGCGGGCGATGAAGGCGTCGAGCTCGTCGAGGGTCTGGATGCAGCGGTAGGCGTCGTGGTCGACGGTGTGGACCTCGGCCGGGGCGGCGGGGACCTGGCCGTAGCGGGGCGTGGCGACGGGGGCCGACGGCGCCTTGGGGCGGGCGACGAAGGCGGTGCCGTTGGTGGCCGGCGCCTTGCCGTCGCCGACGCGGTTGCGCAGCGAGCGGAACTCCATCTTGTCGAGGAAGGCGGCCAGGGTCTCGGGGTCGGGGTCGCGGATGGCGAAGTCGGAGATGGGCTCGGGGGCCGGGGCCTCGCAGTCGAGGCGGCAGAGCGCGCGGCTGAGGCGGATCTGGTCGGCGAATTCGATCAGGGTCTCGCGGCGTTTGGGCTGTTTGATCTCGTGGGCGCGGGCCAGAAGCGTGTCGAGGTCGCCGTATTCGCCGATCAGCTGGGCCGCCGTCTTGGGGCCGATGCCGGGGGCGCCGGGGACGTTGTCGACGCTGTCGCCGATCAGGGCCTGGACCTCGACGACCTTGTCGGGCGTGACGCCGAATTTCTCGAACACGGCCTCCTCGGCGAGGCGGCGCTCCTTCATCGGGTCCCACATGACCACCGAGGGGCCGATCAGCTGCATCAGGTCCTTGTCGGAGGAGACGATGACCGCCTCGCCGCCGGCGTCGCGGGCGCGGCAGGCATAGGTGGCGATCAGGTCGTCGGCCTCATAGCCGGGCAGTTCAATGCAGTGCACCCCGAAGGCGGCGGTGGCCTCGCGGACCAGGGGGAACTGGGGGATCAGGTCCTCGGGCGGGGCCGAGCGGTTGGCCTTGTAGAGATCGTACATCTCATTGCGGAAGGTCTTCTCCGAATGGTCGAAGACGGCGACGAGATGGGTCGGGCCGTCGTCGCCCTTCATGTCGCGGATCAGCTTCCACAGCATGTTGCAGTAGCCCTGGACGGCGCCGACGGGCAGGCCGTCGGACTTGCGCGTCAGGGGCGGCAGGGCGTGGTAGGCGCGGAAGATATAGGCCGAGGCGTCGATCATCCACAGCCGCACGGCGGGGCCGTCCTGGGTGAGGGGGCGGTCGGCGGATTCGGCGGGCGCGTCGGTCATGGGCGGAACATAGGGGCGCGGCCTGCGGACGTCACCTGACGAACCGACGGCGAGGATTGACCCCGTTTACGGACTGCGCCCAACTGAGGCGAGCACGGAGCCTCTCAATGTTGTCCGCCTTCATGTTGGTTGTCGCCATGACATCCCAGGATCCCGGCCCGCCGCTTCACCCGTTGATTGATCTGGACAGACGCCTGCCGGCTATCATCGATGAGGGGCGCCCCATGGCGGAGGCGCCAGCGTTCGTGGAAGCGAACGGACGAGACGCCATGTCGGTGGAGATCACCGCGAAAGAGGACATGTCGCGGACATCGCTGTCGGTCGTCTTCTATTGGAGCTGGCTGGCCGACCCGGGGCCCGAACGGCGCCCGATCTGGTTTGCGCGCCTGCGGGCGATGGACTGGGACGGCTCCATCGAGCGCCTCGCCGACTCGCGAACCTGTCCGGGCGTCGAGGAGACCCTGCGCCTTATCGACGCCTTGCCGCCGATTCAGCCGCGAGCGCCAGGGCTTCCTGACCCTGACGCCACCACCATCGAGTTTGGCGGTTACCTGCACGACAACACCTATGCGGTCAGAACGAGGGGCGCCTATACGGCAGCCTACACGCAGAGACTGGAAATCACCGGGGGGTCCGACACGCCGCTCGCTCCCCTCGTGGACGAGGCGCTCACCCGGCTACAGCCGTGTTGGACAGACGTTCCCCCTTCCGGCCCCTAGGACCTGTTGCGCAGGCCGGTGATGGTGCGGTTGGGGGCGATGTCCTCGGCCGAGGTGATCAGGTGAATGAGGGCGGGGCGGCCGGCGCTGCGGGCGGCGGCGAGGGCGGCGGGGAAGTCGGCGGTGGTCTCGCAGCGGATTCCAAAGGCGCCGAAGGCCTCGGCGTATTTGACGAAGTCGGGGTTCTTCAGGTCGGTGGCCATGGTCCGCTGCGCGCCCGGATAGTGCATCTCCTGGTGCATGCGGATGGTGCCGTAGGTCCCGTTGTCGACGACCACGACGACGGCGTTGAGGCCGTACTGGACCGCGGTGGCGATCTCCTGACCCGTCATCAGATAGTCCCCGTCGCCGGCGATGCAGATGACCTCGCGGTCGGGGTGGACGCTCTTGGCGGCGAGGGCGGCGGGGTAGCCGTAGCCCATGGCGCCCGAGGTCGGGGCCAGCTGGGTGCGGCAGGCGCGGTGGCGGTAGAAGCGGTGCAGCCAGGCGGCGAAATTGCCGGCGCCGTTGGTGACGATGGCCGTCGGCGGCAGGCTGTCGTGCAGGTGGGCCATGCACGCGCTCATGTTCACCGCCCCGGTCACCGGCACGGGGGTCGAAAAGGCCTGGTAGTCGGCGTGGGCGGCGGCGGCCTCGTCATGCCAGGCCCGACCCGGGTCGATCGCGGACAGGGCGTGGGCGGCCAGGGAATTGTCGGCCGTGGCGCTGATCAGCGGGGTCCAGACCCGGCCCAGCTCCTCGGCGCCGGGATGGATGTGGATCAGCCGGTCGGCGGTATGGGCGCGGTCGAACAGGGTGTAGCCCTGGGTCGGGTTCTCGCCGAGCCGGGCGCCGATGGCGATGATGAGGTCAGCAGCTTTCGCCCGCGCCGTCAGTTTCGGGTTGCAGCCGAGGCCGAGGTCGCCGGCGTAGTTGGGGCGGGCGTTGGACAGGATGTCCTTGCGCCGGAACGACAGGCTGACCGGCAGGCCGATCCGCTCGGCCCAGTCGCCGATGGCGGCGGCCGCCGCCTCGGTCCAGCCGGAGCCGCCGAGGACCAGCAGGGGGCGTTCGGCCGTGGCGAGACGGGCGCGGACCTGTTCGACGAAGGCGGGGTCCAGCGCGGCTTTCGCGGGCGTCACCGGGCGGATCGGGGCGGGGCCGCCGTCGCAGTGCAGAATGTCTTCGGGCAGGGCGATGACCACGGGCCCCATCCGGCCCTGCAGGGCGGTGGCGAAGGCGCGTTCAACCACCTCGACGGTGCGTTCGGGACTCTCGATCTCGGTGGCCCATTTGGCCAGGCCGCCGAAGACCTCGCGGTAGTCGACTTCCTGGAAGGCGCCGCGTCCCCGGTCTGTCAGGGCGATCTGGCCGACGAACAGGATCATCGGGGTCGAGTCCTGGTGGGCCGTATGCACGCCGATGGCGGCGTGGGTCGCGCCGGGGCCGCGGGTGACCATGCAGACGCCCGGCTTGCCGGTCAGCTTGCCATAGGCCTCGGCCATGTTGGCGGCGCCGGCCTCGTGGCGGCAGGCGATGACCTGGATCCTGTCGCGCACGTCCGCGAGGGCGTCGAGGACGGCGAGATAGCTCTCGCCGGGGACGCAGAAGACGCGGTCGATGCCGTTCATGACGAGGGTGTCGACGATGCGGCGGGCGGCGGTGTTCGCGGGCTGGGTCATGCGGCAGCGGTTAGCAGATCAGGGCGGGGCTTGGCCATGCGGGAGGGAAGGCCGGGGAGGTTCATCACAACGGGCACACCGAAGACACAGCGAACACGACGGGATCGGAGATGTGACCGCCGGGGCGCAAGAAGCGAGAAACCAGATCGAACTTGTCATCCCGGCCGAAGCGAAGCGGAGAGCCGGGACGGACCGAGCTCGCCCACTCCTCGCCTCCCGGACAGCCCGCAGGGCTGAGCCGGGAGCAGGATGGCGATCAGCTCATCCTCCTGACCCTTGCCCCGGATAGCGGCTGGCGCCGCTTCCGGGACTGTCATGGGGTTGGATCCAGCGTCCCGGCTCGCCGCTTTGCGGCGTCCGGGATGACAAGCGTCCAGCCCAAGATCGATTGACCTAGTACCGCACGCCCGTCAGATAGAGGCCCGTGGAGGGGGCGACGGGGCCGCAGGCGGCGCGGTCGCGGGCGGCCAGCGCCGCCGCCACGTCCTCGATGGACCAGCGGCCGAGGCCGACCTCGACCAGGGTGCCGGTCATGGACCGGACCTGGCGGTGCAGGAAGCTGCGCGCCTCGAACACCAGATGCACCTCGTCGCCGACGCGCCGGACAGACGCCACATCGAGCGTCTTTTCGGGCGATTTCGACTGGCAGTTCACATCGCGGAAGGTGGTGAAGTCGTGCAGGCCGACGAGGCCTTGCGCCGCCCTGTGCATGGCGTCGGCGTCGAGCGGCTTGCGCATGTGCCAGACGCGGCCGGCGTCCAGCGCGGGCGGACCGGGACGGTTGAGGATGCGGTACAGGTAGCGCCGGCCCGTGGCCGAGAAGCGGGCGTGCCACTCGCCATCGACCTCCATACAGTCCAGCACCGAGACCGCCTCGCCGACCAGATGGGCGTTGAGGGCGTTCATCACCGTTCGCGCGGGCCAGTCCTTCTCCAGATCGAAGCTGATGACCTGACCGGTGGCGTGGACGCCGGTGTCGGTGCGCCCGGCGGCGGCGAGGCGGACGGTCTCGCCGCAGAAGGCGGTGAGCGCCGTCTCGACCGCGCCCTGCACCGTCGGCTGGTCGGTCTGGGCCTGGAAGCCGTTGTAGGCCGAGCCGTCGTATTCCAGCGTCAGTCGATACCGAGGCATCAGCCCAGCACCGTCCCCGGCGGCAGGGGGAAGCCGCGCAGCATCTCCTCGGCCGACTGGGCCGCCTTGCCCGCGCGCTGGACGCGGAGCAGGTCGACGGCGCCCTCGCCGCAGGCGATGCGCAGGCCGCCGTCCAGCACCTGACCGGGGGCGCCCGCGCCGTCCGGGGCGACCCGCGACATCAGGACCTTGATCCGGACCGGACCGTCCTCGCCGGGGACCTCGAACCAGGCCCCGGGGAAGGGCGACAGGCCGCGGATGTGGGCGTCGACCTCCGCGGCGGAGCGGGACCAGTCGATCCGCGCCTCGGCGGGGGTGATCTTCCTCGCATAGGTCGGTTCGCCGACCTGTTCCGTCCCCTCGACCGCGCCGCGCTCGATGGCGGCCAGGGCGCGGGGCCAGAGGGCGGCGCCGATGTGCGACATCCGCTCGCCGAGGCTGGCGGCGGTGTCGTCGACGCGGATGTCGAGGATTTCGGAGAGCAGGATCGCGCCCTCGTCGAGGCCTTCGGACATGCGCATGATCTGCACGCCGGTCTGGCGGTCTCCGGCCATGATGGCGCGCTGGATCGGGGCGGCGCCGCGCCAGCGGGGCAGCAGGGAGCCGTGCAGGTTGAAACAGCCGAGGCGAGGCGCATCCAGCACCCCGGCCTTGAGGATCTGGCCGTAGGCGACGACGCAGGCGGCGTCGACCTCGAGGCTTTGGAACGTCTCGATGGCTTCGGGCGACTTCATCGAGGCGGGGGTGAAGACCGGCAGGCCCATGGTCTCGGCGAAGGCGTGAACCGGTGAGGGCGTCAGCTTCTGGCCGCGGCCGCGTGGCTTCGGCGGCTGCGAATAGACGGCCACGATCTCATGGCCCGAGGCGATGAGCTCGGCCAGGGACGGCACGGCGAATTCGGGGGTACCCATGAAGGCGAGGCGCATGGGGGAGGGTGTGCCTCAGGCGAAGCCGAGGAACAAGGCGAGGGCGCGATCAACCGCCTTCATGTCCGCGGCGCCGAGACGGCCGATGACCTGAGCGACCTTGTCGCGGGGCACGGTTTGAATCTTGTCGGTCATGACCTGCGAAATCTCGCGAAGGCCATTCCCGGCTGTCGGTGAGAGGGTCAGACGAATGTCGTCCAGTTCGACGATCGTCGTGCTCAGCGGCAGGACAGTGATCGAAGGGTGTTCGGCATAGCGGTCGCCCTGAACGATCACCCCGGGTCGCGGCTTTCCGTAATTGCCGGGCAGAACCAGAACGACAACGTCGCCCCGCTTCAAGTCCAGCCGTCCCGGTCAGCCAGCAGTTCCAGTTCGGCGAGCACCAAAGCCTCGTCGGGGCTGTCTCTCAGGGCCAGGCACTGACGCCGGATACGCTCGTCATAGCCCGGCGCCCGAGTTTCCGGCACCCAGATCTGAACAGGCCTCAGCCCTTGCGCCCGAAGCCGGTCACGGTAGCCCGACACTCTCTTCGCGGAACTGGCCATGTGTTACATGTAACGCGTTCGGGGCCTTTTCGCCAGACCTACTGCCAGCGGGTGTGAACGCCGCCGCCTTCGTCCCATTCGCCGCCGGCGTCGAGGATGTCGTCGAAGTCCAACAGCCGGTCGATGAGGACCCCCGCCACGACGCCGACCGCGGCCACGCCCAGCAGGACGGCGATGCTGCCGATGCCGACCTTTTCATTGCGCGTCAGGCGGCGGCGACCCTGGGGGTCGATGATCCGGTCGCGGTGGCGCTTCAGGCGGGCCATCAGGCGGCCAGCCTGGCGTTCTTTTTCACCTTGGCCACGGCGCGGTCGCGCTTCAGCCGGGACAGGTGGTCGATGAACAGGACGCCGTTCAGGTGGTCCATCTCGTGCTGGATGCAGACGGCGTAGAGGCCCTCGCACTCTTCCTCGATCGGCTGGCCGTCATAGCCGAGGTAGCGGATGCGGGCCCGGGCCGGGCGTTCGACCGAGTCGAAATATTCGGGGATCGACAGGCAGCCTTCCTCGTAGGGAATCGTCTCGTCGGAGGTCCAGAGGATTTCGGGATTGATGAAATAGCGCGGGTTACGGCGTTCGGCGTCCCACTTGGCACGCGCCTCGTCGCTCATCTCGGCGGGGTCGGCGTCGCAGGCCGCGCCGTCCTTGTCGCCGAGGTCCATGACGATGACGCGGCGCGTGTCGCCGATCTGGACGGCGGCGAGGCCGATGCCCGGCGCGGCGTACATGGTCTCCAGCATGTCATCCATCAGACGGCGCAGATCATCGGTCACCGGCCCTTCGACGGGGGTGGAGATCTGCTTCAACACGGCCAGGTCGGCGGCGTTGTCGATGGTGAGGATGCGGCGAACGGTCATGCCCGCGAGGTAGGGCGGCAAGGCCCAAAGGTCAAGATTTCCCAGCGCCGTGCTGGGTTATGCCGCAGCGTCCGGGAGCGGCCTCGGCTTGCGGTCGTCACCGATGGCGACATAGGTGAAGACCCCTTCGGTCACGCGCACCGAGGCGGCCTGGGCGTGGTTGCGGGGCCGTTTCCAGGCCTCGACATGGACCCGGACCGAGGTGCGGCCGGTCTTGATCACGCGGGCGTAGATCGAGACCTCGTCGCCGACCGCGACCGGCTGGTGAAAGACCATGCCGTCGAGCGCGATGGTCACGCAGCGGCCCTGGGCCAGTTCGAAGGCCGGGGTCGCGCCGGCCAGGTCCATGTGCGCCAGCAGCCAGCCGCCGAAGATGTCGCCCTCGGGGTTGGTGTCGGCGGGCATGGCGATGACGCGGCCGACGGGCTGGCCCACAGGCTGGTCAGGGGGCGCGGTCGGAAGGGCGTCGGTCACGCGCGGCTCCGGCTGGGGGAAGGAATGGCGCACCCGAGAGGATTCGAACCTCTGACCCCTGCCTTCGGAGGGCAGTACTCTATCCAGCTGAGCTACGGGTGCGTCTGCGGCGAAACGCCGGACGAAGGGCCTTACAGCAGGAGCGGCCGGGCCTCAATCCCGAATGCGTCCCGGCCGGACCGGAAGACGCGCGGGCGATTTACCCGGTTCCGGTCGGGCCCGGGGTGAACTAGCGTGGCGCCGCTTCGACGAGGAGGTCCCGATGCGCGCCTTTCTGTTCAGCCTGCTCCTGCTTCTGGGGGCCTGCGCCACGGCGCCGGCGCCGGCGGCCGATCCGTCCGGCGACAGCCTCGACGCCATCGCCCGGGACTATGTCGCCCTGATCCTCGAGATTGGCGAGCGCGAGCCCGGCTATGTCGACGCCTATTACGGCCCGGCCGAGTGGCAGGCGGCGGCCAGCGCCGATCCGCGCACCGTGCCGCAGCTGATCCAGGGGGCGGCCGGACTGACGGCGCGACTGAATGCGGTCCCGACGCGGGGGGCGGATCCCGCCGTGGCGCAGCGCCGGGCCTATCTGCTGGCCCATGTCTCGGCCGCCGCGGCGCGGCTGCGGATGCGGTCCGGCGACAAGATGGGGTTCGCCGACGAGGCCGAGGCCCTGTTCGGCATCCGGCCCGAGCTGCGCCCGCTGGCCAGCTTCGATCCCGTTCTGGCCGAGATCGACGCCCTGCTGCCGGGCGAGGGGACGCTGACCGAGCGGGTCACGGCCTTCAAGGCGGACTATGTCATTCCGCGCGACCGGCTGCAGGCGGTGATGGACGCCGCCATCGCCGAGTGCCGGGCCCGGACGGTGCGCCACATCGCCCTGCCGGCGCATGAGCGGTTCACCCTCAGCTTCGTCGGCGACAAGCCGTGGTCCGGCTACAACTATTATCTGGGCGACGCGGCCAGCCGGATCGAGATCAACGCCGACCTGCCGATCTATACCGAGCGGGCGATCGATCTGGGCTGCCACGAGGCCTATCCGGGGCACCACGTCTACAACGCCCTGCTGGAGCAGACCTTTGTGCGCGAGCGCGGCTGGGTCGAGATGAGCGTCTATCCGCTGTTCAGCCCCATGTCGTTCGTGGCCGAGGGCAGCGCCAACTACGGCATCGACCTGGCCTTCCCGGGCGACGAGGCGGCGGCCTGGGAGCGGGAGGTGCTGTTCCCCCTGGCCGGGCTGGACCCCGCGACGGCGGCGAAGAAGGCGCGGCTGGCGGCCCTGACCCGCCAGCTGGCGCGGGCGGAATACACCATCGCCGACGACTGGCTGGCGGGAAGGATCGACCGCGCGGAGGCGATCCGGCGTCTGATGACCTACACCCTGGCCGACGAGGCCCGGGCGACGCAGCGGCTGAGGTTCATCGACACCTATCGCAGCTACATCATCAACTACGGCCTCGGCCGCGACGTGGTCCAGGCCTGGGTCGAGCGGCAGGGGCTGGACCGCTGGGCGGCGATGGAGACCCTGCTGTCCAGCCAGATATTGCCGGCGGATCTGGTCGAGTAGGACATGGCGAGCAGGACGTCCCGGGAGGCCTATTTCCTTATCGTACTGGGAACGCTGATCGCTGTGAGTGGCCTGTTCACGGTGGGCTGCCTCGGCATCACGCTCTCCCTCGTCCCGATGGCTCTCAGGCCATCAGACGCTGAGGGGTGGTGGGATGTGGCCGGCGGGCTCCTGCTCTGTTCTGCCGGCGCAGCGGCCGTCGCGGGTTTGGTCAAGCTCTATGGGGTGATCGAGCGGCGGGGGGCATTCGAGTCGCCACGCCGCCGCTGATCCGCCTCACTGCGCCAGCATGCCGCCGTCGATCTTGAACTCGGCCCCGGTGACGAATTTCGACTCGTCGGCGGCGAGGTAGAGGACGCAGTACGCCACGTCGTCGGGCTCGCCGATGCGCTTCAGGGGGATGCCGCGGGTGAGGCGTTCGTGGGCCTTGGCCTCGTCGCCGCCGGCCATGGCGATGAAGGGGTCGAGGATCGGGGTCTTGATGAAGACCGGATGGACCGAGTTGCAGCGCACGTTCCAGTCGCCCTTGGCGGCCTCGAGGGCGATGGTCTTGGTGTACATCCACACCGCCGCCTTGGTGGCGTTGTAGGCGCCCATGCCCGGCGCGGCGGCGAGGCCGGCCACGGACGAGATGTTGATGATCGAGGCGGGCGCGGAGGCCCGCAGGTGGGGCATGGCGTGCTTGCAGCCGAGCATGATGGACTCGATGTTGACGGCCTGGACGCGGCGCCAGTTTTCGAGCGTGTCGGTCTCGACGAATTTCAGGTCGCCGCCGATGCCGGCGTTGTTGACCAGGATGGACAGGCCCCCCATCGCCGCCACGGCCTGATCGATCACCGAGACCCATTCGGCCTCTTCGGTGACGTCATGGGCGAAGGCGAAGGTCGAGTCCGGAATCTCGGCGTTGATGGCGGCGGCGAGCGCCCGGGCTCCCGCAAGATTGACGTCGGTGACCGCGACCTTCGCGCCCTCGCGCGCCAGCATCCAGGCCATGGCCTCGCCCAGCCCTCCGGCCGCGCCGGTGATCAGCGCCTGTTTGCCCGCGACCCGTCCGCTCATGATTTCGCTCCCATCGCGCCGGCCGCCTCGTCGATGAAGCGGGCCATGGCCACGTCCTTGTCCGTGACGCCGCCGGCGTCGTGGGTGGTCAGAAGGACCTCGACCCGATTGTAGACATTCGACCATTCCGGATGATGGTCGGCCTTGTCGGCCAGCAGGGCGACGCGGGTCATGAAGCCGAAGGCGGCGTTGAAGTCGGCGAAGGCCAGGCTGCGGACGATGGCGGGCCGGTCGCCCTCGTGCGCGCGCCACAGGGGGAGCCCCTTCAGGGCTTCCGCTACGTCAATCCTGTCAGCCATGGCGTCCTCCTTGTGTCCTCCCGCCCTATCCCGACGGCGGGGGGGCCACAAGCGCGACGGAACAGGCGGCGAAGCTTTGGCGTTACCGAGCGTCACCATTCACGATCGGAGCCGGTCTTGGACAACATGTGGATCGCCGCCCTCGACCCTGCCGACCGACGGCGGATCGAGCCCCATCTCAACGAGCGTCCCTTCGAACAGGGCCAGATGCTCTACGACGCCGGCGAGGAAGTGGAAGAGGTCTGGTTCCCGATGAGCGGGGTGGTCTCGCTGATGACCATTCTGGACGGCGACCGGATGATCGAGACCGCCGCCATCGGCCGCGAGGGCCTGGTCGGCGTCACCTGCGGCCCGCTGAACGCCCGCGCCGCCAGCCGCGCCATCGCCCAGGTCGACGGCGTCTCCGCCTGCTGCCCGGCCGATGTCTTCGCCGACGCCCTGGACAAGAGCGAAGGGGTTCGCACGGCGCTGGCCAGCTTCACCGAGTCGCTCTTCGCCCAGGTCCAGCAGACCGCGGCCTGCAACGCCCAGCACCGGCTGGACGAGCGGCTGGCCCGGTGGCTGCTGACCATCCACGACCGCGCCGACGAGGACCGGTTCGCCCTGACCCAGGCCGATATCGCCGGCATGCTGGGCGTGCGCAGGGCGACGGTGTCCGAGGTCGGGACCGAACTGGTCGACAAGGGGCTGATCCAGCGCGGGCGCGGCTGGGTGGAGGTGTCGGACCGCAAGGGGCTGGAGGCGGCCGCCTGTGGTTGCTACGGTGCCATGCGGGGTCTGATGAAGGACCTCGGCGTGCCGCGACCCCGTACAGGCGCCCACTGACCGCCGCGACCACGCGGCCCGGTGACGGACGCGCGGCGACGCGCTAGACCGCGCCCATGACCGACGCCTCAGCCTCGACCGGCAAGACCTCATCCTTCGGCTTTCGCGACGTCGACGCGACCGAGAAGGTGCAACTGGTGCGCGGCGTCTTCGACAGCGTGGCGTCCAGCTACGACCTGATGAACGACCTGATGAGCGGCGGCGTGCACCGGCTGTGGAAGGACGCGGCGGCGGCGAAGCTGAATCCGCGGCCGGGCGAGACCATTCTCGACGTCGCGGGCGGCACGGGCGACATGGCGCGGCGCTATGCGAAGATGGCCCGGGCGGCGCAGGACCGGCGCGGGGGGTCCGACGCCTCGGTTATCGTGCTGGACTACAACGCCGAGATGATCATGGCCGGCGTCCACAAGGGCGGCGAGCCGGAAATGCAGTGGTCGGTGGGGGACGCCATGGCCCTGCCCCTGCCGGACGCCTCGGTCGACGCCTATTCGATCAGTTTCGGCATCCGCAACGTCGCCGACATTCCCCAGGCCCTGCGCGAGGCGCGGCGGGTGCTGAAGCCCGGCGGCCGGTTCCTGTGCCTGGAGTTTTCGCGGCCCACGGCCGCGGCGGTGCGCAAGGCCTATGACGCCTGGTCCTTCCACGCCATTCCGCGCATCGGCGGCTGGGTCGCCGGCGACCGCGACAGCTACCAGTATCTGGTCGAGAGCATCCGCCGCTTCCCCGATCAGTCGACCTTCAAGGGCATGATCGAGGACGCCGGCTTCAGCCGCGTGACCGTGACCAATCTGTCGGGCGGCGTGGCCGCCATCCATCACGGGTGGGCGATCTGACCAGTCCCGCCGACTACAAGACGGCGCCCCCGCCGCCGCTGGCCGAGCCGGTGCGCCGGCCGGTGGAGGCGACCCTGCGGCTGCTCGGCTGGGCCTGGGTGCTGGTGCGTCACGACGCCCTGGTTCCGCGCGAGATCACCCCGCTGCTGCCGGTCTGGGTGCGCTGGATCGCCCATCTGCTGCACGCCTTCGCGGGCAAGGAAGGCCGCGAGGGCCGCCCCGGCCAGCGGCTGGGCAAGACGTTCGAACATCTGGGGCCGGTGGCCATCAAACTGGGGCAGGTGCTGGCCACGCGCGCCGATATCTTCGGCCTGGAATTCGCGCGTGATCTGGGCCGGCTGAAGGATGCGTTGGCGCCCTTCCCGCTGGAGGAGGCGCGGCGCGAGGTCGAGCGGTCGCTGGGTCGGCCCGTCGAGAGCCTGTTCACCGATTTCGGTCCGCCGGTCGCGGCGGCCTCGCTGGCCCAGGCCCATCCCGCCTGGCTGGCCGACGGGCGCAAGGTGGCGGTCAAGGTGCTGCGCCCGGGCGTCGAGCGGCGGGTGGCCCAGGGACTGGATTCCATGCGGCTGGCGGCGCGGCTGGCCGTCCGGTTCGTGCCCCTGGCCCGGCGGCTGGAGCCCACGGCCTTCGTCGAGACCATAGCCCGCGCGCTGCGGCTGGAGCTGGACATGCGGCTGGAGGCGGCGGCCGCCTCCGAGCTGAAGGACATCATGGACAAGGACGTCGGCGTCGGCGGCCATATGACCGCGCCGGCGGTGGTCTGGGACGGCGTCGGCAAGCGGGTGCTGACGCTGGAATGGGCCCCGGGCATGGCCATGACCGATCCGGCCGCCGCCGAGCAGCCGGGACTGGACAAGAATGCGCTGGCCGACAATGTCGTGCGCGCCTTTCTGACCCAGGCGCTGGACCACGGGACCTTCCACGCCGACCTGCACGAGGGAAACCTGTTCTGCCATGCGCCGGCGGAGCTGACGGCGATCGACTTCGGCATCGTCGGCCGGCTGGGGCCGGCCGAGCGGCGCTATCTGGCGGAGATCCTGTGGGGCTTCCTGAGCCGCGACTATGACCGCATCAGCCGGGTGCATTTCGAGGCCGGCTATGTGCCGCCCGAGCATTCGGTCGAGGCCTTCGCCCAGGCCCTGCGGGCGGTGGGCGAGCCGGTCATCGGCAAGGCGGCGTCCAAGGTTTCGATGGGCCGGCTGCTGGGCCAGCTGTTCGAGATCACCGACCTGTTCGACATGCATCTGCGGCCCGAGCTGATCCTGCTGCAGAAGACCATGGTCTCGGTCGAGGGCGTGGCGCGGCGGCTGAACCCTGACCATGACCTGTGGGCGGCGGCCGCCCCGGTGGTCGAGCGCTGGATCCGCCGCGAGCTGGGCCCGCAGGCCCAGGTGCGGGACGCGATCGAGGAGATTCGCACCACCCTGAAGGCCCTGTCCCGACTGGCGCAGAACCCGCCGCAGCCGCAGACGGTGGTCATCCGCGAGGTTCACGCGCCCGCCTGGATTATTGTGACAATGACCCTCGCGGCGACGGCCGCCGCCGCCGCCCTCGTTCTGTCGCTTTGGCCGGGCATCGTCTGACGCAGTATTGGAGACGACCCTTATGAAGCCGCTTTTGATCGCCGCCGCCCTTCTGCTCGTTCCCGCCGCCGCCCCGACCGCGGCTCTGGCCCAGGTCGCCGCCGGCTCCCTGCCCAACAGTTTTGACGCCCCGGCCCGGGCGCCGCGCGCCGCCGCGCCCGCCGTCCCGGCCGCCGCCACACCGGCCAACGCCCGTTCGGAAGAGGTCCTGCGCGAGATCATCGCCGGCGCCCAGGCCGGCACGATCGACTATTCGCTGATGACCGACGATCTGGCCGCCCGGGTGCGCGAGCAGGAAACCGCCATCCAGCCGCTGATCGCCGGTTTCGGCGCGGTGCAGGCCGTGGATTTCGTCGGCAGTCAGAACGGCGCGGACCTGTTCGCGGTGACCTTCGCCACCGCGGCGACCGAATGGGTGATCGGTTTCACCGAGGACGACAAGGTCGCCGCCCTGCTGTTCCGCCCGGCGGAATAGCGTCAGTCGTCGGCGCCGGGGCGGCCGCGGCCGCTCTTGATGGTCGATCGTTTGGCCTTGCCTTCCAGCCGCCGCTCCTTTGAGGCGCGGGTCGGCCTGGTCGGCACCCGATAGACCGGGGCGACCGAGGCCTTGTCGACCAGCCCCTGCAATCGCTCGATGGCGTCGGCGCGGTTGCGCTCCTGGGTGCGGTAGCGGACGGCGGTGATCAGGATCACGCCATCCAGCGTCAGGCGGCTGCCGGCCAGCTTCATCAGCCGCGCCCGCACCGGTTCGGTCAGGGACGGGGAGTTGCGGGCGTCGAAGCGCATCTGCACCGCCGTCGAGACCTTGTTGACGTTCTGGCCGCCCGGCCCGCCGGCGCGGAAGAAGCGGAACTCCAGCTCGTTCTCGGGGATGACGGTCACCGGACGACCCGTTTGGCCCGCACCACGGCCTGGTCCAGCGCCTGCAGGAAGGCCGAGCGGTCCTTCGGACCGAACGGCGGCGGGCCGGATGTCTGCAGCCCCATAGAGCGCATGTGCTCGCCGACCATCCGACCCGCCAGGGCCGAGCCGATGGAGTCGGGGGTGAAGGGCTGGCCATTGGCCTTCAGCGCCTGGGCCCCCGCCTTCAGGCAGCGGTCGGCCAAGGGGATGTCGGCGGTGATGACGATATCGCCCGGCCCCGCCCGCTCGGCGATCCAGTCGTCGGCGATGTCAGGGCCGGCGTCGACGACGACCTGTTCGATCCACGGTTCGCGCGGGGTGTTGATCCAGCTGTTCGAGACCACGAACACATGCAGGCCGTAGCGCGCCGCGACGCGATAGACCTCGTCCTTCACCGGGCAGGCGTCGGCGTCGATGAAGAGGCGGGGGAGGGGCATGGAAGGAGGGCTTAGGGCTTGGGGCTTAGGAATTAGGGAAGCGGATGCTCATACCCTGTGCGCCCCGCCCGTGAAACCGGGGCCCCAAGCTCCAAGCCCCAAGCCCCAAGCCCCAAGCCCCAAGCCCCAAGCCCTAAGCCCTCACCGTGTGTACGCCGGCGGCATCGCTCCCTCGCCACCCGTGGCGTAGCGGTCGCGGAGCAGGAACTGGCGGCTGGTCGGGGCCTGTTCGGCGCCGCCGATGAAGATGGTCTCGGCGTCGCTGAGCGGCTCCAGGGGATCGCCGGACCAGATCACCACATCGGCGGCCGCGCCGGCGCGCAGCTCGCCGAATTGGCCGGCCATGCCGAAGATGCGGGCCGGATTGACGGTGATGGCCTCGATGGCGGCCTCATAGGGCAGGCCGTGCGAGACGGCGTTGCCGGCGTTGTAGCGGGTCTCGCGGGCGCGGTGGACGGAGCCCTCATTGCCCTTGATGGCGATGATGACGCCGGCGGCGTCGAGCGCCGCCGCGTTCTGCATCCGCGCCGCGCGGGTCTCGAGATTGCCGGGCAGGTTGGAGATCGGGTTGAGCAGCACCGGGACATTGGCCGCGGCGATCTGGTCGGCGACCAGCCAGCCCTCCTCGGCTCCGTCGAGGATGATCCGCACGCCCTCCTCACGGGCGAGGCGCAGGACCTGCTGGATGTCGGCGGCGCGGCGCGCGGTGACGATCAGGGGCATGGTCCCGTTGGCGACCGGGATCAGGGCCTCGAGATCGGCGCGCGACAGGCTGAGGTCGCGCAGGCCGGCGCGGTCGTAGGCGGCGCGGTTGCGGGCGTAGAGGCGGACCTCGGCCAGGGTTTCCTTGAACTGGGTGAACTGGGCCCCGCGGGCGCCCCCGGCGATGCCGGCGCCGGCTTCGCCGAAGGGGGCGACCATGGCCACGCGCGGCTTGACCAGGATGTCGGTCCCGGCCGCCAGATGGATGACGGCCGCCTGGCCCGCGAACAGGCCGGGGGACTGGAGCCCGGCGGCGCCGAGGCCGGCGAAGTCGCTGTCGTCGTGGGCGTGGCCGCCGCCCCCGCCGCCGGCGTGGCTGGGCACGACGATGGCGCGGGTGATGCCGCCGAGACGGGCCACCGGCAGGGTGAAGGACCAGGGGTCGAGGCCGTAGCTGACGTCGAACGAGGCGCTGATCGAATTGGCGCCATTGGACAGGTCGTCGGAGCCGTTGACGGAGGAGATCTCCGATCCGCCGAGGCCGCTGTCGACGGCGACGAAGCCGGGGGTGACCACCTTGCCGCGGGCGTCGATGACGCGGGCGCCCGAAGGGGCGGCGCCGGTCCCGACCGAGACGACCCGGCCGTTCTGGATGACCACGGTTCCGTTCTCGATCACCGAGGTTCCGGTCAGGACCCGGCCGCCGGTGATGGCGGTCAGGGACTGGGCGAAGGCGGGGGTGGCGAGGGCGGCCGCGCAGGCGGCGCCGAGGATGAGGGTCCTGAGGCGCATCAGCGGGCTCCCTGCACAACGTTGGCGGCGGACAGGCCGAAGCCCGGCTGGCCCAGTTCAAAGTCGGACAGCGGCTGGTAGGCCGGGTTCATCCGGTCGTAGGTCAGGGCCCCGTCGATGAAGACCTGGTCGGCGCGGGCATAGACGCTGAACGGATTGGCGCTCCAGATCACCACATCGCCGCGCTTGCCGGCTTCGAGCGAACCGGTCTGGTCGGCGATGCCGAGCGAGCGGGCGGGGTTGAGGGTGATCCAGGTGATCGCCCGCTCCTCGCTGATGTTCATGCCGATGCGGCGGCCGGCGGCGAGGGCGGCGGCGGCCTCCTGGTTGAGGCGCTGGGTCAGTTCGGCGTCGTCGGAGTGGATGACGGCGCAGCTGCCTTCCGGCGCATCGACGAGGGCGGCGTTGGCCTCGATGCCGTCCAGCGCCTCCATCTTGAAGCCCCACCAGCCGGTCCACATGTCGGCGCAGATGCCCTCACGGGCCAGCATCGGCGCGATCTTGTAGGCCTCGATGGCGTGGTGGAAGGCGGTGATCCGGTAGCCGAACTCATTGGCGATATCGATCATCACCGCCATCTCGTCGGCGCGATAGCAGTGGTTCTGGATCAGGACCGAGCCGTCCAGCACCCCCGCGAGGGTTTCCATCTGCAGGTTGCGGGTCGGGGGCGAGCCCTCGCCGTCCGCCCGCCACTTGTCCCACTTGGCCTTGTATTCGCGGGCGGCGATGAAGGCGGCGCGATAGCCGGCGACATTGCCCATGCCGGTGGCCGGCGAGCTGTTGCGGCCGCCGTAGACGCGGCTGGGGTTTTCGCCGCAGGCCATCTTAAGGCCGTAGGGGGCGCCGGGCATCTTCATGCCCTGCATGGTCACCGAGGGGACGTTGCGGACGGTGACGCCGCGGCCGCCGAAGAGGTTGGCCGAGCCGGGCAGGATCTGGAGGGTGGTCACTCCGCCGGCGCGGGCGGCGTTGAAGCCGGGGTCCTGCGGCCAGATGGAGTGCTCGGCCCAGACCTGGGCGGTGTTGGGGTTGGTCGCCTCATTGCCGTCGCTCATCCCCGACACGCCGGGCGAGGGATAGACGCCGAGGTGGCTGTGGGTGTCGATGATGCCGGGGGTCACGAAGCGGCCGCGGGCGTCGACGCTGCGGTGGCCGGCGGGGACGGGGGTGTCCGCCCCGCCGACGGCGGCGACGCGGCCGTCGGTGACGATGACCACGCCGTTCTCGATCCGCTGGCCGGCGCCGGTGAAGACGGTCCCGCCGACGATGGCCATGTTCTCGCGCGGCAGGCCGCGATAGGTCGAGGGGAAGGGATCGGGGTTGGCGGCGGCGTCGAGACCCCGCGCCAGCGCCGCGCGGTCGCCGCTGTCGGATGCGACATCGTCGGCCGGCGTGTCGTCCCCGCCGCCGGTGGTGGCGCAGGCGGACAGAACCAGAGAGCCCGCCAGCACGCAGGCGAGGGTGGCGAGGCTGGAGCCCCGCAAGGCGTGGAATCTCATTGGATGCTCCCCCGGATACGCCCCGGCTGGAAGGGGTGGGGCGCATGTCGGAGCGGATTACAAAAGGCTCCGGCGCGATCCGTCAAAGCCGGAAACATTACAAACCGGTAAGGCGGTCTTTCGCTTCGGGTTCGGACAGACCCTCGACCCGCAGAAACTTGGTCCGCGACTGGCCGCCGCGTTGAAGGACCACGGCGGATTTCGGCACGCCGAGGGCCCTGGCCAGCAGTTTCACGAGCGCCTCATTGGCCTCGCCCTCGACAGGCCGGGCGCGGACGCGAACCTTGAGGACGGGCCGTCCTTCGGCGTCCACGCCCCAGCCGTCGATGCGGTCGGCGGACGCGCCGGGAGTCAGGCGGACGGGGAGCTGGGCCATGACGGCGAAAGATCAGACCGCCGACCGGATTTCAATGCGGCAGGCCGAGGGCGCGCTTCGGGGCCCGGGGATCAGACCTCGTCAACGGCCGCCCGCAGATGCTCGCCCACTGTCCGCGCGTGAGCCAGCAGTCCGGCGTTGTCGATGGCCGACATGGATGCCGCCGGCTCGACGGCGAACACCTCGACCCCGTCGGCGGTCTGCTGGACCACGACATTGCAGGGCAGCATGACGCCGACATGGGGCTCCATCATCAGGGCCTCGTGGGCCATGACGGGATTGCAGGCGCCGAGGATCCGGTAAGGGCGGAAATCCTCTCCGATCTTGGCCTTCAGCGTGGCCTGAACGTCAATCTCGGTCAGGACTCCGAAGCCGTGCTTCTGCAGGGCGGCGCGGGTGCGTTCGAGGACGGCGTCGAAATCGCCCTCTACGGTACGGGCGTGGAAATAGCTCATCGGGTTCATTCCTTCGGCGTGTTGCGACAGCCCCCGCGGAGGGCCTGCCGGTTAAACGCACGAGGCCCGGGAAGGCCCCCTGCCGAACTCCGCGAACCGATGTCTAGCCCAGCGCCGTCATCAGCTCCGGCACCACGGTCTTGTAGTCGCCGACGATGCCGTAGTCCGCGACCTGGAAGATCGGGGCGTCGGCGTCCTTGTTGATGGCGACGATGACCTTGGAGTCCTTCATGCCGGCGAGGTGCTGGATGGCGCCCGAGATGCCGATGGCGATGTAGAGGGCCGGGGCCACGACCTTGCCGGTCTGGCCGACCTGGTAGTCGTTGGGGGCATAGCCCGCGTCGACGGCGGCGCGCGAGGCGCCGACCGCGGCGCCCAGTTTGTCGGCCAGAGGATCCATGACGGCGTGGAACTCTTCCGCCGAACCGAGGGCCCGACCGCCGGAGACGACGATCTTCGCCGCGCCCAGTTCGGGGCGGTCCGACTTGACCATTTCTTCGCTGACGAAGGCGGCCTTGCCGGCGTCGGCGCCCGCCACGGTCTCGACCGGGGCCGAACCGCCCTCGGCGGCGGCGTCGAAGCTGGTCGGACGGACCGTGATGATCTTCTTCGCATCGCCGGACTGCACCGTCTCCAGCGCGTTGCCGGCGTAGATCGGGCGCACGAAGGTGTCGGCGCTGACAACCTCCATGATGTCCGAGATCGGGGCGACGTCCAGCTTGGCCGCGATCCGGGGCATGAAATTCTTGCCGTCGGTGGTGGCCGGCGAAAGGATGGCGTCATAGCCGGCGGCGAGGCCGACGACGGTCGCTTCGACGGCCTCGGCCAGCTGGTGGCCCAGGCCGGCGCTCTCGGCCAGCAGCACCTTGCGGACGCCGGCGATCTTCGCGGCGGCGTCGGCGGCGGCCTTCGAACCCTGGCCGATGACGAGGATGTCGACGTCGCCCGACAGCTTCAGGGCGGCGGTGACGGTCTTGTGGGTGGTGTCGCGGACGGCGTCTCCGTCGCGGTCGGCGATAACGAGAACGGCCATTACAGGACCCCCGCGGTCTTGAGCTTGGAAACCAGTTCGGCGGCGTCGGCCACCTTGATCCCGGCCGAGCGCTGGGCCGGGGCGGTGACCTTGAGAACCTTCAGGCGCGGCGCCGTGTCGACGCCGTAGTCGGCGACCGCCTTGACCGCGATCTCCTTCTTCTTGGCCTTCATGATGTTGGGCAGGGAGGCGTAGCGCGGGGTGTTGAGGCGCAGGTCGACCGAGACCACGGCCGGCAGGGTCGCGGCCAGGGTCTGCAGGCCCCCGTCGACTTCACGGGTCACCGTGGCCTTGCCGTCGGCGACGACGATCTTGCCGGCGAAGGTGGCCTGGGACCAGTCCAGAAGGGCGGCCAGCATCTGGCCGACCGCATTGTTGTCGCCGTCGATCGACTGCTTGCCCAGCAGGACCATGTCCGGCTTCTCCTCGTCGACCACAGCCTTGAGCAGCTTGGCGACGGCGAGGGGCTCGAGGTCCGTGTCGGACTGGATCAGCAGGCCGCGGTCCGCGCCCATGGCGAGGGCGGTGCGGATGGTTTCCTGGGCCTGGGTCACGCCGATGGAGACGACCACGATCTCGGTCGCGGTTCCGGCGGCATGGTGCTCCTTGCCCTCCTTCATGCGCACGGCTTCCTCGACGGCGATCTCGTCGAACGGATTCATGCTCATCTTGACGTTGGCGAGATCGACGCCGGTCTGGTCCGCCTTGACGCGAGCCTTGACGTTATAGTCGATCACCCGTTTGACGGGGACGAGAACCTTCATATTGATATCCACGAAAGCGCCGGAATGTTGGGTGAGGGAATGGTACGGCTCACCCGGCCTGTCAACGTAACGCCGCGTCAACGATACCGTTCGTCGACCTCGCCCAGCTTCGGAACCTGTCCATGCATCGCCTCCTGACCATGAAACGGCTCAGCGTCCTGTTCCTGAGCCTCTTCGCCGTGCTGATGGCCGGTATGTTCGCCTATGAGCGCCTGGTCGTGGCCCCGGGCGACCGCTGCGAGGCGGGCGGCGGCTGGTGGGATCCCGAGGGCAAGGAGTGCGGTCGGCCCATCTCGATCGCCGAAATCACCGGCCGCCCCAACCCGGGGCAGCGCGCCGCCGCTTCGGATGCGAAAAACCGCGAACTGGTGGCGATTGAGGACGGCCTTGCGGCCCAGCGTCGCGCCCGCGACGCCGACGCCGACCGGCAGCGCGCGGCCCTGGCGGCGCAGTAGGGGCTCGGGTCGAGGGTTCAGTCCGCCTCTCGCGGACGCGGCTCGCCGAGTCGCTCAAGGCCCTTCACCGCGTATTCGTTGGTCGGGTCGATCGCGAGTGAGGTTTCAAAATGGCGGACGGCGGCAGCCCGGTCGCCTTCCGCCGCAGCGATATCAGCGAGGCCGTCATGGCTGTAAGCTGAGCGTGGGAACTCCTCGAGGGCGAATTCGAAGACACGCCTCGCCTCGTCCATCATCGGGACGCCGTGGAGGTCGTAGCCGGCCGTGACGAGCAGTTCGTCGGTCTTGAAGGCGTCCGCCTCCGGTTCCGCGGCCTTCATCTCCCGATAGAGCTGGATGGCGGCCTCGGGGCCGTCCGCCTGGATCGCGTCCAGGAACCGCGCCTTCCGGCCTTTAACGGGCAGCCTGTACTCTTCGCCGAAGTAGATCGCCGCCAGATCGCGAGCCACGGTATTGGCGCTGGCTTCATCGCTGTTGCTCAGGACAATGACCGTCAGCCGATCATCGATGAAGCGTGCAATGAGGTTTGAAAAGCCGCCCCCACTGCCCGCGTGCCCGATCTGCCGGCGACCGAGCCAGGTCCTCATCTCCCAGCCGAAGCCATACTCGTTGCTGGCGTCGGCGATCATCTGCTCGTAGGAGGCGGCTGAGACGAGCCGGTTGGAATAGAGGGCCTGATCCCATTTCAGCAGATCATCGACTGTGCTGAACAGGCCGCTTGCGCCATAGGCCGAAGACGACGACTGGGGCGTCTTGTTGATGAAGGTCGAGCCCAGGGAATAGTAGCCGGTGGCTGCGCCGGGCACGACCATGCGGGACGTGTGGAAACCGCTGCGGTCCATGCCCAGGGGCGACAGGATCCGGTCCCGATACATTTCGGGCAGCGTTTTTCCGGACACGCGCTCGACGATCAGCCCGAGCAGATCGAACCCGGTATTGCTGTAACGCCAGTCCGTTCCCGGGGTGAAACGAAGCGGGTGATCTCTCATCATCATCGCCGCGCCGCCGCGCCAGAACAGGCGCGTGTCCAGCGTCTCGTCCCAATCGGGCAGCCTGGAATAGCTCTCGATGCCGGAGGTGTGGGTCAGCAGCTGCTGAATGGTGATGGCCCGCCAGGCCTCGGGGCAGTCCGTCAGCCAGGTGCAGGCGAGGTCGGTGACGTTCAGCCTGCCCTCTTCCTGCATCATCATGATCAGCAGGGCGGTGAACGGTTTGGTGATGGAGGCCAGATCATAGGCGGTCTCGTCGGTGTTCGGCGCCGCCAATTCCTGATGGGCCAGGCCGTAGCTGCGACGGAAGACGGGCGCCCCGTCCCTGGCGACCAGAACCGTGCCGCTGAAGCCGGCGTTTGCGACGGACGCCCGAAGATAGGCGTCGAAGGCGGCGTCGAGCGCGCCGGGCGCCGGGGCGGCTGGACCGGACTGCTGCGAATGCGCCTCCGCAAAAGAGGGTGATGCAGCGAAACCGCCCGAAAGCACCGCTGCGGCTGCAACCGCTGTCAGCCAGACTCTGCGCATAATTCATCTCCAAACCGCAAAGATGTCTTTGCATAAAGATATATTTCGTCAAGATACTTTGTATGAAACTTTGTCGAAGGGCGCCGATCGGGCTAGGTAGCTGAGATGGTCACGACACCCCCACCCGACATCGTCGACAGTCTGGTCGCCGATTGGCAGCGCGCGCGTCCCCAGACCAAGGCGGATCCCATCCAGATCATCGGCCGGATCATCTGGCTGGGTCGGCAGTATGAGGAGGCGGTCACGCGGATGCCGTCAAATCCGGGCCTGTCCTATTCCGACTATGATGTGATCGCGACGCTGCGCCGGGCGGGCAGCCCTTACGAACTGACGCCGACCGAGCTTGGCAAGCGTGTGCTGCTGACGTCGGGAGGGCTGACGGCCTGCCTGCGGCGGCTTGAGGCCGCAGGCCTGGTCTCGCGCCGGGGAGTGCCGGAAGATCGGCGGATGCTGCTGGCCAGGTTGACGCCAAAAGGGTTCGACCTGATCGAATCCTTCCTCGATGAACGGTTCGCCGTGGCGGATCTGGCCCTCGCAAGTCTCGACCCGCAACAGAGGGCGACGCTTGAAGTCCTGCTTCGCCGACTTGTGTCGCCGACCAACAGCCCGGCCTGAAATCCCTTAGCGAGTCGCGCCCGGCTTCCATTTGACGTCATCGGCTCCGTTGGCGTTGGCGCGGCGGGCGGCGACGAACAGGTGGTCGGACAGGCGGTTCAGATAGTGGAGCGCGGCCGGCGTCACGGCCTCGCCCGCTTCGATCAGCCGCACCGCCTCGCGCTCGGCCCGGCGCGCCACGGTGCGGGCCAGGTGAAGGTGCGCCGACAGGGGCGAGCCGCCCGGCAGGATAAAACTGTCGAGTTCCTTCAGGCTTTCGTTCATCCAGTCGATCTCGGCTTCCAGCCGTACGACCTGACTGTCGATGATGCGCAGCGCCTCCCATTTCGGGGGCGGGTCCAGCGGGGTGGCCAGATCGGCGCCGAGGTCGAACAGCTCGTTCTGGATCCGGCCGAGCATGGCGTCGATGCGGTCATTCTGGCCGGAATGCAGGCGGGCCAGGCCGAGGATGCTGTTCAACTCGTCCACGGCCCCGTAGGCCTCGACCCGCCGGTCGCTCTTGGACACCGTCGCGCCGGACGCCAGCCGCGTCTGACCCCCGTCGCCGGTTTTCGTATAGATGCGGTTGAGGACCACCATGGGCTCAGGACCCTTGCGTGGACTTCCACCACATGCCGAGACACAGCAGCACGATCGCCAGAGCCTGCAGCGCCACTCTGAGCCGCATCAGCTTGTTGGACCGCGAGCGGTCCATGTCTCCGCCCCGGTGCAGGGAATAGATTCCGAACCCGAGGGTTACGGTGACCGCGAGGATGGCGGTCAGGATGAGGATGTTGATGATGTCGCCCATGGCGGCAATCTAGGCGCGCTCGTCGGGCGAGACCAGCGCCGCGGCGCCGCAGGCGGTCCGGCGCAGGGATTAAGCTCGCGGTCATCCTGTCGGCTAGGCCGATGGTCACTTTTTCATGGTCAGATGCCGGCCCGCCGGGAAGCGTCCATGACCGATCGTACAATACGCAATCTCGCCCATCTGCGCCGCTCGGCCTCGACGGCGCGCGTCCTGAATCTGCTGAAAGTGGGCCTCGACCACGGCCATGAGGTCGAATGGGCGGAACGCCCCCTGTTCCAGACCCCGGCCCTGAACCGCTCGCTGATCATCAAGCACCGGCTGCGGCGGGACGAGGCGGACTGCTTCTACCTGCGCCGGCAGGTGGCGACCAAGGTGGTCATCCCCCTTGATCCCGCGGACCTCAAGTCGGGCGGTCGCTATGTCTTCGTGGGTCAACGCGATTTCGAGCGCGTCATGCACGAGGCGTTCGGGGTCACCGCCCGGCACCCGGACATGCAGACCCTGGCCCTGCTCGACCGCCTGCCGTCGCTCGACCCCTTCCTGTTGCGCGAACAACTGAAGCGCAACGGACAGGATCCGGCCGCCTGCTATTTCTCGATCAGCGACTCCGACCTTGAGCGGATGTCCGGCTTCGTCCAGGACGAGATCCGCCCGCTGGTCACCCTGTCGCTGGGGCCCGATCTCGAGGCGGTGGGATCGACCCGTCGTCTCGCGTCCAAGATCATGTCGAACAACCCGACCGACCATATGGAGGCCCTGCGCAGGACCCTTCGGCTGGAGCTGGAGGAGTATGAGGAGGGCGTCTTCTGCTGGAAGGGCTTCATCTACTACAAATGGGTCCTGACCAGCCTCAGCGCGGAAGCCCTCGCGGTCGCCGACGCCGTCCAGACGGTCCGGCCGATCGGAAAGACGGACCGGGACGCCCGCGCCTGGCTGGACCGGGGTCGGGCCGTGTTGCGGGACCGGATCATCGAGACCTGCTGCGAGGCGGGACGCACCCTGGATGTCTATGACGCGGCCTTCGCCGGGCTGACCGACGAAAGCCGTCCCGCGAGTTTCCGCGCCTTCCTGCTGCAGGCGCCCCGCCTGTTCTCCAAGCTGGGCGACCAGCTGGGCGCGATCCAGCACATCGTCAGCTTCTGGCGATTCCGATTCAGCCCCGGCGCCTCGGCGGTGGGCGTCGACGAACTGATCGACATCTTCATGGATTTCGAAACCGGCCTGGCGGCGCGCCGGGCCGAAGCCGCCGAGCCCCGGTGGGCGGCCTGATCGACGGCGCAGAGAAAAGGCCGGCACCCTGACGGCGCCGGCCTCTTTCAGTCTGTCGCTGCGGCCGGGGCCTAGTAGCGGTAGTGGTCCGGCTTGAACGGGCCTTCGGTCGGGACCGAGATGTAGTCGGCCTGTTCCGTGGACAGCGTCGTCAGCTTGGCGCCGAGTTTGGCCAGGTGCAGCATGGCGACCTTCTCGTCGAGATGCTTGGGCAGGACGTAGACCTGGTTCTCGTATTTGGCCTTGTTGGTCCACAGTTCGATCTGGGCCAGGGTCTGGTTGGTGAAGCTGGCGCTCATCACGAAGGACGGGTGGCCCGTGGCGTTGCCCAGGTTCACCAGACGGCCTTCCGACAGCAGGATGATCTTCTTGCCGTCGGGGAATTCGATGTGGTGGACCTGCGGCTTGATCTCGTCCCACTTGAAGTTCTTCAGGCCGGCGACCTGAATCTCGGAATCGAAGTGGCCGATGTTGCAGACGATGGCGTTGTTCTTCATCGCCCGCATGTGGTCGACGGTCAGGACGTCCTTGTTGCCGGTGGCGGTGACGAAGATGTCGGCGCTGCCGGCCACGTCGTCGAGGGTCTGGACCTCATAGCCTTCCATGGCTGCCTGCAGGGCGCAGATCGGGTC
>JAHKAM010000071.1 GCA_018826515.1 Alphaproteobacteria bacterium
CCCCGGCGGGCGCGCGGGTCCAGATCCAGCTGCCGAGGGCCAGCACCGTCACGGCGGCCAGCGCGATCCCGGCATAGAGCGGAGTCCGGTTGACCGGCTTGCGGACGGCCGCGACAGGCGCAAGCGGGCGCGCGGCGGGTTCCGTCGCCGCGACAACGGGCGGAACCGGCGCGGGCGCCGGCCGCGGGACGGGTGCGGGGTTCGGAACAGGATCGGGTTCGGCGGCGGGCAGGGGGCGGACGGTCAGGTCGGGCGTCGGGACCGCGGCGGCCGGAGCCGGCGCCTCAGGCGCACGGGCCGTCGCCGGGACGGTCGCCTGGGTCTGGGCCTGAGACTGGGCCGGAGCCGGAGCGGCGCGGGGAATCATCGATCCGCTGAGGATTCCCGGCCCGACCGGCGCGCGCGGCCGTTCGGGCAGGGGCGCCAGCCGTTCACCCCTGGGCAGAGGTCCGGCGCGGAACACGGTCGCGGGCGGGCGGCCCCAGACCACCGGGCGGCGGAAGGGTTCGGGGGCGCCGTTGAGTTTCTTGTCAGTGTCGGTAGGCATCAGGACTCCCACGCCGGACCCGGCGCGCTACAGCAA
Organism: Alphaproteobacteria bacterium; assembly: GCA_018826515.1. Classification (GTDB taxonomy): domain Bacteria; phylum Pseudomonadota; class Alphaproteobacteria; order Caulobacterales; family Caulobacteraceae; genus Brevundimonas. Next base: position 584 of record JAHKAM010000071.1, read on the forward strand.
ATGCGCAGAGGGGCCAAGGTGTCCGTCGATCTGGCCCGTTTCGTGACCCGGGGCCGAAGACCTCAGTTCTTCAGCCGGTAGCCGGTGCGGAACATCCAGCCGACGACAGCCAGACAGATCAGCAGGAAGCTGAAGGTCGCGGCCAGGCTGACCCCGATGCCGACGTCGCCCGAACCGTAGAAGGTCCAGCGGAAGCCGGAGATCAGATAGACCAGCGGATTGAACAGGGTGACCGTGCGCCACACCGGCGGCAGCATGTCGATCGAATAGAACGATCCGCCGAGGAAGGTCAGGGGCGTGACCACCAGCATGGGGATCATCTGCAGCTGTTCGAACCCCTGGGCCCAGATGCCGATGATGAAGCCGAACAGGCTGAAGGTGGTCGAGATCAGGATCAGGAAGGCCAGCATCTCGACCGGGTGCAGGATCTCCAGCGGCACGAACAGGGCCGCGGTGGCGAGAATGATCAGCCCCAGCACCGCCGACTTGGTCGCCGCCGCCCCGACATAGGCGATGACGATCTCCAGCGGCGAGACGGGGGCCGAGAGCAGCTCGTAGATGGTGCCGGTGAATTTGGGGAAATAGATGCCGAAACTGGCGTTGAAGATCGACTGGGTGAACAGGCTCAGCATGATCAGGCCGGGCACGATGAAGGCGCCGTAGGGCACGCCGTCGATCTCGGTCATGGCCGAGCCGATGGCCGAGCCGAAGACCACAAAATACAGGGTGGTGGTGATCACCGGGGTGACCAGCGACTGCCAGACGGTGCGCAGGGCGCGCGCCATCTCGAACCTGTAGATGGCCCAGACGCCATGGCCGTTGAAGCTGAGGGAGTTCATGCCGCGGCTCCGGTCGCCTTGTCGCGATGCACCAGGCTGACGAAGATGTCCTCGAGCGAGCTCTGGCTGGTGTGCAGGTCCCTGAAGGCGATGCCGAGATCGGACAGCCGGCGCAGCAGGGAGGGCACGCCGGTCTTTTCGAGGTTGGAGTCGAAGACGTATTCCAGCTCGTTTCCGTCGGCCTTCAGCGTCGGCGACCATTCGGCCAGTTCCGGAGGGACGGCGACCAGCGGCTCCTGCAGGTTCAGGGTCAGGGTCTTCTTGCCCAGTTTCTTCATCAGGGTCGCGGTCTGTTCGACCAGGATCAGCTCGCCCTTGAGGATCACCCCGACGCGGTCGGCCATCTCCTCGGCCTCCTCGATATAGTGGGTGGTCAGGATGATGGTGACGCCCCTGTCGCGCAGGCCGCGGACCAGGTTCCACATGTCGCGGCGCAGCTCGACGTCCACGCCGGCGGTCGGCTCGTCGAGGAACAGGATGTCGGGCTCGTGGCTCAGGGCCTTGGCGATCATGACCCGGCGCTTCATGCCGCCGGACAGGGTCATGATCTTGTCGTTGCGCTTCTCCCAGAGACTGAGGTCGCGCAGGACCTTTTCGATATGGCCGGGGTTGGGTCCCTTGCCGAACAGGCCGCGGCTGAAGGTGACGGTGGCCAGCACCGTCTCGAAGGCGTCGGTGGTCAGCTCCTGCGGCACCAGGCCGATCTTCGACCGCGCCGCGCGATAGTCCTTGCGGATGTCGTGGCCGTCGGCGGTCACCGTGCCCGTCGTTGCGTTCACAATGCCGCAGACGATCGAGATCAGCGTGGTCTTGCCCGCGCCGTTGGGACCGAGAAGGGCGAAGATCTCGCCCTTGCCGATGGTGAGGTCGATGGGTTTCAGGGCCTGGAGCCCGGACTTGTAGGTCTTGGTCAGACCCTGGATGGAAATCACCGGCTGCATACGCGCCCTCCCGTGGCGCTGGCAGATATGCGTCCGACCCGCCCACCTCAAGGGTCCGGCGTCCAGCGGAGCCATATTGGCGGACGGGAGTTACCGACGCAGTGTCCAGCTTCATCGCCCTTGTCCGCACCCGTCTGGCCGATCTGGGCGAGCGCGGGCGGCGTCGATCGTCCCTGCTGCGGCGGGTCCCACCCCTGCACGACCTGCTCGAAGGGGCGGCGCGCGTCGGCTATGGCGCGAGGGGATTCGTCTATCTTTCGGTCGGGGCGATCGCCCTGTTGTCAGCGCTGGATCGGGTCGGGGACGCCGTGGGATCGCGCGGGGCCGCCGCATGGCTGGCGGAACAGCCCTACGGCCGGGTGTGGCTGATCCTTCTGGGCCTGGGGCTGTGGGCCTTTGTGGTCTGGCGCATCCTGCAGTCCGTCTTCGATGCGGATCGCCAGGGAACCGGCCGAAAAGCCCTGCTGGCCCGCGCCGGTCAGGGGCTCAGCGCCCTGTTCTACGGGATACTGGCGTCGTCGGTGTTCGAATTTCTGGACGAGGTCGGCGCCAATCCGGCGGCCGAGGACGTGGCGGAGAACCAGGAGAAGGCCGCGACCCTGCTGAGCCTGCCGTTCGGCGATCTGGCCCTGACAGGCGTGGGGCTGGTGATCCTGGCGTTCGGCACCGGCAATGTCGTTCGCGGCGCGCGCTCGGATTTCGGCGCCGCCCTCGCCTGTTCGGCGCGACTCTGCCGGCGCGTCGTGCCGATCGCCCGCGCCGGCTATATCGCGCGCGGCGTCGCCTTGCTGCCGTTGGCGGTGTTCGTGATTCTGGCCGGGCTGAATTCCAGCGCCTCGGAGGTCGCCAGTTTCGGCGAGGGGCTGGACGCGCTGGAACGTCAACCCGGCGGATCCTGGGTTCTGGCGGCGACCGCCGTGGGGCTGATGGCTTTCGGCGCCTTCGCCGTTGTCGAGGCCCGCTGGCGCAGGATTCGACCACCGCACGACCTGATCGACTGATCGGGCGCATCCCCCGGGAACCTCAGCCGTATCTTCGTCTTCACGTGCTGGAGATGGTCATGTCGATGCGAACCCTGCTTGCCGCCGCCGCCCTGTCCGCCGGCCTGGTCCTGTCCGGCTGCGTCACCGCGCCCTCGCCGGACCAGGTCCGCGCCCCGGCGCCGCTGAGGGCCGTCGATCTGGACCGGTTCTATTCGGGCCGCTGGCTGGAGATCGCACGCCTGCCGATGGGGCTGACCGACGGCTGCGTGGCCGGCGCCACCAACTATGTCGTGGTCAATCCGACGCGGGTCGATGTGCGCGACACCTGTCAGGTCGATACGCCGCAAGGCCGCGAGAAAGCCATCGGCGGGCGCGGCGAGATTCTCGATCCCGGCACCAACGCCAAACTTCGGGTGCGGTACGTCGCCGGACTGGTCACCTGGGACTACTGGGTGCTGGACCACGCCGAGGACTACAGCTGGTTCATCTCGGCCGATCCGACCTTCGACAAGCTGTGGATCTACACCCGCGAGGTTCCGGGCGCCGCCGAACGCGAGGCGCTCGTCGCCCGCGCCGCGGCGCTGGGCTATGACGTCAGCCGTCTGGAATTTCCCGAGTTCTGATCCCCGGAGGACGTCATGTCCCGCCTGACCCTGATCGCCGCGTCCGCCCTGTCGCTCGCCCTCGCCGCCTGCGGGGGGAATGAGGCGGCGCTGGATCCCGCGCTGGGCTACGGACCTAACCCGACCCTGCCCGAGCCCGCGCCGCAACGGGTTCCGACGGTGAAGATCGCCGAGGCCGTCGGCTGGCCGGCGGGGGTCGCGCCGACGCCCGCGGCGGGGTTTCGCGTCCAGGCCTTCGCCGCGGGGCTGGATCACCCGCGCTGGCTCTACCGTCTCCCCAACGGCGACATCCTGGTCGCCGAGACCAACGCCCCGCCCAAGCCCGCGGGTCAGTCCGGCGGACTCCGGGGCTGGATCCAGGGACTGGTCATGAAGCGGGCCGGGGCCCGGGCGCCCAGCGCCGACCGCATCACCCTGCTGCGCGACTCCGACGGCGACGGGGTGGCGGAGATCCGCTCGGCCTTCCTTGAGAACCTGACCTCGCCGTTCGGCATGGCCGTGGTCGGGGACACGCTCTATGTCGCCAACGCCGACGCCGTGGTCGCCTTCCCCTATGAGGCCGGCCAGGTCCGGATCACCGCCGCGCCCCGGCGCGTCGCGGCCCTGCCGGCCGGCCGCAACCACCACTGGACCAAGAGTCTGGTGGCCAGCGCCGACGGCGCGCGGCTGTATGTCGGGGTCGGCTCCAACTCCAATATCGGCGAAAACGGACTGGACGAGGAGATCGGCCGGGCCGCCGTCCATGAGATCGACATCGCCACCGGGGCGAGCCGCATCTTCGCCTCCGGCCTGCGCAATCCGGTCGGCATGGCCTGGCAACCGGACAGCGGCAAACTGTGGGTCGCGGTCAATGAGCGGGACGCGCTGGGCGACGACCTGGTCCCTGACTACATGACCTCGGTGACGCCGGGCGGCTTCTACGGCTGGCCGTGGAGCTACCATGGCCAGATCGTCGACGCGCGGGTCGAGCCGCGCAATCCCGCGATGGTCGCCCGGGCGCTGAGACCCGACTACGCCCTCGGCGCCCATACGGCCTCCCTAGGTCTGACCTTCGGCGAGGGCGACCTGTTTCCAGCCCGCTATCGCGGCGGGGCCTTCGTGGGTCAGCACGGATCCTGGAACCGGTCGCCGCGCAGCGGCTATCGCGTGCTCTTTGTGCCGTTCAGCGGCGGCGTGCCCTCGGGGCCGCCTGAGGACGTCCTGACCGGCTTTCTCAACGAACGGGAGCAGGCGATGGGCCGCCCGGTCGGGGTCCAGTTCGATGCCGCGGGCGCGCTGCTGGTGGCGGACGACGTCGGCAATGTCATCTGGCGGGTCTCGCCGGCGCGCTGACGCCGGACGGCGAAGGGCTCCGGCGGATAACTCCGCCGGGGCCCTGCCCGAACATAGTGGCCGATCAGCCGACCGGTTCGACGACGATGACCGGGGGCGTCGCCGGTGCGGCCGGCGCGGTGTCCAGGGTCGCGGTCGGCGGCGCGGCCGAAGCGGGCGCGTAGGGCTGCGGACCGGCGGGCACCGCAGGCGCGGCCGTCTCGACCCTCGGCGTGACTGCAGCCGGCGCCGGGGCTCGCGCCGCGGCGTTTGCGCG
>JAHKAM010000072.1 GCA_018826515.1 Alphaproteobacteria bacterium
CCCCCTCCACCGCTTCGCGGTCCCCCTCCCCCGATGGGGGAGGAATAGCCGGACCCTGGACCATCCTGATCGGACCCGAAGGCGGCTTCTCGCCCGAGGAGCGGGAGCGTCTGCGGGCCCTGCCCTTCGCCACGGCCGTGTCATTGGGGCCGCGCATCCTGCGGGCCGACACCGCGGCCATCGCGGCATTGACCCTGTGGCAGGCGTCCATCGGCGACTGGGACCGCTAGCGGGGCCGTCGGCTTCAGGGCAGGATGCGACATGTTCAACGAACTGGCCCTGTCGACGATTCTGGCCCTGGTCGCCGTCAGCATCCACGGCTTCGGCCTGCTCAGCCTCGGCCGCGGGCTGGAATACTATGAAACCCGGGCCGGGCGGTCCTATGTCGAAGGGCCGCTGTGGGGGCACGCCATACTGACCATCGCCGTGGTCCTTGGCCTGTTCATCATCCATGGCGTCGAAATCTGGATGTACGCGGCCGTCTACAAGCTGATCGGGGCGGTGCCCGACCTGCGCGAGGCCGTCTATTTCTCGAGCATCAGCTATGGTTCGATCGGCTACAGCGATGTGCTGATGGCCCCGCAGTGGCGTTTGCTCGGCGCGATCGAGGGGGTGGCGGGCGCAATTCTGCTGGGCTGGTCGGTCGCCTTCTTCGTCAGCGTCATGACCCCGTTCACCTCGCGCAGGAAACACGGGCTGCTCCATCGCAACGACCCTTGAGGAACGCGTTGTTTCGCCCCATCTAGCCGCGACAACAGGGCTGAATGCATGACCGACGCCGCGCCGCTTTCCCGGGACGATCTCATTGGCGCCATGTCGAAGGGCGCCAAGCCGAAGGACCAATGGCGCATCGGCGCCGAGCACGAGAAATTCGGCTTCGACCGCTCGACCCTGCGCCGCCCGGCCTATGAGGGTGAGAACGGCATCCTGGCCATGCTGACCGGCCTGCAGCGCTTCGGCTGGGCGCCGGTCGAGGAGGCGGGCCACGTCATCGCCCTGGAGCGCCGCAACGACGAGGGTTTCACCGCCTCGATCTCGCTGGAGCCGGGCGGGCAGTTCGAGCTGTCGGGCGCGCCGCTGAAGGACGTGCACGACATCTGCGACGAGACCGGCCGCCATCTGATGGAGGTCAAACAGGTCGCGGACCAGCTGGACCTCGGCTTCATCGGCGCCGGCTTTGATCCGATGTGGCGGCGCGAGGATGTCCCCGTCATGCCCAAGGGCCGCTATGGCATCATGCGGGCCTATATGCCGAAGAAGGGGTCGCTGGGCCTCGACATGATGCTGCGCACCTGCACCATCCAGTCAAACCTGGACTTCGCGGACGAGGCCGACATGGTGGCCAAATTCCGCACCTCGCTGGCGCTGCAGCCGATCGCCACCGCCCTGTTCGCCAACAGTCCGTTTACGGAAGGCAAGCCCAACGGCTTCCTGAGCGCCCGGGCCAATGTCTGGACCGACACCGATCCCGACCGGACCGGGATGCTGGACTTCGTCTTCGAGGACGGCTTCGGCTATGAGCGCTACGCCGACTATGCGCTGGATGTGCCGATGTATTTCGCCAAGCGCGGCGAGACCTATGTCGATCTGTCGGGGCAGTCGTTCCGGAAATTCATGACCGAGGGGCTGGACGCCCTGCCGGGCGAGCGGGCCACGCTGAAGGACTGGAACGACCACCTGACCACCCTCTTCCCCGAGGTGCGGCTGAAGGCCTATCTCGAGATGCGCGGCGCCGACGGCGGACCGTGGAGCCGGATCTGCGCGCTTCAGGCCCTGTGGGCCGGGGTGCTGTACGACGGGGCGTCGCTGGCGGCGGCCTGGGACCTGGTCAAGGATTGGGACATCGCCGACCACGAACGCCTGCGCCGCGACGTGACGCGTCTGGGGCTGAAGGCCGAGGTCGCCGGGCGGTCGGTGCGCGACGTGGCCGTGGACATGGTGGACATCGCCCGGCAGGGGCTGAAGAACCGCGCGCGGTTCAGCGGCGGCATGGTCGACGAGCGCGGCTATCTGTCGGAGCTTGAGGACATCGCCGACAGCGGGATCACCCCGGCGGACCGGCTGCTGGCGCTGTACCACGGCGAGTGGCAGGGCGACCTGACGCGACTGTACCGCGACTTCGCCTACTAGACGGCAAGGCGACCTTAACCCCGGCAGCGCTAGGCTCGCGCACGATTACGGTCGGGGACTGCAGTATCATGAGTTGCAAAGCGCGGGTCGAACCGGGCCAGGAAGATCGGGCCGCGGCGTTTTTCGCGGAGCCGACGCCGGGCGGGGGCGCGGACCTGTCCACCTTCTTCGACGTGTCGCTGGACCTGCTGGTCATTCGCGACCTCGACGGGCGGGTGGCGCGGGTCAGTCCGTCCTGGCACACGGCCCTGGGCTATACGCCCGAGGAGATGCAGGGCCTGGCCCTGCTGACCCTGGTCCATCCCGACGACCTGCCCGGCACGCGGGGCAGCGTGCAGGAGGTGGAGAACCGGCGCCCCGGCGATCCGGTCATCGGCCACATCAACCGCTATCGCCACAAGGACGGCAGCTATCGCACCCTGGAATGGCGGGCGCGGCGGTTCGGCGATCACATCTATGCGGTCGGCCGCGACGTCACCGACCGGGTCGCCGCCGAACAGGCGCTGATCGAGGCCAAGGCGGCGGCCGAGGCGGCCAACACCGCCAAGTCCGAGTTCCTGGCCAATATGAGCCACGAGATCCGGACGCCCCTGAACGGGGTGATCGGCATCGTCGACGCCCTGTCGCGCACGCCGATGGCGCCGGAGCAGACCGAGATGGTCGATCTGATCCGCGGCTCGGGCGTGACGCTGGAGCGGCTGGTTTCCGACATTCTCGACGTCTCCAAGATCGAGGCCGGCCAGCTGGATCTGGAGTCCCGGCCGTTCGATCTCGAGGAGGCCCTGGAGCCCCTGGGGGTCATGGGCGCGCGGGCCGAGGACAAGGGCCTGGCCTTTCATGTCCATCGCTCGCCGGACGCCCGGGGCCGGTTCGTGGGCGACAGCACCCGCATTCGTCAGGTGCTGGGCAATCTGCTGTCCAATGCGATCAAATTCACCGGCGAGGGTTCGGTCACGGTGCGCATCGAGACCTGGCCCGACGATCCCGACGCGCCGACGGCGGCGCACCAGCTGGCGATCACGGTCGAGGACACGGGGGTCGGCTTCGACGCCGGCCACGCCGCGCGGTTGTTCGAGCGCTTCAACCAGGCCGACGGCACCATCACCCGCCGCTTCGGCGGCACGGGCCTGGGCCTGTCCATCTGCCGGTCGCTGGTGACGATGATGGGCGGCGCGATCGAGGCCCGGTCGACGCCCGGCGCCGGCAGCCGCTTCCGCTTCGTCCTGCCGCTGGATCGCGCGGTCAGCCTGGCCGACCATGACGCCCGCGGCTCGGTCGCCCGATCGACCGCCCTGCCCCTCGCGGGAGGCGCGCTGAAGGTTCTGCTGGCCGAGGATCATCCGACCAACCAGCGGGTGGTGCAGCTGATCCTGGGCGGCCAGGGCGCCGAGGTGGTCACTGCCGACGACGGCGCCCAGGCGGTCGCGGCCTTCGAGGCCGACCGTTTCGATCTGGTGCTGATGGACATGCAGATGCCGGTCATGGACGGGCTGACCGCGACCCGGGCGATCCGCGCCCTCGAGGCCGCCGCGCCGGATCGGCCGCGCACGCCCATCATCATGCTGAGCGCCAACGCCATGGCCGAACACCGGGCGGACTCGGTAGCGGCCGGCGCCGACAGCCATGTGGCCAAGCCGATCACCGCCGCCAGCCTGCTGGGCGGAATCCAGGCCGTGCTCGGGGACTAACCGGACGCCTGGCGCCGTGAATCCGGTTCCGACGTCTTGCGGAGGCGCGGCGTCCGTGGCCTGTTCGGCGCCGGATCGAGGGAGACGTCCATGCGCGCGATTTCAGGACTGGCCGCGATGGCCGCGATCGCTCTGACAGGGTGCGGGGACTCCGGGCCGGCCGTCGAGGCGCCGCCCGCCGCCGTTCCGGCCCCGGAGGCGACGCAGACCGCCCCGGCCGTGGCCCGGCCGGGCGCCCTGGGCGTCACCTTCGAACACGCCCCCGGCCTGGCCGTCATGCCCTGCGAGGCTGAAACGCCGTCCTGTGTCGATGTCGTCGATCGCGCCCGGACCGGCGACGAAGCGCGCCTGTTCCGGGTGCAGGTCTTTGACGGCCCGCTGGAGGCGGTGGCGGCCGAAGAGGCGGGCTTCGCGCGCGACGCGGACGGCCGGCTGATGACCACCTATGGCCGGTTCGAGCCGGTGGCGGTCGAGGCCTTCGGCGAGCCCGGCCGACAGGGTCTGCGCGCCGTGGTGACCTGCGGCATCAGCGACCCCGAGACCGGCTTTCACGCCGCGGGCGGCGAATGCCTCTGGGCGGCGGTCAGCGACGGGGGGCGCACGGCCGTGCTGTCCTCCAACGGCCTTCCGGCCGGACTGGAGGCCGCCGAACGGGGCGTCGCGACCTTGCGGTTCGCGCCGGAATAGGCCCCGGGCACGGCGGATCGCAGGGAGCAGGGCATGGCAGGTCAAATTCGCGTCGGCGTCGGGGGCTGGACCTATGAGCCCTGGCGCGGGGTCTTCTATCCGGCGGACCTGACGCAGAAGCGCGAGCTGGAATACGCCAGTTCCAAACTGACCAGCATCGAGATCAACGGCACCTATTATTCGACCTTCAAGCCGGACAGCTGGATGAAATGGCGGGACGAGACGCCCGACGACTTCGTCTTTGCGGTCAAGGCCAGCCGCTACTGCACCAACCGCAAGGTGCTGTCGGAGATGGGCGAGTCGATGGAGCGGTTCCTGGGCCAGGGCATGACCGCGCTGGGCGACAAGCTGGGGCCGGTCAATTGGCAGTTCATGGGGACCAAGAAATTCGACCCGGTCGACTTCGAGGGCTTTCTGAAGCTGCTCCCGAAGGAGCGGGACGGGGTGCGGCTGCGGCATGCGCTGGAGGTGCGGAACCCGACGTTCGACACGCCGGCTTTTTACGATCTGGCGGCGAAATACGGCGCGGCCATCGTCTACGCCGTGGACGACGAGGCGCCGGAGTGGCCGCGGATCGACCAGCCGACCGCCGACTTCCGCTACGCCCGGCTGATGTCGAGCCGCGAGGACGAGCCGACGGGGATGACCTCCGCCGAGCTGGACGGGATCGTCAAACAGACGCGCGACTGGGCGAAGACCGGCGACGTCTTCGCCTATTTCATCGCCGGGGCGAAGGTGCGCAATCCGGCGGCGGCGCAGGCGCTGATCGCCAAATTGACCTGAGCCTGTTGCGCCGGGCCGTCGGCGCGCTCACTTGAGACCAGCCCAGCAGGAGCTCTTCCCATGCCCATCGCCACCCGCGCCTTCGCCGCCACCTCCAGCGACGCCCCGCTGTCGCCCTACAGTTTCGACCGGCGGGATCCGGGTCCGGACGATGTGGCCATCGAGATCAAATTCGCCGGGGTCTGCCACTCCGACCTGCACATCGTGAAGAACGATCTGGGCAATACGACCTATCCCATCGTGCCGGGTCACGAAATCGCGGGCGTGGTGACGGCGGTCGGCGGCAATGTCGCGCGCTTCAAGGTCGGCGACCGGGTCGGGGTCGGCTGCATGGTCGACAGCTGCCGCCAGTGCAAACCCTGCCGCGAGGGCGAGGAGCAGTATTGCGTCCCCGGCATGACCCAGACCTATGGCTCGCCCGATCCCAAGGGCGCGGCCGTCGGGCAGAAGATCACCCAGGGCGGCTACGCCACCGCCATCGTGGTCGACCAGAACTATGTCGTGACCATCCCCGACAGCCTCCCGCTGGACGCGGCGGCGCCGCTGCTGTGCGCCGGCATCACCACCTATTCGCCGCTACGCCACTGGAAGGTGGGGCCGGGGTCGAAGGTGGCGGTGATCGGTCTGGGCGGCCTGGGCCATATGGCGGTCAAACAGGCGGCGGCCATGGGGGCGGAGGTCACTGTCCTGTCGACCTCGGACCGCAAGAAGGCCGACGCCGAGCGGATGGGGGCCAAACATTTCCTGATCAACTCCGACAAGGCGGCGATGAAGGCGGCGGGCGAGAGCTTCGACCTGATCATCAACACCGTCTCGGCCACGCACGAGATCGCCAGCCATGTGAACCTGCTGGCCAAGGACGGGACCATGGTCATGCTGGGCCTGACCACCGAGGGCCTGCCGGTCTATGCGATGGGGCTGTTGTGGCGGCGCCGCGCGGTGGCCGGGTCGCTGATCGGCGGCATCCGCGAGACCCAGGAGATGCTGGACTTCTGCGCCGAGCACGACCTGGCCTGCGACATTGAGGTGATCGCCCCCGACCAGATCAACGAGGCCTATGCGCGGCTGGAGAAGTCGGATGTGCGGTATCGGTTCGTGCTGGATATGGCGCGGATCTGAAGGGGTGATTAGTGATTAGTGGTTAGTGACTGCCGCTCGACTGTCAGCGGAAGGGCGGCGCTGCCCGCGCCCCGGCCCAGGCGCCGGCCAACCACTAATCACTAGCCACTCGCCACTCGCCTGCCCTTCCCGCGCAACCCCCATTCGGGTTAAGCGTAACCCTTGAAGGCCGCGCGTCAGACGCGGCTCCAAGGGACAAGGAAACGCACATGGCTCGAGTGGCTCTGGTCACGGGTGGGACCCGCGGCATCGGCAAGGCGATCGTTCAGCGGCTGAAGGAAGACGGCATGTCCGTCGCCGCCGGCTATTCCGGCAATGTCGAGGCCGCCGAGGCCACGGCGAAGGAACTGGGCGTCTCGATCGTCAAGGGCAATGTGGGCTCGTACGACGACTGCGCGCGCGCCGTGAAGGAAATCGAGGACCAGCTGGGTCCGATCGACATCCTGATCAACAACGCCGGGATCACCCGCGACGGCTTCTTCCACAAGATGACCGCCGAACAGTGGTCCGACGTGATCCGGGTCAACATGGACAGCGTCTTCAACATGACCCGTCAGGTCATCGGCGGCATGCGCGACCGCGGCTTCGGCCGGATCGTCAACATCAGCTCGATCAACGGCCAGAAGGGCCAGATCGGCCAGACCAACTATTCGGCGGCCAAGGCCGGGATGATCGGCTTCACCAAGGCGCTGGCGCTGGAGAACGCGCGAAAGGGCGTGACCGTGAACTGCATCGCGCCGGGCTATATCGACACCGAAATGGTCGGCGCCATGGACGAGAAGGTCCTGGCTGGAATCATCGCCCAGATTCCGGTGGGAAGACTCGGAAAAGGCGAGGAAATCGCCGACATGGTGTCGTGGCTGGCCGGGGAACGTGCCGGATATGTCACAGGCTGCACCCTCTCCCTGAACGGCGGTCAGTATCTGGTCGGCTGAGGTCGATCTGCCCAAAATCCGCCGCGTGACGATTCCACGAAGGCGGCCATGGAGTTGACGGCAAGGGTCAGAACGGCGCGAACGCCGCTTCCGGCCGCGATGGCGATCGCCCTCGCGGCGGCGGCCCTGTCTTCGCTGCCCATCGTCTCCCACGCCCAGGCCCAGGACCGCGCCAACGCCCAGGCGGAGCAGAGCCAGTCCCTGCGCAATCGCGGGGCCTCGGCCCGAACCTTGCCGCCGACCGGTCGCTATGTGGCCGATTCCGGCGAGGCCTTCATTCTGGACCGATCGGGCCAGCGGCCCCTGCTGCGCTTCGACAGGCGCGACGAGACCTGGGTGCTGCGGCCCACGGCGGCCCCGCGCGGCGACGTCATCTATCGCAACGACGCCGGCGACCAGCTGCTGCGGGTGACGCCCGGCGGCGGCATGACGGTCTATACGCCGCGGGCCCCCGGCGGTTCGCCCGCCTCCTTGTCCGGCCCGGGCCAGAGCCTGTCTCCGCCGACGCTGGGGCCGACGCAGCTGTTCCAGCTGATGACGCGGCGCAGCGCCATGTTGAGCCAGACCATGGGCCGGCTGATCGAGATCAATGTCGATACGGGCGAACAGGCCGAGAGCCTGTCGGTCGAGGCCCTGATCCTGTCGACCGACGCGGTGCTGCGGATCGCCCGGTCGCCCACCGCCCGCGGCTCGCTGGACCGGCTGCGCAGCATAACCATCATCGAGGGCCAGCGCGCCTCGGTCACCTATGCGCGCGGCGACCTGCGGGTCGTGGTGGCGCCGGTGCAGGGCGTGGGCGGCCGACCGTCCTCTGCCCGCGTGATCCAGGCCTTCCTCGCCTCGGCCGAGCCGGTCGCCCGGCGCTAGACCATTCGCTCTCCGCCCGGGTGTCGCGCGACGTCCCTTGGGCAGCCGGATGGGGCGGATGGTTCATCACAACGGCCACAACGCGGTCACAACGAACACGACGGGACCGGAGATGCGGTCTGATCCATGCCGTCTTCGGCCGCATCCAGGATCAGCGCGTTCGCCTTCGGGGTGCGATTGACGCCTGCGGCGTCGATCCGAAGCCTTCCCGGACCCGTTGTGTCCGTTGTGACCGCGTTGTGCCCGTTGTGAAGCACCGCCTTCCGGAGCGCTTGCTTCAGAAGACATCCTTGGCCGCCCGGACGGCGGCGAAGGCTTCTGCGTCGGCCGCGCGCAGGAAGGGGTTGAAGGCCTTTTCCGCGCCGATGGTGGTGGGGACGGTCGGTTCGCCCCGCTCGCGCATCGCGAATATCTCCGCCGCCCGCGCCGCCATGTCGGGGCGACCGTCGAGGCTCAGGGCGAAGCGGGCGTTGGCGGCGGTGTATTCGTGGGCGCACCAGATGACGGTGTCGTCCGGCCAGGCGGCGAGGGTCTGGAGGCTGTCCCACATCTGGGCCGGCGTACCCTCGAACAGACGCCCGCAACCGAGGGTGAAGAGCACATCGCCGACGAAGGCCTGGGCGTCCTCGGACGAGCGATAGACGATGTGGCCGAGGGTATGGCCGGGCGCGTCGGTCACCTCGAGCCCGGTCTCGCCCAGCATGACCGTGTCGCCGCCGGAGACGATCCGGTCGATCGGCGCGGCCTTGCGAACCTCCTCCGGGCCGACGATTTCGCAGCCGGTTTCGGCCTTGAGGGCGGCGTTGCCCTGGGTGTGGTCGGGGTGCCAGTGGGTGTTGAGGATGAGATCCAGCCGCCCCCAGCCGCTGGCTTCCAGATCGGCGAGGATCGCGGCGGCGTCCGGCGTGTCGATCGTGGCCACGGTCCCCGTCCCGCGATCCCGGACCAGAAGGCCGTAGTTGTCGTTCAGGCAGGGGAAGAGGCGGACGTCGAGGGTCATGCGCGCATTCTAGCAGCCGCTCCCGGCACGGCCTATGGTGGGGCCATGCGGCGCAGTATCGACGACCTTCGCACCTTCTACGGCGAGCCCGCCGGCGCCCTGGCGCGGCGGCTGCTGGCGCGGCGGCTGGAGGACGCCTGGGGCGAGGCGACCAACTGCGATGTGCTGGGCGTGGGCTACGCCACCCCCTGGCTGGACGCCTTCGTCGGGGCGCGGCGCGTGGTCGCGGCCATGCCCGGCGGTCAGGGGGTCGAGCCGTGGCCGGCGGTCGGCAAGAACCGGACCCTGCTGGTCGATGACCGCCGCCTGCCCTTCGCCGCCGGCTCGTTCGACCGCATCCTGCTGATCCACGCCCTGGAAGAGGCGGACGACGCCCAGGCGCTGATGAACGAGGCGGTGCGGGCCCTGTCGCCGGCCGGGCGGATCATCCTGGCGGCGGCGGCGCGGGGCGGGCTGTGGGCGCGGTCCGAGAGCACACCCTTCGGCCATGGACGTCCTTTCACCCGACGCCAGCTGGAGCAGCTGGTGCGCGGCGCGGGGCTGGAGCCCACGGCATGGTCGCAGACCCTGTATGTGCCGCCCTGGGGGCCGTTGCTGCCGCTGGCGGACGGGTTCGAACAGGTCGGCCGGCGGATCATGCCGGGCGCGGCGGGGGTCATCCTGCTGGAGGCGACGCGGCAGGCCTATGCCCGGATCCGGCCCGGCGGGGCCGTGGCCACGGCGCCGGTGCGCACGCCGGCGATGCAGCCCCAGCCGGCGTCGCGTTCCTTGCGCGATCTGTCCGATGACGATCTGGCGGGAAGCGGCGAACGCCCTTAAAGCCCTGCCCATGCAACGACTGATCCTGATGCGTCACGCCGAGGCGGAACGGGCGGCCGGTTCCGGTCGGGACCGCGACCGCGCCCTGTCGGCCCGCGGCCGCAAGGACGCCGCCGCCATGGGCCGGGCGCTGGCCGCCCGGGGGATGCGTCCCGATCTGGCGCTGGTCTCGCCCGCCGCCCGCACCCGCCAGACCTGGGACCTGCTGCATGACGCCTTCGGCGATGTGCAGGTGCGCGAGGACGAGCCCCTGTACAACGGCGGCCCCGACACCCTGCGACGGTTCATCGAGGCGGGCGAGGACGAGGCCGGCTGCCTGATGGTGGTGGCCCACAATCCGGGGGTTCATCTGCTGGCCGTGGAGTATCTGGTCGAGAGCGCGGCCTCGCCGTCGGTGCTGGACCGGATGAGCGGCGGCTTTCCGCCGGGGTCGGCGGCGATCTTCACCGTCGATGTGGCCGGGCGCTGCACCTTCGAAGGCTATATCCAGCCGCGGGATCTGGGCGGCGAATGAGCGCGGTCGCCTACAAGCTGGTCGACCGGGCGGAGTGGGAAGCGGCCCTCGCGGACGGCGCCTATGCCGGGTCGGCGGTCGACCGGGCCGACGGCTATATCCATATGTCGACGGCGGCGCAGCTGGCCGAGACGGCGCGGCGGCACTATGCCGGGCAGACCGGTCTCGTGCTGGTCGAGGTCGCCCTGGCGCCATTGGGCGAGGCGTTGAAGTGGGAGGCGTCGCGAGGCGGCGGCCTGTTCCCGCACCTGTTCGCCCCCCTGCCCGCCCGCGCCGAAGCGCCGCAACGCGGGCTGTCCGTCGATGCGGACGGGGTCATGCGGTTCGACGACGGAGCCGTCGGATGGCCCTGACCGACATCGGCGCCGCCCTGTTGCGCAGTCTCGATCCCGAGACTGCCCACGGCCTGGCGATCCGGGCCTTGCAGTTAGCGCCCCTGCCGCCGGCAGCGGCTGACGATCCGATTCTGGCGACCACCGTGGCCGGACTTCGGCTGCCCAATCCGGTCGGGCTGGCCGCCGGCCTGGACAAGAACGGCGAGGCCCTGCACGGCCTGGCGCGGCTGGGGTTCGGCTTCATCGAATGCGGCTCGGTGACGCCGCTGGCCCAGCCGGGCAATCCGAAGCCGCGCCTGTTCCGCCTGAGCGAGGACCGGGCGATCATCAACCGGATGGGATTCAACAACGCCGGGCTGGAGGCCTTCGCCGGCCGGCTGGCGGACCGGCCTCGCAGCGCCGTCGTCGGGGCCAATCTGGGGGCCAACAAGGACACCGAGGACAAGGCGGCGGACTATGTCGCCGGCCTGATCCGGCTGAAGGGGCTGGCCGACTATGTGACGGTCAATGTCTCCTCGCCCAATACGCCGGGACTGCGGGCCCTGCAGGGCCGGGCCGCGCTGGACGAGCTGCTGGGCCGGCTGGCCGAGGCGCGGGGCGACGATCCGACCCCGGTCTTCCTGAAGATCGCGCCGGACCTGACCGCCGCCGAGATCGCCCTGATCGTCGAGGCCAGTCTGGACCACGGCATCGACGCCCTGATCGTGTCCAACACCACCCTGGATCGGCCTGACAGCCTGCGGTCGCGCGACCGGGTCGAGGCGGGCGGACTGTCCGGCGCGCCGCTGAAGGCCCGCGCGGCGGCCGCCCTGTGCGCCGCCGCCGAGGCGGGGGGCGGCCGCCTGCCCCTGATCGCCGCCGGCGGGATCGACAGCGGGGCCGAGGCCCACGCCCGGATCCGGGCCGGGGCATCCGCCGTCCAGCTGTATTCCGCCCTGATCTTTGAGGGTCCCGGCCTGATCGGCCGGATCAAGCGCGATCTCGCCGCACGGCTGCGCGCCGACGGGTTTTCCACAGTGGCCGAGGCGGTTTCGACCGCCCGTTGACGGAGCGTTAGGGCAAGCGGGTCATGATCACGGAACGGGCTGGAACGCCCATTTCGGGGAACCGCATGGCGATAGCCGCAGCCAATCTGCCTGCAGAAGCGACCGTCGCCGATTCCAGCGACTGGGCCGGCGCGATTCGTCAGCGGCGCAAGGCCTTGCTGCAGCGGCTCGGCATGGCCTCGGCCAGCGCCCTGATCTTCAGCCCGCTGCTGGGCTGGTCGCTGAGCTTCGCCTGGGTCATTGGCTATTTCATCATCCAGTTGCTGGACGTGTGGGTGTTCGCCCCGATCGTCAGCGGCAAGACGGACAGGCTGAACGGGGCTCGACGCGTCGCCGGCTGGATCATGTTGAGCCTGAACGCCGCCTATTTCGGCAGCCTGTCGGTGCCCCTGTGGCTGATCGGCGGAACGATGGGCGGCATCTGCGCCGTCATGCTGCTGTCGGCGGGCTCCATCTATGCGGTGATCAACGCGCCCCGCTCGACGTCGGTCATGTTGATGACCGCCACGATCCAGTTCCTCTATCTGGCGGCCACGCCGGTGTTCATGGCCATTCACGGGGCCACGCCCGGCTTCGTCACGGCCGCCGCCATCTCGGTCGGCGTGTTCATCACCTATTGCCTGTCGACGTGGCAGCGGATGAACGAGGCCCGGCTGGCGGAAAGCGCGGCCCGTGTCGAGGCCGAGGAGAAACGGGCCCAGGCCGAGCAGATCATGGCGGGGCGCAGCGCCTTCCTGGCCGCGATCGGCCACGACCTGCGCACGCCCATCAGCGCCATCCTGACCGGCGCGGCCGAACTGGAGCGCGGCGCGACCGACGCGGCGGCCCGGTCGCAGGCCCATCTGATCACCGACGCCGGCTTCATGATGAAGGCCATGCTGGACGACCTGCTGGACCACGCCAAGCTGGACGCCGGCCACATGACGGTCGACCAGGTCGACTTCAACCTGCGCGACCTGCTGAACCAGACCACGCGGCTGTGGCGGGGACCGGCGCGGGCCAAGGGGCTGAAGCTGCGGGTCGAGGGCGCCGCGACCATACCGGCGGCGGTGCGGGGCGATCCGATGCGGGTCCGTCAGGTGCTCAACAACCTGATCTCCAATGCGATGAAATTCACCGAGACCGGCTCGATCACCCTGCGTCTCAACGCCTGGACCGAAGAGCCGGGCGGCCATGCGGTGCTGATCGCGGTCGAGGACACCGGGCCCGGCATGACCGCGGAACAGGTCGCGCGGCTGTTCACCCCCTTCGACCAGACCATGGCGGGGGTCAGCGCCCAGCACGGCGGCACCGGCCTCGGCCTCGCCATCAGCCGTCAGCTGGCGGAACTGATGGGCGGACGGGTCACGGTCCGCACGCGTCCCGGCGACGGCGCCAGCTTCACCCTGGCCTTGACCCTGCTGAAGGGCGAGGCCGTCGAGGCGCCGCCCCGGGTGCTGGATCAGGATAGCCGCGACGCCGTCGCCCGCGCCCTGTCCGGCCGGATGACCGGGTCCTCGGCGCCGATACCCACGGCGCAATCGCTGGTCCCCGCGGCCCAGCCCGAGACGGCGCCGGCTCCCGAGATCGCGGCGCCCGGGCCGGTCGTCCCGGCCGCGCCCGAATCCGAGCCCGTCGCGGACGAGGAGGACGAGGGCCGGCCGATGCGGGTGCTGGTGGTCGACGACCACGACATCAACCGGCGGGCCATCCAGCTGATCCTGCAGCCGCTGGGCTGCGACATCGCCACCGCCGCCGACGGCATGGCGGCGCTGAAGATCTGCGAGCAGACGGCCTTCGACCTGATCTTCATGGACGTGCGGATGCCCGAGCTGGACGGCCGCGAGACGACCCGCCGGATCCGCGCCGGAGACGGTCCCAACGCCGGCGTGCCGATCATCGCCGTCACCGCCGACACGGCGGCCGAGGATATCGCCGCCTGCACCGACGCCGGCATGACCTATTTCGTGCCCAAGCCGATCACTCCGCCGATGCTGCTGGGGGCCATCACCCATGTGATGACCATGGCTCAGGCGGAAGAGGCCCCGGAAGCGGAAACCGTCGCCGCCTGACCGCGGACCTCGGCGATGAGGTCTTCGGCGAAGCCTCCGGCTTTCATGTCGCACTCCCACACCGTGACCACCCGCCAGCCGGTGGCCTCCAGGGCGTCACGCGTGGTCGCATCGCGCGAGCGATTGCGCCCGATCTTCGCCGACCAGTAGTCGGCGTTGGCCCTGGGCTGTCGCGCGCCCCGGGCGCAGTCGTGGCCGTGCCAGAAGCAGCCGTGGACGAAGACAGCGACCCGCCGCCCCGACATCACCAGATCAGGCCGCCCGGGCAGGCCGCGCCCACCCAGCCGGTAACCGATGCCCGCCGTGCGCAGGATGCGACGCACGGCGAGCTCGGGCGTGGTGTCGCGGCTTTTGACCGCGCGCATGACGGCGCTGCGCTTCTCGGGGGTGAAGACGTCGGTGGCCATCTGAAGAGAGGGCTTGGGGCTTGGGGCTTAGGTTTTAGGGCTTAGAGGGTTCAGCGGCCCAGCGCCCCCGAGCCAATCTAAGCCCCTAGCCCTAAGCCCTAAGCCCTAGGTCCTAAGCCCTGCCGCCTAGAGCT
Organism: Alphaproteobacteria bacterium; assembly: GCA_018826515.1. Taxonomy (GTDB): domain Bacteria; phylum Pseudomonadota; class Alphaproteobacteria; order Caulobacterales; family Caulobacteraceae; genus Brevundimonas. The sequence goes on from JAHKAM010000072.1 coordinate 14,516, forward strand.
GCGCCAGCAGATGCTCGGCGGACGACACCCGGAATTCGCCGGGCTGTTCGACGTTCAGCTGGCTGACCACGCCGTCCTTGACGATCATGGAGTAGCGCTGCGAGCGCTCGCCCATGCCGAAGCCCTTGGCGTCCATGGCCAGGCCGAGCTGGCGGGTGAGGTCGCCATTGCCGTCGCCCAGCATGACGATCTCGTCCTTGCCGATGCCCTGGCTGTCGGCCCAGGCGCCCATGACGAAGGCGTCGTTGACCGACAGGCAGGCGATGGTGTCGACGCCCTTGGCGGCCAGGTCTTCACGGTGGTCCTTGAAGCCCGGCAGGTGTTTGGCGGAACAGGTCGGGGTGAAGGCGCCGGGGACGGCGAACAGGGCCACGGTCTTGCCGGCGAAGATGTCGTCGGTGGTGACCGGCTTGGGGCCGTCGTCGGTGGCGCGGGTCAGGTTGGTCGAGGGGATGCGGTCGCCGATCTGGACGGTCATGGGGCAGGCTCCGGGAGGGTGTGAGGACGTAACGTGACCGATCAGATAGGGGTTGCCGCGCGGGACGCCAACCACATCGTGTCCTTACGCCGCCTTGCGTCCGGTCGCGGGGGTCCCGATGATAGGGTCATGGACGATTTCCAATCCCTCGTCGGGCGGCTGCTGGTGGCCATGCCGGGCATCAGCGACAGCCGGTTCGAACACGCGGTGATCCTGATCTGCGCCCACCGGCCGGACCACGCCATGGGCCTGAGGCTGGACCGCCCCGCGCCGGGGGTGAACCTGAAGAAGGTGCTGACCAAGCTGGAGACCGAGGCCCCGGAGGCCGCCGCCGGGCGGCAGGTGCTGATCGGCGGGCCGGTAGAGCGCGAGCGCGGCTTCGTGCTGCACACCGACGACTGGCTGATCGACGACGCCTCGGTGGCCTTCGCCGAGGGTCTGGCCATGACGGGCACGCGTGAGGCGCTGCTGGCCATGGTCGACCCGGCGTCGGGGCCGAACCGGTCGGTGCTGCTGCTCGGCTACGCCGGCTGGGGCGAGGGCCAGCTGGAGGACGAGCTGGGCGAGAATGTCTGGCTGACCGCCGACGCCGATCCTGAACTGATCTTCGATCCCGACTACGACGGCAAATGGGCCAAGGCGCTGGCGGGGCTGGGCGTCGATCCGGCGCAGCTGTCGGGGCAGTGCGGGCGGGCCTGAGGGGTCTGAGGGCTTGGGGCTTGGGGCTTGGGGCCGGAGCGGGGAGTTCAGCGCCCCCAATCCCTAAGCCCTAAGCCCTAACCCTGATCTTACGCCGACCGCGCCTTGATCGGGGCCGTGCCGTCGGCCAGCGACTCGTTGAGATAGACCTCGGCCTCCTGGGCCGGGAGGGCCGGGGCGTAGCCGAAGCCCTGGCCGTAATGGCACTGGGCGTCGAGCAGGAGTTTGGCCAGGCCCGCGTTCTCGACGCCCTCGGCGACGACTTCCAGCGACAGGTCGCGGCCCAGGTTGACCACCGATTTGACGATCTTGGCCGAGCCCTCGTCCTTGTCCATGGTCAGAACGAAATAGCGGTCGATCTTGAGCGTATCGAACGGCAGCTTGGCCAGCCAGGTCAGGGAGCTGAAGCCGGTGCCGAAGTCGTCGAGCGCCAGCGAGGCGCCGGCCGCGCGCAGCCGGGTCAGGGTTTCGGCGGCGCGCGTGGTGTCGCGCATGATGTCGCCCTCGGTGACCTCCAGCTTGAGCGCGCCCTTGGGCAGGCCGGCGTCGGCGATGATGCGGGTGACGTCCTCGACCAGATTGGCGCGTTCGATCTCGCCGACCGACAGATTGACGCTGCAGAACAGCTTGCCGGCCGAGGGATGGCGGCCCAGCCATTCGGCAAGCTGGCGCGAGGCCTGGGTCATCATCAGCAGGCCGAGGTCGTTCATCAGGCCCATTTCGTCGGCCAGCCCCAGGAACTCGTCGGGCGGCACCAGGCCCCGCTTGGGGTGGCGCCAGCGGGCCAGGGCCTCGAACCCGGCCACGGCGCCGGTCAGCAGGTTCACGATGGGCTGGTAGAAGGGCTCGATCTCGCCGCGCACGAAGGCGTTGCGCAGGTCGGCCTCGAGCGCCAGACGGGACAGGCTGTCGCTTTCCAGCGCCCGGCCATAGGCGGCGACGCCGCCGCGACCGGCGGTCTTGGCCTGTTCGACGGCCAGTTCGACCCGGCGCAGCAGCTCGGCGGCGTCCGGCGCGTCCGGCCCGCCCTCGGCCTGGGCCGAGCCGATCGAGACGGTGGGATAGATGTCGAAGCCGGCGACCCGCAGCGGCTGTTCCAGCGCCTCGCGCACCCGTTCGGCCACCGTGCCTGTCCCGCGCGGGGCGAGGACCGCGAACTCGTCCTCGCCGATGCGGGCGGCGTGGGCGTCGCGGGCGAAGGCGGCGTTCAGACGCGAACCGAGGGCCGCCAGCACAAGGTCGGTGCGTTCGTGACCCAGCGCCTCATTCAGGCGGCGAAGCCGGTCGACATCGGCCACGACCAGCTCAAAATCGCCGGGCTGGGTCAGTTGCTCGCCGGCCCGGACGATGAAGGTGCGGCGGTCCAGCAGGCCGGTCAGATGGTCGAGATGCGAGGCGGCGAATTTGGTCTCGAGAGCGACCACGCCGGCGGCGCGCAGGCCGTCCTCCAGCCAGACGCCGCGCCAGATGCAGGTTTCGGAATCGCGCATGCGCAGGCGGACGGCGACCTCGGTCCCCTCGGCCTGCGGCTTGAGAATCTTTTCGGCCAGGGACCGGTCCTGGGGAATGGCCACGGCGGTGAAGGCGGCGCCGGAGCACTCGGGGGCCAGCGGACCGAGACCCAGGGCCCGGGTCGCGCCGGTGAACCGCATCTGGTCGTTGGACGGCGTCCAGATCCACAGGGCGGTATCCGCGGCGGCCAGCGCCTCGATGGCGGTCGTCGCGTCCCAGGCCAGACTTCTGGAGCGAGTATTCAACGCCTGGATCCCGACTGGACGGCCGGAATCAGCCGTCACGCCCGGCGCCGTCATTCACAACGCCGAACAGAAGATGATCTGCCCAAACGCCGTTAATTTTAAGATAAGCCCGGGCCTGTCCCTCAAGGTGAAAGCCACTCTTTTCGAGCACGCGGCGCGAGGGCGTGTTGTCCGGCACACAGGCCGCCTCGACCCGGTGCAGTTTCAGGTCGTCAAAGGCCCAGGCGACCATGGCCCGGGCCGCGGCCGTGGCGTGGCCCTGGCCGGCGAATTTCCGGCCGATCCAGTAGCCGAGGGTGCCGGTCTCGGCCACGCCACGACGCACATTGGACAGGGTGATGGCCCCGAGGAGGGCCTGATCCGAATCGGCGAAGATGAAGAAGGGCCAGGCGTTGCCGGCCTCCATCTCGCGTCCGTAGATTCCGAGGCGGCGCTTGAACGCCGGGCGGGTCAGGTCATCCTCGGGCCAGAGAGGCTCCCACGGCTGGAGCCAGGCGTGCGACGCCTGCCGCAGGGTCGCCCAGGCCTCGTAGTCGGACGCGCGGGGGGGGCGCAGGGTCACGCCGCGGCCCTTCACCACCGGCCCGGTCGCCTCATTGATCCAGTCCAGCAGGGCCATGACGAACGATAGCGGGCCTGCGATCAGCCGAAAAGGGCCTCACGGAAAGCCGCCCCGGCCGGGGCGGCCGCCTTCGGTCCCAGAATCGCCGTGGCGCAGCGGCCGGCGGCCAGCGCGCCGGCGGCGGCGTTCCGGACCGAATCGGCGGTCTGGACCAGGGTCCGTTCCGACATGGTCTGCGACGGGATCAGGGCGCCGAAGATCAGCACCTGGGCGGCGGCGCGACCGGCGCGGGCGGCGGGGCTTTCGTCCGACATCCACAGGCCGGCGTTGAGCACCGCCTTGGCGCGGGACAGTTCGGCGACGGTCGGGCCGGTTTCGGCAAGGGCCTTGAGCTCGGCGGCGCACACCTGGGCCAGTTCGACGGCGCGGTCGGCGGCGGCGCCGGCGTAGATGCCCAGCAGGCCGGCGTCCTCATAGGGCTCGTGATAGGAATCGATGGCGTAGGCCAGTCCGCGCTCCTCACGGGCGCTCTGGAACAGCCGCGAGGCCATGCCGCCGCCGAGGATCTCGGTCATCAGCCGGGTCGCCGCATAGGCCGGGTCGGCGGCCGAGGGCGCGGGCAGCTGGAAGACGATATTGGCCTGTTCGATCCGCCGGGACAGGGCCGCGTCGCCGCCGGTGAAGCGGGGCGCGGCGGGCGCCTCGGCCGGGGTGGAGGTCTCGGCGCCGAACCAGCGCTCGGCCAGGGCCAGCAGTTCGTCTTCGTCCACCGCGCCGGAGACGGCCACGACCATCCGGTCCGGCGAATAGAGGCGGGCGCGCCATGCGCCGATCGAGGCGCGGTCGAGCGGTTTCAGACTCTTCACGGAGCCGAGGATCGGCCGTCCCAGCGGCTGGTCCGCGAAGGCGCGGGTCTGGGCCATTTCGAAGACGTGGTCGTCGGGGGTGTCGAAGGCCTCGGCGATCTCCTGGGCCACCACGTCCTTCTCGCGCTCGATCTCGGCGGGGTCGAGGGTGGGGCGGAAGACGAGGTCGGACACCACCTGCATGGCCAGCGGCAGGGAGCCGTGCAGGGCGCGGACCTCGAAACTGGTGCGCTCATAGCCGGTCGAGGCGTTCAGCGAGCCGCCCTCGGCCTCGATCCGCTCGACGATATCGCGCGCGCCCATGTCGCCGGCGCCCTTGAACACCAGATGTTCGAGGCAGTGGGACCAGCCCGAGGTGGCCTCCGTCTCCCATTTGGCCCCGCCGCGCACAGCGACGGTCAGGGCCAGGGTGCGCAGGCCGGGCATGGGATCACAGACGACGCGGACGCCGTTGGACAGGGTGTGGAGGGTGGCGGTCAGGGCTTTTCTTCTTTCCCTAACGCCTCGCTCGCGGAGCGAGGCTGCTTGAGGGTGGTTTTCCCTGACGCCTCGCTCGCGGAGCGAGGCTGCTTGAGGGAAGGCTTCCGACGGAGCAGGGCGATATAGAAACCGACCAGCGCCAGCGCCAGCCCGAACCAGGTCAACGCATAGCCGAGATGATTGTTCGAGAAGGCGGCCGGCGGGGCGGAGGGCTGGAGCGCCTGCCACTCCGGATTGGTGGAGGTGAGGGCGAACAGGGTGTTGGGATCCGGGTCCGCCACGCCCAGCGCCTTCGCCATGCCGGCCATGTCCCGGGCGAAGAACCGGCCCTCGTCGACGGGCAGGGCCATGGGACCGGGAGGAGGCGTCTCGCGCACCTCGGCCACCAGCGGGAAGGCCGCCGTCGAGACCTCGACCGGCGGACGCGCGGATACGGTCTCTGCGACAAAGCCGCGGTCGACCAGGAAGACCGCCGGAAAGCCTTCGGGGCGACAGGCCGAGATCAGCCGCACCCCCGGCTCGCCGTCATGGATGGTCTGAAGCTCCACATAAGGCGCCGTGGCCAGACCCGGACAGTCTACGGCGACCTTGCGGAAGGCGGGGTCGTGCAGGGCCATCACCGAGGCGATCGGCGCGGGCGGAAGGGCCGCCGCCGCCCCGGCCTGGTCGATCAGGCCGTTCTTCCACTGCATCCGCTGGACCTGCCAGACGCCGAGGCCGCACAGCAGGGCGAAGGCGAGAGCGGCCGCGAGGGTCAGGCCGAACGGGAAACGGGTGCGCACCTATTCCTCCCCTTTCAGCGGCGGAGGACCGCCCGCCCCCCGGGGCGAGGACTGCAGGTTCCGCATCTGCAGGGCGATCATCATGCCCTTGCCGGGCCGCATCAGCCCCAGCGACAGGCCGGCGACCAGCGGCAGGGCGACCAGCAGCATGGCCCAGATCGGCGGGCTGTACGCGACCTGCACGAACAGGGCGCCGAAGACCACGGCGCCGCCGGCGATCTGCATGATGAAGATGGCGGCGCCGTCGCCGGTGTTCAGCCGGGTGAAGTCAAAACCGCAGGCGGCGCAGCGCTCGACCACCTTGAGAAAGCCCGTGAAGAGCGGCCCCTGGCCGCAGTTCGGACAGCGACAAAGCAGACCGGCGCGGATCGGATCGATCCGCGCCGGCTGAAGATCAAGCCCTGTGGGGCCGTCCGTCACCCGAAGGTGACGTAGATGAAGGCGAAGAGGAACAGCCAGACCACGTCCACGAAATGCCAGTACCAGGCGGCCGCTTCGAAGCCGAAATGCTTCTGCGGGGTCATCTGGCCGGCCATCAGGCGCAGCAGGCAGACCAGCAGGAAGATGGTGCCGAGCAGGACGTGGAAACCATGGAAGCCGGTCGCCATGAAGAAGATCGAACCGTACAGGCCGGAGTTGATGGCGTTCTCGTTGAAGAACAGGTTCTCGTGGAGAATGTGCTGGTACTCGTAGACCTGAACCGCGGTGAACAGGACGCCGAGCAGGACGGTGATGATCAGGCCGGTGCGGGCCGCCGAGCGGTCACCGACCTGCAGCGCATGGTGGGCCCAGGTCACCGTCGTGCCGCTGAGCAGCAGGATGACGGTGTTGAGCAGCGGCAGCTGCCACGGGTCCAGCGTCTCGACGCCCTTGGGCGGCCAGGTCGACCAGGCGGCGGCGGTCTCGGCCCAGCCGGCGACCTCGGGGATGTGGGCGCGGGCCTCGTTGAAGACCGCCATTTCGAAGAACATCCAGAAGAAGGCGGCGAAGAACATCACCTCGGAGGCGATGAACATGATCATGCCGTAGCGCAGGCCGATCGAGACGACGGGGGTATGATCTCCCGCCTGGCTTTCCTTGATCACATCGGCCCACCAGCCGAAGGCCGCGAGCAGCACGCCGGCCAGGCCGGCGAAGAACAGGGCGGCCTTTCCTTCAGACAGCAGGGCCGCGGCGATGGGGTCGCCATCAGCGGGCGCGATGCCCTTCATCCACACGACGGCCCCGACCATCATGATCGTGACCGCGATCGAGGCGATCAGCGGCCAGGGGCTGGGATTCACCAGGTGATAGTCGTGGTGCGGTGTGGCGTGTGCGTCGGCCATCTGGGTCTCTTGCAACAGTCGAGAGTCGTGTGAGGCAGGCTATAGCGTCGGCTATCCAACCGCGCCAGTGGGCGAACCCGCGTTTGCGGCCTGATCGAAGCCCTGGGTGGGATAGAAGGTGTAGCTGAGGGTGATTTCCTCGACGCCGCGGCTCTCGCGATCGGTCGCCATTTCGGGCGCGACGAAATACTGGATCGGGAATTTCATCGTCTGGCCGGGCTGGATGACCTGGGCCTCGAAGCAGAAGCATTGCAGCTTCTGGAAATAGGGGCCGGCGCGCTCGGGGACGACATTGTAGGCGGCGGTGGCGCTGATCGGCGCGTCGGAGGTGTTGGTCACGTCGAAATAGGCGATGCCGGTCTCGCCGATTCGCACCCGCTGGGTGACCTGTTCGGCCCGGAAGATCATGGGCAGGCCGCGCACATTGGTGTCGAACCGGATCAGCACCGTCTGGTCCAGCTGGACGTCGGGGGCCTTGTCGGCCTTGCGGACCGTGCCGTCGAAGCCGGTGACCTGACAGAACAGCTGGTACAGCGGCACGGCGGCGAAGGCCGCGCCGGTCATGAACATCACGCCGAGGACGCAGGCGATGGCCGCCACGGCATTGGCGGTCGGCTTCTTCATCGGGCGTATTCGACCGGCGCGCCGGCGGCGATGGCGTCCTTGCGGGCGTCGATATTGCGCTTGAGGTTCAGCACGGTGACGGCGAACACCAGGACGATGAAGACGACCAGGGCGCCCGCGATGGCGAGGTTGCGCTTGCCGCGGGCGGACAGTTCTTCGGGGGTCAGGCGTCGCATCATGAGGACAGTCCGGGAAGCGCGGCGAGGCTCTCGACCAGCAGGGCCGCGAACAGCGCCATCAGATACAGGATCGAGAAGGCGAACAGGTTACGCGCCGGTTTGGCCTCGGCGCGGACATCATACAATGCGGCCTCTCGTCCCACGGCCTCGGCCTTGTCCGGCTGATCGCCGGCGCGGCTGCGCCACAGACGGAGCGCGAGCAGCAGAAAGCCCAGGCCGCCGGTGATCGAGACCGCCAGATACAGATAGCCGCCGAGGCCCACCAGGCCCGGAGCCACGGCCACGGGCACGAACACGAGGCTGTAGATCAGGATCTGCAGCCGCGTGCTCTTCGCCCCGCGGGCCACCGGCATCATGGGAATGCCCGCCCGTGCGTAGTCGCCGGCCGAATACAGGGCCAGGGCCCAGCTGTGCGGCGGGGTCCACAGGAAGATGATGGCGAACAGCAGCCAGGCCTGCCACGGCGCCTCGCCCGTCGCCGCCGCCCAGCCGATCACCGGCGGAAAGGCCCCCGCCGCGCCACCGATGACGATGTTCTGGGGCGTCCGCCGCTTGAGCAGCAGGGTGTAGAAGACGGCGTAGTAGAGGATGGTCATGGCCAGCAGGCCGCCGGCCAGCCAGTTGGCCGTCATCCCCAGCAGCATGACCGAGAAGATCGACAGGATAACGCCGAAGGTCATGGCGTCGTTCTTGTTGACCCGGCCGGCCGCGACGGGGCGGCCACGGGTGCGGCGCATCAGGGCGTCGGTCTCGCCCTCCAGCGCCATGTTCAGCGCGCCCGCGGCGCCGGCGCCGACGGCGATGCACAGGATGGCGATCGCCGCCGACATCCAGTCGAGGTCGCCGCCGGCCACGACCAGGCCGGTGACGGCGGTGAAGATCACCAGCGACATGACACGCGGCTTCAGCAGCTGGAAAAAGTCTTCCGGCTGGGCCGTTGAGACGGCGGGCGGCGGGGCGGTTTCGGTCATCGTTCTCTTCAAAGCGGAAGGCCGCTCTTTCGATCTGAAAGAGCGGCCCCCGATAGTCTGGTCCGAACGGGACCCGTTCTAGTGCTCGTCGTCCTTGACCACCGGCAGTTCGTTGAACTGGTGGTGGGGCGGGGGCGAGGACAGGGTCCACTCCAGGGTGGTGGCGCCTTCGCCCCACGGATTGTCGACGCCCGGACGGCGGCGGATGGCCGCCTCGATCAGCATGATCAGGAACACCAGCACGCCCACCAGGGTAATGACGTAACCGATCGAGGAGATCTGGTTCCAGTAGGCGTAGCCGTCGGAGTAGTCGACGTAGCGGCGGGGCATGCCCTGCAGGCCGAGGAAATGCTGCGGGAAGAACACCAGGTTCACGCCCACGAACATGATCCAGAAATGGGCCACGCCGAGGAACTCGTTGTACTTCACGCCGAACATCTTCTCGAACCAGTAGTAGAAGCCCGCGAAGATGGCGAAGACGGCGCCCAGCGACAGCACATAGTGGAAGTGGGCCACGACGTAATAGGTGTCGTGCAGGCTGTAATCGATGCCGGCGTTGGACAGGACCACGCCGGTCACGCCGCCGACAGTGAACAGGAAGATGAAGCCGATCGCCCAGAGCATGGGCGTCTTGAAGCTGATCGAACCGCCCCACATGGTCGCGATCCAGCTGAAGATCTTCACGCCCGTGGGCACGGCGATGATCATGGTCGCGGCGATGAAATAGGCGCGCAGGTTCACGCCCATGCCCACCGTGTACATGTGGTGCGCCCAGACGATGAAGCCGACGAAGCCGATGGCGACCATGGCGTAGGCCATGGCGAGATAGCCGAAGATCGGCTTCTTCGAGAAGGTCGAGACGATGTGGCTGATGATGCCGAAGCCCGGCAGGATCAGGATGTAGACCTCGGGGTGGCCGAAGAACCAGAACAGGTGCTGGAACATGACGGGGTCGCCGCCGCCGGCCGGATCGAAGAAGCTGGTGCCGAAGTTGCGGTCGGCCAGCAGCATGGTGATGGCGCCGGCCAGGACGGGCAGCGACAGCAGCAGCAGGAAGGCGGTGATCAGCACCGACCAGGCGAACAGCGGCATCCGGTGCAGGGTCATGCCCGGGGCGCGCATGTTGAAGATGGTAGTGATGAAGTTGATCGCGCCGAGGATGGAGCTGGCGCCCGCCACGTGGAGCGAGAAGATGGCCAGGTCCATGGCCGGACCCGGGTGGCCGGTGGTCGACAGGGGCGGATAGATGGTCCAGCCGCCGCCGAAGCCGAGGCCGCCGCCGGGCTCGCCGGGGACGAACAGGGACATGATCAGCAGCACCCAGGCCGCGACCAGCAGCCAGAAGGAGATGTTGTTCATGCGCGGGAAGGCCATGTCCGGCGCGCCGATCATGATCGGGACGAACCAGTTGCCGAAGCCGCCGATCATCGCCGGCATGACCATGAAGAAGATCATGATCAGGGCGTGGCCGGTGACGACCACGTTATAGCCGTGCTTGGTCTGCTCGACGAGGCCGAGCAGGCTGACGCCCGAGCCCTCGGTGAAGATCTGGATGCCCGGCTCGGCCAGTTCCCAGCGAATCAACCCCGACAGGGCGCCGCCCACCAGGCCCGCCATGATGGCGAACAGCAGGTAGAGGGTGCCGATGTCCTTGTGATTGGTCGACAGGAACCAGCGGGTGAAGAAACCCGGCTTGTGGTCATGTTGGTCATGACCATCGTGGTCGTGAGCGAGATTTTCGGCTGCGGTGGCCATGTCTATGGGGCTCTCGCGGTTCGTTATTGAGCGGCCGGAGCGACGGCGGGAGCCGTGGCGGGCGCTGCGGGTTGAGCGGGGGCGCCGACCGTCGGAACGGCCGTCGTGGCGGTCGTCGGGGCGGCGGCTGCGGCGGCGTCAGCGGCGACCGGGGCACCCGTGGTGCCGGCGGCGGCCTGGGCGGCGGTGCCGCCCGGGGCCTGTTCGGCCGTACGCGGCGTCATGGAGCCGCCCTTGGAAGCGACCCAGGCGGCGAACTCGGCCTCGGTCACGACATTGATCTGGATCGGCATGAAGGCGTGGTCGACGCCGCACAGTTCCGAGCACTGGCCGTAGAAGACGCCCGTGCGGTCGGCGCGGAACCAGGTCTCGTTGACCCGGCCGGGGATGGCGTCGACCTTCAGGCCGAAGGCCGGCAGGGCGAAGGCGTGGATCACGTCGGTGGCGGTGACCAGCACCCGGACGGTCTTGCCGACCGGCACCACGATGGGCTCGTCGGCGGCGAGACGATACAGGCTGTGCGGCATGCCGCGCGCGGCGATCTCGTCTTCCGGGATCATGTTGGAGATGTATTCGCCGATCCCCTGGTCCGGATATTCATAGGCCCAGTTCCACTGGTTGCCCGTGGCCTTCACCGTCAGGTCCGGCGTCGGCATGTCATGATAGGCGAACAGCAGGCGGAACGAGAACAGCGAGATGCCGACCAGGATCAGGACCGGCAGAACGGTCCAGACGATCTCGACCAGGGTGTTGTGGCTCCATTTCGCCGGAACCGGATTGGACTTCTTGTTGTAGCGGATGACGATCCAGACCAGCAGACCCAGCACCAGCAGGGTGATGCCCGTGATCACCGGCATCAGGATGACGTCGTGGAAGAAGGTCGCCTCAACCTTCAGCGGCGAGGCCGAAGGTTGCAGCCCCAAAGCGCCATCAGTCGGCTGACCGACCAATGGCCGGGCCAGCGCCGACGTGGCGGAGAATACGGCCAGGCCCAGGGCGGTGATTCCACCGCCGATGAACGCCCGGGCCCGCGTGCCCATCCCCATGCGAGATATCCTCATTAAACCGTTTCGCCGCAAACATTTGCGAGTAAATCGCAAACACGCGCCGGGACCCGGCGGCCCACGGCGATACTTCGCGCGGTGCATATCGCCCCCTCCCGCGCTTGCCAAGCGATTGCCGTCGGTTTGAGCGTCGCAGGACATTCGGTCGCTGGATTAATTCTCCGTCATGTTATGACAGCTACCTTGCACCACCAGATACCTTGCGATACGTCGTGGTCATCACAAGGAGGGCCAAAGGTGCCTGAAACTATCGAGATACAGCTGAAGAAGGGGGTGCTGACGCTGTGCGTCCTGGCCCTGCTGAACCGGCACGACAGCTATGCCTATGAGATCGCCTCGACCCTGTCGGACGCGATCGACATGGGGGAAGGCACGATCTACCCGCTGATGCGGCGGATGCAGTCCGACGGGCAGGTGGAGACCTATCTGGTCGAATCGCCGTCCGGCCCGTCGCGCAAATACTATCGCCTGACCGACGCCGGCCGACGGGCGCTCGACGCCCAGACGGCCGAGTGGGGCGCCTTCGCCCGGGCGGTCGAATCCATTCTGGCCGCGCCGGCGGAACCCGCCGTGTCCGCCGGAACCACAAACGACGACACCGCCGAAAGGGGAGCTGAACAATGACCCGAGCCGAATTCATGGGCCGGTTGAGGCGAGGGCTGGTCGGCATGCCGGCCGCCGCCGCCGACGAGATCACCGCTGACTACGAGATCCATTTCGAGGACGGCGCCGCCGCAGGCCGCTCCGAGGCCGAGGTGGCCGAGGCGCTCGGCGATCCCGACCGTCTGGCCCGCGAACTGCGCGCCGAGGCCGGGGCGCAGCGCTGGCGTCAGGAACAGAATCCGTCCGCCGCGGCCGGGGCCATCTTCGGCCTGATCGGTCTGGGCGCGATCGACATCCTGATTCTGCTGCCGATCGTCTTCCCGGTGTTCGGGGCGGTGCTGGCGATGCTGCTCAGCGGCGTGGCCGTCTTCCTCGTCGGCGGGACCGTGCTGGTCGTCGGGCCCTTCCTGGGCGCGCCCGGGGGCGCGCTGGCGGCCATTCTCATGGGCGTCGGCCTGATGGGCCTGGGCCTGTTCATGGGCGGACTGATGGCGGTCCTGACCAAATGGCTGATCGACGCCACCGTCTGGTACGCCCGCCTTCACTACCGCGTGCTCAAGCCCGCGCTCGACAACCAGCCTCAGGCCTGGGGGAGAAACTGACATGATCCGCAATCTTCTGGTTATCACCGGCGTGGGCTTTGTTCTGGCGATCATCGGGGTCGGGGGGGCGGTCGCCCTGGTCGGCGACGACGTCAAGCGCCACGACTGGATCTGGGTCGCCTCGGAAGGCCCCATGGGTGATGGCAGCATCCGCTTCGAACGCGGCGAGGTCGATCCCGAGGTCACCCGCACCCTCGCCTGGACCGGCGGCGACCAGCTGTCGCTGATGATGCCCGGTCAGGTCGTCTATCGTCAGGGCGACGAGGCCGGCGTCACGATCACCGGCCCCCGGGCCATGGTCGATCGGGTCCGGCTGCGGGACGGCCGGCTGAGCCTCGAGGACTATGACGAGGACGAGGATGAACGCGGCTATATCCGCTGGAGCCGCAACGGCATCCAGGCCTGGAGCGCCACCGAGGCCGTCAAGGTCGTGGTCACCGCCCCGTCGGTCACCCGCTTCGACACCGGCGCCGACGGCGACCTGTCGATCCGCGACTATGACCAGCCGCGACTGGAGGTCACCATCAACGGATCCGGAGACGTCCGGGCCCGGGGACGGACGGAGTCGCTGGCCCTGACCCTGAACGGCGCAGGCGACGCCGAACTCGACGATCTGGTCGTGACGGACGCCCGGGTCTCGCTCACCGGACGCGGCGACGTCCGCGTCGGCCCGACGGGCCGGGCCGACATCGATGTCTCGGGACGGGGCGACGTGACCCTGACCCGGACGCCCAGCCAGCTGGAACAGTCGGTCACGGGCTGGGGCGAGGTCGATCAGGACTGACGGCGGGCACACGCGCAGTCGGGCGGGAGGAGCCGGGACGAGGGTCCCGGCTCCTGGACCGCGTTCCGGACTATTGCGCTGGAGCGGCGGGCGGGTTTTGAGGCTGGCCGTCCGGCGTCAGCGCGCCGTTGCGGGGCTGGCTGGCGTCAGCGGCGGCGCGATTGGCGGCGGCCTCGAGCTGGGCGTCGCTGACAGCGGCCTCCGGCATCCGGGTGCTCACTTCCGCTTCGGCGACCGACGTGTCCGCCTCGGCGGTGCGTTCATTGTCCCCACAGGCGGACAGGGCAAGTGCGGCAGCGGCGGCGAAGACGGTCGTCAGTACAGGCGATTTCATCATCGGGTCTCCGGACCGGCGGTGATGCGGGATATCCGCATTCGGGAACCGGCGGCGTCGTTCACTGAACCGCCGCGCTTGGCCGGGGTTCCGACACATTTCGGTCGCGGCGGCGTCCATCGGCGGCGTCTTTCGCGGTGAGACCGGTGACTTCGCCGCCCTCAGCTCCTATTTCAGCGGCATGACCCTGACCGTTCCGCCGCCCGCCATCCTCGACTCCGCAGAGGTCGCCTCCGACGAGGCCCTGACCATCCTGCAGAACGCCCTGACCGGGGCGGACGACGGTGAACTGTTCCTGGAACGGTCGGAACTCGAATCCCTGGTGTTTGACGACGGCCGGCTGAAATCCGCCGCCTATGACGCCTCCGAGGGCTTCGGCCTGCGGGTGGTGGCCGGCGAGACCGCCGGCTACGCCCACGCCAATGAGATCAGCGGCCCGGCCATCCGCCGCGCCGCCGACAGCGCCGGACTGGCCCGGTCCGGGCATGCCGGGGTCGCCGCCGAAGCGCCCCGCGCGACCAACCAGCAACTCTACGCCCCGATCGATCCCCTCGCCTCCCCGGCCTTCTCCGACAAGATCGCCCTGCTGTCCGAGATCGACGCCTGGGCGCGGGCCCGCGATCCGCGCGTGGTGCAGGTCTCTGCCTCCATGGTCGGCGAGCGCCGCCATATCGAAATCCTGCGCGGCGACGGCCGACGCGTCACCGATATCCGCCCGCTGGTCCGGCTGAACGTCTCGATCACGGTCGAAAAGGACGGCCGTCGCGAGAGCGCCTCGTCCGGCGCCGGGGGCCGGGCCGGGTTCGAGACCTGGATCGCGCCCGACCGCTGGCAGGGCCAGGTCGACGAGGCCCTGCGCCAGGCGCTGGTCAATCTGGAGGCGGTCGACTGCCCCGCCGGCGAGATGGATGTGGTGCTCGGGGCCGGCTGGCCCGGGGTGCTGCTGCACGAGGCCATCGGCCACGGCTTCGAGGGCGACTTCCACCGCAAGGGCAGTTCGGTTTTCACCGGCATGATGGGCAAGCGGGTGGCGGCGCCGGGCGTGACCGTGGTCGACGACGGCTCCATCACGGGCCGCCGCGGCTCCCTGTCGGTCGATGACGAGGGCACGCCGACCTCGCGCACCGTGCTGATCGAGGACGGCATCATGGTCGGGCTGATGCACGACCGGTTGTCGGCGCGTCAGCTGGGCGCCCGCGCCACCGGCAACGGCCGGCGCCAGTCCTTCGCCCATATGCCGATGCCGCGGATGACCAACACCTTCATGGAGGGCGGCAGGGATTCGCGGGCCGACATGATCGCCTCGACCAAACGCGGTCTCTACGCCGCCAATTTCGGCGGGGGCCAGGTGGACATCACCAACGGCAAATTCGTCTTCCAGTGCACCGAGGCCTACCTCATCGAGGACGGAAAGATCACCGCCCCGGTGCGCGGCGCGACACTGATCGGCGACGGGGCCACGGCCCTGCAGCATGTGCAGATGATCGGCGACGACTTCGCCTTCGATCCCGGCGTCGGTGTCTGTGGCAAGGGCGGCCAGGGCGTGCCGGTCGGGATCGGCCAGCCCAGTCTGAAGATCGCGGGGCTGACGGTGGGCGGGACGGCGGTCTGAGTGGCCAGTGGTTAGTGGTTAGTGGTTAGTGGTTAGTGGTTGCCGCTTCACTGGCGGCGGAAGGGCGGCGCGGACCGCATTTTCGCACCGGCGGCGGC
>JAHKAM010000073.1 GCA_018826515.1 Alphaproteobacteria bacterium
ATCAACTATTCGATCAGCTCGGCCTGCGCGACCAGCGCCCACTGCATCGGCGCGGCCGCCGAACAGATCGCCTGGGGCAAGCAGGACGTGGTCTTCGCCGGCGGCTGCGAGGACATCGACTGGTCGATGTCCAACATGTTCGACGCCATGGGCGCCATGTCCTCGAACTTCAACGAAACGCCGGGCCGCGCCAGCCGCGCCTATGACAAGGACCGCGATGGTTTCGTCATCGCCGGCGGCGCCGGCATTGTGGTGCTGGAAGAGTATGAGCGGGCCGTGGCCCGCGGCGCGACCATCTACGCCGAGGTCACCGGCTACGGCGCCAATTCCGACGGCTATGACATGGTCGCCCCCTCGGGCGAGGGCGCCGAGCGCTGCATGAAGATCGCGCTGGAAATGGCCGGCAATCCGCGGATCGACTATCTGAACCCGCACGGCACCTCGACCCCGGTGGGCGACTCCAAGGAGATGGGCGCGGTGCGCAACGTCTTCGGCGACGATCTGCCGATGATCTCCTCGACCAAGTCCCTGACCGGCCATTCGCTCGGCGCGGCCGGGGCCCAGGAGGCGATCTACTGCCTGCTGATGATGAAGCACGGCTTCGCCGCCGAGAGCGCCCATATCGAAAACCTCGACCCCGAGTTCGAGGGCATGCCGATCCTGCGCGAACGGCATGACGGCGAGCTGAAGCATGTCATGTCCAACAGCTTCGGCTTCGGCGGAACCAACGGGACCCTCATCCTGTCGAAGGTCTGAGGGCAACCGGCATGGCGGCGGCGCGCTATAGTCGGCCCCCGTCCAGCCGGAGCCTGCCCTGACCCCCGATCCCTACATCCTGTTCCTGTTCGGCCTCGGCGCCGTGGTCCTGCTGGTCTCCTGGGCGCCGGTGGGGCTGAAGCGGCTGCCGCTGACCCTCGCCATCCTGTGCGTGGCCGTGGGCATCCTGGTGTTCAGCACCGGCCTGCTGTCGTTCAATCCGGACCCGCGGACCTGGGACACGGCCACCGAGCGGCTGACCGAATTGGTCGTCATCATCAGCCTGATGGGGGCGGGGCTGAAGCTTGATCGCCCGGTCGGCTGGCGCAACTGGTCGACCACCGTCCGCCTGCTGGTCATCGCCATGCCGCTGACCATCGTGGCGGTAGCGCTGCTCGGCTGGGCGGGTCTGGGCTTCAGCCTGGCCATGGCCCTGCTGTTCGGCGCCAGCATGGCGCCGACAGATCCCGTGCTGGCCGCCGATGTCCAGGTCGGGCCGCCAAAGTCCGGAGACGAGGACGAGGTCCGCTTCGGCCTGACCTCCGAGGCCGGGCTCAACGACGCCCTCGCCTTTCCCTTCGTCCACCTGGCCATCCTCGCCGCCGCCGGAGGACTGGCCACCCAGTCCGGCCTGACTGACTGGTTCACCATCAAGGTCGGCTGGAAACTGCTGGCCGGCCTCGGCGCCGGCCTGCTGATCGGCAAGGGGCTGGGCTATCTGCTGTTCCGCAGCCGCCGCGGTCTGTCGAAACTGGCGGACGGACTCATCGCGCTGGCCGCCACCCTGATGGCCTATTCGGTCACCGAGATGGTCCATGGCTACGGCTTCCTCGCCGTCTTCGTCTGCGCCGTGATGATCCGGGGCTCGGAACGGGACCACGACTTCCATCAGGAGATGCACGACTTCTCCGACCAGATCGAACGGCTGCTGATGATGCTGCTGCTGGTGTTGTTCGGCGGGGCCCTGGCCAACGGCCTGCTGGACAGCCTGACCTGGACCGACGCCCTGATCGGCCTCGCCGTGGTCTTCGTGGTGCGCCCGGTCGCCGGCCTGATGGCCATGATCGGCTCGGGACAGCCATGGCGCGAGCGATTGTTGCTGGCCTTCCTCGGCATCCGTGGCGTGGGCTCGGTCTACTATCTCGCCTATGGCATCAACCACGGCGACTTCGGCAACAGCGAGCGGCTGTGGGCCGTGGTCGGCTTCATCATCCTGCTGTCGATCATCGTCCACGGAGTCACGGCGACGCCCCTGCTGGCCCGGCTGGCGCGACGGCGCGAGGCGGAAGCCGACTGACGCTTTCCCCCAATCGCCGCCCCTGCTAACCCTCGCGGCTCGAAACACGGAGACGGACCATGGCGAGCGAGAGCGGCTGGAACATGCCCAAGGGCGACCTGATGAAGGGCAAGAAGGGCCTGATCATGGGGGTGGCCAACTCCAACTCCATCGCCTGGGGCATCGCCTCCCAGCTGGCGGCCCAGGGCGCCGAACTGGCCTTCACCTATATGGGCGAGGGGCTGGAGCGCCGCGTGCGGCCGCTGGCCGAAAGCGTCGGCGCCAAACTGCTGATCCAGGCCGACGTCACCGACGACGCCTCCATGGACCGGGCCTTCGCCGAGCTGGAAAAGGCCTTCGGCACGATCGATTTCGTCGTCCATTCGGTGGCCTTCGCCAACAAGAACGAGCTGCAGGGCTCCTTCGTCGACAACACCACCCGCGACAGCTTCCTGCTGGCCATGAACATCTCGGTGTTCAGCTTCGTCGACGTGGCCAAACGGGCGTCGAAACTGATGCCCAACGGCGGGTCGATGATCACCATGACCTACCTCGGGTCCGAGCGGGCCATCCCCAACTACAACACCATGGGCGTGGCCAAGGCCGGCCTGGAAGCGGCGACCCGCTATATCGCCCGCGATCTGGGCCCCCGCGGCATCCGCGTCAACGCCATCTCGGCCGGGGCCATGCGCACCCTGTCGCTGGCCGGCATCTCGGGCGGCCGCGGCATGATCAGCCAGGGCCGGGCCATGTCGGCGATGAAGGAGGACACCTCGATGGAGGGCGTCGCCGGCGCCGCCCTGTGGCTGTGCTCGGACCTCGGCTTCTCGACCACGGGCGAGGTCATCCACGTCGACGCCGGCTTCCATATGATGGGCATGGCGGCGGACGAGGAGGGCTAAGGGTCTCCGGCACCCGGAGAACCGCCGTCTTTCCGGAAAAGGGACGTTTCCGTGGTTGACCGCCGGTACGCCTGTGCCAGCTTGGCCTTTCCCCTGACAGGAGAGGTCGCATGGCCCACAAGTTCGAAATCTACAAGGACAAGGCGGGCGAGTTCCGCGTCCGTTTCAAATACAATTCGGAAGTGATGTTCTCGACCGAGGGCTATTCGTCCAAGGCCTCGGCGAAGAGCGCCATCGACTCGATCAAGAAGAACGGGCCGGACGCCCCGGTCGACGACACCACCGACTGAGGCTCAGTCCGGCTCGCGCTCGCCGATTTCGTTCGGCCTCACCGCCAGCAGCCAGCCGTCGGCGATGTGCAGCGCGGGCACAGCCTCCTTGGTGAACGGCAGAAACCAGGTCGGTCCGCCGGCGGCCGGGGCGATCTCGAGGATATCGTCGGCCCCGAAATTCTGCACGGACTTCACCGTCCCGAGGACGAGGCCCTCCGGATCGCGCGCCTCCAGCCCGACGAGGTCGGTCAGGTAGAATTCGTCCTCGTCGGGCTCGGGCAGTTTGTCGCGCGGGATGTAGAGCTTCAGCCCGCGCAGGGCGTCGGCCTGTTCCTTGGTGGCGATCTCCCTGGCCCGCCCCACCACGGCGGACTTCTCCGCCCGCCCCGAGATCAGGGTCAGGCCCGGCGTGCCGTCGGCGCGCAGCAGCACGCCGTAGGACAGCAGGGTCTTCGGCTCGGCGGTCCAGGCCGTGACCCGCACCTCGCCCTTGACCCCGAATCCGCCGGCGACCTGGCCGACGAGGATGAGCTTGCTGTCCGTGGCCATCGCCGCCTCGCTTCTGATCCGTCCCGATAACAGAAAAGCAGCGCCCGGGCGTCCGGACGCTGCTTTCCGATCGTCATTCCGCCTGAGCGGAAACCAGGGCCCTTAAGCCTCGGTCTTCTCTTCTTCGGTCGCTTCGGCGGCCGGGGCTTCCTCGGCGGCGGCTTCGGCCGGAGCTTCTTCCGTCACGGCTTCAGCTTCAGCGGCCGGAGCCTCTTCAGCAGCGGCTTCCGGCTCGGGCGCCGGAGCGTTCTTGGCGGCCTCGGCGGCGGCGGCGGCTTCTTCCTTGGCCTTCTGGGCGGCTTCAGCGGCCTCGATCTTGGCGGCGGCTTCGGCCTCGGCGCGGTCGGCTTCGCGCTGGGCGCGCTCGGCGGCGCGTTCCTGGGCCTTCTTGCCCGGCTCGGCCTTCTTCGGGTTGTTCGACTGGGTCCACTTGACCTTGCCGGCCAGGGCCTCGTCCTGGCTCAGGAAGCGGGCGACGCGGTCGGTGGGCTGGGCGCCCTTGGACAGCCATTCCGTGATCCGGTCGGTCTTCAGGGTGACGCGCTTCTGCTCGCCGTCGCGCGGCAGCATCGGGTTGTAGGTGCCGACGCGCTCGATGAATTTGCCGTCGCGCGGCGAGTGGCTGTCGGCGACGACGATGTAATAGTAGGGGCGCTTCTTGGCGCCGCCGCGGGCCAGACGAATCTTCAGCATTTTCAGTCTCTTTCGTTGAGTCGGTTTATTTCTTGGGAGGAAAGCCCGGCAGGCCGGGAAGGCCCCCCGGAAGTTGTCCGCCGCCCAGGCCCGCCATGCGGTCCTGAAGGGCTTTCAATTCGTCTGCGCTGGGCTCGGGCAGACGGCCGCCCCCCATCGCCTTGAGGCGGGCCATGTCGGGGCCGCCGCCCATACCGCCGCCGAGGCCGCCCATCATGGCGGCCATCTGCTTCAGACCCTTGCCGCCGCCCTTGGACATGGACTTGACCATGTCGGCCATCTGGCGGTGCTGTTTCAGCAGGCGGTTGATCTCCTGGACCTCGACGCCGGCGCCTTTTGCGACGCGTTTCTTGCGGCTGGCGTTGAGCAGGTCGGGCTTCTTGCGCTCGGCCTTGGTCATCGAGGAGATGATGGCTTCCTGACGCGCGATCATCCGATCGTCGACGCCGCTCTCGGCCATCTGGTTCTTCATCTTGGCCACGCCCGGCAGCATGCCCATGATGCCCTGCAGACCGCCCATCCGCTTCATCTGCTGCAGCTGGCCGGCGAGGTCGTTCAGGTCGAACTGCCCCTTGGCCAGCTTCCGGGCCATGGCCTCGGCCTTGGACTGGTCCAGCTCCTGCGAGGCCTTCTCGACCAGGGCGACGATGTCCCCCTGACCGAGGATGCGGCCGGCGACGCGGCGGGCGTCGAACACTTCCAGCGCATCGACCTTCTCGCCCGCGCCGATGTATTTGATCGGCAGGCCGGTGACGGCGCGCATCGACAGCATGGCCCCGCCGCGCCCGTCGCCGTCGGCGCGGGTCAGGACCAGGCCGGTCAGCGGCAGGCGTTCGTGGAAGGCCTTGGCGGTGCGCACCGCGTCCTGGCCGGTCAGGCTGTCGGCGACCAGCAGGGTCTCGACGGGTTTGGCGACCGACGCGACCTCGGCCACCTCGGCCATCAGGGCCTCGTCCAGGGTGATGCGGCCGGCGGTGTCGAGGATCAGGACGTCATAGCCCTGGAGTTTCGCCGACTGGAGCGCGCGCCGGGTGATCTGGATCGGGCTCTCGCCGGCCACGATCGGCAGGGTCGCGACCTCGATCTGCTGGCCGAGGGTCTGCAGTTGCTCCATGGCCGCCGGACGACGCGTGTCCAGCGAGGCCATCATGACCTTCTTGCGGTCGAATTTGGTCAGGCGCAGCGCCAGCTTGGCCGAGGTCGTCGTCTTGCCCGAGCCCTGCAGGCCGGCCATCAGGATGACGGCGGGCGGCGTGGCGTTCAGATTGATCGGGGTCGGCTCCTCGCCGCCCAGCATCTCGACCAGGCCGTCATAGACGATCTTGACCACCTGGTCGGCCGGCTTGACCGAACGGATGACGTCCTCGCCCGTGGCGCGCTCGGTGGCGAAGGCGATGAAGTCCTTGACGACGGGCAGGGCGACGTCGGCCTCGAGCAGGGCCACGCGCACTTCGCGCATCGCCTCGGAGACGTCCTTTTCGGACAGGGCGCCGCGCCCGGTGATCCGGTCGAAGACGCCTGTCAGCCGCTCGTTCAGAGCCTCGAACATACAAACCTCGTTTGCGACGGGTGAAACGGCTCCATACGACAACAGCCCCCGGCGACGATCACGTCGGCGGAGGGTTCTCGCCTGCCTCGTTCTTTTCTGGGGCTATCGGCCTTGCGGCCTACTTGAGCCCGAAAGGGCCGTGCTCAAGTAGCGCGAAGCGCGGTAGCACAACCAAAAAGCTGTCGTGCAGGTGGAGACGCGAGGTTCACTTGCGTCGGAAGCGGCGGCTTATGGGGGAAAACAGGCCGCGAGGCAAGCCGGACCGGTCAGGCCGCGTCCGGCGCCGGCGCCTGTTCGGTCAGTTGCGTCACGCGCCGGGCCAGGGCCAGCACGGCCTCGCGCTGCGGCTCCAGATTGGTGGCTACCGAGATGTCGAGAGCGCGGGCCGCCGCGACAGCCTCCGCCAGGCCGGCGGCGCGGGGATCGCCCTCGGCCAGGGTCACGGCCTCGAGGGCGCCGACCGCCGCGTTCATGGCGTCGTTGGCGACGCCGAAATTGCGATCGTCGAGCGCGGCCGCGGCCCGGTAGACCCAGACATTGGCCGTCAGCAGTTGATTGTCGGCGGTCCGGGCCTGGCGGTCGCTCTCTGCGGCGTCACGGGCGGCCCGGGCCTCGGCCAGCTCCCCACGGGCGGGCAGGTCGCGGGTCAGATAGCCGGCGCCGAACAGCAGAACGGCGACGAGGGCCGCAAGGCCGATCCGGATCAACATCGACCGGCTGCCGGGGGCGGGGAGGGAGTCGCTCATGCTTCTGATCCTGTCGACGCGCCGGGCCACACCGGCCGAACTATCGGCCCCTTGCGGCCGGTCCGCAAGCCGGTCCCGTTCGCCGCCCTCGCCTCACAAGGGGTTTCATCCGCGCCGGACGGGATGCTCAACCGGCGGGCGCCTGTTACGGTCTTCGGCGTGACTGCCGCCCCCAGCCCTATCGCCGGAAAGTCCTGACATGCCTCCTGCCTCCCCCCTTCCCGAGCATGGCGACCGCCTGCGCGAAGAAGTCCGGCTGCTGGGCGGCCTGCTCGGCGAGGTCATACGCGCCGAGGGCGGTCAGGGCCTCTACGACCGGATCGAGGCGGTGCGGCAGGCCTCGGTGGCTTACCATCGGGATCCGGCCTCCACCGACGCCTCGCGGCTGGAGGCCCTGCTGGCCGAACTGTCCCTCGATGACGCCGTCGGCCTGGCTCACGGCTTCGCCGCCTTCTCCCTGCTGGCCAATGTGGCCGAGGACCGGGCCGGCAAGCGGCGGGCGCAGGAACAGTCGGCGGCCGGCGCGCGCGCCGACACGCCGGAGGGCGCCCTGCAACAGCTGGCCGGGGCCGGACAGTCGCCGGCGGACGCCCGCGCCCTGCTGGCCGGGGCCCTGATCTCGCCGGTCCTGACCGCCCACCCGTCCGAGGTCCGGCGCAAGAGCGTCATCGATCGCATCGCCGCCGTCTCGGACCTGCTGGACGCGGGCGACCAGACCGGCGCCGGCTGCGATCGTGAGGCCCGGGACGCGGGTCTGAGGCGGCAGGTCACCATCCTGTGGGCCACGCGTCTGGTGCGACAGACCGGGCTGGTGGTGCAGGACGAGATCGACACCGTCGTCTCCTTCCTCGACCGCATCTTCCTGCACGTCGCCCCGGCCCAGCTGGCGGACTGGCGTCGGCGACTGGAGGCGCCGGACATCGCCCCCTTCATTCGCATCGGCAGCTGGGTGGGCGGCGACCGGGACGGCAATCCCAATGTCGACGGGACGGTGCTGACGGCCGCCTTCCGCAGCCAGGCGCGGGCGGTGCTGCGCTTCTATCTGGACGAGGTGAACGCGCTCGGCGCCGAGCTCAGCCTGTCGGGCTCGATGAGCCCCATTTCGCCCGCCCTTCGCGCCCTCGCCGGGACCTCGGGCGACCGCTCGCCTCACCGGGCCGACGAGCCCTACCGCCGCGCCCTCAGCGAGATCTACGCCCGGCTGGCGGCGACCCATCCGGTCCTGACGGGCCAGCCCGCCCCGCGCGCCCCCTCCTTCGCCGCCGAACCCTATGCCGGGCCCGATGCCTTTCGCGCCGATCTGGCGGTGCTGCGGGACAGCCTGGTCAGCAACCACGGCGCGGTGTTCGCGGACGATCGCCTGGCGCGCCTGATCACGGCCGCCGACGTCTTCGGTTTCCACATGGCGACCCTCGACCTTCGCCAGAATGCGGATGTTCATGAACGCGTCGTCGCCGACCTGCTGAAGGTCGCCGGGGTCTGCGAAGACTATGCGGCGCTGGATGAGGCGGCGCGCCTGTCCATTCTCGCGGCCGAACTCGCCTCGGGCCGTCCGCTGTTCAATCCCTATGCATCCTACGACGCCGAGACGCTGAAGGAGCGCGGCATCCTTCAGGCGGCGGCCGAGGCCCTGCGCCTGTTCGGGCCGCAGGCGATCCGCACCCATATCGTCTCCAAGACCGACGCCGCCTCGGACCTGCTGGAGGTCTATCTGCTGCTCAAGGAGGTCGGCCTCTACCGCCCGTCCGATCCCGCCGCCTGTCCGGTCCAGGCCGCCCCCCTGTTCGAGACGATCGACGACCTCCGCGCCTCGCGGCCGACCCTCGAGCGTCTGCTGGAGGAGCCCTCGGCGCTCGCCATCGCCCGCGCCCGCGGCGTGCAGGAGGTGATGATCGGCTATTCCGATTCCAACAAGGACGGCTCCTATCTGACCTCCACCTGGGAGCTGCATGAGGCGTCCCTGGCCCTGAAGGCGGTGACCGACGCCGCCGGTCTGCGGCTGCAGCTGTTCCACGGCCGGGGCGGCGCGGTCGGCCGGGGCGGGGGCTCCAGTTTCGCGGCGGTGACGGCCCAGCCGCAAGGCACGGTGGGCGGACGGATCCGCGTCACCGAACAGGGCGAGGTCATCGCCAACAAATACGGCGAGCCGGAAGTCGCCCTCCGCAACCTCGACGCCCTGACCTGCGGCGTTCTGCTGGCCTCGCTGAGACCGCCGGCGGACGAGACCTTCACCGAACGCCATGGCCGCACCGCCGCCGCCCTGTCCCGCGCCTCGATGGCCGCCTATAGGGCCCTCGTCTATGAGACCGACGGCTTCGTGGACTATTTCCGCGCCGCCACCCCCATCGCCGAAATCGCCGACCTCAAGATCGGCTCGCGGCCGGCTTCGCGCACCGCCTCCACCGCGATCGAGGACCTGCGCGCCATCCCCTGGGTGTTCAGCTGGTCGCAGTCGCGCGTGATGCTGCCGGGCTGGTTCGGCTTCGGCTCGGCCGTCGCGGATGCCGACACGGACGAACTTCGCGCCATGGCGCGCGACTGGCCCTTCTTCCGCACCCTGATGCAGAACATGGAGATGGTCATGGCCAAGGCCGACATGACCATCGCCCGCCGCTACGCCGGGCTCGTGCCGGACCGGGCGCTGGCCGGGCGCATCTTCGGGGCCATCGCGGCGGAGTGGGATCGCACCCACGCCGCGGTTCTGGCCATCACGGAACAGGACGCCCTGCTCGCCGGCCAGCCCGAGCTGGATCGGCTGATCCGCCTGCGCATGCCCTATGTCGAACCGCTCAACCATGTGCAGATCGAACTGATCCGCCGCCGCCGCGCGGGCGACGACGACCCCCGGGTGCGCGAGGGCATATTGCTGACGTTGAACGGGGTGGCTGCGGGGCTGCGCAACAGCGGCTGATCGCTGTTCAGCTTTCCGCGAATTCATCCAGCGTCGCTATTTCGCCGCCGAATGCTCACGCGGCTGAAACAGCGCGCCCGTATCTCCCGCCCGTCGCCGACAAGAGCGACGCAGGCCTCCCCAGGAGATCGCCATGAAAATCCTCGCTTCTCTCGCCGCCGTCCTCGCCCTCGCCGCCGCCGGCTCCGCCTCGGCCCAGGAGGCGCGGATCGCCTGGAGCGATCTGGACCTGTCCAGCGCCGCCGGCGCCGCCGCCTTCGACGCCCGGATCGAGGTCGCCGCCCGCCGGCTGTGCCGCGACGCCCGGTCGCCCGGCCGGCTCGCCAGCGACCGCGCCTGGTGCCGCGCCTCCGTGCGGGCCGAGGCCATCCGTCTGCTGCCGGGCCGGGTGCAGGTCGACTACGCCCTCAGCCGCCTGCCCGTGGTTCTCTGACATAAGGAAGGCTTGTTTCTGGCTGAGCAGTACTCAGTCTGTTTTCACGTGAATATAGCGGTTCTGATCTGGAAGCTGTCACACGAGCCCCTCATCTGCCTTGTGGTCGCAACCCCGTGCGATCCGGAGAATTTTGAGATGATCAGAACCGCTTTCGCCCTCGCCGCCGCCGCCCTTCTGTCCGCCGCGCCCGCGGCCGCACAGGAGGTCCGCGTGCCCTTCGCCGACCTCGATCTGTCCAGCGTCTCCGGCGTGCAGGCCTTCGACGCCCGCGCCGCCGCGGCCGCGCGCGGTGTCTGCGCCGCCGGGCCCCGCGCCCTCGTCAACGACAACTGCGTCCGCCGCGTGCAGAAGGAGGCGGTCCGCGCCCTGCCCGCCACCCGTCAGGACGACTACGCCCGCGCCCGCCGCGGCGGGCGCGTCCTGGCCATGATCGCCCCCGCCTGGCCGGCCTGAACCCACCGCGAATTGAAAGAGGCCGGCGGATCACCACCGGCCTCTCATCGCGGCGCCCTCAGGCAGCCTCAAGGGCGTCAGGGCAGGCTAGGACGTCGGGAAGCCCCGGACCTTGAGCAGCGCCGTCACATCCGGGTCGCGGCCGCGGAAGCGGCGATAGGCCTCGGCGCGGTCGGTGGTGTTGCCCTCGGCCAGGATGATGGCCTTGTAACGGGAGGCGATGTCCGGATTGAAGACGTCGCCCGACTCCTCGAAATAGGCCCAGGTGTCGGCGTCCATGACCTCGGACCAGAGGTAGGAATAGTAGCCCGCCGAATAGGCGTCCGAGGTGAACAGGTGATTGAACTGCGGCAGGCGGTGCCGCATCACGATCTCCTTCGGCATGCCATAGCGGGCCAGGCTTTCGCGCTCGAAGGCGTCGATGTCGGTCGGCGGCGTCGCCCGTGTGTGCAGGTCCATGTCGACCAGGGCCGAGGACAGATAGCTGACGGTATCATAGCCTTGGTTGAAGGTGTTGGACGCCTCGATCTTGTCGACCAGCGACTGCGGCATCGGCTGGCCCGTCTCCACATGCTTCATGAAGCCGTCGAGGATCGGCCGGCTCAGAACCCAGTGCTCATGCACCTGCGAGGGATATTCCACATAGTCGCGCGGCGTGCCGCCCAGGGCCGGATAGGTATAGGCCGCTGACAGCGAGTGCAGGGCGTGGCCGAACTCGTGGAACAGGGTCTGGGCGTCGTCCAGCGAGATCAGGATCGGCTCCCCGCCCTCGGCCTTGGTGAAGTTGTTGTTGTTCGACGACAGGACGTTCTTGACGCCGTCATAGGTCGAATAGGAGCGATAGGTCGTGGCCCAGGCCCCCGACCGCTTGCCCGCGCGCGAGAAGTCGTCGGAATAGAACAGGCCGACATGGCTGCCGTCGGACTTGTTGGTGACCTCGAACACCTCGACGTCCGGGTGGAAGCCCGGGACGCTGCCGGCCGGCACGGGGGTGAAGTCGAAGCCATACAGCCGACCCGCCATGTGGAAGGCGCCGCGCTTGACGTTGTTGAGCTCGAAATACGGCTTCAGTTCATTCTGATCGAGGTCATATTTCTGCTTCCGGACCTTCTCCGCATAATAGAGATAGTCCCACGGCTCGATCTCGTGGCCGGCGATCGCCCGCATATCGGCGACCTCCTCGATCACGCGGGCCTTGGCCGGGGCCCAGACGCGGTTCATCAGGTCCATGGCCGCGGCCGGGGTCCTGGCCATGGTGTCCTGCATCCGCCATTCGGCGTGGTTGGCGAAGCCCAGAAGGCGGGCCCGCTCGGCCCGCAGACGGACGATCTCGGCGATGGTGGCGTTGGTGTCATTGGCGTCGCCGTTGTCGCCGCGATTGACGAATTTGCGCCAGACGACCTCGCGCATGGCCCGGTCGTCGCCGAAGCTCAGGAAGGGATCGACGCTGGAGCGGGTGTTGACGATGGCCCAGCCCTCGACATTGCGCGAGCGGGCCGCGGCCGCGGCGGCGGCCTTGTTCGAGGCCGGCAGACCGGCGACGCCGGCTTCCGTCGGGATCACCGTCCAGGCGTTTTCGTCCGCCACCACCTTCTGGCCGAAGCTGGTGAAGGCGTTCGACAGGGCGGTGTTGATCCGGCCCAGTTCAGCCTTGCCGGCCGCGTCCAGGGCGGCGCCGTTGCGCACGAAGCTGTCGCGGCTGCGCTCGGCCAGACGGGTCTGCTCGGCGGTCAGGCCGTGGGCGCGGGCGTTGTCGGCGACCGACTTGATGCGCTGGAACAGGCGTTCGTTGAAGGTGATCTCATTGCCGGCCTGGGTCAGGATCGGCGCGACCTCGCGCTGGACGGCCTGATAGTCGGGCGAGCCGATGTTGCCGGTCATGACGCCGAACATGGCCAGGGCCCGGCCCAGCGGTTCGCCGGCCATCTGGCCGGCCACCAGGGTGTTGGCGAAGGTCGGCGGCTCGGGATTGTCGGCGATGGCGGCGTATTCCGCGCGCTGCAGCTCAATGCCTTCCAGAATGGCGGTCTTCAGCTTGTCGGCGGTGACCCGGTCCCACGGCGGCACGCCCTCATACGGACCGGTCCAGACCTGCAGCAGCTCGGCGCGCGGCGTCTGCACCGGCAGCACGGCGCGGGCCGCGGCGGCGTCCGAGGCCAGGGTCGCGGCGGGCGTTCCGCCGCCCATCGTCATCCCGTTGGCGGCGCAGGCCGACAGGGCGAACAAACTGCCCCCGGCGACGAGAAGCTGGCGTCTGTGCATGGAATTACTCCGTCCGTGATTGCTTTCAGGGGACCGTAGGCCCTTCCCGGCCTGACTGTCACATGAACGGGCCGTAATCTTCGTCGGTGGACGGGGAGGGGCGGCGCGTCTAAAGGCCGCGCCATGGCGATTGGCGTATTCGACTCCGGCGTGGGCGGCCTGACGGTCCACCGCGAACTGACACGGCGGTTCCCCGACCGCGATTTCGTCTATCTGGCCGACCAGGCCAACGCCCCCTACGGCGGGCGCGGCGGCGAGGAAATCGTCGATCTGACCCGGGCCGGCTGCGAGCGACTGTTCGAGGCCGGGGCCAATGTCATCGTCCTGGCCTGCAACACGGCCTCGGCCATCGCCCTGCGCCGCCTGCAGCAGTCGTGGGTGCCGGAAGCGCGCGCGCGCCACGGCCGGCCGATCAATGTGCTCGGCATCATCGTGCCGACCATCGAGGCCGCGACCGGCATGCCCTGGGAGTATGAGGCCGAGCGTCATGGCGAGAAGATCGAGGCCATCGACGTCACCGGCGTCTTCTGCACCGCCGCCACGGCCATGAGCCGGGTCTATGAGATCGAGATCGACAAGCGTCGCGAGGATCTGGCCGTCTTCTCCGAGCCCTGCCCGGGACTGGCCGGCCTGATCGAGCTCGGGGCCCCCGCCGAGGAGCTGAAGGTCGTGGTCGAGGACCATGTCGACGCCCTGCGCCGCCGCATCGGCCGCCACCCGGACCAGGCCATCCTCGGCTGCACCCACTATGAGATCGTCGCCGATCTGTTCGCCGCCGCCCTGCCGCCGGGCACGCCGGTGATCCACCAGCCGACGGCCGTCGCCGACGCCCTGGACCGGTATTTCCAGCGCCATCCTGAGTATGCGCTGGGCGGCTCGGGCCGTCGCGATTTCCTGACCACCGGCAAGGCCGGGGCCCAGTCGGAACTGGTCAGCCAGTTCTGGGGCGCGCCGTTGTCGTTCCAGCCGGCTTGACGGCGACGGGAAGCGGGCGCCCGATGTGGCCGGGAGGACGACCGATGTTCAAGACCATTCTGGCCGGACTGGCGGCGGCCCTGATTTCGATCCCGGCCGCGGCCGAGGTCACCGCCCGCGCCGACCACAGCTTCAGTCTGAGCTTCGAGCGCCCGGTGACGGCTTCGGCCGACGCCGTGCTGGAGGCTGTCGGCCATCCGGCGGCCTGGTGGAGCGACGCTCACACCTATTCGGGCAGCGCCGCCAATATCCGCCTCGACCTGACGCCGGGCGGTTGCTGGTGCGAAGACCTGCCCGGCGGCGGCGTCAAACACGCCGAGGCGGTGCTGGTCTGGCCGGAACGGCGGATGGTCCGCTTCGACGCGCCGTTCGGGCCGCTGCAGTCGATCGGCGCGGACGCGGTCCTGACCATGACCTGGGCCGACGCCGCCGACGGGCCCGGCCGGACGCTCAAATGGACCTTTGTGGTCAGCGGCCCGGGCGCCGGCGCCAT
This sequence comes from Alphaproteobacteria bacterium, assembly GCA_018826515.1. Lineage (GTDB taxonomy): Bacteria > Pseudomonadota > Alphaproteobacteria > Caulobacterales > Caulobacteraceae > Brevundimonas. Next base: position 14,274 of record JAHKAM010000073.1, read on the forward strand.
GGCCGACGCCATCGATGGCGTTCTGTCCGAACAGTTCGGACGGTTGGCCGACCACCTCGGAGGCTGACCGGGGTCAGCCCGCCAGCGCCGTTTCCGAAGCGATGATCCGGCTGGCGGCGTGGACCACCGCGGCGATGCGCAGCGCGGCCTGCACCTGGGTCGCCGGCACGCCGTGCTTGCGCAGCGCGCCCTCGTGGGCGTCGAGGCAGGAACCGCAGCCATTGATGGCCGAGACCGCCGTCGACCAGAGTTCAAAATCCATCTTGTCGACGCCCGGATTGGCCAGGACGTTCATCCGCAGCCGCGCCGGAATGGTCGTGTACTCGGCGTTCTTCATCAGGTGCAGCGACCGGTAGTAGATGTTGTTCATGCCCATGATGGCGGCCGCGGCCTTGGCCGCGTTGATCGCCTCGGGCGACAACACGGTCGCGGCCTGGGCTTCGATCGCGCGGACGACGGGCGCGACGCCGACGGCGTGGGCCGAGGCCAGGAAGGTCCCCCATTTCTGCTGGTCGTTCAGCACCGTCTCGGACGCCAGCGAGCCGAGGTTCAGGGAAATGTCCTTGGCATAGGCCGGGACAAGGTCGCGAAGGGCGTCGATCGACATGGGTAGGCTCCAGAAACAGGTGCGCTCAGGCAGCGCGCCGCCGCGCGGCGAGCAATAGCGACAGAAGGCAGATACAAAACAGGCGGCGACTTCCGCCGCCGCCTGTCAGGAAGACGCTGACGCTACAGTTACGCCGCCAGGGTCTCGCCGCCCACCGGGCGGTTGCAGGCGCACAGTTCGTCGGTCTGCAGGGCGTCGACGACACGCAGGGTGTCGGCGGGGGCGCGGCCCACGTTCAGGTTGGTGACATAGACGTGCTGCACGACATTGTGCGGGTCGACCACGAAGGTGGCGCGCAGGGCGACGCCTTCGGCCTCGTCCAGCACGCCGAGGTCGCGGGCGAATTTTCCGCCGTTGTCGGCGAACTGCCAGATCGGCAGTTTCGACAGGTCGGCGTGGTCGCGGCGCCAGGCCAGCTTCACGAACTCATTGTCGGTCGAACCGCCCATCACCACGGTGTCGCGGTCGTCGAAATCGCGGGCCAGCGAGGCGAACTCGGCGATCTCGGTCGGGCAGACGAAGGTGAAGTCCTTCGGGTAGAAGAAGATGACCTTCCACTTGCCCTCGAAACTGTCCTTGGTGATCGGCTCGAAGGCCGAAACGCCGTTTTCCTCGTGGCTGTTGAAGCCCGGCTTGACGCCGATGATCTTGAAGTCCGGCAGTGTTTGTCCAACGCCCAGCATGGCGGGTTCTCCTGAGGTGACTGAATAGGATTGCGCCGGGGAGGGCGCCGCAGTTGCGAAATGGCGCGTGCGGTGCACAAAGTCAATGATTGGACACGACTTTGTTCGATAGATTTTATCTATTCATCCTATAGGCTGTGGCGACCCGCCGGACCGCCCCGCTTGACCCGGCGCAGTCGTCGCGCGACCGAAGGGCATGCCTGCTGAATTCAAAGCCGACCCCGCCTTCAACGCCGGTTCCGCCGTCGTCTGCGACTGGCCGTTGTGCCAGCTGCGACTCCAGGATGACTCGCGCTTTCCATGGCTGATCCTGATCCCGCGGCGCGCCGGCCTCTATGAGATCGAGGACCTGACTCCTGCCGAGCGCGCCATGCTGATGGACGAGATCGTCCGCGCCGGCGACAGGGTGCGGTCCCTTGGACAGGCCGCCGGACGGCCGGTGCAGAAGTTGAACGTCGGGGCGCTCGGCAATGTCACCGCCCAGCTGCATGTCCATGTGATCGGCCGGCGTCACGACGACGGCCTGTGGCCGGATCCGGTCTGGGGTCGCGGGGCGGCGACGCCCTACGGCGCCAACGGGCTTCAGGCGGCGGTTTCGCGCATCCGGCTCAGTCCGGACGGATAAGCCGTACGGCGACCGTCTGGCTGTCGACCGTCATAACACCGCGCCAGCCGTTTCCCGCCCGCTCCAGGGTCAGCGCGCCCGCGCCCTCCAGCGTCAGGGTCGATCCGTCCGAGGTCGCGGCGCCCCGGCCGGTTTCATGGCGCCAGGCGCCTTCCGCGGGCCCGACGCCGGGATCGATCAGGACCAGCTCATACCGGATGCGTCCGTTCCCATCGACGATCCGCCAGACCCCGTCCAGCGGCCCCGCGCCCTGGTCGGCCCGCAGCTCGGCCGAGGTCACGCCCTGCTCATAGGCCGCCTCGACGTCGTCCGGCGCATATTCATAGGACCGGACATAGGCCTCGACGGAGACCGGCGTCTCCAGCGGGCGACGGTGCCGTTCGGCCTCGGCGTCGCCCTGGGCGCGCTCCCGGGCGAAGTCGCCGCCCGGCTCGAACGGCCGGATCGCCGGCGCCTGATAGGCGTCCCGTGTCCAGGGGTGCGGCGCGGTCTCCTGCATCGACAGGCCCGCGGCGGCGATGAGGATCAAACCCGACATGACGCCAGACTGCCGCGAACCCGCGCCAATGACAAAGGGCGTGCACCCCGCCCGCGAATTCGTGATCCTGAATGACGCACCTGCTCACGCTTCGTTGACCCCCGCCGTCACGCTGACTAAACCCGGTCCACCGGTTTCGAGCGGCTGAATTCGCTCAGGTTTCTGAGAACCATTCGCAATATGTCGACCTCCCCCCTTCCGGGCGACGCTTCCAACGATCCGACCGACGACCAGACGGGACGTTTCGTGGTGCAGCCCAACGGCCGCGTCCGCCCGCTCTCGCCCCATCTCCAGGTCTGGCGCTGGCATGGAACCATGCTGGCCTCGATCCTGCACCGGATCAGCGGCGGCGCGCTTTCCGTCGGCGCCGTCCTTGTCGTCCTCTGGCTGGCGGCCCTCGCACTCGGTCCGGACGCCTATGCGACCTTCACCGCATGGATGGGATCGCCGCTGGGCCTTCTGGTGTGGTTCGGCCTGTCCGCGGCCCTGATCTACCATTTCGCGGCCGGCGTCCGCCACCTGATCTGGGACTCGGGCAAGGGGCTGTCGTTGAAGGACGCCGACGCCCTGTCGATCGGCTCGATCGTGTTCGGCGTCGTCGTCACCCTCGCCTTCTGGATCGTCCTGTTCTCCACCGGGAGGGTCGCGCTGTGAGCCGCCAGACCAAGGCTTTTCGCAAGGGCGTGAAGGTGTCGGAACGCCACGGCGCCGGCGACTGGGTGCAGGAACGTCTGTCGTCCCTGATCCTCGTCCCCCTGACCCTCTGGGGTCTGTGGAGCGGCTGGGCCCTTGCGGGCTCCGGCTATGATGGCGCGCTCGACTGGTTCCGGTCGCCGGTCAACGCAGGACTTCTGGCCGTCACCCTGCTGGTCAGCGTCTGGCACATGAACCTGGGCCTGACGGTCATCGTCGACGACTACATCCACCGGCCGGCGTCGCGGAAGCTGGCTGTCGGCGCAATCGGACTGCTGTGCCTGCTGCTCGCGGCGGCGGGCGTCTTCTTCATCGTGCGGCTGGCGCTGGGCTCGGCGCCCCTGCCTGCCGGTTTCGGGATCTGACGACTGATGGCTGCTTATGAATTCGTCGATCACGCCTATGACGTCGTCGTCGTCGGGGCGGGCGGCTCCGGCCTCCGCGCCGCCCTCGGCGCCGCCCAGCAGGGGCTGAAGGTCGCCTGCGTCACCAAGGTCTTCCCGACCCGCTCCCACACGGTCGCGGCCCAGGGCGGCATCTCCGCCTCGCTCGGCAACATGGGCGAGGACAGCTGGCAGTGGCACATGTACGACACCGTCAAGGGGTCGGACTGGCTGGGCGACCAGGACGCCATCGAATACCTGGTCCGCAACGCGCCCAAGGCCGTCTATGAGCTCGAGCACTGGGGCGTGCCCTTCTCGCGCACCGACGAGGGCAAGATCTACCAGCGCGCCTTCGGCGGCATGACGCGTAATTTCGGCGAGGGCCCGGTGCAGCGCACCTGCGCCGCCGCCGACCGCACCGGCCACGCCATCCTGCACACCCTGTACGGCCAGTCGGTCCGCCGCGAGGTCGAGTTCTTCGTCGAATATTTCGCCCTCGACCTGATCATGCAGGACGGCGCCTGCACGGGCGTCACCGCGCTGAAGCTCGATGACGGCACCATGCACCGCTTCCGCGCCAAGCTGGTGATCCTGGCCACCGGCGGTTACGGCCGCGCCTATTTCTCGGCCACCAGCGCCCACACCTGCACCGGCGACGGCAACGCCATGGTGCTGCGCGCCGGCCTGCCGCTGCAGGACATGGAATTCGTCCAGTTCCACCCCACCGGCATCTACGGCGCCGGCTGCCTGATCACCGAAGGCGCGCGCGGCGAGGGCGGCTATCTGACCAATTCCGAGGGCGAGCGTTTCATGGAGCGCTATGCGCCGACCGTGAAGGACCTGGCCCCGCGCGACATGGTCAGCCGCTCCATGACCATCGAGATCCGTGAAGGCCGCGGCGTGGGCCCCAACAAGGACCACATCCACCTGCACCTCGACCACCTCGACCCCGCCGTGCTGCACGAGCGCCTGCCGGGCATCTCGGAATCGGCCAAGATCTTCGCCGGCGTCGATGTCACGAAGCAGCCGATCCCGGTCCTGCCCACCGTCCACTACAACATGGGCGGCATCCCCACGAACTATCACGGCGAGGTCCTGACCAAGGTCGGCGACAACGCCGACACGGTCGTGCCCGGCCTGATGGCCGTGGGCGAGGCGGCCTGCGTCTCCGTTCACGGCGCCAATCGCCTCGGCTCCAACAGCCTGACCGATCTGGTCGTCTTCGGTCGCGCCGCCGGCCTGCGCTGCGGCGAGGTGGTCGACAAGGCCTCGAAGGTGCCGGACGCCCCGGCCGCGACCACCGACGGCCACCTGGCCCGTCTCGACCGCTTCCGTCATGCGAACGGCTCGACGCCCACGGCGAAGCTGCGCATCGACATGCAGCGCGCCATGCAGTCCGACGCCGCCGTCTTCCGCACCGGCAAGACGCTGGAAGAGGGGACGGCCAAGCTGCGCGCCATCCATGCCGCCGGCGCCGACATCAAGACGACGGACCGCAGCCTGATCTGGAACACCGACCTGGTCGAGACCCTCGAATACGACAATCTGATCGACCAGGCCCTGGTCACGATCGAGAGCGCGCTGAACCGGACCGAAAGCCGCGGCGCCCACGCCCGCGAGGACTATCCGGACCGCAACGACGTCGAGTGGATGAAACACACCCTGTCATGGAAGGTCCCGGCCGAGCCGGTGAAGATCGACTACCGCCCGGTCCACAACTACACGATGTCGAAGGACATCGATTACATCGAGCCCAAGGCTCGGGTGTACTGATGGTCCAGCTGACTCTCCCCAAGGGCTCAAAACCCACGCGCGGCAAGGTCCACAAGGCCCCGGCCGGCGCGAAGAACGTCAAGACCTACAAGGTCTATCGTTATGACCCCGAGGTCGACGCCGACCCGCGCTGGGACACGTTCGAGATCTCGGCGGACGACCACGGCCCGATGCTGCTGGACGCCCTGATCCACATCAAGAACGAGATCGACCCGACCCTGACCTTCCGGCGGTCGTGCCGCGAGGGCATCTGCGGCTCCTGCTCGATGAACATCGACGGGCGCAACACCCTGGCCTGCACCAAGGGCTGGGAGGAGTGCTCATCCTCGACCATCTCCATCGCCCCCCTGCCGCACCAGCCGGTGGTCAAGGATCTGGTGACGGATCTGACCCTGTTCTACGCCCAGTACGACTCGATCCAGCCCTACCTCCAGTCCGACGAGCCGGACCCGGAGAAGGAGCGCATCCAGCTGCCCGAGGACCGCGCCAAGCTGGACGGCCTGTACGAATGCATCCTGTGCGCCTGCTGCTCGACCTCCTGCCCCAGCTACTGGTGGAACCAGACCGAATACCTCGGCCCGGCGGCCCTGCTGCAGTCCTACCGCTGGATCGCCGACACCCGCGACGACGCTACGGACAAGCGGCTCGACGACCTTGAGGACCCGTTCAAACTCTACCGCTGCCACACCATCATGAACTGCACCCAGGTCTGTCCGAAGGGGCTGAACCCGGCCGAGGCGATCGCGAAAACCAAGAAGCTGATGGTGGCCCCCAGCCGGAAGAAGACGGAAGCGGCCTGATCCTTGGCAAAGATCACCTACATCGAACACGACGGCCGCGAGCACACGGTCGAGGTCAAGACCGGCCTGTCCGTCATGGAAGGCGCGATCCGCAACAACGTCCCCGGCATCGACGCCGACTGCGGCGGCGCCTGCGCCTGCGCCACCTGCCACGTCTATGTCGACGAGGCCTTCGCCGCCGAGACAGGCCGCGCCTCGGCCATGGAGGAGTCGATGCTGGACTTCGCCGAGAACGTCCAGCCGAACAGCCGCCTGTCCTGCCAGATCCGGGTTTCCGACGATCTGGACGGTCTGATCGTCCGCCTCCCCGAAAACCAGCACTGAGCCGCGGCCATGGGCCGGGCCAACCCTGATCTCGTCGATCTGGTCGGCCGCCTGATCGCCGACGGCCCGAAAGATCGTCCGCCGTTGATCGCGGTGGTCGGGGCGCAAGGCTCTGGCAAGACCACCCTCGCCCGCGCCGCCGCCGTGCGGTTCGGGGCGGCGCAGATCTCCATCGACGACGTCTATCTGACCCGCGCCGAACGCGAGGCCATGGGGCGCGAGGTCCACCCCCTGTTCGTCACACGCGGCCCTCCGGGCACGCATGACCTCGTTCTGCTGCAGCAGCTGATCGCCGCCCTGTCCGCCGCCGGACCGGACGATGAGACGCGCATCCCCGACTTCGACAAGCGCGGCGATGACCGCCGGCCGGTCGAGGCCTGGCGGGTCTTCCGCGGCCGGCCGTCGGCCATACTGATCGACGCCTGGTGTCTCGGCGCCCTGGCCGAGAATGCCGCCGCCCTGGAGTCGCCGGTCAATGCGCTGGAGGCTGACCACGATCCGGACGGCGGCTGGCGACGCGCCGTCAATGGCTTCGTTGGCGGCGCCTATGCCGACTTCATCGCCGGGTTCGACGCCACGCTCTTCCTCCGCGCCCCGTCGTTCGATGTCGTCCTGGACTGGCGCTGTCAGCAGGAGGCCGACCTGCTGGGAGTCGCGCCGACGGGTCTGCCTGCCGCCGAGCGTGCCCGGCTGGCCGGCTTCATCCAGTATTTCGAACGCATCACCCGGCGGATGCTGGACGGCGGCGTAACAGCCGATGTCGTCGTGCAACTGGATCGAAACCGCCTGCCGGGGCCTGTGCCCGCATGACGCCGCCCGCGGATCGCCGTTTCGAGCCGCGTTCGGTCGCCAATACCCGTGCGGTGGTGGTCGCGCCGGGTCTGGAGCTGACCTGTCAGATCGTCGACCACTCGGCCACAGGGCTGCGTCTGCGGCTGGACCGCAATCTCGCCCTGCCCGGGCAGGTTCAGGTCATCGACATCGCCCGGGGCGTGGCGATCGAGTCCGAGGTCGTCTGGCGCAAGGGTCAGGAGGCGGGGTTGAAACAGCGTGGCGAGTCGTCCCTGCGCGGCCTCGTCCCCTCCCGTCTCGCCGCCGCCCGCGCCGCCTTTCTGAGAGCTGGCGGGCGTTAGAGCGCCGTCACGGCCTTGAAGGCCACATAGACGGCGACGACCAGAATCAGGCCTGCGAACAGGCGCCGGCCGAGGAGGGCTTTGGCGCCCAGCCGCCGGGAGATCGGCAGACCTGCAAGGGTTCCCACGGCGCCGCCGACGGCCATGGCCGCCACGATCGGCCAGTCGATCAGACCGGACACGGCGTAGTTGGCGGCGGTCGTGGCTCCGAAGGCGACCACGCTGACAAGGGATGAGGCCTGGGCCAGGGCCAGGGTCATGCCCGCCGCGCCCATCAGTCCCGGAACGATCAGAAAGCCGCCGCCGATGCCGAAGAAGCCCGCGGCCGCCCCGACGCCGGCGCCCGAGACGGCGATCCGCGGCGCCATCGCCCGGGTCAGCCGGACCGTCTCGCTCCCGACCGGCGCGTTCGGCCGCAGCATGGCCAGGGCCACCAGTCCCATGGCCAGGGCGAAGAAGATCAGCAGGGCGTGGCCGTCGATGGCCTTGGCCACGGACGAGCCCGCGAACGCCCCGACCGAGCCGGTGGCGGCGAACAGCAGGGCGCAGGGCCAGCGCACCCGTCCCGCCCGGGCCTGGCCGGCCAGGGCCGTCAGGGCGTTCAGCGCCACACCGGCGGCCGAGGCGCCGATGGCCACGTGCGGATCCCGCACACCCACCACATAGAGCAGCAGCGGCACGGCCAGCACTGATCCGCCGCCGCCGAAGACGGTCAGCAGCAGGGCGACGATGCCGCCGCTGAGGACGGCCAGCATCAACTGGGCGACAGTTGCATCCATTCCGTCAAGCGGCCCTGACCGTGGGCAGACCCTCGGCCTTCCAGCCGTTCAGTCCGCCTTCCAGCACAAAGGCCTCGCCGGGCACGCAGGCGGCCAGGCGCACGCAGTTCATGCCCGTGCGGGCGCCCGAGCGGCACATATAGATGACGTCCTGGCCCGGCCGGACATCCAGATCCGCTGCGGCGAACTTGGACATCGGCCGCACGACGCTGCCGGCGATCCGCTCCGCCGCGACTTCGTCGGGCTCCCGAATGTCGACCAGTACGGCCTTGCCGGCCTTGATGCGGGCCGAGACTTCGGCGGCGGGGAGGGGGGTGAGCACAGCCATGGTTCAACAACTTCCTTGAGCAGGGGGACAATAGATGTCGGCGAGTACGGCGATGACCTTCAGGGCCGCCGGATCCGAGACGCGGTAGAGAATGGACACACCCTCGCGCCGGCCGGCGACCAGCCCTTCCTCGCGCAGCACCGCCAGGTGTTGCGAAAGCGCGGACTGGGACAGGCCCACCAGCGGCAGAAGCTCGCCGACGGCGCGTTCGCCGTCGCCGAGCTGGCACAGGATCATCAGCCGCTTCTCATTCGAGAGCGCCTTCAGAAGCCGGGCCGCGTCGCCGGCGCTCTCTTGAAACCGGTCGAGAGACAGGGTCGGGGGGATGTTCATGACGGGAATATATAAAGCATTGCTAAATTAGCAATAGCTAATATATTGGGGTCCAGCCAAGGAGGCCTGCATGACCGTCGCCGCCGCGCCCGTCCCGTCCGTCGAAGGGTTCTTCGACCCCGCGAGCCACACCGTCACCTATCTGGTCGCCGACCCCGCGACCGGGGCCGCCCTGGTCATCGACCCGGTGCTGGACTTCGACGCCGCCAGCGGCCGGACCTCGACCGCCTCGCTCGAGCGGGTCCTCGCCCGCATCGCCGAGCGCGGCCTCAGGCTGGAGCGGGTGCTCGAAACCCACGCCCACGCCGATCACCTGACCGGCGCTGACGAGATCCGCGCCCGCACCGGCGCCCCCATCGGCATCGGCAGCCGCATCACCGAAGTGCAGAAGGTCTTCGGCGTCCTGTTCGAGGCCCATGACGTCACCGCCGACGGGGTGGTGTTCGACAGCCTGTTCGCCGACGGCGCCCGCTTTGCGCTCGGCGACCTGCCGGTCGAGGTGATGCACACCCCCGGCCATACCCCGGCCTGCGTCAGCTATGTCATCGGCGACGCTGTCTTCACCGGCGACACCCTTTTCATGCCGGACTACGGCACGGCGCGTTGCGACTTTCCCGGCGGCGACGCCCGGACCCTGTACCGTTCCATCCAGCGCATCCTCGCCCGGCCGCCGGCAACGCGTCTGTTCGTCGGCCACGACTATCTGCCCGAGGGCCGTTCCGGGTTCCTCTGGGAAACGACGGTGGCCGCCGAGGCGGCGGACAATATCCACATCGGCGGCGGCCGTTCGGAGGACGCGTTCGTCGCCCTGCGCGAGGCCCGCGACGCGAAGCTGAAGGTCCCCGCGCTGATCCTGCCGTCCCTGCAGATCAACATCCGCGCCGGCGCCCTGCCGCCGCCCGAGGCCTCGGGCAAGCGGTTCCTCAAACTGCCGCTGAACGCGATCTGACGGATCAGGCGCTCAAAGGACGTCCGGCACGGTCCCCGCGGTGATGGCGATCCGGCCGATCAGTCCCTTGACGATCAGGTCCAGGGCCGAGCCTTCGCGATAGTCGGCGGCGGCGACGAAATTGACCCGGTCTTCGGAGATCAGCCCGTAGATCTTCTGCTGGTCGCGCTCGGAGTTGCGGGGGTCGTAGACGGCGATCGAATAGCCGCCCTTGGTGTGCATCATCTTCATCGTCGGCACGTCGGTGTCGCCGTCGCCGAGGAAAATCATGCGGTCGAACGGCACCGGCCGCTCGTCGTCGGCCATGAAGCGGTTGATTTTCTCGTGCTCCCAGTGGTTCAGCACGCCCTTGTTGATGCGGAACAGATACTGGGTCTTGGTCGTGTAGTTGACCCCGACCGCCGGCCAGATCGCCACGCCGTGTTCGTCATAGACGAATTTCGAGGCGAAGACGTGCCGGAACTCCGGCCGGATGGGACAGCCCTCGATCATCTCCTCGAGCCCGGCCGAGATGATGTAGTGCTCGATCTCGAGACCGTATTTCTCGCCCATGGCATTGATGCGGTCGAACCAGCCCTTGCCGGTCAGGTCGGACTTCAGACCGTCGAACAGCTTCACGTCCTGCCCGTGGTCGCGCAGCGTCTTGCGGGTGATCGGGTCGCCGTTCTCGCGCGCCCGCTGCAGCATCAGCTGCATATACATCAGGATGTTGTCGCCATCGGCCTCGCGGGTCAGGGCGTCGGCCGCCCCCCAGAAGTCGCCGATCCCCATCCCCACCGACGGGATGAAGGTGACCTCCTGCATATTGCCCCGCGCGAGCGTGCCGTCGAAATCGTAGATGATGGCGGTCTTGAGGGGTTTGGCCATGGGGGGCGTCCAGGAAGTGGCGAGTGGCGAGTGGCTAGTGGTTAGTGGTTAGTGGTTACGGATTCCAGCTTCACCGCCTGCGGAAGGGCGGCGCCGGACGAGCCGCCCCCCGGCCGCCGGCCAGCCACTAGCCACTAGCCACTAGCCACTAGCCGCTAGCCACTCCACTCACCCCAGCCTCAACTCCGGCGCCGCCGCCACGCTCGCGGCTTCCAGCGGCAGGTGCAGGATGAAGGTCGCGCCCTTGCCGGGCTCGCTCTCGACCTCGGCCCAGCCGCCGTGCAGCTCGACCAGCGCCTTGACCAGCGCCAGGCCGACGCCCGGACCGCCGCGCTCGCGTCGGACGAACCGGTCAAAGACATGGGCCTGCAGATGGTAGGGTATGCCGCGTCCGGTGTCCTCGACGCGGATGCGGATCTCCGATGATGTGGCCTCCGCCGACAGGGTCACCGCCCCGCCCTCCGAGACCGCCCGCGCGGCGTGGTCCAGCAGATAATCCAGCGCCTGGCCGACTCGCTGGGCGTCGGCGCGGATGGGCCGCAAGCCGCCGGGACAATCGACCGCCAGACGGGCCCCGCGCGCCTCGATCCGCGTCCGCACCCGCTCGGCGGCCTCGTCCAGCAGGTCGCGCACGCGGACGTCGCCCAGCGTCAGCTCCATCTCTCCGGCGTCGATCTGGGCCATGTCCAGCACGTCGTCGATCGAACTGGCCAGCTGGCTGGCGGCGACGCGGATGGCGCCGGCGTGCTGGCGGCTGCGCTCGGGCAGGTCGGCCTGCATCTCCAGCAGTTCGGAATAGCCGACGATGGTGGTCAGGGGCGTGCGCAGTTCATACGACACGCTGCCCACGAACTCCCGCTTCAGCGCCGTCGATTCCTCCAGCGCCTGGGCCTTGGCCGCCAGCGCCTGTTCCAGACCGCGTTGGGCCGTCACGTCGGCGAAGGCCACCAGCGTCGCGCCGTCGGGCAGGGGCCGGGTCAGCCAGGAGGCGATGCGGCCGTCGGTGGTCTTGCCCTCGCCGGCGATCGGCACCCGGCTTTCGGGGTCCGGGTCGGCCACGCGCGCCTTCAGCCCCAGCCACAGCGCCGGGTCGGGCATGGTCGACTGGCACAGGGCCGCGACAGCGTCGAAATCGCCGGCCGCGTCCAGCGCCTCGCCGGCCACGCCCCAGAAGCCGTCGAACGCTTCATTGTGCAGCCGCAGCCGTCCGTCCGAGCCGAACACCGCCACCGCATCATTCAGCTTGTCCAGCGTCGCGGTCTGGACCTGGATCTGGGCGTTGAACCGGCTGCGCAACTGCAGCTCGTCGGTGATGTCCGAGAACAGCAACAGCACCCCGCCCAGCGGGTGCGGCTGGCGCACGACTCTCAGCGTGCGCCCGTCGGGCAGGGACCAGCTGTCGTCCGGCGCGGCTTCCGGGGCGCCGTAGAAGTCGAGCTCATGGGCCTTCCAGCCGGCGTAGTCGATCACCTCGGGCAGCAGACGGCGCTGGCGCAGCCGGTCCAGCAGCTCGGCATGGGTCGGCCGTTCGTCCAGCCAGGCCGGATCAATGTTGAACAGGGTCTGGAAGGCGGTGTTGTGGAAGGCCAGCCGCTTCGAGGGGCCGAAGATGGCGACCGCGTCGGCGAGGTGGTTCAGCGTCTCGTCATGGGCCTCGACGTGGCGGCGCAGGGTGTCGCGCGTCTCTTCCGCCTCGGTCATGTCGAGGGCGAAGGCGAGCACCGCCCCGGCCCCGCCCTGCACCGGCTCGGCCACGATCCGCCAGGCCCGTCGCCGCCCCCCGCCGGTGGTCCAGCGGAAGCCGTCCTGATGCTGATGCGTCCGGCCCGCCTCGGCCACGATGGCGTCGGCGCCGCGGTCGAAGCTCAGCCCCCTCTCGCGCGCCTGCTCGACGCTGTCGGCCTTCATCTCCGTCAGCCACGCCTTGTTGGCCCAGGCCAGCCGTCCCGCCGCATCGGTGATCCAGGTCGGGGCCGGATAGGAATCGGCCAGCAGGCCCAGACCGCTCTCGGCCGCCGTGCCGACCAGCCCCAGCCGCGACAGCCTCAGCCAGGCCGCGCCCGCCGAAGACCGGCCCTCGACCGACCACGCCCCGCCCGAGCCTTCCAGCACGGCGTCAAAGGCCTCGCCCTGGTCGATCAGGGCGTCCAGTCGCGGCCCCGCCGCCAGCCGCACGGCGTCCAGCACCACCAGCCCCGGATCGCGCTCCTGGTCGCCGTCTCCGGCCAGTTCGCTGACCACGGCGTTCCACGCCTGGGGCGCCCCCAGCCGCCGGGTCTGGCCGTCCGGCGTCAGGGCCAGCCGGACATCCTCGAACGCCGCCAGCGCTCCATCGCGATCAGCCAGATCGACCAGGGCCGCGGCCAGTTGCGTCTCCGCCACCCGGTTGCGCGCCGCCAGCCGCCCGCGCAGCCGCGCCGCCCAGGCGCTGAGGGCCAGAGCCAGCCCCGCGGCGCCCGCGGTCGCGACATAGGCGATGTCGGCCTCGGCCATGGTGTCGTGTCAGCTCCCGCGCCCTGATTCGGTAACCATACCTGATGGGGGGCGAGAGGCGAGGGGTTGGAGTGGCGAGGGGTTAGTGGCTAGTGGTTAGTGATTGCAGCTTCACGGCCTGCGGAAGGGCGACGCCGCCAGTCCGGCTCCGCAGGCGTCGGCCAACCACTAACCCCTCGCCACTAACCACTCAGCCTGGCCCAATGCTCCCCACCCGGACCACCCAACTCGCCCCCTCGCTCGACGACTTCGCCCGGATGGCGCGCGAGGCCTTCGACGCCCTGCCCGAGCCGTTCCGGTCGCTGGCCGGCGAGGTGGTGATCCGCATCGACGATTTCGCCGACGAGGAAACCCTGGCCCTGATGGAGATGGAGGACCCGTTCGAACTGACCGGCCTCTATCACGGCGTCGACATCGGCCAGCGCGACGGTCTCGGCCCCGCGCCCGAGGCCAGCCGCATCTTCCTCTACCGCCGCCCCATCCTCGACGAATGGTGCGAGCGCGGCGACGTCGGCCTGTCCGAGATCATCGCCCACGTCCTGATCCACGAAATCGGCCACCATTTCGGACTCGACGACGACCGGATCGATGAGATCGAGGGGGCGGATGAATGATTGGTGGTTAGTGGCTGGTGGTTAGTGATTGCTGCTTTTCTGATGGCGGAAGGGCGGCGCGGGCGGCGCTCTGGCACAGGCGGCGGCCAGCCACTAACCACTAGCCACTAACCACGCCTTCCTCCCCGCCTTAAAACCAGCCCGATCTGTGCTATAAGCCGCGCCTCCCTCGCCGACAGGATGCCGCCTTGAGCCTGACGCTCGACCTTTCCCGCTCGTCCGCCGCAAAGTCGGCGGCCCCCGTCAACCTCTCCGGGCTGACGCGCGCGGGCCTGCGGCAGGCGTTGATCGACGCCGACATCTGCCCGCCGGAAAAGGCGAAGATGCGCGCCAGTCAGGTCTGGGGCTGGATCCACCATTTCGGCGTCACCGACTTCGCCGCCATGAGCAATGTGGCCAGGGACACCCAGGCGAAACTGGCCGCCGCCTTCACCCTCGCCCGGCCCGAGATCGTCGAGCGCCAGGTGTCGCAGGACGGCACGCGCAAATGGCTGATCCGCACCGCCCCGGGCATCGAGATCGAGACCGTTTACATCCCCGACGTCGGCCGCGCCGGCGCCCTTTGCGTGTCCTCGCAGGTCGGCTGCACCCTGAACTGCACCTTCTGCCACACCGGCACCCAG
>JAHKAM010000074.1 GCA_018826515.1 Alphaproteobacteria bacterium
CGGCGTTTGCGCGCGTCGGCGCGGCCTCGCGAACCACGGGCGCGGCGACGACCGGCCCGGGCGTCGGGGCGGGCGTCAGGACGGTTTCGGGGCTCGCGGTCGGGGCGACCGACAGCACGGGGCCGGTCCGGGCCGGTTCGACCAGCGGGGTCGGGACCTCGTCGCCGCCGTTCATCGCCATCATGGCGCCGATGCCGCCGAGGGTCAGAACGCCGACCGGCGCCAGGATCATCCAGGTCCTGATCCTGCCCTGGCCGCGCGCCTTGCCGCGACGGGCATAGACGGGGACGAAGGGCTCATCAGCGGGCAGATCGGCGCGCCGCGAGTCGATGCGGTGGTCAAACGGGATTGTGGTGTCTTCGGGATAGGTCAGGGACATCTGATTTCCTCCAGTAAAAGTCGGAGAAGAAACCAGTCGGTCAGATCGCGGTTCCGTGAATTCTGATCGGCCGCGAATAAACACCGTTGCCGCCGCAATTGGGGCGGCAACGGTGCAGGTTTGTGCTCATTCTATACTGGAGAGTGACTTCAGAAGCCGGTGAGTTCGGAAATCGACAGGACGGCCGGCTGCGGATCGCCGCTCGAATAGGTGCCGACCCAGATTTCATAACGGCCGGAGACCGAACCGAGGGTGATGAGGGGATTGTTGTCCTCGCCGGTATCGTCGTCGCAATACCATTCGCCGTTCGGCCCATTGACCACCAGGGTGGTGTCCGCCTTGGACAGGACCGAGATCCGGATGTTCAGCGAGCCGTTGCCGTTCCACTGGAAGCGGAAGTCCGGCGCCCGGGTGATGTAGCCGGCGCAACCGCTGCCGGCGTTCGAGGCGGCGATATCGCCGCCGGCGCGGAGGCTGACGAGGTGCGGATCGGGCTGGAAGCCCGGCGCCAGGGTGATGCTGCCGTAGTTGGGCTCGGCGTTGTAGTCCTGGGCCGCGACGGGCCCGGCGAGCGCCAGCGCGCAGGCGGCGATGAGAAGATGTTTCATCCTAGTGTCCCCCGGGATCGTTTCGGCCCCACGCCGCCGATCCGCGTTCGGTGATTAAGCCTCGCCGTATCGCATTCCACAAGCGGCTGTCAGACTTCGGCAGGTTCACCCTGCGTCACCGCCGCTTCGGCGCCACGCCCGGGCGCAAACCGGCGCCGAATCCGCCGCAAACGTCCCTGTGATTCCCCCACCGGTTGACCGCGACCGGCGGCTTGTCCATCACCAAGGGCACGGACGGCTTTCCGCGGAGAGAGGACGACGATGGGTCTGGTGGCGAACATCAAGCGCAACATGCGTTTCGCCAAGGGGCTGCGCCGTCTGCTCAAACGCATCAAGCCGATCGAGCTGGATAGCGCGCATCTGGTCTGCGACGACTGGGAAGAGGCGGTCGACAAATTCGGCGACCGCGTCGCCATCGTCGATGACCGGCGGACGTTGACCTATCGCGAGCTCGACGCCATGGCCAACCGCTTTGGCCACTGGGCCCAGAGCCGGCGGCTCAAGCGGGGCGACACCATCGCCCTGGTGATGCTGAACCGGGCCGAATACATCGCCGCCTGGATGGGGTTCTCCAAGGTTGGCGTCGCCACAGCCCTGATCAACACCAATCTGACCGGCCACGCCCTGGCCCACTGCCTTTCGATCTCCAATGCCTCCCAGGTGGTGACAGACGAGGATTGCTGGAAGCGGGTCGAGGACGCGCGCGTTCTGTCCGGCCGCAATCTGATGCTCTGGGTGCTCGGGCTGGGAGACGACGACGAAGCCGACGAACGGCGGGGGCTGGACAAGCCGGTGCGCAGCGGCTCGTCCGTGCGGCCCGCCCGGTCGGCGCGCGCCGGCCTGACCAACCGCGACACAGCCCTCTACATCTATACGTCCGGCACCACCGGCCTGCCCAAGGCGGCCAAGGTGACCCATGCCCGGTCGCGGACCTATATGCGCGCCTTCGCCGGGGCGACGGCCGCGACCGAGAAGGACGTCACCTTCAACGTCCTGCCGCTCTACCATTCGACCGGCGGGCTGGTCGGGGTCGGGCCCGCCCTGCTGAACGGTGGCCAGCTGGTGCTGCGCAAACGGTTCTCGGCCACGAATTTCTGGCCGGATGTGAAGGCCTCGGGGGCGACCCTGTTCGTCTATATCGGCGAGCTGTGCCGCTATCTGACCAACTGTCCGGAAGCGGAGGGCGAGCGGTCGCACAAGCTGCGGCTCGCCTTCGGCAACGGACTGCGGCCCGACGTGTGGACCGACTTCCAGAAGCGGTTCGCCATTCCCGACATCCTCGAATTCTACGGCTCGACCGAAGGCAATGTCTCGGTGTTCAATTTCGACGGCAAGCCGGGCGCCATCGGGCGGGTGCCGGGCTTTCTCAAGAAACAGATCAATTTCCGCCTCGTCCGGTTCGACATGGACACGGAAGAACCGGTCCGCGGCGCTGACGGCCTGTGCCAGCTGGTCAAGCCGGGCGAGGTCGGCGAGGCCCTGGGCATGATCGGCGATGATATCCGCCATGCCTTCTCCGGCTATGCCGACAAGGCGGCCTCCGAGAAGAAGATCATGCGGGACGTCTTCGTGCGCGGCGACCGCTGGTTCCGCACCGGCGACCTGATGAAACAGGACAGCGAAGGCTATGTCTATTTCATCGACCGGATCGGCGACACCTTCCGCTGGAAGGGCGAGAACGTCTCGACCGCCGAGGTCGAGCAGCGTCTGGCCGAGGCTCCGGGCGTCAGGGAAGTGATCGCCTATGGCGTTCCCGTCCCGGGCCACGACGGCAAGGCCGGCATGGTCGCCCTGGTGATCGACGGCCGGTTCGCCGCCAAATCCTTCGCCGACTGGGTCGATCAGGAACTGCCGGCCTATGCCCGTCCGGTCTTTGTCCGGCTGATCAAGTCGGCCGACACCACCGGAACGTTCAAATACAGGAAGATCGACCTCGTCACCGACGGCTTTGATCCCGACAAGGTCGATGGCCCGCTCTATGTCCGCGGCGGCAAGAACGGCTACGCGAAGATGACCGAGGCGGCGCGCGCCGCCATCCTGAACGGCGATTCCCGGCTCTGACGGCGGGCGGTTCGCAACCGCCCCTTAATCATTAACAGCGAAGGTCAACGTCCCACACGCTCAGGACGTCCCGGCTTTTCATGTTCCAGATCATCGGCATCGTCCTCCTGTTCGGCATGGTGTTCGGCGGATACACCATCGCCGGCGGCAAGATGGGCGTGATCCTGCACTCGCTGCCCTACGAGATGATGATGATTGGCGGCGCCGCGGTGGCGGCGCTGGTGATGTCCAATTCGGTCTCGACCCTCAAGGGCGTGGGCGGCGGCTTCGGCAAGGTCTTCGCCGGCCCCAAATGGAAGAAGCAGGACTACAAGGACCTGCTCAGCCTGCTGTTCCAGCTGACCAAGACGATGAAGTCCAAGGGCGTCATCGCCCTTGAAAGCCACATCGAAAAGCCGGCCGAGAGCACCATCTTCCAGAAATACCCCAAGGTGCTGAAGGACCATTTCGCCACCGATTTCATCTGCGACACCCTGCGGATGATGACCATGAACCTCGAGGATCCGCACCAGATCGAGGACGTCATGGAAAAGCAGCTGGAGAAGCATCACCACGAGGCGCTCGGGCCTGCGCACGCGCTGCAGAACATGGCCGACGCCCTGCCGGCCCTGGGCATCGTCGCGGCGGTGCTGGGGGTGATCAAGACCATGGCCGCCATCACCGAGCCGCCGGAGGTCCTGGGCGGAATGATCGGCGGCGCCCTGGTCGGCACCTTCCTGGGCGTCTTCCTGGCCTATGGTCTGGTGGGTCCGCTGGCGGCGCGCCTGACCCAGATCATCGATGAGGAGAGCGCCTACTACAAGATCATCCGGTCGGTGCTGGTGGCGCACCTGCACGGCAACGCCGCCCAGATCTCGGTCGAGATCGGCCGGGGCGACATTCCCTCCTCCGCCCAGCCGTCCTTCCTCGAGATGGAAGAATCGCTGTCCGCCGCGCCGATGGAAGCCTGAGGCGCCGGTTCGCTGTAGCCATCGGTCTTCGGGCGATGAATCCCCTTCCGCGGCATGACGTCCCGTGTCCGGCCCGGCCGGATGGGGCGACCGCGCTCATCAGATGGGTCGCGGAAGACGGGGCGCCTCGCCCCGCCGGTTCGCCCCGCCGATTCGCCCGTGGCCGCTGGTCGGGGACCGGGGTCGTGTCCCATCGCAGCGCGGATGGTCTGGCCTGTCCAGTGAGGCCTTGACCCGTCGGGATTGAAAGCCAGGGAGATCAGGCCCCTTGGCGGCGTATTCTCACCCGGCCGGTCACGACGGCTTCACGAACGCGTGAGAATAAGGCTTGGCTTTCGCTCACGTTCCCGTTATCCCGGACCGGCGAGGAGTTCATGGCCTCGTATGACCCTTCTGAAGGAATAAACATTATGCGCATCACCGCTCTGATCGCCGCTTCGGTCGCCGCTCTGGCCCTGGCCGCCTGCACCCCGGCCGAAGACAAGGCTGAAGACGCTTCGGCTGACGCCGCTGCCGCCGCCGACACCGCCACGGACGCTGCCGCGACCGCCGACGCTGCCGCCGCCGACGCGACTGCCGCTGCCGCCACTGCCGACGCCGCTGCCGCTCCGGCCGCCGACGCCGCCATGGCCCCGGCTGCCGACGCCGCTGCCCCGGCCGCCGCTCACTAATACGAGCGACATCATTCGGACCTTCGGGTCTGATGAAGGAAGGGCCGTCCCCAGGGGCGGCCCTTTTTCTTTGCCCCGCGTCGCGGCGGCAGGGCCGCCCGGCTTGCGGCGGCGTGTCCCGGGTCGGTATCCCTCCTCCCGACCGTCCTCGTCCAAAGCCCTTCCAAGGAGCCCTCCGATGCGAATCATCGCCCTGATCGTCGCCGCCTCCGCCGCCCTGGCGCTGTCCGCCTGCCAGAAGGCCGGGGAAGAGGCCCCCGCGGCCGCGTCCGAGGCCGAGGAGGCCGCCGGGGTCGCCGATCCGGCCGTCACGGTCTCGATGGACCAGGCCGCCGCCGACGCCCGCGCCGCCGCCGAAGCGCCCGTTGCCGCGACGGTCGCCCCCGCGGC
>JAHKAM010000075.1 GCA_018826515.1 Alphaproteobacteria bacterium
CTTGTCGGCCGTGGCCGAGGAGACGTTCAGGATCTTGCCGCGCAGGGGCAGGATGGCCTGGGTGGTGCGGTCGCGCGCCTGTTTGGCCGAGCCGCCGGCCGAATCGCCCTCGACGATGAACAGTTCGGTGCCGTTGGCAGACTGGCGCGAACAGTCCGACAGCTTGCCGGGCAGGCGCAGCTTGCGCGTCGCCTGGGCCCGCTGGACTTCCTTGTCCTTGCGGCGCTTCAGCCGGTCCTCGGCCCGCTCGATGACGAAGCCCAGCAGGGTGTTGGCCTGTTTCGGACTCTCGGTCAGCCAGTGGTCCAGCGGATCGCGCATCAACTGCTCGACCAGACGCTGGGCGTCGGGCGAGGAGAGGCGGTCCTTGGTCTGGCCCTGGAACTCGGGATTGCGCACGAAGACGCTGATCAGCGCCCCGGCGTTGGCGATGACGTCCTCGGCCGTGATCAGTCCGGCGCGCTTCTCATTGGTCAGCTCGCCATAGGCCTTGAGCCCCTTGACCAGCGCCGCCCGGAAGCCGGCTTCGTGGGTGCCGCCGTCGGGGGTCGAGACGGTGTTGCAGTAGGAGGAGACGAAACCGTCGGCCTCGCCGAAGCCGATCGGGCTCCAGGTCACGGCCCATTCGACGGCCCCGGCCTCGCCCCTGCGCTCGACCCGGCCGGCGAAGGCGGGGGTCACGGTCTCGATCTCCCCGATCCGTTCGGACAGGGCGTCGGCCAGGCCGTTGGGGAAGTGGAACACCGCCTCGGCCGGGGTGTGGTCGGTGATCCGCTCCGCGGCGCAGGTCCAGCGGATCTCGACGCCGCGGAACAGATAGGCCTTGGACCGGGTCATGCGGAACAGGCGCGCGGGCTTGAAGGCGGCGCCGACGCCGAAGATTTCCTCGTCCGGCTTGAACCGGATCAGGGTGCCCTTCTTCTTCGAGGGCTGGACCTGGACGATCGGGCCCAGCGGCAGGCCGCGGCTGAAGGCCTGTTTCCACTCGAAGCCGTCGCGCCAGACGGTGACTTCCAGCTTTTCGCTCAGCGCATTGACGACACTGACGCCGACGCCGTGCAAACCGCCTGAAGTTTCATAGGCTTTGCCGGAAAACTTGCCGCCGGAGTGGAGGACGGTCATGACCACCTCCAGCGCCGACTTGCCCGGATGTTTCGGGTGCGGATCGACCGGAATGCCGCGGCCGTCGTCCTTGACCGCCAGCCAGCCGTCGGCGTCCAGATCGACGGTGATCAGTTTCGCATGGCGGGCCACGGCCTCGTCCATGGCGTTGTCGAGCACTTCCGCGAACAGGTGATGCAGGGCCCGCTCGTCGGTGCCGCCGATGTACATGCCCGGGCGTTTGCGGACCGGCTCCAGCCCTTCCAGCACCTCGATCGAGGAGGCGGAATAGCTGCCGGGGACCGGGGGCGCGACGGGTGCGGAGGGGGCCGGGGCAGCGGCAGCCCGTGCGGGTTCAGGGGCCGGCCTGGTCGCCGCGGCCTGCGGCGTCAGGGCCGGGTCTGTCGCGGGGGCGGCAGGCGTCGGCGCAGGGGTTGACTCCGGGCCTTGCGGCTCGGGCAGATCATCGAACAGGGAAGGCGCGGCGTTGGGACCCATGGGGATACTGTGAGACGATTCGGGGACCGGTCTGGTAGGCCCGGCGGGGCTTCTCCACAAGCGGAACCGGCGCGGGCGCGGGGGACGGCAGGATCGCCCGCGTCAGCGCGGCCATGAACAACACCCAGGGCAGGCCCTGGTGCGCCATCAGGATGCTCTCGGACAGGCTCAGCACGAAGAAGGCGGCGAGGAAGCCCAGCGCCCACCAGCCCTCGCGCGCGCCGGACCCGGCCGAGCGAAGCACCGCGATCAGCGTCGTCCCGGCCATCAGCGCCCCGACCAGAACCGTTCCGGGCCAGCCCAGCTGCACCAGCAGGTCGATCCAGCCATTGTGCGCCGACGGCACGGTCCAGCCGGTCTCCTTGCGCACCCAGTCCGCCGGCACGGACTCGCCCTCCCGACCCCAGAAGGCGCCGTAGCCGTAGCCGGTCCAGGGACGGTCAGCGACCTTGCGCATCAGACTGTCCCAGATGTCGGTCCGGCCGGTCAGGGACGGGTCCTTGCCCAAAGCCTCCAGCAGCTCGACCGAATGTGAATCCCACAGCCAGAGTCCGAACCCCGCCAGCACCACCGCGCTCCAGACCGTGATGACGGCGGCCACGGGACCGCCGCGCCGCATCGCCCAGAAGCCGGCGATCAGGCCGAGGCCGACCAGCAGGCAGAGCAGGGAGGTCTTCGACTGGGTCGCCAGGACCAGGCCGCTGGACAGAACCAGGGCGACAAGGGGCAGTAGACGGCGCGGATCAGGCGAGGCCAGGCAGGCCGCCGCGGCCGTGGCCCCGATCACCATCACCGCCCCCATCTGGTTCTTCTCGTACCAGAGGCCGCGCCACAGGCCGGCGTTCTCGAACTGGTGCACGCCGATGGCGGGGAAGGCGACAACCATGACCAGACTGCCGACCGCCATCACCAGCGCCGTGTGCATCAGCAGCCGCGGCAGATGCGGCCCCCGGAAGACGGCGCCGAGGTAGAGGGCGAAGCCGCAGCTGATGGCCAGGGCGATGACCCGGCGCATGGTGGTGACGAAATCGATCGACCAGTAGCGCGAGGCGAAGGCCAGACCGACGATGGCCGCGATGGCGATCATCGCCGGCCACGCCCGCCACAGCCGGTCGATCCGGTAGATCAGCAGTCCCGCGATGGCCGCATAGGCCGGCAACCACACCAGCCGCAGCACCGGGGTCTCTTCCTGCAGCGGCGCGAACACCGGCCCGATCAGAGCGCCCGTCAGCATGGCGATGATGACGCCGCAGATCAGCCGCTCCCACAGGCTGGGGGCGGGTTCGGTCAGGACCTCGGCTGGACGGGAATCGCGCACGCCTGCAGGGTCGGCGAACGGGCTTAACGAAGGGTTGGGGCGGGCGTCCTCACGCCTTCTCCACAAACGTATCGATCACCTTCTTCTCCCCCGCCTTCTCGAAGTCGATCAGCAGCTTGTTCCCCTCGATCGCGGTGACGGCGCCGTAGCCGAATTTCTGGTGGAATACGCGTTCCCCCTTCGACCAGTCGCCGCCTGACTTCGGGTCCGCCGTGGCCACCAGCCGGCCGTCGCCCTCGATCAGCGCATGCCGCGCCGGCTTCGCCGCCGGCGAACGTCCGGCCGTGAACGACTGGGCCCGCTTCCAGCCGGGCGAGGCGTAGCCGGCGCCGAAGGTCGGCATCTCGTCCCAGCGGGACTTGGCCTCCTTCATGCCGGGGGTGACGCCGTAGTAGCCGGTATCGCTCTCGGCCTCGACGTGGTCGATCGGCAGTTCATCGACGAAGCGGCTGGGCAGTTGCGAGGTCCAGCGGCCGTAGACCAGCCGGTTGGCGGCGAACGAAATCCGTGCGTCCGACTTGGCCCGGGTGACGCCGACATAAGCCAGGCGGCGTTCCTCCTCGAGGCCCTTCTCGCCCTTTTCGTCGATGCTGCGCTGGCTGGGGAAGACGCCTTCCTCCCAGCCGGGCAGGAAGACCAGCGGGAACTCCAGCCCCTTGGCCCCGTGCAGGGTCATGATCTGCACCGAGTCCGCGCTCTCGCCGCGGTCCAGGTCCATGACCAGCGAGACATGCTCCAGATAGGCGGGCAGGGTCTCGAACTGCTGCATGGATTGCGTCAGCTCCTTGAGGTTGTCGAGCCGGGTCTGGCCGGTGGCGCGGTCAGCCTTTTGCATGTCGGTGTAGCCGCTCTCTTCCAGCACCGTCTCGGTCAGCTCCCAGTGGGTCGTGGTCTGGGCGAAAGCCCGCCAGCGGTCGATGTCGCGCACGAAGTTGGACAGGGCCGTCCGCGTCCGCGCCTGCAGCTCGTCGGAGGTGATCAGGTCGCGCACCGCGCTCATCGCCGAGACGCCGGACAGACGCGCGATCTGCAGCACCTTCTGCACGCTGGTGTCGCCGATGCCGCGCTTGGGGACATTGACGATCCGCTCGAAGGCCAGGTCGTCGTCTTCGGACAGGATCAGCCGCAGATAGGCGTGGGCGTCGCGGATCTCGGCCCGTTCGAAGAAGCGCGGCCCGCCGATGACGACATAGGGCACGGCCAGCAGGACGAACCGCTCCTCGAAGGCCCGCATCTGGAACGAGGCGCGCACCAGCACCGCCATGTCCTTGTAGGGCGTGCCCGCCCGGCGCGCGGTTTCGATCTCATCGGCGACCAGCCGGGCCTCGGCCTCGCCGTCCCAGACGCCGCGCACCCGGACCTTGTCGCCGCTGGAATCCTCGGTCCACAGCGTCTTGCCGAGACGGTCCCTGTTTGCCGCGATCAGACCCGAGGCCGCGCCCAGAATATGCTGTGTGGACCGGTAGTTGCGCTCCAGTCTTACGACCTTGGCGCCGGGAAAGTCGCGCTCGAAGCGCAGGATGTTGTCGACCTCGGCCCCGCGCCAGCCATAGATCGACTGGTCGTCGTCGCCGACGCAGCAGACATTGCCGGTCGAGGCGGTCAGCAGCCGAAGCCACAGATACTGGGCGACGTTGGTGTCCTGATATTCGTCGACAAGGATGTAGCGGAACCGTCGCCGATAGTCCTCTGCGATATCAGCATGTTTGGACAGAATCGTCAGGTTGTGTAGCAGCAGGTCGCCGAAGTCGCACGCGTTCAGACTAGCCAGCCGCGCCTGATAGGCGGCGTACAGCGCATGCCCCTTGCCGTTGGCGAAATCCTCGGAGGAGGGCAGGGTCTCAGGCGTCCAGCCGCGGTTCTTCCAGTGATCGACCAGGCCGTTCAGCGATTTCGGCGTCCAGCGTTTGGTGTCCAGCCCCGCCGCCTCCAGCACCTGTTTGCAGACCCGCTCCTGGTCATCGGTGTCGAGGATGGTGAAGGTCGACTTCAGCCCGACCAGCTCGGCGTGCCGCCGCAGGATCTGCGCCGCCACCGAGTGGAAGGTGCCCAGCCAGCGCAGCCCCTCGGCCGACGGCCCGATCAGATGGGTGATGCGCTCGCGCATCTCGCGCGCGGCCTTGTTGGTGAAGGTGACGACCAGCAGCTCCCACGGCCGCGCCCGGCCGGTGGCGAGGATGTGGGCCAGCCGGGTGGTCAGGACCCGCGTCTTGCCCGTGCCGGCGCCCGCCAGCACCAGGACCGGCCCGTCAACGGTCTCGACCGCCTCGCGCTGTTCGGGATTCAGCCCGGCCAGATAGTCGGTGGCCGGCGCGGCGACGCCGCCCGGTCCGCGTGAACGGGCAAGGTCGGAAATACGCGGGGCGGGAACATCGGGGAGACTCATCGGGAGAACATAAGGGGCACGAGGCCGGATGTCAGCGGCGGCGTGCAACCGACTCCACGGAACCGGCAAGCGTCGCCGTCGTTCCGGCTCCATCGACAACCTGGGGCAGGGACCATTTCATGACCGACAACAACACCAACAACACCGGCAACAGCGGCGGCGGCGGCAACGCCGGCCTGGCCTTCATCATCGGCGGCATCGTCGTCGTCCTGGCGATCGTGGCCTATTTCGTCTTCGTCCGCGGCGGCGCGGCGCCCGAGGGCAAGGACATCGACGTCGACATCAGCGTGCCGGAAGTGTCGGCCCCCGCCGTCCCCAGCGGGAACTGATCCATGACGGATCCCAACATCCCCCCGCCCGAGCGGCCGGAAGTCGTTCATCACACCACGATCAACAATCCGCCTGCCCGGACGGGGGGCGGCAGCTGGATCGCCCTGCTGGTCGGCGGACTGGTGGTGGTGATCATCATCATCGCCGTGGTCGTCTTCTCGAACAACGGCGCGATCGAAGCGCCGGACGGCACGGACATCGCGGTGGATATCGATCTGCCGCGCCCGGAAATGCCCGATGTCCCGCCGGTCGAGCCCCCGAGCGTGCCCCAGCCGAATCCCTCGCCCGAAGCCTGAACCGACGACGGTCAGCGCAGCTGGTAGCTGACCGTCGCGACCACACGCACCCGCTTGTCCAGCGAGGTCGATTCACTGTCGATGTCCTCGCGGGCGAGGATTTCGAACGAGCCTTGCGTCGCCTGACGGATCGGCCCGAGCGGCGCGCCTGAATCCTTGGCGAACTGCTCGGCGCCGGACCGGGCCGAGGCCGTGGCCTCGGCGATCATCGCCGGCCGCACCTCGTTCAGCTTGGTGAAGACATAGGTCGGGGCGGCGAAATCCAGCTGCACGCCCTCGCGCACCAGATCGTTCAGCGCCCGCTCGGTCTGCGCCACCCGCTGCACATCCGTGGTCCGCACCGTGACGCTCTGGGACAGGATGTAGCGGACCACATTGTCGGTTGAACCGTATTCCCGCGCGCGGGTGTCGGTGACCTGCAGCCGGCCGATGGTGACCGCCTCGGCCGGATAGCCCTGCCGCGTCAGAAAGGCCCGGACCAGTCCCAGATCGTTGTCGATCTTCGCCTGGGCGATGGGCAGGTCGTCATTGGCGGCCTTGAAGCTGAGGTTCAGGACGGCGAGGTCGGCGACCACATTGCGCTCGGCCAGTCCGCGGACCGTGACCTGCCGGTTGCCGACCTGGGCGTTGACCACGCCCGAACCGATGAAGGCTCCCGCCCCGATCAATCCGATGGCGATCAGACCCCCGAAGATCAGGGGTGAGATCAGGGTCTTGTCGATCTTGTCGAACACGGCGGTCATCCTTCTGGAAGACGAACCATGCGCCAACCCCGGCGGCTGTCAATCGGTCGAATGCGGTTCGATGAAGGCCCGGTCCCCGCTCGCCCACGACAGGGCCAGCAGGCGGCAGGCCGAGGCGAGGGGGGTGCGGCCGCGGCGCTCGTCGATCCGCTTCAACAGGCCGGCCTGAGACAGGCCGGCGGCGCCGGCGACGGCGTCGAGAACGGTCCAGAATTCGGGCTCCAGCGCCACCGAGGTGGCGTGGCCGGACAGGGTCACCGAGCGCTTCTTCAACATAATGATCAGACTAGCGCGGGGGACGAGGCATCGGCCATGGGGTGTGACGTGAACACCGTTCACTTGCGCCCGTCTTCGGGTTAGTCTGGTATTGTTCCAACAGGGTCCCGCCATGACCGCCGCCGCCGATTTCGACGATTTCGAACGCCTGCGCCCGCAGCGGCTTGAGCCGCTCAAGGCCCTGCGCGCCTTCCGCAAGCTGGTGCGCGACAAGGAGGACACCGCCCAGGTGTTCGAGATCATGCAGGCCCTGTCCGGCCGCTCGATCGGCCGCGGCTACAACCGTCTGCTCAAGACCATGGAAGGCGGGCGACAGGCCTTCCTGCGCGAGGAACTGGCGCACAAGCTGGACGATCCCGTCTGGCTGGCCCGGTTCGGCCCGGGCACGGTGGGCGCCGCCTATCGCGAATTTCGCGAGGCGCGCGGTTTTACCGCCGAGGGGCTGGCCGATGAGGCTCGCAAGGTCGCGCCGCTGGTCGACGCCCAGCACCCGGTGATCTGGTATTCGCGTCGCATCCGCGACGTCCACGACGTCTGGCATGTTCTGACGGGCTACGGCACGGACGCGCTGGGCGAGGCCTGCGTGGTCGCCTTCTCCTATGCCCAGACCCGCAATCTCGGCTTCGCCTTCATCGGCTGGGGCGCCGCGCGCGAGATTCAGCGCGAGGCGCGCACTGTCCCGGCGCGCCGCGCCGTCTGGCAGGCCTATCGCAACGGCCGCGCGGCGCGCTGGCTGCCCGGCCTCGACTACGAGGCCCTGTTCGAACAGCCGCTGGACGTCGTGCGCGCCCGGCTCAACATCCGCCCGGCCTCCATCTATCAGGCTGTGCCGGTCGACGTTCGTGCAGAGCTCAAGCTGCGCGGCTGACGGCGTTTTCCAGACCCCATAAGTGCGGCTTGTGACACCCGGCTGAAAACCCGGCTTGCTCCGGCGGTCGGCTTCATTCACTGGGCGTCGGTGACCTCCCCCACGCCGCTTCCCCCCGTCGCCCGTCCGCCGCTGTCGCGGACCACCCTGCTGGGGATCGGCGGGGTGATGATATGCGCTGTGATCTGGGGCACGACCTGGTACGCCATCACCCTGCAACTCGGGACGGTGGCGCCGCTGGCCTCCATCGTCTGGCGGTTCGGCCTCGCCGCATCGCTTCTGTTTGTGGGCTGCCTGGTCTTCCGGATGAAGCTGCGGCTGACCCGCGCCCAGCACCTGGCCGCCCTCGGGCAGGGGCTGTTCGCCTTTTCGATCAGCTACAGCTTCACCTACGCCTCGGAAGGCCTTGTCGCCTCGGCCATCGTCGCGGTCACCTTCGCCTCCCTGACCTTCATCAATCTGGTGCTGTTCCGGGTGGCCGCGGGTCAGAAGGCGGCCGCGGCCTCGTGGGGCGGCGCCGTGCTCGGTCTGGTCGGGGTCGCGGTGCTTTCGGGCGGAGAGGTGCTGGGCGCGGGCTTTGATGGTCGGGCGGCCCTCGGAGTCGGCCTGGCCCTGATCGCCACCACCGCCTCGGCCTTCGGCAATTTTTTCGCCTGGAAAGGACAGACCCACGGCTCGACGGCCATTCCCTCGACCGCCTGGGCCATGGCCTACGGGACCGGCCTGCTGGCCCTCTACGGCCTGGCCACCGGCGTGGAGTTCACGATCGACCCCGACCTCACCTACGTCGGCTCGCTGCTCTATCTGTCGGTGTTCGGGTCGGTGATCGCCTTCGGCCTCTATTTCACCATCGCCCGCACCATCGGCTACGCCATGGCCAGCTACATTTCGGCCCTCACGCCCCCCATCGCCATGCTGGTCTCGGTGCTGTTCGAGGGCGCCCAGTTCGGCTGGTCGGCCCTCGCCGGGCTTGTGCTCGTACTGTCGGGTCAGGCGTTGTTGATTCGCGCGCCCAGGGTTTCGACCTAGGGCGGCCGACGGACCCTCACTCCTCCAGCTTTGATCCGTCCAGAAGCCGCGCGGCCCGCTCGCGCTCGGTTTCCGCCCGGGTCCGCTCGACCTTCGACCGCCCGTGCGACGCCCGGTTCGCCGCCGCCGTCGCCCGGGCCTCGGCCTTCGCCCGGTCCTTGCGCACGCGGTTCAGGTTGACGACCTCGCCCATACCGACCTCCGAGACAGCCTGACCCAAGGTCAGTCGAAGTCGCCAGCTTACCACGAATTCACGCAAGGCCGCTGTCGCCGGCGGACGGTTCGACCTATCTGGGAGATGCGCCGATCATCGGCGCGACGGGAACGACGCCCTTGATCCGCCTGATCCTCAACCTGCTCTGGTTCGTCTTCGGCGGCTGGCTGTCCGGTCTGCTCTGGTTGTTCGGCGGAGCCGTCCTGGCCCTCACCATCGTCGGCCTGCCGTGGACCTTCGCCGCCTGGCGGATCGCCAGCTATTCCTTCTGGCCGTTCGGGCGCGAGGTGGTCTGGCGCGACGAACTGGGCGCCCACGATGTGGGTACGGGACCCGTGGGCCTCGTCCTGAACGTGATCTGGTTCATCTTCGCCGGTTGGTACATCGCCCTGTCGCACCTGCTGATCGCCGTGGCGGAGTTCGTGACCATCATCGGCATCCCCTTCGCCCTGAAGGATCTCGAACTGGCCAAACTGGCCCTCGCTCCGATCGGCCGGACGATCCGCGACAAGCCCTGATCAGTCGTCAGACAGCAGGACGTCCAGCATCATTTCGCGCCGGGTCAGGAAGTTGCGCGTGACCTGATAATGGTCCGTGTCCTCGTATTCGACGCGGTCCACCCCGTGTTCGGACACCTGATAGATCCAGGCGTTCGGATAGCCGAGGATGATCGGCGAATGGGTGGCGATGATCAGCTGGGACCGCGCCAGCACCAGTTCGTGCATCTTGGCGAGGAACGAAAGCTGCCGCGACGGCGACAGCGCCGCCTCGGGCTCGTCGAGAATATACAGGCCGTCGCCGATGAAGCGGTTCTCGAACAGGGCGAAGAAGCTCTCTCCATGCGATTGCTCGTGCAGGGAGGCACCGCCATACCGGCGGCCGCCAGCTGCCTCGAGATAGGTGGCCACCGTGAAGAAGCTCTCGGCCCGCAGAAAGAAGCCGTCCTGCAGCCTCTGGGGCGATTTGATCGGTCGCACGAACCGGTGCAGCGGCGAATGCGACGCCCGGGTCTCGAACCGGTGCTCGCGCCCGCCGCCCTCGGCGTTGAACCCCCAGGCCACCGCCAGCGCCTCGATCAGTGTCGACTTGCCCGAGCCGTTCTCCCCGACCAGAAAGGTCACATTGGGATGAAACGCGAGGCTGTGCAGCGTCCGCACGGCTGCCAGGTTGAACGGATAGATCGCCTCATCCCATCCCTCTCGCCGCTCGAATTTCGCCTCGGTCCAGTAGGGACGGGTGAGGGCGGTCATGCTCAGAAGCCGGGGAACAGGCGGTCGAGGGCACGACGGATGTCGAACTCCCGGTCCAGCACAGAGCCAACAGACTTGCGCAGGTTCCTGCCTTCGATGCTGGCCATCAGCGCTACGTCCAGCAGGTAGGTTTCGCCCCCGAAAGCGATCGGAACGACCACCTGGGTGTTCGTCGCTCCGGCCTGCCCACGGATCATCGGAGCCACCATGACCGTGTCCATGCCGTCGAGGTAGTGGGACTGCAAAACGCAGACGAAAGGCGCGTCGCTTGCCGTCGATGAGCTCGGATTTGCGCAGACATCAAACTGGCGGACTACCAGCGCCGCCACTCCGCGCCGAACACGCCATGCTTGGCGACAAAATCATTGTGGATCCTGATCGCCTCGGCATTCTCTTCCGCCCAGCGCTTCGCCCTCGCCTCGGCGCCCGCCGGATCGACTTTCTGTAGATGCAGTCGCAACTGCACCTCGCTCATGCCGGCGATCGAAATCCCCAGCCGTGTGGCCTGTTCGACCAGCTCCGGCTCAATGCCGGGATTGAGTTCGACCTTGTCCATGTCCCGAGGTTACTGCGAAATCCTGGGCCTCGCCACCAACCCGAAGTTGGCGCCGCTCACCCCGGCGAGATCATCTTCTCGGGCCGCACCGCCTCGTCGAACTCGGCGTCGGTCAGATAGCCGCCGCCGACCGCTTCCTCCCGCAGGGTGGTGCCGTTCTTGTGCGCGGTCTTGGCGATCTTGGCGCAGGCGTCATAGCCCAGCTTGCCGTTCAGCGCGGTGACCAGCATCAGCGAGTTGTCGAGGCCACGCTTGATGTTGTCCTCGCGCGGTTCGATCCCGACCACGCAGTTGTCGGTGAAGGACACCGCCGCATCGGTCATCAGCCGCACAGACTGCAGGAAGTTGTAGGCCATCACCGGGTTGAAGACGTTCAGCTCGAAATGCCCTTGCGAGCCGGCGAAGGTCACCGCGGCGTGGTTGCCGAACACCTGCACGCACACCTGGGTCAGGGCCTCCGACTGGGTCGGATTGACCTTGCCCGGCATGATCGAACTGCCCGGCTCATTCTCCGGCAGGGCCAGCTCGCCCAGCCCCGACCGCGGGCCCGACCCCAGGAAGCGGATGTCATTGGCGATCTTGAACAGGCTGGCGGCGACCGTGTTGATGGCCCCGTGGCTGAACACCATGGCGTCATGCGCCGCCAGGGCCTCGAACTTGTTCGGCGCCGTGGTGAAGGCCAGGCCGGTGATGGCGGCGATCCGCTCGGCCACCTGTTCTGCGAATCCGACCGGGGCGTTCAGCCCGGTGCCGACGGCCGTGCCGCCCTGGGCCAGCTCCATCAGCTTGGGCAGGGTCAGTTCGATCCGCTCGATGCCGTTGGCCACCTGCTGGGCGTAGCCGCCGAATTCCTGGCCGAGCGTCAGGGGCGTGGCGTCCTGGGTGTGGGTGCGGCCGATCTTGATGATGTGGTCCCAGGCCTTCGCCTTCGCATCCAGCGCGGCGTGCAGATGCTTCAGCGCCGGGATCAGGTCGTTGACCACCTGTTCGGCGCAGGCGACGTGCATGGCCGTCGGGAAGGTGTCGTTGGACGACTGGCTCATATTGACGTGGTCGTTGGGGTGGACCGGCTTTTTCGAGCCCATCTCGCCGCCCAGCATCTCGATGGCGCGGTTCGAGATCACCTCATTGGCGTTCATGTTCGACTGGGTGCCCGAGCCGGTCTGCCAGACCACCAGCGGGAAATGGTCGTTGAGCCGGCCCTCGATGACCTCATTGGCCGCCGCGACGATGGTCTCGCCCAGTTTCGGGTCCAGCTTGCCCAGCGCCATGTTCGTCTCGGCCGCCGCGCGCTTGACGATGCCCAGGGCCCGGACGATTGGCAGGGGTTGTTTCTCCCAGCCGATTTTGAAGTTGCCCAGCGACCGCTGCGCCTGGGCGCCCCAATAGCGGTCCGAGGCGACCTCGATGGGGCCGAAGGTGTCGGTTTCGGAGCGGGTCTTGGTCATGGCAGGCAGGCTCATCGGACGTGGCGAAGCATTGCGCGGCGGTGTAGCACGGAGGCCGGACGGGACAAGGACGGCGAGTCGCCATGCACATCACGACGATCGTCGGAGCCCTGCTTCTCGCAACCCAGTCGGCGCCGGCGCCGGATCGCTTGCCGCAGGCGCTGATCAGCACCGCCTACGGCCCGATCGTCATGGAACTGGATCACCGCCGGGCGCCGGTCACCGCCTGCAACTTCATGCGCTACGCCTCGGCCGGCCTTTACACGGACGGCCGCTTCTTCCGCTCTGTCAGCGGACCCATCCATGTGGTCCAGGCCGCCACCCGCCAGGGCAGCGACGATCCGGGCCTGGGCCCGATACCCCTCGAGCGGACGCGCGACACCGGTCTCAGCCACGTCGCCGGCGTGGTCTCGATGGCGCGCGACGGGCCGGACACGGCCACCAGCAGCTTCTTCATCGTCACCCATGACAGCCCCAGCCTGGATTTCGGCGGCGGGCGCAATCCTGACGGTCAGGGTTTCGGCGCGTTCGGTCGTGTCATCGAGGGGATGGCGCTGCTGCACCATTTTCAGGGCTTCCCGACCGTGGCGGAACACATCCAGCCCACCGTCGCCATCCTGTCGGTCATCATGCTGGATCCGGTCCCGGCCGCCTGTGCGAACCCCTCCGCCGGCGCATGACCTCAGGCTGGATCGGCATCGGCAAGGTTCGCGCCCGCGAGACCGGCGAGACGGTCGAACTGACCATCGACGGCCTGACCACCCAGGCCAAATACTACAAGCCGCTGGTCTATGAGTTCATGCGCAAGGAGTGGTCGTCGCGTCCGTCATACGGCGACTACACGGTCGAGATCCTGATGGAACACGTGGGCGATCCGCCGTGGCTGGACCTCGACAATCTGGCCAAGGCCCTGCTGGATGCCATCAAGGGCTATCTGTTTCACGACGACGCCCAGGTCGCCCGCCTGCTGGTCGAACGTCACGAGGGCGAGCGCGAGCGGATCACCATCCGGGTGTTTCCGCGACAGGCGTCCGGCCGGTCCGGATAGCGATCGACGACCGGCAGGGCGTGGGGATCGTCCAGCGTGGCGCCCTGCAATCGATCCGGTTCAGCCCGTCGGGCGGTTGAATCGCAGGGTCGGCAGGCGAAGCTGCATCTCCGAGCCGACGAACATCTGCGGTTCTGACGCAGGGCTCACGCCGCGCTCGGCCTCCTTGCGCGCGACACAGGCCCGCGCGCCGGCCGCGAGAGCGAGAAAGTCGGTCGCTGTCGGCAGGGTCTCGATGACGCAGCCGTCGAACCAGGGATAGGTCTCGTCGGCGCCGCAGCCGAACGAGGTCCGCTCGCGACTGGCGGCGGTCAGCACCATCCGGTTGGGGGCCGCCAGGGCGTTGACGAAGATGCCGGAGTAGCAGGCCGAGACGATCACCACCGTCGGCCGGGCGCCACAGGTCGCGCGCACCAGATTGGCCATCATGTCCGGCGTCATCCGCGGCTCGTTTCCGAACACCATCGCCGTCGGCACGCCGTGCGAGGTGAAATACAGCAGACAGCCCGCCGTTCCCCGCCCCGATGCGGCGTTCAGCCCGTCGATCACATCCGAAGCGGTGGTCGGCTCGGCGACGTCGGGCCGCAGGCTGTAGTCGACCATGGTGGCGCGCGGAAAGCCGGCGGCCAGAAAGCCCTTCACCAGATCGCGGCGGGCGTTGTCGAAGGCCTGGATTGGCCGGTCGGCGCCGTCCCGCCAGTCGGCCGCGACGATGGCCGACGTCCAGTTGGCGAACCGGCCGGGCGGGGGCGCGGTCTGCGCCAGGGCGCTGTTGCAGAGGCCCAACCAGGCCGCCAATACGATGATCACTGCCCGTCCCATACGTCCCCCTCCCGCCGGACGCAGGTTAGCGGAGGCGTCGGGGAGGGAAAGACCCTACTTTTTGCGGAACTGGTCCAGCGACACGACCTTGGGTCCGTCGTCGTCGCCGCCCTGGGGCGGGGCCCGGTCGGGTTCGGCGGCAGCGACCTCGGCGGCGATCTCCTCAACCGTGGCGGGCGCCTCGAACTGCAGCAGGAACTGCACCGAAGGATCATAGAAGCGGGTCACGGCGGTGTAGGGCATGGCCAGCACCTTGGGCATGCCCCCGAACTTCAGCATCACCGAGAATTTCGTCGGCTCGACCTTGAGGTCCCAGTACTGGTGCTGGAGGACGACGGTCATTTCGTCCGGATATTTGGCCAGGATGTCGGGCGGCACGTTGACGCCGGGCGCCCGCGTCTTGAACGTTACATAGAAATGGTGCGCCCCCGGAATGCCGGCGGGCAGGGCGGCCCGTTCCAGCGCCGAGCGGATGACGCCGCGCAGGGCGTCCTGCGCCAGCTGCTCATAGTGCATCTCGTCGACGGGGGGCGTCTCTTCGGCCATGGGTCGCCTCGGTTGTTCGCGCGAACTGATAGCGGCGCGCGGGCGTCGGCGGAAGATGCGAAGATGGTGAAAGTGCCAGGGGTTCTGTTGGCAGGCCCCCTGGCGGCCCCGCCCCAGGAACTGATCCCTGGGGACTTAAGTGTTCGAAATCACCCGAACCGCTTATGCGGCGAGAGCGACTTCTCCAGCGAAGTTATCGTTCGCAGTTAGAAAATGGCCCGATACGGTGGGCCAGGACGGGCGAAAGCAGTCTTCTTTACACGTCCGTCGATGCTAGTCGGCCCCATATGCCTCCGCCGATAACGCGGGGAGAAGATGGTGGAGCCGCCGGGAATCGCACCCGGGTCCGGTCCGCTTATTACAAGCGCGTTTATCGCCATAGTCCGGGCGAACCCGGACAGGACCAATATAGGCGTTCCCGGACCGCCTTCCAAGGCCCTGCGGCGTGCGCCCCGTTCGGGCCGGGCGATCAGGGCAGGGCCGCGACCGCTTCGACCTTGCGGTCGGCCGCGAGATGATCAGCAGATCGCCCTCGAACGCGACCGTGTCGGGCCTGGCAATGGCGCGCGGCCTGTACCCAAACGGTGCGGGGAGGGAGCGCCGGCGTCAATCGATCCGCGTCCAGTCCGGGGTCTGGTTGCGAAACCAGGTCAGCTGCCGCTTGGCGTAGTTGCGCGTCGCCTGCCGGGTCGCCTCCATCGCCGCGTCCAGCGTCGTCTCGCCGGCCAGGTGCGCGGCGAACTCGCGCACGCCGACGGCCTTCATGGCGGGGAGGGCGGGGTCGAGGCCGCGCGCGACCAGGGCCCGCACCTCGTCCAGCGCCCCGGTCTCGACCATCTGCGCCACCCGCCGATCGCAGGCGGCGTACAGCGTCTCGCGCGCCGGCTCGATGACCCGTCCGGTCCATGATCCCGGCGCCAGAAGCGGCGTGGTGTCGGCGGTCCAGTCGCTGAGCGCCCGGCCCGTGTGCCGCGCCACGCCCCAGGCCCGGGTCAGCCGCTGTCGGTCGCCGGCTTCGATCCGCGCCTCGGCCGCCGGATCGATCTCGGCCAGCCTGCGCCGGAAGACGGCCTCGCCGTCGGCGTCATACGCCGCGCCGGCGGCGTTTCGCATATCAATCGGTATGTCCGGTATGTCCGCCAACCCTTTGGTCAGCGACGTAAAATACAGGCCGGTTCCGCCCACCAGCAGGACCGGCCGTCCCTCCGCCGCCAGGTCTGCCAGAACCGGCGTCACGGCCCGGGTCCACCGGCCGACCGACCAGGCGTCGGCCGCGTCGGCCACGCCGTACAGCCGGTGTTCGGCCATGGCCTCTTCCGCGGCCGAGGGACGGGCGCTCAGGACCCGCAGGTCGGCGTACAGCTGCTGACTGTCGGCATTGACGATCACGGCCCCGGTCCGCGTCGCCATCTCCAGCGCGCGCCGCGACTTGCCAGAGGCGGTCGGGCCGGCCAGCAGGGTGATCAGGGGATCGGACAAATCGGCGCTCGCGGGCAGGGGCCTCCGGCGATAGAACGCAGGCCTCGCCCCCGCAACCCGGACTCACAACCTTGACCGATCGCGCCGCCGTCCTCGCCGCCCTCGACGCCTTGACCGACCCGAAGAGCGGGCAGGGGCTGGTCGCCGCCGGGCTGGTCCAGGGGCTGGTCGTCGCGGAGGAGCGCGCCGGGTTCGTCATGGAGGTCGCCGCCGGCGACACCGCGCTGTACGCCCCGGTCCGCGACGCCGCCGAGGCCGCGCTGAAGGCCGTTCCGGGGATAGACCGGGTCTCCGTGGTGCTCACCGCCGAGACCGCCCCCGCCGCGAGGCCGGCCCGCACGGCCTCCCTTTCGCCCCAGGCCGTCGATCAGGGCCGTCCTAAGGCGCCCGTGGCCACGGATCGTCCGGCCCACGTTCGCCGCGTCCTCGCCGTGGCCAGCGGCAAGGGCGGGGTGGGCAAGTCCACCGTGGCGGTCAATCTGGCCGCCGCCCTGTCGGCGCGCGGTCTGTCGGTGGGTCTGCTGGACGCCGATGTGTACGGCCCCTCCCTGCCGACCATGCTCGGCATGTCAGGCAAGCCCGAATACCGGGACAACATGATGGAGCCGCATCGGGTCCATGGCCTGAAGGCCATGTCGGTCGGCCTGCTGACCAAGGCCGATGACGCCATGATCTGGCGCGGTCCGATGGCGTCCCAGGCCCTGACCCAGATGCTGACCCAGACCCGCTGGGGAACCGAAGAGGCGCCGCTCGACATCCTCGTCGTCGACCTGCCGCCGGGCACCGGCGACGTCCAGTTGACCCTGGTGCAGAAGACGCCGCTGGACGGCGTGGTGATCGTCTCCACCCCGCAGGAAGTGGCGCTGGCCGACGCCCGCCGCGCGCACACCCTGTTCCAGAAGGTCGGGACGCCGACGCTCGGCCTTGTCGAGAATATGAGCGGACCGGTGTTCGGCCGCGGCGGGGCCGAGGCCGAGGCCGGGCGGCTCGGCGTCTCCTTCCTGGGGGACCTGCCGCTGGACGCGGCCCTGCGCGAGGGCGGCGACGCCGGGGTTCCGGTCGTGGTCGCGGATCCGGATGGGGATATCGCGGCCCGGTTCGCGAGCTTCGCCGAAGCGCTGGCGAAAAAACTCGGCCTGCAGGGTTTTCAAACGCAACTCTAACCGCCACCTTGTCGGTTCCAGTCCTCAGCCTGCGAGCCGCCCATGTCCGTCGACGCCCTGTTCCGCCCCTTCCAGGCCAAGTCCCTGAAGATGCCCAACCGCATCGTCATGGCGCCGATGACGCGGTCGTTTTCGCCGGGCGGCATTCCGACCAGCGACGTGGCCGGCTATTACCGGCGCCGGGCCGAGGGCGGGGTGGGGCTGATCGTCACCGAAGGCACGGTCGTCGAACGGCCCGCCGCCCGCAATGATCCGAAGGTGCCGGTCTTCCACGGCGAGGCCCTGCCGGAATGGAAGAAGGTGGTCGAGGAAGTCCACGCCGCCGGCGGCCTGATCGCGCCCCAGCTCTGGCACGTCGGTTCGGCGCGCGGGCAGGGGGCCGACTGGGCCCCGCTGGGCAAGGTCGACAGCCCCTCGGGCATGACCAGCCCCGGCAAGCGCGGCCTCGAGCCCATGACTGACGAGGACATCGCCGACACCATCGCCGCCTTCGGCCGCTCGGCCCGCGCCACCCGCGAACTCGGCTTCGACGCCGTCGAGATCCACGGCGCCCACGGCTATCTGATCGACCAGTTCTTCTGGAGCGGCCTCAACGACCGTGACGATCGCTGGGGCGGCGGCACCATCGCCGATCGCGCCCGCTTCGGGGCCGAGGTGGTCAGGGCCGTGCGCGAGGGCGTCGGCCCGGACATGGCCCTGATCCTGCGCCTGTCACAGTGGAAGTCGCACGACTTCACCGCGAAGAACGCCCACGATCCCGCCGAGCTGGAACAGTGGCTGACGCCGCTGATGGAAGCGGGCGTCGATGTCTTCCACTGCTCGCAACGCCGCTTCTGGGAGCCCGAGTTCGAGGGTTCGGATCTCAATTTCGCCGGCTGGACCAAGAAGATCACCGGCCTGCCGACCATCACCGTCGGCTCGGTCGGCCTCGACGGCGAGTTCATCGCGGCCTTCGGCGGCGCCGGCTCGAAGCCGGCCTCGCTGGACGGCCTCATCGCGCGGCTGGAAAAGGACGAGTTCGACCTCGTCGCCGTCGGTCGCGCCCTGCTGGCCGACCCCCACTGGGTCGAGAAAATCCGCGACGGCCGGCTGGACGAGCTGAAGGATTTCGAACGCAGCGCGATGGCGTCGCTCAGCTGAGGGAAGGGTGACTAGTGGTTAGTGATTAGTCGTTTCGCGCACCACCAGCGTGGCTTCATTCGCACCGGCGGGCGCGCCAGCAACCACCAATCGCCAATCACTAATCACTCCGCCTCCACCACCACCGCCGTGCCATAGGCCAGCACCTCGGTGACGCCCTCCATGATCTCATTGGCCTCGTAGCGCATGGCGATCACGGCGTTGGCGCCCATGCCGGAGGCCTGTTCGATCAGGTGCTCCAGCGCCTCGGCCCGCGACGCTTCGGCCAGCTTCACATAGGCGCCCACCCGGCCGCCCAGCATCGACTGCAGCCCGCCGATGGCGTCTGACACCAGGTTGCGCGACCGCACCGTGATGCCCCGCACCAGTCCCAGGGTCTTCACCACCCGATAGCCGGGCGCGTCATTGGTGGTCACGATCAGCATGGTCACTTCCTCTCGAGAACCCGGAAGACGAAGGGATGGTCGTCCTTCTCGCCCGCCGGATGGGCTTCCGACGATACCTCGACCCACGACCCCTCGTCGAACGCCGGGAACAGCACGTCCCCCTTCGGCTCGGCCTCGACCTCGGTCAGATAGATTCGCCGCGCCCGCGGCAGGGCCTTTTCGAACAGGGCCACGCCGCCGATGACGCAGATCTCGTCGACGCCGTCCTCCTCGGCCGTTTCCCGCGCGATCTCGACCGCCTCGTCCAGCGTGGTGCAGACCACCGCCTTGTGCGCCGCGAAGGACTCGTCGCGGGACAGGATCAGGTTCAGCCGGCCCGGCAGGGGCTTGAGCGGCAGGCTCTCCCACGTCCGCCGCCCCATGATGCAGGGCTTGCCCAGGGTGATCGCCTTGAACCGCTGCAGGTCGCTGCGCAGCCGCCACGGCAGGTCGCCGTCCCGGCCGATCACGCCATTGCGGGCGCGGGCGACGACGAGAACGAGTTGGGGAATGGCCATCAGCGCGGCTCCAGCCAGTGCAGCCATTTCCGCTGCATGGCCTGTTCAAGATCGATCCCCGCCCGGTCGCAATAGATCAGCAACATGCCCAGCACATCCGCCGCCTCGTCGCCCAGCTTGCCGGCGTCGGCGGCGCCGCGCGCTCGCCCGCTCATCCGCAGATGCTCGGCGGTCAGCTCGCCCAGCTCCTCCTGCACCTTCAGCAGGGCCCAGTCGCCGGAGCGTTCGATGCCGTGTTCGGCGGCGTAGATGTCGGAGATGCGCAGGACGTCGGCCTGCAGGGCCTTCAGATCCAGGGTCATCAGACCGCGACCGGCGCCTTGATATGCGGCCACGGCTCATAGCCCTCGAGCACGAAGTCCTCGAGCGTATAGGCGAACAGGTCGTCGCGCGGCGTGATGGTCATGGTCGGGGCCGGCAGGGGCTCGCGGCTCAGCTGCAGCTCGGCCTGCTCCACATGGTTGAGATACAGGTGGGCGTCGCCGAAGGTGTGGACGAACTCGCCCGGCTTCAGCCCGCACACCTGTGCCACCATCATCGTCAGCAGCGCATAGGAAGCGATGTTGAACGGCACGCCCAGGAAGACGTCCGCCGACCTCTGGTACAGCTGGCAGCTCAGCTTGCCGTCGGCGACGAAGAACTGGAACAGGCAGTGACAGGGCGGCAGGGCCATGTCGTCGACATCGGCCGGGTTCCAGGCCGAGACGATGTGCCGGCGGCTGTTGGGATTGGTCTTCAGCCCCTCGACCAGTTTGGTGATCTGATCGATCACCCGCCCGTCCGGCGCCGCCCACGACCGCCACTGTTTGCCATAGACCGGCCCCAGCTCGCCCTCGGCGTCGGCCCATTCGTTCCAGATCGAAACGCCGTTGTCCTTCAGCCAGCCGATATTGGTCTCGCCGCGCAGGAACCACAGCAGTTCGACGATGATCGACCGCAGGTGCAGCTTCTTGGTCGTCAGAACCGGAAAGCCCTTCGACAGATCGAACCGCATCTGCCGCCCGAACACGCCCAGCGTCCCCGTGCCGGTCCGGTCGTCGCGCCGGCTGCCGTTGTCGAGGATGTCGCGCAGCAGGTTAAGGTACTGCCACTCCGGATGATCCGCCGCGACGGCGCCGGTGCGGGCGTGAAGGTCATTGAGCTGGACGATGGCGGACATGGCGAACCTTCCGACCGAATCAGGTTCAGTGGCAATCGCCGGCCCGACGCCGTGTGCAGCTTTTTGTGGACGATCCCTCGCCTGGCCGCTCAGCGGCCCGGTGCGAGGCGGTCGTTCTGGACCCAGCCACGGTTGTCGTTGTCGTCGAGGATTTCCCACCACAGGCCGTCGCGCTGACCGGTGGGATAGACCCGCAGGCCCTCGGGGAGGGCCCGGACGACGCTCCCGCCGGGGGATGACCGCATGGTCGTGGCCTGTTGCACAAGATAGCTCTGGACGGGGGCTTCGGCCGCTGCGCTGGTGCCCTCCAGCAGGCCGAGCCGGGTTACCATCTCCGTATAGGCCTGGATGAAGGACTGGGCCACGATCCGGCCGATCTCGGTGCTCTCATAGCCGCCGCCGACCGCGCCGCCAAAGCCGACCCCGCCACCGATGCCCCAACTGAGATTGTTGCGCGAGGCATAGCCTTCGGTCACGGCCATGCCCTCGGACGTCCGCACATTGGTCAGGCTGAGCACGGTGTTGGCTTCCATCCTCTGGGTGCGGATGCTCCCGACCAGGCCCCCGAGGGTCCCGCCGATCAGACCGCCGGCGACCGCAGCGACTCCGCCGCCTCCAGTATTGGCGTCCGCACTGGCGACCTCGGCCACCAGCACATAGTCCGCCGCACGGATCTGCCCGCCGCCGACGTTCGACCCCCGCTGCAGCATGCCGTCGTCCGCGAGGGCCCGCTCACGCGCCGCTGCGTCCATGCCAGCGCCCCGATCCACGAGGGTGAAACAGCCCGAGCGCTGGATCACGACCCGGAGCAGAGTCTGGGGCGGTGACAGTTGACGTTCGCGGAAGAAGTCAGGCTGGCCGTCGACGATGGAGACGCTGCCCAGGCTCCGGCTGCACCGCGGTATGGAGGCAATCTGGGCGTCCTGGGCCTGCTGAGCGCGCGTGCGCCCGCTCTGGGCAAGCGCTGGCTGGAGTGAGGCAGCCATGGCCAGCCCTGAAACCACGATAGTCAGCAACGGACGCTTCATTGTACCAATCCCACGGTCGACGCGAGCGGGTACAATAGCCCAGTCTGAAGTCCGGAAACGGACGACGGTGTACCATGGTTGTACCTTGCTCAGGACTTCAGCCGCTGAACCCGTCCTGATCCAGAAACGCCTGCTCCTCCGGCGTCGTCTCACGGCCCAGTGCCGGGTTCCTGTGCGGGAAGCGACCGAAGCGGACGACTACGTCGTGATGATGCTCCGCCCAGCGGTCGTCCGGCTTGCGGTCCATCCGGGTCTGGAACAGTTCAAGCTGACGATCCTGATCGGCGCGATCCTCCGAATGCTGGAAGGGCAGGTAGAAAAACCGGCGGATATCCCCCTCGGTCTGCAGGTCGTGCCCGGCCTCCAGCGCCCGGCTAGCGAACATCCGCCCCAGCGGATCGGTGCCGAAGGCGTGGCCCGTGCCCCGGAACGCATTCCTCGGAAACTGGTCCAGCAGGATCATCAGCGCCAGCGACCCCTCAGGGGTCTCCATCCAGTGATCAAGCTCGCGCCGGGCAGCGGCGAAATGCGCCGCCTCGAACCGTTCCCGGAACAGGGCGTCGAAATCGTCGTCCTTGGCAAACCACTTTGAGGGACCGGCCTCTTTCCAGAAGGCGACGACGTCGGAAGGCGTTATGGGTGTGCTCATGTCTGAACACCTAAGCACTCCGCTTCCTGTCTTCCATGACCGCGACTGCGATCTTTCCATCGTGCGCGGCAAGCGCGTGGCCGTGATCGGCTACGGCAGCCAGGGCCGTACCCACGCCCTGAACTTGCGCGACTCCGGCGTCGCCGACATCGTCGTCGGCCTCAAGTCCGGCTCTGCGACCCGGGCGAAAGCCGAAGCCGACGGTTTCGATGTCCTGACGGCCGGCGAGGCCGCGGCCTCGGCCGATGTGGTCGCCGTCATGGTCTCCGACGAGGCTCACCGGGACCTCTGGCGCGACGAACTGGCCCCGGCGATGAAGCCCGGCGCCGCCCTGGTCTTCGCCCACGGCCTGTCGGTCCGCTTCGGCCTGGTCCAGCCGCGCCCCGACCTCGACGTCATCCTCGCCTCGCCCAAGGGCATCGGCCCGCGCATCCGCGACCTCTATGTGGAAGGGCAGGGGGTCTTCGCCCTGTTCGGCGTGCATCAGGACGTCTCGGGCGGCGCCCATGCGCTGGGTCTGTCCTACGCCGCGGCCCTGGGGTGCGGTCGCAAGGGCATCCTCGAGACCACCTTCGCCGCCGAATGCGAGAGCGACCTGTTCGGCGAGCAGGTCGTTCTGTGCGGCGGCGTCGGCCATCTGATCGACGCCGCCTTCACCAAACTGGTCGAGGCCGGCTATCCGCCCGAGGTGGCGTGGTTCGAATGCTTCTATGAGGTCAAGCTGGTCACCGACCTGATGTTCTCCATGGGCATCGTCGGCGCCTTCGGCCGGATTTCCAACACCGCTGAATACGGGGCCTATCTGACCGGCCCCCGCATCATCGGCGAGGCCTCGAAGGCCGCCATGGACGCGGTTCTGGCCGAGGTCCGCTCCGGGGCCTTCGTGAAGACGCTCATGGCCGACTACGACGCCGGCTCGCCCGACCTGCTGGCCCGCCGCACGGCCCTGGGCGCCCGCCCGATCGAGGCGGTCGGCGCGCATCTGGCCGCAGTCGCGGCGCAGGCGGGGGATTAGGAGAGGATCGCGGCGCCCCGGGAAAGGCGCTTCAAACAAATGGTCGGAGTGAGAGGATTCGAACCTCCGACCCCTGCGTCCCGAACGCAGTGCTCTACCAGGCTGAGCCACACTCCGACTTGAGGAGGGGGCTTATAGCGACGGGGTTTGCCCCCCGCAAGCAGGGAAACGCCCCGTCGCGAAATAGTCTCGAAAGCGGTTCTTGCATCCCCCGCGGCCTTGTCGTATCTCGCACGCCTTCCGGCGCTTCGGCCCCGGAAACGCCGGACCTGCTGGGGAATGGTGTAATGGTAACACTCCGGTTTTTGGTACCGTCATTCTAGGTTCGAGTCCTAGTTCCCCAGCCATCCGC